>DAOUJM010000001.1:0-306707 GCA_034422695.1 Anaerolineae bacterium
GCGATGAAGTTGTCGAAGTCGGCTGCCGTGAGCAGCGGCCGGTCCCTGACGGCCATCGTCCGGGTCTCCTTACTCGCTGAAGAGTTCGCGCAGGGGCAGTGAGAAGCCGGGCAACAGGGCCGGCGCTGCCAGGGAGTCCCCGGGACCCAGCGTGAGGGGGGGCTGGGCCGGGTCACTGTCGGGCTCGTGGATTTCGGCGCGTTGCGCCCGCGGCAGCACGACCCAGACGGTGACTCCCGCGGCGCGATAATGGGGCAACTTGGCCGCCAGGTCCCTGAGTTCGCTGCGGTTGCTTTCGTCCGAGACGACCTCGACGGCGAGGTCAGGTGGGTCGGGGTTGTAACCGCGGTCGACGAAGCGTTTGTCCGGCCGCAGATATGCCACGTCCGGCGCGAAACGCTGGCCGTTGACCATAAAACCGCCGTCAGCCGTGGTCAGATTGCCTGGGGAATCGGTCTGCCTGAGATATATCCAGATCATGGAAAAAATGATTCCGGCAATGCTGCTTACCCAGGGGTTGCTCGGCACCTGCACCACCTTTCCGTCGACGAATTCGAAGATTTCGTCGCCCATGTGGTCTGCAATGAAGTTGTCGAAGTCGGCTGCCGTGAGCAGCGTCAGGTCCCTGACGGCCATCGTCCGGGTCTCCCTTGCCTGTTGTTAAAGTATAGCACGGCTGCGCGTCAGCCCAG
Organism: Anaerolineae bacterium; assembly: GCA_034422695.1. Lineage (GTDB taxonomy): Bacteria > Chloroflexota > Anaerolineae > Aggregatilineales > Phototrophicaceae > JAGWBD01. The sequence continues at coordinate 693 of DAOUJM010000001.1, forward strand.
CAGACAGTCCTGCATCGTTTCGCCACCGAGCAGCCAGCCATCCAGCAGGGCCAGCGACAGGAAACCGCTGCTGACGTGGATGCGTTCGTCCACGTCGACCTGCAAGAGACGCGCGCCCGCGCGACTGGCCGGATTGCCGCTGGCATAGAGGTCGACGCGCCGCAGCAAGGTGCCGTCGGCGCTGTCGATCAGCAGCAGGGCGCCGCGCGCATCCAGGGCATGCAGCAGGCAGCCGCTGCCGGTAGCCAGCAGGGGCGGCGTGGCCGAGCGCGCCCCGGGCCAGTCCACCCGCCAGCGCAGGCTCCCCTGCGCGTCCAGCGAAAGCAGGCTCCCGACACCCGGGTAGACGTAGCTGTTGCCGTGGATGTCCATGGTCAGGGCGGCGGCGCTGTTCGGACGACTGTCAAGCGACGCCAGTTCCTGCGTCCGGTCGCCGACGAGGCGGAACAGGCGCCGGCCGTCGAGTCCCAGCCAGGCGCCGGCGCCGGCGGGCGTCAGCAGGGAACCCTGCGCGAGACGGGCCTGGTAACGCAGAACGCCATCGGCGCCGACCACACGCCACAAGACGTCGCCCGACGCCTCACGCAGGCCGATTGCCAGCGCCTCGCCATCGCTGTTGATGGAAAAGCGGCGGGACGTACCGGGGTTGGAGGGCAGTTGCCACAGGCGTTCCCCGGTGGCGCGGTAAGCCTGCAACGCGCCGTCGTCGCCGGCGAGGACGACGGTCTCCCCCAGCGCCAGCATGTGACTGGCAGGATCGGAGAGCTGCCACAGGGCCTCGTAGCGTCCCTGCGCCAGAACCATGACCTGACCGTCTTGCGTGAGCGCCACGATGCGGTTGTCGGGCAGGGCAGCCAGACCCGCTACGTTGCTACCGGTCTCCACCTGCCAGCGGGCGTCACCCTGCAGCAGCGATGCGCCGGCGACGAGTTCCCCGCTGGCCAGGGCGTAGGCGCCCGGGGGGCCTGACAGCAGCGCGCTGGTGGGGACGGCGGGAAAGTCCGTTGAGGCCAGGTGGCCCGGCGTCAGCCGCAACTGCCACAGCGAGGTGAAGGCGAGCGGGTGATACCAGCCGCTCGCCAGGGGGTCGCCATCAATGTAGCCCGGGCCGCCCTCGTCCGGCAGGATACGGCGGATTTCGTAATGCAGATGCGGTCGTCCCAGCGATGGCCAGCCGACGACGCCGAGCGCCGTATCCGGCGTGACGCACGCGCCGACGGCCGGGAAGCGCAACCCGTCACTTTCTTCCAGGTGGCCGTAGAGCGTGTAGACCCGCTCGCCGTCCGGCATGGTATGGGCGACGATGACCACGCCCTTTTCCGTATCCCAGCCGGCGACGTCCGACCAGGTGACCACGCCGCGCATGGCGGCGCGCACCGCTTCGCCCCGGCGGTCAAAGGCCAGGTCGATGCCGACGTGGTTGCCGCCGAAGCGCCGGCGGTAGCGACCAAAGTCATCGTAGCCCGGCACCAGCCCGTCCACGGGGTAGCCGATGGCATCGACAATGCCGCAGGGGGCATCTGCCTGTGACGAGACGGGCAGGCCCTGCAGCAACAGGACCAGCGCAAGCAACTGCAGGCTGCGGGCGCGCACTGGCGGCTTAAGCTTCAGGCGGCGTCGGTTTCGAAGACGATCACGTTGCGCAGCGCCTCGCCGCGCTCCATCGATTCGACAGCCTCGTTGATTTGCTCCAGCGGCCAGGTCTTCGTGATCAGTTCATCGAGCTGCAGGTTGCCGTGCTCGTAGTGCGCGATCAGGCGCGCAATGTCGATTTGCAGGCGCGTGGAGCCCATGAAACTGCCCAGCACGCGCAGGCCCCGGAAAGCGAGGTCGCGCACGGACAGGGAGACGTTCAGGTTCTCCGGCGGCATGCCCACCAGCACCACCGTGCCGGCCCGGCGCACCATCGCCAGCGCCTGGGTGACGGCCCGTTCGCTGCCGACGGTGACGAAGACGTAGTCGGCCATGCGCCCGTCAGTCAACGCCTTCACGGCCGCCACGGGATCGACCTCGCCGGCGTTGACCAGGTCGGTGGCGCCGAACTGCCGCGCCGCCGCCAGCTTGTTGGGCAGCAGGTCAACCGCGATCAGTCGGCTGGCGCCGGAGAGGGCGGCGCCCTGCACGCTGTTCAGGCCCACGCCGCCGGTGCCGATGACGACGACCACGCTGCCGGTCTCGACCTGCGCCGTGTTGACCACCGCGCCGAAACCGGTGATGACGCCGCAGGCCAGCAGCGAGGCGGCCTCCAGGCTCATCGACTCCGGCACCCTGGCCAGTTGCGACTGATCAACGATGGCGTACTCCGCGAAGCCGGCGACGCGCACGCCGTGTTTGATCGCCTGGCCGGCGGCGTTGCGGATGCGGCTTTCGCTATCCAGCGGCCACGTTGCCGAGCAGTGGTTGGGGTCGCCGGAAAGGCAGAAGTCGCAGCGGCCGCAGGAGCGCAACAGCGACACCACGACGCGATCGCCGCTTTCGACCAGGGTCACGCCCGGACCGGTCTCGACGACCACGCCGGCGGTCTCGTGACCGGCGATGAAGGGGCGCTGATAATCCCATTCGCCGCGCAGGTAGTGCACGTCCGAATGGCAGATGGCACAGGCGGCGACCCGCACCTTCACCTCGCCCTGCTGCGGCGGGTCGAGCGAGACCTCCTCAATGACCATGGGCTGGTTTACGTCATAGCTGACGGCGGCTTTCATAAACAATCTCCCGGTTTTCTGGCCAGGGCATGCCCTGGCGCGGCGACTGATCAGTTGAGCAATTTGTCATAAAGGTCCTGCTGGCGCGCGATGGCTTCCCGATACGTTCCATGATACTCCGCCCGTGGCCGGCAGCCTGGGCCAATTGCCGGCTCAATATCCCGCTGCATGGCCAGCAGGGCGGCGCCGCGGAGGGTCGCTTCCCTTTCCACACAAGAATACACGGGCGCGCCCAGGACGTCGGCCATGATTTGCAGCCACAGCGGCGAATGGCGCAGGGCGGCGCCGGTGGCGATGAAGCGCGCGTCCGGCGGCAGCAGGGGACGCAGGCGCCGCAGGATCTGCGCGAAGCGGCAGGCGACCGCTTCCAGCCCCGCGCGCAGCAAATGCTCCTGCGCGGTATCGAAGGTCATGCCCATGAAGACCGCGCGCGCCTCATCGCGCCAGCCGGGGGCGCGCTCGCCGGCGAGGAAGGGCAGCACGGTCAGGCCGTGGCTGTCCGGCGCCATGGCGGAAAGGGCATTCTCATCCACCTCCGCCAGCACGCGGCGTAGCCAGGCGTAAAGGTTGCCGGCGTTGCTGAGCGCGCCGCCCACCAGCGAGCGCCCGGCATCGACGCGGTAGACGAACAGGCCTTCCGGCGTCTGCTCCGGCGTGCCCGGCACGACGACGCGCATGGCACCGCTGGTGCCGAGGCTGAGCGCCACGTGGTCCGGCTGCGAACAGCCGGCGCCGAGGTTGGCGGCCACGCCGTCGCCGATGGCCGGGAACCACAACGCATCCTTCAGCGCGGGCCAGCGTCGGGCCCATTCCCCCGCCAGCCCCTGCAGGGGTTCGTCGCTGATGGTCGACAGCTGCGTTCTTTCGAGTGGCAGTTGTTCCAGCATGGGCTCGTCCCATTTCAGGAGATGGCGGTCGAGCAAGCCGCTCCAGGAGGCGACGCTGGTGCTGATGCGGCGCGCCTTGAACAGGCGCAAGAGCAGGTACTCGCCCAGCGACAGCCAGTGGCGGACGCGCCGGAAGCGCCGCGGCTGCTCCTGCTGCAGCCAGAGGATGCGCAACGGCCAGTAGCTGGTGTGCAGGCGGCAACCGCTGCGGCGCGTGTAGCCGGTCGCGTCCAGGCGGTCGGCCAGGTCGGCGCCGCGCGTATCGGCCCAGGTATAGAGCGGCGTGACCGGCTGACCCCGCTCATCGATGCCAAGCAGGTTGGCGACGAGCATGGCCGGCGCCACGCGCGCGATGCGGCGCCGCCCCGCCTGTTGCAGGACTTCATCGATGCAGGTGAAACAGAGTCGCGTCAGTTCTTCCGGGTCGAGGGTGACGCCGCCGTCCGCCGTCGTGGCCGCGTCAAGGGCCTTGCGCGCGAAGATGCCGGGTACGGCAGCGCCCTGCGCGTCGAAGAGCATGGCGCGCAGCGACGAGGTGCCGATATCGATGGCGAGCGTGTGCGACATCCGGCGTGGACCGGTTGAAGGGACGCTCCGCGGTGGAAGCGCCCCGTCAGTTGCGCCTTGCGGCCGCCTCAGGCCTCCACCAGCCGGGCGACGAGCGTAATTTCATCCACGGAGGCCAGCGCCGCCGAGACCGGGCAGCCGGTTTTGGTGGCGTTGGCCAGCTCCTGGAACTGCGCCTCGTCGATGCCGGGCACGACGGCCTCGCACTCCAGCTCAATCTTGTCGATGGCGAAGCCGCCCGGCACGCTGTTGATATGCACGCTGGCGCTGGTGCTGACGCGCGTCGGCTCGAAGCCGGCGCGGCCCAGGCCGGCGCTGAGGGCCATCGAGTAGCAGCCCGCGTGCGCGGCGGCGATGAGTTCCTCGGGGTTGGTGCCGGCATCCTCGCCGAAGCGCGAGCCGACCGAATAGGCGCCCGAGTAGGCGCCGCTGGCCATGTTCATGACCCCGCTGCCATCGCCCAGGCTGCCGTTCCAGGTTGCGTCTGCCTTGCGAACTGCCATTTTTATCTCCTTGGCTTACGTGTCGCTGATAATCGAAGGGGGAACCAGTCGGCGCCGGGTGGCCAGCGCACGCTCGTAATCGCTCATGCGCTGCCAACCGGCGAGCACCTGTACGCGTGCCAGAGCGACTTCAATACCGGCCTCGTCGGCCGCCTGCTGATCGCCCTTGCGCTGTGCCTGCCACAGAGCCTCCAGCGCCCCGTAGTGGCGCTCACAATGTTCCTGTAATTCTTCCAGTGAAACTGGCTGGCCCAGCGATCGGGAACGGGGATCAACATAGTCCCTGTGGTCAATCAGCCGTTCCCCTGACATGGCCGCATCCCCTTGCGGGTCAGGGTTTGGGGGAGACGGTTGGCGGCTCAACCCTGCCTCAAGCTCGGTCACTTCCGCTCCGAGTTCCTCACGGAACCACTGCGTCACGAACTGTCGGTGGCACCAGTGGTCCGCCGTCAACGGCGGCTCTTCGAAGCACAGCAGCACCGGCTCCTCACCGGGCACCAGCGCGTGCAGCTCGTCCCATACGCGTTGCGCGTCCAGACCGGCCAGGCGCTCGCGATAGAGGGGCAGATACTCTTCATGGGTCAGCCCCAGCCAACTCCACTCGGGTGCCAGCGCCGGATACACCTTGTAGTCGGCCCGTCTGATATTGCGCGGCCGGCCAACAGCTATCGAAATCCGGCCCGCCCCCCGGTAGAGCGAAAAACAGGAGGTCTTCACCACACTCTCCTCACCATGGCGTTGACTCTAGCGCGGCGCCGGTACCGGGACAAGACGGACATAATCGGGCGTGGCGTGTTTGGTGGATTTCAGAAATTGTTTTAGAGCCAGGGCGGGCGATTTGGTAAATCGCCCCTACGGGACACGAAATGGCACCTCTGGTGTGCTTCGGGCTTGCGCCCTTGCTACCCCTTTCCAGGGATGCTTCGGGCTTGCGCCCTCGCTACCCCTTTCCAGGGATGCTGCGGGCTTGCGCCCTTGCTAAATGGCGCCGTTGGCGCACGAAATGGCACCTCTGGTGTGCTTCGGGCTTGCGCCCTCGCTACCCCTACTGTAGCGACGCAAATAACCGCACGATGTGACGCTCACCGCATCCAGTTTCTGTATCCAGTAAACCAGACACTCCCTGTAACACTTGTGTTTGTGATTAATTCTCTATTCAGGTATACTGGCGCGCGATACACAGCAGTTGGTCTGGCAGGGTGGGAATGGAATCCACAGCAGCAGGGGTTGAGGCAGAGCCGCAGGCCCGGCCGGAAGCCGAAGAGGCGCCGTCCGCGGCAGCGGCAAGCCCGCCCGTTAACGACGACGCCACCGGGGCGGACAACGCAGTGACGACAGCCGCAGACGCCTCGGGCAACGCAGCAGAAGCGCCGCCGGCCCCGGCGGCGGAAGCCGTCGCTGAAGTTCAGCAGGCTGTCGCTGACGGGCAGGAAACTGTCGCAGCAACGGCGCCCGCCGCCGAGGCTGAAGTGCCTGAGGCTGCCCCGGCAGCGGAACCTGCAGCCGAGCCGCCGGCCACGCCCTTTCAGCGCGGCCAGGTGATCGATGGCACGGTGTTGACCACCTCGCCGACCGAGGTGCGTATGGGCCTGGGCGAGGGCCATGAAGGCGTCATCCCCGGCCGCGAACTGGAGCGCATGCCGCGCGAGCAGATCGAGCAGTTGCAGCCCGGCGCCGTCATCCCGGTCTACGTCATCAACCCCCACGATCACCAGGGCAACATCCGCCTGTCGGTGACGCATGCCCAGGAGGAGATGGACTGGCGCAAGGCGGAAGCCTGTCACAAGAGCCAGGAAGTCTTTGAGAGCCTGATCGCCGGCTACAACAAGGGCGGTCTGATCGTGCGCTTCGGGCGCGTGCGCGGCTTTGTGCCGCAGAGCCAGATCAGCAACGCCCGCCGCAGCGCCAGTGGCTCGACGCCGGAGGAGCGCTGGGGCGGCATGGTCAACCAGCCGATCGCCGTCAAGGTCATCGAGGTCGACCGCAGCCGCAACCGGCTGATCCTCTCCGAGCGGGCTGCCGCGCGCGAACAGCGTGAGGCGCGCAAGGAAAGACTGATCAGCGAATTGCGCGTGGGCGAGGTACGCGAGGGACGCGTCGTCAGCCTGGTGGATTTCGGCGCTTTCGTAGACGTCGGCGGGGCCGAGGGCCTCGTGCACCTGACCGAGATCTCCTGGCAGCACGTCACGCACCCGCGCGACGCGCTGAAGATCGGCGAAGAGGTGCGTGTCGAGGTCATCAGCGTGGACCCGCAGCGCAAGCGTATCGGTCTCAGCATCCGCCGCCAGGCGGCGGACCCCTGGGACACGGTGGCCATCGACTACAAGGTCGGCCAGCTGGTGCAGGGCCTGGTCACCAAGCTGACCAATTTCGGCGCCTTCGCGCGTCTGGTGGAAGCGCCCGAGATCGAGGGCCTGATCCACATTTCCGAGCTTTCCGACCAGCGCGTGACGCATCCGCGCGACGTGGTGAAGGAAGGCGAGACCCTGACCCTGCGCGTGGTCAAGATGGACGTGGCGGCCCGCCGGCTGGGCCTCAGCCTCAAGGCCGTCAACTCGGCCGAGTACCTCGACCAGGACTGGCTCGCCTGAGCCAGGGATTAACAAACCCGTCCAAATCTGAATTCAGACTTGCCCCTGTGACGGCAGTGGTATACTGGATGTCGCCATTGCGCCCTGAAGCCGGGGCGCAGGGACTGCGGCGACTGGCGTGCTGACGCGGACGGTAGCGGCGAAGGGAGACTGACGTGCCCAACAAAATGGAACGCTTCACCCAACGCGCGCGACGCGTCCTCAGCCTGGCGCAGGAAGAAGCCGAACGCTACCGTCACAGCACCATCGGCACCGAGCACCTGCTGCTGGGCCTTATGCGCGAGGAAGGGGGCGTGGCCGGACGTGTGCTGCGCGACCTCGGCCTTGAACAGCGGCGCATTGAGGAACTGGTCGAGCGGCTGACCCGTTCCAGTTCCCGCAGCGGCGCCGCCCAGATCGATCTCTCGCCGGGCACCAAGCGCGTGCTGGAACTGGCCGTCGACGAGGCGCGCCGCCTGGGACACCATTACATTGGCACCGAGCATTTGCTGCTGGGCCTGGTGCGCCAGACCGAGGGCGTCGCCATCGAGGTGCTTAAGCGCCTCGGCGTCAGCCCCGAGGAAGTGCGGCGCCAGACCCGTCGCGTCCTGCAGGAAAGCCCCCTGCAACCCCGGCAGGCGCCGCAGGAAGGACGGCGCTCGCGCGGCCGTGAGGGCGGCAAGACGCAACTGGTCGACCAGTTGGCGACGGACCTCACCGCCGCCGCCCAGGACGGCAAGCTGGACCCGGTCGTGGGTCGCGAAATCGAGATCGAACGCGTGATTCAGGTGCTCAGCCGGCGGCGCAAAAACAACCCGGCCCTGATAGGCGAGCCGGGCGTGGGCAAGACGGCCATCGTCGAGGGCCTGGCGCAACGCATCGTCAGCGGCGAGACGCCGCGCCCCCTGCTGAACAAGCGGGTGCTGCAACTGGACGTCGGCTCGCTGGTGGCGGGCACCATGTACCGCGGCCAGTTCGAGGAACGGCTCAAGCGGGTCATCGAGGAGCTCAAGTCCTCCGACAGCATCCTCTTCATCGACGAGGTGCACATGCTGGTGGGCGCCGGCTCGGCCGGCAGCAGCGTTGACGCCGCCAACATCCTCAAGCCGGCCCTCTCGCGCGGCGAACTGCAGTGCATCGGCGCCACCACCATGGACGAATACCGCAAGCACATTGAGAACGACGCCGCGCTCGAACGGCGCTTCCAGCAGATTCAGGTGGACGAGCCGGGCATAGAGGAGACCATCGAAATCCTGCAGGGGATTCGCGTGCCCTACCAGGAACACCACAACGTGGAAATCACCAACGACGCCATTGAGCAGGCCGCCCATTTGTCGGCGCGCTACGTGCCGGACCGCTTCCTGCCGGACAAGGCCATCGACCTGATCGACGAGGCCGCCGCGCGCCTGCGCATGTACAAGAGCCCCGAGGCGGCCCGCGTGCGCAACATGGAAAAGGAACTGCGCCGCGTGCGCGAGGATATCGCGCTGCTGCAGGTGGAGGCGGAGGACGGGCAGGGCCGGCCCGATGAAGCGCGCGACGAGCGACTGCGGCAGCTGCGGCAGCAGGGCGAGACCCTGCAGGAGGCCCTGGCCGGCCTCAAGGCCAACTGGAACGCGCAGAACAACCAGCCGCAGTTGACGGCCGAGGACATCGCCGAGGTGGTGTCCATGTGGACCGGCATCCCGGTGATGCGCATCGCCGGCGAGGAGAGCGAGCGGCTGATGCAGATGGAAGAGGCCCTGCACCAGCGCATCGTCGGCCAGGACGAGGCCATCGACGCCATCAGCAAGGCGGTGCGTCGCGCCCGCGCCGGCCTGAAGGACCCGCGGCGGCCGATTGGCTCCTTCATGTTTCTCGGCCCGACGGGCGTCGGCAAGACCGAACTGACCAAGGCCCTGGCCGAGTTTCTTTTCGGCAGCGAGGACGCCCTGGTGCAGCTGGATATGTCCGAGTTCATGGAGCGGCACTCGGTGGCGCGCCTGGTCGGCGCCCCGCCTGGCTACGTGGGCTACGAGGACGCCGGTCAGTTGACCGAGGCCATCCGGCGTCGCCCCTACAGCATCGTCGTCTTCGACGAGATCGAAAAGGCGCACCCCGAGGCCTTCAACATGTTGCTGCAGGTGATGGAAGAGGGGCAACTGAGCGACGCCCGCGGCCGCAACGTCAACTTCCGCAACGCCATCATCGTCATGACCAGCAACGTCGGCGCCGACACCATCAAGCGCAACACCAGCCTCGGCTTTGACCTGCAGCGCGACGAGGCCGTCACCGAGCAGGAAGAATACGCAGACATGCGTCGCAACGTGATGGAGCAGTTGCGCCGCGCCTTCCGCCCGGAGTTCCTCAACCGCGTCGACGCCACCGTGGTCTTCCGGTCCCTGACGCGCAACGAAATCCGCGACATCGTCGAACTGGAGCTGGACAAGGTGCGCGAGCGCTTGCTGGAGCACGCCATGACGCTGGAAATCACGGACGAGGGGCGCAGCTGGCTGGCTGACCACGGCTACGATCCCGAGTTTGGCGCCCGGCCCCTGCGGCGTCTGATTCAGAACGAGGTCGAGGACGTACTCTCCGACGGCATCCTCTCGGGCCGCTTCCCGCTGGCCGGCATCGTGCTGGCCGACGTGGACGGGGACGGCCATTTGACGCTTGAGGCCCTGGAAGAAGAGGGCGAGGAAGCCGCCCCGGCCTGAACCCGGCGCCACGCCACGACGACCGGACCATGACATCCCGCCTGAACAGGATCGCCGCCGTGCTGGCGTCGCTGGATATCGCGCGCACGGTCAGCTTTTGCGAGCAGCGAATGGGCTTCGCCACCGTCGCGCAGCACGACGACTACGCCATCTTCAGCCGCGATGACATCAGCGTGCACTACTGGCTCTGCCGGGACGCTTACATCGCGCAGAACACCAGTTGTTACGTGTATGTCGATGACGTTCAGTCGCTGTATGCGGAGTATCGGGCGCAGGGCATCATCCACCCCAACGGCCCGTTACAGCGACAGCCCTGGGGTCTGGAATTCGCCGTGCTGGACGTGGACGGCAACCTCTACAAGTTCTGCGAGCCCGGCCAGGGCGACGACTGACGGCTACTCGGGCTCCTCGCCGGCGGGGTTCAGCGTCGCCTGGTACGAACGCAGCCAGGCCATGTCGCCGCCGTCGGCGATCTGCGCCTGCCGAATCCAGGAGCGCAGCGCCGCCGCGGAGGGCGGTACCGCGCCAACGTCCTCCAGCATACGCGCCAACTCCGAATCGCTCAGGCGCGCCAGGTCGCTGAAGCGCGGGCAGCCCGCCTGCGCCAGGGTCTGCGCCCGCTGCGGCCCGATGCCCTTGATCAGCGTCAGGTCATCGCCGAGCGCCACCGGCATGGAGGCTGCGCCGTCAACGGGCACGAGGCTGGTCTGCGCCGCCGCGCGCTCCGGCCAGGCGGCGAGGACCAGTCCGATGATTGCCAGCGCCAGGGGCAGCGGCCACTCGCTCACGATGCCCTCGTGGACGATGACCTCACGGATGACGAGCAAGGCGGCCATCGTCAGCAACAGGGTGGCTACCAGATTGCGAAATTCACGCGACACGAGGTTCTCCCACTACTTTCGTGATTTTAGAGTGTGACCAATGCCTACGCCACCGGCGAAAGCTACAAGGATTTGGAGAATTTGGTTCAGGAAATCCTGGTGGTTGGGGAGCAGATAAACAACAGCCAGGGAGAGGACTACCACGGAGATGAGGAAATACAACAGATGGTAAAGGCGGTTGTTCTTGTGAAGACCTTGTTCAGCCTTGCGCAATTCCAGCGCTTCCAATCGATATTCGTGAGACTGGTCCACACTCCGTTGCACAATATCAAGATACTTCTCCATGTGCTGCCGGTTAATTTGCGTGAGGAGGGAAGAAGGCGCCGGTCCGACACGTTGCTGAATCGCCAGGAATGAAGAAACCAGTTCGCGTGTCCCTGGCTCCATCCCTGCCAACAGTTCCTTTATTTTGTCGTCGGGGGTACTTGCCGCGCCTTCTTCTGTGCCGGACGGGCCTGGATCCGAATTCAAGAGTTGGCTCCGACGTAGCGATGATCTGTAGCGTGCTCAGGGTTGCCTTCCAGCCAGTCGTTGACGTCCTGGTTGATGCGCGTGAAGGCTTCGTCCAGTGTGATTTTCACTTCCAGCGCCAGGATGTGGGTGACCAACGCATGAAAGTCCGCTTCACTTAGCTGCTTTTTGTGATAAAGTTGCCGGGCCCGGTGAGCGATGTCGCGCAGTTCCGCCCGCTCGTTTCCGTTAAGCATGGCGCCTGTCCTTCCAATAGCCCTGTTGTGACGAGCGCATACTTTCATTCTAACCAACCCACGCGGATTGTCCAGTTACTCTGAACTGTCCGGCTCTACAGAACAAGACACAGTGCCTTCAGGTTTCGCCCGCCTTTAGTCAGGACAAATCCATGCGCCTCGGCATCGACTTCGGCACCACCAATTCCGCCATCGCCTTTTACGACGGCGAGCGGCTCAGCGCGCTGCGCATTAACCCGGACAACGAGAACCCCCACGTCCTGCCCTCGCTGATCTACGTCGATCGCGAGCAACAGAGCACGGTCGGCATCGAGGCCGCCTTCGCCTACCTTGAGCACGACACCGGCCGCCCCGTGCGCTGGCGGCGCCAGGTCATCGGCTCGGCCGAGATCGTGGTGGCCGGCCGCGACGCCGACGCCATCAGTTACGACCAGGAGCTGGCCGCGCTGGTGGACGTGGCCGCGCACGGGCGCCTGCTGCAGTCGGTCAAGACCATCCTGCGCAACCCGGACTATGAAGGCACGCGCATTTTCGAACGCTACTACACCGTTGATCAACTGGTTAGTCTGTTGCTGACGGCCCTGCGCGACTGCGCGCGGGAGCACTTTGACGCTGACTGCGAGGACGTGGTCATCGGACGGCCGGTGCGCTTCTCGTCGGACGCGCGCGTCGACGCCCGCGCCGAGGAAATTCTCTACACGGCGGCGCTGATGGCCGGCTTCCGCGATATCCGCTTCGCCACCGAGCCGCTGGCCGTCGCCTGGCTGCATCACGTGCGCAGCGCGCAGCGTCAGACCTGCCTGGTCTTTGACTTCGGCGGCGGCACGCTGGACCTCACCGTGGCGCGTCTCGGCGGGGCGGGCCCGCCGGAGATTCTCGCCAGCCGCGGCGTGCTGGTGGGCGGCGACGACCTCGATCGCGCCATCATGCGTTCGCTGACGCGGCATTTCGGTCGCGGCGTGAGCGACCGTCGCGGCCGTCTCTTCCCGGCGGACTGGCTGGAGATGCTGACCGGCTGGCAGACCATGTCGGACCTTTCGCGGCCGCACAACATGGAGCTCATCCGCGAATTCCAGCAGGACAGCGGCGACCCCCGGCCCTTCCGGGCGCTGGAGTTCCTGGTCACGCGCAACCTCGGCTACCAGCTTTTCCGCGAGATCGAGGGGGCCAAGCGCCGCCTGTCGGACGAGATGGAGACGACGCTCGTCTTCGAGCACGGGCCGATCCGCATCCGCGAGCACATCAGCCGCGAGCGCTTCGAGCGCATGATCGCGCGCGAACTGGAGGCCGTGGACGAGGGCCTGCAGCGGGTAGTGGCGGAGGCCGGGCTGCAGCCGGCGGACGTCGACGTCGTGCTGCGCACCGGCGGCTCCTCGGCGGTGCCGGCCTTCGTCGCCATGCTGGCGCAGCGCTTCGGCGCCGGGCGTCTGACCGAACTGGAACCCCTGGTCTCGGTGGTGGGCGGCATGGCGGTCATCGCCGACTCGGCCGCACGCCCGCGGCCGCCCTGCGCCATCCGCTACGAAATGCCGGACAACCCGGTTTTCGACGACGTGGAAACTGGCCGCGGCGCCGCCTGCGAGCGCTATGCCATACGTTCGGGCGAGGACGCCTTCCTTGAGGACAGTTTCGCCATAGACCGCATGCCGGCCGAACTGAGCGGGCTGCCGGCCCTGCGCCTTGCCGCCGCCGACCGCGACTGTCGCGACGACGACTACCTGCGCCTCTGCCTCAAACGGCGCGCGCGCCTCTACGTCGGCTACGACGCCGGCGCGGTGGAACTGCCGCGCTGGTTGCGCGCCTGGCAGCGCGACCGGCATCACGTCGAACTGCGCGACGAATGGCGCTACCCGCGCACGCTGCAGCTATACAGTCGGGTTTTTGAGCCCGGCGATCTGGTGCTGGGCGGCAACCGGGCGCGCGGCCACGCCGGCGAGACTCCGGTAAACTACGTCGTCATCGTCAAGGCCCTTGATTGAGCCCGCGCCATGCTGCGGCCCTGAGGGACGTTCTTTTTTCTGCGCAGGAGGGACTGAAAGCGTTATGAACACACGCACCGGCAATTTCCCCATCGGCTGGCGGCGCGTCCGCAATGGCTGGGAACGGGACCTGGAGGGCATGATCGCCTGGGCCCGGGCCAACGATCTCAACGTGATCGACCTGGCGCCCTACAACCTCGACGACACCGCGGCCCTGCACGAGGCCGGTTTCCGCATCGGCTCGGTCGATTTCCCCGTCTTTCAGCCGCTGGTCTCGCCCGACCCCGGCGAACGCCGCGAGGCCGTCGCGCTCTGCGCGGAGACCATCCGCAAGCTCTCGCCGCTGGGGGCGACGAACTACTTCATCGTGGTGTTGCCGCAAGACCCCTCGTTGCCGCGCGTCGAGAACTTCGGTTACGCGGTCGAAAGCTTCGGCGAACTGGTGCCAACCCTTGAGGAATGCGGCTCGCACATCGTCATTGAGGGCTGGCCGGGGCCTGGCTCGGTGGTGTGCACGCCGGAGACCTACGGCGCCATGTTCCGCGAGGTGCCTTCAGACGCCATGGCGGTCAACTATGACCCCTCGCATCTGCTGCGCATGGGCGTTGACCCGCTGCGCTTCCTGCGCGAGTTCGTCGGGCGCGTGAAGCACGTCCACGGCAAGGACTGCATGATCATGGCCGAGAACCTGTACCGCTACGGCCACGAACAGGAGGCCACCTTCGCCCAGCCCTACGCCTTTGGCAGCTTCCACTGGCGCTACACGATTCCCGGCCACGGCCTGTCGGACTGGATCGAGATCTGCACCACCTTGCGCGACAATGGCTATGCGGGCGCGATCTCCGTCGAACTGGAAGACCATTTCTTCAACGTCACCGACGAGGCCACGCAACTGGGCGTGCTGCAGGGCGCGCGCTTCCTCGCCGGCTGCTGAGTTCAGCCGCCGGTAGCGGCGCCGTTGCTGATGACGACGAAGGCCTCGCGCTGCGCGTAACCGCCGCCGATGGCGTGGGCGGTCAGGCGCAGGAGGTACTGGCCGTCAGGCACGACGGCGGTGTTCCACGCCACCAGGGGTTCGCCCTGGCCGGGGCGTTGCTGCTCCCAGCTGCCCAGTTGCTGGATCAGCGCATTTTCGGTCGTGTAGAGGGCCAGTTCGAAGCGTTCCATGTTTTGTGCGGCCACCGTGCCGCTGACCGTGATGCTGCCCTGCACGACCGAGTTGTGCGGCGGGTTGAGCAGCTCCAGCGTCGGTTGCTGCGTGGATACGTCGCAGCTGGCGGTCGGCATGCCGGCGCTTGGCAGACGCACCAGCCCACTGGCGTTCAGGAAGGTCTGGCCGGGCGCCGAGCCCAGCCAGGCCGTGACCCGCGGGTCTTCCGGCTGCAGCCGCAGGAAGATCTGCTCGCGCTGGAAGGCCGGGCAGAATTCATTGGCCAGCAGGCCGCTCCAGCTGTCGACCCTGCGCGTGACGATGACGCCCAGTTCTGGCGGCGGCGGCGGATAGCCCGGTATGAAGAGCTCGTTGTACTGGCCGCCGGGACAGACGGCATCCGGCAGGGCGCCGCTCAGCGCGCAGACCGGCGCCACCGCCAGCGCGGCCTGCGGCCCGGAGAAGCGGGTTGGTTGCGGCCGACCCTGCAACGCCGTCTGCATGACGCTGCGCAAGACCGGCGCCGCCTCCAGCAGGCCGCTGGAGGCGGTCGGCTGGTCATCGTGGCGGCCCAGCCAGACGCCCACGACGAGGTTGTTGCTGTAGCCCATGGCCCACAGGTCCCGCGCGCCCAGGGTGGTATTGGCGATGGCGGCGATGGCACCCTCCAGCCCCGGCAGGGTGAGTGGGCCGCGCTCACCGATGATTGTGCGCGCGCTGTCCTCGGCCATCAGGTTGCTGATGAGCAGGGCCACGCCGGGCTGTAGCACGTCGGCGCTTTCGCGCTCGTTCCGGCGCGGCAGTTCGCTGCCGTCGGCCGCCGTCACCGCGCGGATGGCGCTGACTGGCTGGTAGCGGCCGTGATTGGCGAGCGTGCTGTAGGCCTGCATCAGTTCCGGCAGCAGCACGCCGGTCTCACCCGGCGCCGCGCCCAGGCCGGCGCCGGCGGCGCTCTGGAAGGTCTTCAGGCCGAGGCGCGCGGCCGTTTCGAGAAAGCGTTCCCGGGTGACGAAGTCCCAGACGGCGGCGGCGGGGATATTGAGCGCGTTGGCCAGCGCGCTGCGCAGGGAGACCGGGCCGCGCGCCAGATTGGCGTGCGGCAGCGGCGGAAAGAAGGGGTTGGGCGCCTGGCCCGGCACGTCCCAGAGAACGCTGGCCGCCGTCAGGTACTCGTCGTGGTCCAGCTGGCCGTTGCCGTTGCGGTCGCCGACTCCCTCCAGCGCAGCCGCGTAGAGCAGGGGCATGAGGGCGGCGTCCGGCGCCTGGAAGCCGGGGATGGCCTGCGGGTCGCCCTCGCCGACCAGCGCCAGCAGTTCGCCGCTGACGGGGTCCACCACGCTGACCGCGCCGGTCTGCACGTTTCTGCCCATGCCGCTGGTCTGCAGCTGATGGCGCAGGGCATCGGCGGCGGCCTGCTGCAGCAGCGGATCGAGCGTCGTGTGCACGGTCGCGCCGCTGCGGAAGGCCGCCTCGCCGTAGTCCGCGCGCAACCCGGCGACGACCTGGGCCGTGAAGTGCGGCCAGGGCGACTCGCTGGTCGGCGCGGCGAAGCTGCGGGTACCCAGCATGGCGCGTTGCAGGTTGATGGCCGGGCTGAAATCCCCCTGGTCGTCGAGAATCTGCTCGCGGTGGGCGCAGAAGGGTGTGGCGAAAGCCGGATGCGCGGACTGGTGCTGCAGGTTGAGGCAGTGCATGCCGGCCAGTTCACGCAGCAGGTTGTCGGCGTTGGCGAAGGCGGCAGCGCGCGTGGCAGTGTCCAGGGGCGTCACGCCTGGGTGGACCAGGGTGCCGGCCAGCAGCGCGGCATCCACCGCCTGCAACTCACTGGCGTTCACGCCGAACCAGAACTTCGCGGCCGCCTGCGCGCCGTAGACGCGCGGCCCGAATTCCACCTCGTTCAGGTAGCGTTCGAGCAGCGTGTTGCGGTCGTAACGACGGGCGAGCTCGGCGGCGACGACGTTGCGATGGCGCGCCTGGGCCGCCGCGCCGACGCCCTCGTTGTCGATGATCAGCGTCGCCAGGTGCTGCGCGATGGTCGCTGCCTCACCGGGGTCGCTGCCAAAGAGGTCGCCGGCCAGACGCGGCAGATTGAAATCGGAGCTGCCGTAAAAGTGTGGTTCCTGCGCGCCGACGACGGCCGCGATCAGCCAGGGGGAGATCTCGGCCAGCGGGCGCGGCTCGCGGCGGCCCTCCTCGCTGTCCAGTTCGGCCAGCAACGCGCCGCCGGCGTCCAGCAGGCGCAGGTTCTGGTAGCCGGCCTGGGGCGCGGCCAGGGCGTCGATTGCCGCGCTGTAACGACCGACGATGTTGTTGTAGCGCAGCAAGACGACCAGCGCCGTCAGCGCGACGAGCAGCAGGGTGGCCGCGCCGAGCAGCAGGGCCCCAGGCAGCAGATAGCGCGACAGTGCATGGCGTGGGGCCGCCGGTATGGCGGATGGACGCGGCGGCGGCACCTGCGAACGCGGCGCCAGTCGCTCACCCGGCAATGACGCCGGCAGGGTGGCGCCGGCGACGCCTGGGTCGTCGTCGTCGCTGAGCCGCATGGTGCCCTGGTGAATGGCCGCCATGCCGGGGATGGTGGCGCCTTCGTCGTAGAGCGGCGTATCGCTGCGCGGCAACTCGTCCTCTTCCAGGATGAAGCCGGGAGGCAGCGTGCCGGAGAGCGTCTCTTCCGGCCCGGCGAGGGTCTCGCTGATGCCCTCCGGCGGCCCGGCCAGGACGCCGCTGCGCGCCGGTGGCTGCGCGATGACCCAGCCGCCGGCCCGCTCGTCATGGCGATACCAGGTATCGGTCTCGACGCCCAGCATCCACCAGACGCCGTCGACCTCGATCATGAGGCGGCGCAATTCGGCCTGCAACTGGTCCTGCGTGATCAGGCCGTCGCGTTTGCGCTGGCGCAGACTGCGGACCTCGATTTCGGTGGCATGGAAACGGGCGGCGAGTTCGGCGTCCAGCGCCGCCTCGGGCGCTTCGTCCTGCTGCGGCAGTTCCGGCAGTGTTGACGGCGCGTCCGGCACTGAATCTTCGGGCGCGGGCGCGGGCGTATTGGCCGCTGCGTCGTCGCCGCCTTCGAAAGCCTCGACCAGCGCCGCCAGTTCCTCCACGCCGGCGTCCGGGCGCGGGTCCTTCGGCGCATCCGGCCCTTCGGTTGGCAGCGCGTCTTCCGGGCGCGGCCCGCCGGCGGGTGAGTCCCCGTCGGGGCGGGGCGCGTCGCCGCCGTCGCGTTCCTTTTCAGGCATGAATCGTGGCCGGGCTTTTTAATAGGGACTCGTATTGTACGACCGGAAGGCCATTTCGCAACCGGCACAGGGCTGGCCGGGGAAGGAACAGGAGAAGCGGGAGCCCGTATTGTACGACCGGACGGCAAATTGCAACCTGGTCAGGGATGACCATGTGAGGAATGCGCCAAAGCGGATAGACTGATGGCATGAGTGAATCCCTCGCGGCACGTTATCGCATCGGCAATTTCAACGACACCTTCGCCCTGGGCCATTACGCGCGCGTCATGGATGCCGAGGACCGCCTGACCGGCGAAACGATCGCCTTCAAGGTGATGCGCACTGAACACCTGGCGCCAGGCGGCGAGTTGCGCTGGGAATACCGCGCCTTCGGCAACGAGGCGCAGATCCTCATGAAACTGGCGGAGAGTCCGCAGGCGGTCGATCTGCTGGACTGCGGCTTTATCGACAGCGACAGCGACCACCCGCACGTGGGCGAAGTCATCGCGCACGGCCTGAACGTGGAAGCCTTTTTCGGCCAGCTGGAGGAACGTTCGCGCAGGCGCTGGCGTCCTTACCTGGCCCTGCGCAACCTGCCGCGCACCCGCAATCTGCTCTACCTGATGAAGCCCAACCAGCCGGGCGTGCGCCGGCGTCTGCCGAGCGAGGAGGGCATCGCGCTGGCCCTGCAGTTCGCCAGCATGTTGCGCATGGCGCACCAGCAGGGCGTCGTCTACATGGACCACAAGCTGGAACACGTCTACTGGGACGGGACGCGCCTGCAGGTGATCGACTTCAACAGCTCGCGCCAGCTGGAAAGCATGGTGAATGCCGATCAACACTACCGCACGGACATCCACAACCTCTGCGTCGGCATCCTCTACCCGATCTTCACCGGGCTCTCGCCGCGCCAGGGAAGCCTGCGACCCCAGCCCGGCACGCTCAACGACGTGGCCGGCCGCTACAAGGACATTCGCGAACTGGACTTCGGCGTGGAGCCGACGCTGAGCCCGGGCATCCGCTCGCTGCTGCAGCGCGGCGCCGCCCACGAACTGCCGGACGTGGACGCCTTTCAGGAGGCGTTGCAGGAGGCCGGCGCCATGCTGGGGCGCGACTTCCCGACGGCCTACGCCAGCGTGGCCAGCCGCGACGCGCGCGACCGCCTCTGCCAGGGGCTCGGCGAACTGCGCGACGGCCAGGAACAGTTGCGCGCAGCGCGCGAGCACTTCCGCGAGGCCGCCATTCTGGAAGGCGTCAGCGAGGACCTGGAACTGGAATTGCGGCGCCTCGTCAAGAGCGTGAGCGACATGCTCAACCGGCGCGTCATCCCCTGAGGGCATCAGGCATAAACAGCAGGGAGGAACCCATGGCCCACATCGTCAGCATCGTTTACCGGCCGGCCGACGTGCCCGCCGCGCCCGACGACCATTACGCGCGCGTGGAGCTGGAACGCGCCGAACTGGTGACGGGCAGCGGCATCCGCGGCGACCGCAAGGGGCGTCATCCGAAGCGTCAACTGAACATCATGGGTCAGTCCACGCTGGACAGCCTGAGCGCCGAGGGGCTCAGCACGGCTCCCGGTCAAATGGGCGAACAACTGGTCATCGATGGCCTCGACGGGCCGGTCGAGGCCATGGCCGGCGGCACGCGTCTGCAACTGGGCGCGCAGGCCGTCGTGGAGCTGCTGGAGCCGCGTACCGGCTGCGATCGTTTCGAGACGATCCAGGGCCGACCGGCTACCCAGGTGGCCGGACGTCTGGGCGTGATGGCGCGCGTGGTGCAGGACGGCAGCATCGCCCGGGGCGACGACGTCCGCATTCTCTGACATGTCCGAGTACGTCACCGTCGAGAGCGAGCCGGGCGAGGAACCGGACCTCATCGAGATCTACACCAACCAGAGGCTGGCCACGGCCGGAGACGAGCACTACGCGGGCCCGGCGCAGGGCGAGACCGGCTCGACCCTGGCGCAGACGCTCTACGACAACGTGCCCGGCATCGGCGAACTGGGCATCAGCGGGGACAGTTTGCTCATCCGGCGTCTGCCGGATTACACGCAGGAGGAAATCGTCGACGCCGTGCGCGCCGCCCTGCGCGACTTCTTCCTCTAGCAGCGCTCTCCGCCCGCCAGGAACTCAGCGCGCAGCAGGCCGTAAATCACCTGGTCCTCCGCTTCGCCGCGATGAAGGACGTGTTGCCGCAGGCGCGCCTCGTAACGCATGCCGGCCTTCTGCATGACGCGGCCGGAGGCGGGGTTGCCACCGATGTGCCAGGCGTGCACGCGCTGCAGGCCCAGGTCGCAGAAACTGTGGCGGATGATGGCCCGCAGCGCCTCGGTCATGTAGCCCTGGCCCCAAAAGGGGACGCCAATCCAGTAGCCGACTTCGGCGCTGTAGCCCTGTTGCGGGCGCAGGCTGATCACGCCGATTAACTCCCGCTCCGGCCTCTGCGTCAGGGCAAAGGCGAATTCGCTGCCCTGCCTGGCCTTCTGCCGCGCCCCCCTGATGAATACCCGCGCCAGGTCCGGCGAGTAGGGATGGGGGATGGTGGCGATGGGCGCGGCGACGCGCCAGTCGCCGGCGTGGCGGACGATGGCCGCTGCGTCGCCGGCCTGCAGCAGACGCAGAATCAGACGTTCGGTCTCCAGCACCGGGCCCTTCATCAGGCTGGCGGACATTCAGCCGGGGCCAACTCGTCGCCGGCGCGCGGGCGGGCGCCCAGCGCCAGCGGCACTTCCAGCGTTTCCTCGCCGCGCACGACCAGCAGGGTCACCTCGTCGCCCGGATGGCCGTAACTGACCAGCCAGGCGAGTAGTTCGTCGAGGTTGTCCACAAAGTGGCCGTTGATGGCCACGATGATGTCACCGCCGGCGCAGACCTCCACGCCGCGCAGGGTGACCGGTTCCAGGCCGCCCTGCAGGCCGGCCCTATGCGCCGGGGAACCCGGTGTGACGCGGTCCACCAGCACGCCCTTGTTGGCGGTCAGGCCCAGCGCCGTGACCAGCGCCGGCAGGGCGAAGCCGTCTTCCTCGCGCAGGCTCGAAATGCCCAGCCAGGCGTAACGCACCTGGCCGTCTGCGGCGAGTTCGGGCGCGACGCGGCGCAGGGTGTTGGCGGGGATGGCCAGCCCCACGCCCTGGAAATCGCCGCCGGCGCTGCGAATGGCCGTGGCCACGCCGATGACCTCGCCGCGCGCATTGAGCACCGGCCCGCCGGAGTTGCCGGGGCTGATCGCCGCGTCCACCTGGATGATGGCCGGGTTGCTGAAATCGGGCGGCAGGCCGGACTGCGGCAGCAGCGCCGGCGGCAACTGACGGCCGGTCGCGCTGACGATGCCCAGCGTCATGGAACTGTTGAGGCCGAAGGGGTTGCCGATCACGATGGCGCGCTGGCCGGGGGTAACGGCGTCGGAATCCGCCAGCGGCAGCGGCGCCAGGCCGGCCACGTGCCGGCCGTCGACCTGCAGCAGCGCGAGGTCGCTGTAGCCATCGGCGCCGAGCAGCGCCGCCGGCGCGCTGCGTCCGTCATGGAACCTGACCTCGAACTCCGCAGCGCCATGAATGACGTGGGCGTTGGTGACGATGCGACCGGCCTCGTCGATGAGAAAGCCGGAGCCCTGGCCGCGCAGCGAATCGTCGCCGTCCCGGCCGCGCGCGATGATGGCGACGACGGCGGGCGCGACGCGTTGGTAGATATCGGCCAGCAAACGCTCTTCGGCGCCGATGACGTCGCTCAGGGCCGCCGGCGGGGCATCATCGGCGCCCGGCGTCCGGGTTGGCAGGGAGAGGGCTGGCGCGGGGCTGGCGGATTGGGGGAACCCGATGGCCTGGCAGGCGCAGGTTGCGAGCAGCAGGCCGGCAAGCGCGCGGCGCAGGCCGCTCACAGGCCTAAAACGGAATCTCGCCAACATCATGATGTGGAATGCGCTCAATGCGCGTGCGCAGCAACAATGCTGCTGTTGCTTCGTCACGAGCCCGCGCAGCGGCATCCAGTTTCGCCTGGTCGTCATCTTTTGATGGATAACACTGTCCACTGAATTGTCTTTTCCTGCCGCGATACTCCATGTCGCTGTTATTCACCAGCACAGCCCAGTCGTAATAACCGAAGCGCGAATCTTCCTTGTATTGGATCTTCATGTACAGCGCATCAGGTTCGCTGATTTGACGGGGCAGGTCCGGCCAGTACCAGGTGTCGCGTACAGAGCCAGGAATTGAAGAACTGCGGTGCCATTGTTCACCAGGCGGTGTCGTTACCTGAACACGTACATTCAGGTCGCCGCATTTACGTGGGTCATCCTTGCGTGGCATTCCATGTCCTGACAGTGACAGTCTGTCCCCGTTCCCGGTGCCCGGCGGAATCCTGAGTTGTACGCTGCCTGAAAACGTGGAGACCTCCGCTTCACCGCCCTGTAGTGCGGTGTGAAGATCGATCGCCACCTTCTTAATTAGGTGCAGATCGTCACCATCACGCCTGAACTGCTCGTCGGGCAGCACCTCCAGGGTGACGTATAAATCGCCAGGCGGCCCACCATGTTTTCCCGGCTGTCCTGCGCCTGCTATGTGAATTCGTTGATAGCTTTGTGAACCACGAGGAATCGCAAGAGTGATCACGGACTTGTTTACTGATGTCGTGTACGTGCCACCTGACCAGGCTTCCTTCAGACTGATGAGCAATTTTTCTTTAATGTTGTTTCCCCGAATTGCCAATGGCTTTTTTACTGTGATGCGGACATACAGATCACCATACCTGTTGTCTGTTCCGTAGCGGGGCAAGCCCTTGCCCCTGATTCGATAATCCTGGCCGGTTTCGGTACCAGGTTCGATCGTCAGGCGCACCTTGCCGGACAGCGTGTCCACCACTTTCGCGCCACCACGCTGCGCGAACTCCGGGTTGAGCGTCAGGTCGCATTGCAGGTCATCACCATCACGGATGTAGCGCTTGTGAGGCAACACCTCGACGACGACGTGGAGATCGCCTTTCGGGCCACCATTTTCCCCTGCTCCACCTTTTCCCGGATAGCGAATCCTGTTGTCGGCAGGGATGCCCCGGATGTGAATCGTGTGACCGTGGACAGTGCGTGTGGAACCCTTCCAGACCTGCTCCAGGGAAAGGCGCACGGTGCTCTCAATATCGAGGCCCCTGCGCGATTTGGGCGCCGCACGTGGTTCATTGCGGTTTCTGCGTTTCGCGCCGGCTCTGCCTGTTGTCCCGGTTCCACGGCTGCTACGGCGGCTCCTGTTGCTGTTGGAACGAAGCAGGGCACGGTCGTACTTTTGGCGCCTGACAGGGTCCACGAGCAGGTCGTGCGCTTTTTTCAGGGTGATGAATTTGGCGTTGGCGCCGGGGTCATCCGGATTGCGATCTGGATGAATCTCCTTGGCCTTTAAGCGAAAGGCCTTGCGAATCTCTTCCTTGCCGGCTTTGCGCGAAATTTCGAGAAGCTGATAGTAGTCGCGCGCCACGACGCATCCTTACAGCGAGTCGCGCAGCTCTTCGGCGAGGCGGCGCTGTTCGGCGCTCAGCCGCGAGGGCACGGTGATCTGGACGCGCGCCAGCAGGTCGCCAAATTCATCCGCGCCGCGCAGCAGGGGCATGCCGCGGCCGCTCAGGCGGAAGCGCCGCCCGGACTGCGTGCCCGGCGGTACCTTGAGGTGCACGCTGCCGGAGAGGGTGGGCACCTCCACCTCGCCGCCCAGCAGCGCGGTAAACATGTCCAGCGGCACCTCGACTTCCAGGTTGTCGCCGTCGCGGGTGAAGCGCGCGTCCTGCAGCACGTCGACGATCAGGTAGAGATCGCCGGGCGCGCCGCCGAAGGGGTCGGGCTCGCCTTCCCCGGCCAGGCGCACCTTTGTGCCGTCGCGCGCGCCGCGCGGGATCGTGACGTTGATGCTGCGGCCGCGGTGGCGGATCTGGCGCTGCGCCCCGCTCCAGGCTTCCTGCAGGGTGATGCGCAGCGGCCGTTCGATGTTCTGGCCGCGCGAGGGTCGGCGGCGACTGCGTCCGCGCCCGCGGGCGCTGCTGCCGAAAATGCCCTCGAAGATCTCGTTCAGCGAGGCCTCGTCGAAATCGCGCGCGAAGGGGCTGCCGCCGGCGCCATTGCCGGCGAAATCCCTGAAGCGATGGCCGTAACGGTCGTACTGTTTGCGTTTTTCCGGGTCTTCGAGGATTTCGTAGGCGTTGCTGATTTCCTTAAAGCGCGCCTCGGCCTCCGGGTTATCCGGGTTGGCGTCCGGATGCCAGCGCTTGGCCAGGTTGCGAAAGGCCTTCTTGATGTCCTCTTCGCCGGCGTTGCGGCTGACGCCGAGTACCTGGTAGGGATCGCGCTCCATGGTTCATCCCTGTGTACTGTCACTGGCGCCGACGCGGGACGCGGCCGTCAGCCGACCCGTCCCGCGCCGCCGCCTGTCAGGGGCGACCTCAGCCGCCGCCCGCTTGCGGCACTTCCGGCGCCACGAAGCCCGCCTGGGCCTCGGCCAGGCTGTCGAAGTCGAAGAGGAAGGGGCTGTTGGACGGCACCAGCGCCAGGTTGATGTTGTCCGCCAGGTTCTGGATGTACTCGTACTGGATCAGCGAGGGGTTGGCGGCCAGCTGCTCGCTGACGAGGCGCAAGGCCTCCGCCTGGGCCTCGGCACGCAGCACGATGGCCTGGGCCTCACCCTCGGCGCGCGTGATCTCGGCGTCACGATTACCCCTGGCCTGGACGCGCAGGCGCTCGGCCTCGTCCTCGGCGCGGATGCGCTCCTGCTCGGCGATCTCGCGCTGCTCAATGGCGTTGGCGAACTCGGTCGAGAAGGAGACGTTGCGCACGATCAGGCTGCTGAGGTCGAGTCCCTCGGCGGCCATACGCACACGCAGCTGACTGTCGATTTCATCGCGTACCTCGGTGCGGCGGGTGCCGAAGATATCCTCGGCGCGGAAGCGTGAGATGACGTCACGCGCCAGACCGCGCACGGCGGGGCGGATGAACTGGTCCTGGTAGCGGTTGCGCCAGCGTTCGTGCACCAGGTTGGCCTGCAGCGGGTCGATGCTGTAAATCACGGTGATGTCGAGGAAGACCACCTGACCATCGACCGAGCGGCCCTCCACCGAGTCATCCTCGGCGGCGCGCTGGCCTTCGCCACGTGCGCTGGACATGGTGTATTCCTGCTGCTCAATGGGGTAAATGGTGTAGGACTGCAGCACCGGAATGACGATGGATGTACCGGAACGCCGTGGCGGGTCTTCCAGTTCACCGTTGATCGTATTGAAGATGACGGCAACTTCCTGCGGCGCGACGATCAGGATACCCTGACTGATGACGCTGAAGGCGAGGCCGATGACGAGACCGATGCCGGCCAGCGAGACGCCGCTGCGGAAGTTGCGACCCTGCGAGGCCGCCACCACCACCAGGCCGATGCCGCCGAGGAAGACCAGAAAGCCGACCAGGGCCACCGCGCCCAGCAGTGAACTGATACCACCCATGTTTTTCTCTCCTGTTAGATGCCACACCGGCGCGCACAGGAACGGCTGAAAGGCCGTTTGCGCCTCGCGGGCGAGTGCCTCCGGTGAACGAAAGGACGGGGCGAATGCTACAATCTGCGGCGATTATAGCACGGGGCAGAGCGATGTGAACCGCGTCAGTTCCCGCCAGTTACGATTCTTGCGCCCTTTTAATACGAACTTCAGCGGCCTGCGGTTTCGATTTGCCAGGCCGGGTACATGACGACCATCGGCCCCTGGCAGGTGCAGACCTTCAGCCTCGCGCTGGCGCTGGCCATCCTGCCGGGTGGCGCCCTGGCCCTGTGGCAGCGGCCCGGCCGTCCCGGCGCCGTCCTCGACGCCCTGCTGCCGGCCCTGGCGGCCGGCCTGCTGGCGGCGCGCGGCGGTCACGTCCTGCTGCACGCAGCGCACTTCAGCGTCGTGCCGCAGGATATCCTGCGCCTCGAAAGCGGCGGCCTGGAATGGCACAGCGGCCTGGCCGGGGCGCTGGTCGGGCTCTGGCTCGGCGCGCGCTGGCGGGGACTCAACCTGAGAGCGCTGCTGGACGCCCTGGCGCCAACGCCGGCCCTGTTGATGCTGGGCGGCTGGCGCGCCTGCATGGCGGTCGGCTGCGGCCATGGCCGCGAGGTGGACACCCTGGCGCATCATTCGCCGCTGCTGGTGGCCGAACTGCCCGACGTCTACGGCATTTACGCGCCGCGCTACAATACGCCGCTGTTCGGCCTGCTGGCGGGCGTGATCGCGCTGTTGCTGGCGGGCCTGCTTTACCGGCGCGGCCGGCTGCGCGGCAGTCGCTTCTGGTTGCTGACCCTGCTGCTGGCGGCGGCCATGTTTCTCATCGGTCTGTGGCGCGCGGACAGCGTGCCGCAGTGGGCCGGGCTGCGCAGCGACCAGTGGCTGGACCTGGCGGTGATGGCGGGTTGCGCCTGGCCGCTCTGGCGCGGGCGAAGGAGAGGGCCATGACGGACTGTGACCTGCTGCTGCGCGGCGGTGTGATTTACGACGGCAGCGGCGCAATGCCGCAGCGCGCCGACCTGGCGCTGGCCGGCGACCGTATCCACGCTGTGGTTGCTCCCAACGAGAAGGTCAGAGCCAATCGCGTGCTGGACGTGGCGGGGCTGGCCGTCGCGCCCGGTTTCATCAACATGCTCAGCTGGTCGAATGAATCGCTGATCGAGGACGGCCGCTCGCAGAGCGAGATCCGCCAGGGCGTGACGCTGGAGGTGATGGGCGAGGGCGAGTCGATGGGCCCGCTCAGCCCGGCGATGAAGCAGAGCGGTCCGGGCTCCTACATGTCGCAGGGCGACATCCTCTACGACGTCGAGTGGACGACCCTGGGCGAATATCTGGAGTGGCTGGCGGCGCGCGGCGTGGCCTGCAACATCGCCTCCTTCGTGGGCAGCAGCACGCTGCGCATCCACGCCATGGGGCGCGACAACCGCGCGCCCACGGCTGACGAACTGGAGGAAATGAAGCGTCTGCTGCGCGCGGCGCTGCGCGAGGGCGCCATGGGCATGTCCGCCGCGCTGATCTACGCGCCGGCCTGCTTCGCGCAGACCGACGAGCTGATCGAGCTGGCGCGTGTCGTGGCGCAGCACGACGCCATGTACATCTCGCACATCCGCAACGAGGGCGGCGAACTGCTGGAAGCGGTGGACGAACTGATCGCCATCGCGCGCGCGACCGGCGTGACCTCCGAGATCTATCACCTGAAGGCCAGCGGCAGCGCCAACTGGCCGCGCATGGAGGGCGCCATCGCGGCCGTCGAGGCGGCGCGCGCCGACGGCCTGCCGGTCACCGCCGACATGTACAGCTACACCTACTCCGGCACCGGCCTCGATACCTGCATCCCGCCCTGGGCGCACGAGGGCGGCATCACGGCGCTCATCGAGCGTTTGCGCGACCCGGACCTCCGCGCCCGGCTCGTCGCCGAAATGACGCAGCCCGGCGGCGACTGGGAAAACCGCGCCTTTCTGTTGCCGCCGCAGAACATCATGCTGGCCGGCCTGCGCAAGGCGCACATGCAATCGTTACAGGGCGTAACTCTGGCCGAGGTCATGCAGCAGCGCGGCAGCGACTCCGCCGCCGAAACCCTGATCGACCTGATTCTTGAGGACGAGAGCCGCATCTTCACCATGTACTTCGCCATGGACGAGGACAATCTGCGGCGGCAGGTGCAACTGCCCTGGGTCAGTTTCTGCTCGGACGCCGAATCGCAGGCGCCGGAAGGCGTCTTCCTCAACAACATCCCGCACCCGCGCGCCTATGGCTCCTTTGCGCGCGTGCTGGGCAAGTACGTGCGCGACGAGGGCCTGCTCACGCTGCAGGAAGCGGTGCGCAAGCTGAGCGGCCTGCCGGCGCAGAACCTGAAGCTGCGCGATCGCGGTCTGCTGCGACCGGGCCATTTCGCCGACGTCGTCGTCTTCGACCCGGCGCAGGTGCAGGACTTCGCCACGCCACAGGACCCGCATCGCTATTCGATTGGCATGCAACACGTTTTCGTCAACGGCGTGCAGGTGTTGCGCGACGGCGAACACACCGGCGCGACGCCGGGCCGCGTCGTGCGCGGGCCTGGCTGGACGGGCCGGCGCTGAAGGTGGATTCTGGTATGATGCGCCCCAGGCAGCGGGAGTGAGGCGATGCGGGTCAACGTGGGCCTGGCGCAGATGGCGCCCGTACTTGGCGATCTGCGCGCCAACCTGGAAATGCACCTGGCGCTGGCGGAGCGGGCGCGTGACGCAAACGTCGACCTGCTGGTCTTCCCCGAGCTTTCGCTGACCGGCTACCAGGTGATGGACCTGGTGCCGGAGCTGGCCATGCCGGCCAACGACGACGACGCGACCTTCCGCGCCCTGCTGGTCGCCAGCCGCGATCTGGCCATCGACCTGGTCGTCGGCTTCGTGCACGTGGACCGGCGGCACCGCTTCACCATCGCCCAGGCCTGGCTCTCCGGCGGCGAGTGCCGCCACGTGCACCACAAGCTTTACCTGCCCACCTACACCATGTTCGACGACAGCCGTTACTTCGCCCAGGGCAATCACGTGCGCGCCTTCGAGACGCGCTTCGGTCGCGTCGGCATGCTCATCTGCGAGGACTTCTGGCATCTCTCCGCGCCCTGGCTGCTGTGGCTGGACGGCGCCGACCTGCTGGTCTTCGCCAACAGCAGCCCCACCCGCGGCATCAGCAGCCGCGAGGGCGGCCGCCTGACCGTGGCGCGCTGGGTCGAGTTGATGAATCAGGCCTGCGCCAGCACCTTCACCAACTACGTCATCATGTGCAACCGCGTCGGCTACGAGGACGGCAAGAACTTCTGGGGCGGCTCGCTGATCGCCAACCCGGAGGGCGAACTGCTGGCCCAGGCGCCCTACTTCGAGGAGACCCTGCTGCTGCAGGAGATCGACCTTAACCAGCTGCGGCGCACGCGCGCCCACATGCCGCTGCTGCGCGACGAGCGGCCGTATCTGGTGCAGCGTGAACTGGCGCGCATCCTTGCCAGGGACGGTGAATGAGCGAGGGAGGGCGTCCCAGCCTCGCCGGCAGCAACGCCGGCATGCGCCTGATCGCCCAGTGCGGCCTGCTCAAACGCGGCGACGACGCGCGCCTGCGCGAGTTTCTGCGCACGGGCTACACGGAAGCCGCGCTGCAGCGCTGCGCCGCCGATGAGCGTCTGGCGGCGCTGCAGGCGGACCAGGCGCGCTACGGGCCGCTGCAGCCGAGGCAGGTGCTGGCGCTGGAAAAGCATCACGCGCTGGTGCTGATGCAGGCGCAGGGCAACGGCGCCTACCTGCTCTGTGAGATGAAGGTCGAGGAAGACTACCCCCACCGCATCACGGCCTTCAGTCAGCGCGCGATGGAGGCGGAAGCATAGTCAGGGCAATTGGTCCACGTCCCGCCTGGCGCTTCAGCTTTTGACCGCGCCGCCCATCAGACCGTCCATGTAATAGCGTTGCAGCAGCAGGAAGATGCCCAGGCAGGGAATGATTGAAACGATGACGCCCGCCTGCAGGGCGCCCCAGTCCACGGTGCCCCAGAGACCGCTTCTGATCATGGTCAGAAAAATCGGCAAGGTGAAATTGTCCTGGTCGGACATAAAGATCAGCGCGGCGAGGAATTCGTTCCAGGAATTGATGAAGGCGTAGATCGCCACGGTGACGATGCCCGGCAGCACGAGCCGCAGCATCAGGCGATAAAGCAGGCCCAGCGAACTGCAGCCATCCAGCAGCGCCGATTCCTCAAGCTCCTGCGGCACGGCCAGAAAACTGTTGCGCATCAAGAAGACGCCAAAGGGCAGCTGAAAGGTGATGTACACCAGGGCCAGCCCAAAGAGGGTGTCGTGCAAATCGATTTGCACGATCATGACAAAGAGGGGAATCAGGATCGATTGAAAGGGAATCATCAGGGTCGAAAGCACCATGATGAACAGCAGGTTTCTGCCGGGAAAGTTGAAGCGCGCGAAGCCGTAGCCGCCCAGGGTGCTCAGCACAATACTGCCCACGACCGTCATCAGGGCCACCACGGTGCTGTTGACAACGTGCTGTACCACCCCGAGTTCATCCTGTCCTTCCTGGCCGGCCCGGCCAAAGGTCGTGAGTTTGAGGTAGTTGTCAAAAGCGACGCGGCTCGGCAAAAAGGTGGGTGGCGCGGCCATTGCCTCTGAAGGCAGCTTGATTGAATTCAGAAAGGACCAGAGTATCGGAAACAGAAACAGACAGGCCAGCAGAACCAGCAACACATAACGCAGGGTCAGAACAAGACGACGCTGCAGGCGGCGCATCTCCTGCGGCGTGTGGCGGCTTTCACGGTCCCGCCCGCTACGAAGCGACGCCGCGCTCATCCGCTTTTTTCCCGCAGCACGTACAGTTGCGCGCCGGTCAGGGCGACCAGAATCACCAGCAACACGATGGACATGGCCGAGCCATAGCCCATCTTGAAGTAGGTGAAGGAGTTGTTGAAGATCCAGTACACGATTGAAATGGTGCTGTTACGCGGCCCGCCGCGGGTCATGATATAGAACTGGTCGAAGGCCAGCACCGACCCGATGACGGACAGAATCAGGGCGAGCGCGATGGTGCGTCGCATCAGCGGCAGGGTGATGTAATACAGTTTCCTGAAATAACCGGCGCCATCGACCTCGGCCGATTCGTAGAGTTCGTCGGGGATCGCCTGCAGACCCGCCAGCAACAGAATCATGGTAAAGCCGACCGTCTTCCACATGACGGAGAGCACGATGACGTTCATCGCCGTGTTGGGCCGGCCCAGAAACAGTTGCGCCCTGTCAATCAGATTCAGGTCCAGCAGGATTTTGTTGAAGATGCCGACCCGGTCGTCCAGCAGCCAGACCCACAGCAGACTCGACACGCCCAGGCCGATCACGACCGGCATGAAGAAGATGGTGCGAAAAATGCCGATGAAGCGGATGTTGTGGCGGACGAGCGAAGCGAGAATAAAGCCGAGAATGAAAATGGGCGGGGTGATGAGCAGCGTATAGCGGAAGGTGAAATTCAGGCTCTTGATAAACTGCCGGTCGTCCCGCAGGTCCGTGTAATTGCTGAAGCCGGTGAAGTGGTGATCGCCAAAGAGCGGCCAGTCGTGCAGGGACATGAAAAAGGTCAGCGCCAGGGGCACGATGAAGAACACGACCACGAAGACGACGGCAGGCAGCACGAAGAGGAAGCCGGTCAGTTTGCGGCGCTGTTCCCAGGTGGGATCCCACAACCTGAGCGTGGCTTGTCTGGTCGTCACGGGACGCTTTCAGGCGAGATAAAGAGCACCTGCCATACTCCGGTATGGCAGGTGCCCAAACGATGAAGCGCTAGCCACCCATGATCTGGGTGAAACGTTCCTGGCCAAGTTCCAGGGCGCCGTCGATGTCGCCATCCAGGATGCCCACCTGCAGCATTTCCAGCCAGGGGCCATTGGCATCGTTGAACAGGTCGTTGTAGACGACGGTGTAGGGTGTTTGACCGACAGAAGGCGAACTGGCGGCAGTGACCAGGCGCGGGTCGCTCTCAAAGTATTCGTTGTCGACCAGCGCGAGACGGACGGGAATGTGACCATTGGCGGCGTAGATTTCGAGTTGCGGTTCTTCGCTCATGGCCCACGCGATGAAGCGCCAGGCTTCCTCGACGTGCTCGGTGCCGCTGGGAATGCCGATGACGTCGCCGCCGGTGAAGGACGCGGTGCCGCCGTCCTTGCCCGGAATATGGAACACGCCGTAGCGCAAGTCGGGATAATCGTTCTGTAAGCGGGAGAGCGCGAAATTACCCAAACCGGCCATGCCGATATTGCCGCCGGCAAATGCGCCGAAAAAGTTGCTGCCGTTGTCGATGCTCGCGCCCTCAGGCACCAGACCCTCTTCCCATATCGTGTTATAGAACTCAAGCGCCTCGCGCACGACCGGGTCAGTGGTTATGGTGGCTTCGCTGTAGTCGTCGCTGAGCACGTCGCCGCCGCTGGCCCAGATGAAGGGCAGGAAAGTGAAGGCATTGCAGCCGGCGCAACCCATGGAGTACCAGTAGCCGTAGATGTCGTCGCCCAGCGCGTCGACGGCGCGCATGGCTTCCAGCATCTCGTCCCAGGTTGTGGGCGGATTGTCCGCGTCCAGGCCCGCCTGCTCAAACAGGCCGACGTTGTAGATGATGAATGAAACATCGGCGCCGAAGGGCACGGCATAGTTGCGGCCCTCGTACGTGCCCAGTTCCATGTGGGCCGGGGTCAGATCGTCGGCGAAGGGCAGCGCCTGGACCTGTTCGGTGATATCGGTCAGTTGACCGGCCGACGCAAAGGCCGGTGTGTAAATCAGGTCAATGCTGGCGATATCCGGCGGTTCTCCCGCGGCGATGGCGGCGCCCATCTTGGTCACGAATTCCGCCGGGGGGATGACGGTCAATTCGATCTGACTGTCGTTGTTGGCGTTCCACTCATCAACCAGGCTCTGTGCCACGAAGCTGGTTGAACGGATCCACATGGTCATGTTGATCTGTTCATCCTGCGCCGTGAGCGGCAGGCTGCCCAACACCAGGATCAACGCAAGTACCGGCAGGACAAGTTTACGGGAAATCATTTTCATCACCTTTCCCAATGCAATCGAACAGGAAATTACCGCCTGTTGGGTTTCCGACCGGTCATCATTGCCAGCCGGCAACAGGGCGCTACCTGTGCCTTGATGCGCGACAGACCGGCAAACCCTCCAGACCATGCCCCAGTGTATATCAATTTCAGCGGGATTGCCAAAGCGGGCAGGTCGGAGGAGTGTCTGGTTTACTGGATACGGTGAGCGTCAGCGTGCGGATATTTGCGTCGCTACCGTTGTGGCTGGTTCCAGGCGCGGGCAATTTCTGAAATCCACCAAACGCGCCACGCCCCGGCGACAGGGTGTGCCCGCCCCGACCAATTTACTGGATACAGGAACTGGATGCGGGCGCGCTGCCGGGCCCGGCCCGTTCCGTTTCACCTGACGGGTTGCTGTTGGCCATTCATCAAAATCGGACAAGCGCAGCGACGAGGAGGTCAGGCTGCTCTGTGGGCTGAAGGTCGAGGAAGACTATCCCGATCGCATCATGGAGTTCAGCCAACGGGTAATGGGGGAGGGATCCCTGTGAGAGCAAACGCGTTTGGAATTAAATACCAGAGCGTCCGAATTCGCGAGTTACCGGGGTCGGCGCGGATGGCGACCGACCACGGCCAGGGCCTGCCCCTCGGGTGTTGCCTTGATGCTCACATCGGCTTCCAACCCGGCCTTTGACGTCTGGTCGCCCGCCTTTATCCTTAAAGATGGATCGTCTCCGCTCTTGCGTTTGTCCTGTTTTTCGCTCAAGTAAACACTTCTCAAATGTCACCATTTGCAGGGCCTGGTTTACCACCCCTTAGCACTACATCAGCGCGTGCATACACGGCCTTTCCCCGCAGCCGCGATGCCGGACGGTGAAGGCCGAATGTGTGAGTTCTGCCACCGCCCCTTGAGCTGGCGCCGCTACCTTCATACTTCCAGTCACGCTTCTCCAGGAATGCGACGTCTATGCGCCAGATGATGACCGGACGGTCCGGCTCATACGTTTCTGTTGGGTCAACCAGATAGCGCCAGACGATGTACCAGCCAGGGTGGTCGTAGTGGGCCTGCAACGCCCATGGGCGAATGCTTGCCTTCGATTCGAGCGAGTCTTGCGGTGACGGCGGGTCGGCACTCCCGCGACGGCGAAGATCAGGGAATCGTTGAGCGGCGAGGTCCCGGTTACGATGCTTCTCGTAGACGCTCGTCGCATCGAGTGCCCGTGTTCCGTAGATGCCAACAAGCCCGCTAAAGAGGTTCGCTTGCTCAAAATAGATGTCTACCAGGTCGGCCAGTTCGCGCTCGATATATTCGGTTGCATTCCGAATCGCTGCGACTGTGAGACCGCCTGGAAGGGCGACTGTTGAATCAAAGTCGTTGCGGCGCATAAGGTAACTTCGCGAGTTTCGGTATCGCTGTCTCGGCAAGGCGGAAGAAGTCGGCATCTATTTCAATCCCGACGCTTCGAATCCCAAGTGCGGTGGCCGCCGCAATGGTCGCACCGGAGCCCATGAACGGGTCAAGTACAACCCCCTCTCCCAATGGCAGCGATGCATGCACCAGCTGCCTCATGAGTGCCTGCGGCTTTAGAGACGGATGGTCGGCTATTTTCCGCTCAAGGCCACGTGCCGGCGCACACTCAATCACATCACGGAACGGGCGACTGTCGGATATGCGCCGAAGGCCACCAGTACCCCATCGCCGAAGGTTGTCTTGCACACGTCCCTCAATTGGCTTTCGAAACAATCCCCACGGCTCCCAACTCGACCTTGGCATAACATTGACGCCCGGGTACTCCTCTTCGGCATTCTTGGGTCGGTCGCCGCCGCGCAGCGTTTTAACGATGCGCACAATCTCACCACGTTTCTCAAAGCCCGCCTCAATGAAAGGTTCGTACACCAGGTGAGACACAACCGGCGTAGCCGCTACAAAGACGTGCGCCCCTGGCACAACCACGTTGTACAAAAGCCCGGCGAACTCCGTGAAGAACAAGCGAATCTTGTCCCTGTCGGACTCAGTAAGAGCGGTGAACCGTGGCACTGGCTTCCGTGTCGCTCCATCAAATTTCGGTGGAATGCGCCACACCCCGCCATGACCATTGCGGCGTTTGGCAAGCTGGTCGGGAGTGTACTCCAGCACACTAAATGGCGGATCCGTCACGACTGCATGAATAGAGTTGCGTTTGGCATTCCTCAGCCAATCAAATGCGTCCATCTGGTGAATGGCGTATGGCTGGGCGGGTAATGCAGGAATCCGTTCGGCCCGCATCTACTTGACGATCATGCGACCACTCTGATGGCAGGCTACACCGTCCGGCCATCGGGTGTCCATGAACCATGCCTTGACGGTTTCATCGTTGGAGCACATGCGGACTAACTCGACCAGCGAGAGGCCCTTGCGGTAATGCTTTCCGGGTGCCGAAATTGACTTCTTCATACCTGCATTATAGTGCCCAAAGGGTCGGTTGCCAAAAGAATTTGGGGCACTCTGGTGTATCATTCTGAAACGCGCAGATCATTTTCGGCGGCAGGTCACGCCCGCGGCCATGGTTCGCGGGCGTCAGGCGGACGCGTCGTCGAGTCGTCCGATTTGAGGACCTGCCAGACTCCACTCCTTCAATCGTTGGCAACGCCGTCAGCCGCATCCATTCTGCGTTTGGCGCAGCCCGGGGGCTGCGCTATGCTGTTCACCAGGGCAGTGAAAGGGGCTGCCGGCCTTTCATACGGGGATGCAGGCCATGTCCTTCATCGACAGAATCGACCCTGAAGTCGCCCACGCCATTTATGAACACCCGCCCGAGCGCTACGTCGCTATCGGCGACGATCCGCCCCTGGCGCGCGAGATGACCCTGGCGAGCAACCTCGAAATGCGCGCCAGTCTGCCGCCCGGCGACGTGACGATCGAGGAAACCGCGATCCCCGGAGCGGATTGCGAGATTCCGATTGTGATCTACCAGCCGCCTGGTCCCGCGCCGCGCGGGGGCCTGCTCTGGCTGCATGGCGGCGGCTACATCGTGGGCCTGGCCCGTGACGACGCCCGTTGCATCGAGTTCGCCGAAGTCGTCGGCTGCACGGTGGTCTCGGTCGATTATCGTCTGGCCCCCGAAGCGACCTACAGGGAAAGCATCGCCGACAGCTTCGCCGCCCTGCAGTGGATGGTCGACAACAGCGACGATCTGGGAATCGACGCCGGGCGACTCGCCATCGGCGGCGGGAGCGCGGGCGGCGGCCTGAGCGCCGGCTTGGCGCTCTACAACCGGGACCACAAGGGTCCTGACGTCGCGTACCAGTTGTTGATCTATCCCATGATCGACGACACCCACGATACCCCGTCAGGACACGAAGATACCTGTCCGACGGTCTGGAACCGGGACGTGTCCTTCAAGGCCTGGAGGATGTATCTGGGCGATGAATACGGGACTGATCATGTCTCTCCCTATGCGGCGGCGGCGCGCGCGAAGGACCTGAGGGGACTGCCGCCGGCCCTGGTTACGGTTGGCACCCTGGACTTGTTCCGCGACGAGAACATTGACTACGCTCAACGTTTGATGGCCGCCGGCGTGCCGACCGACCTGCTTGTCTATGAAGGAATGTTTCACGGCGTGGAGATGCTGGTGCTGGACGCCGTGGTCAGTGTACGAATGAGAAGGGGTTATCTCTTCGGCCTGAAGCGCGCCATTGGCTGAACTTTCGCTTTTCGGACAGCTCGCAAAGAGTTGAAACTTCCCTGCATTGAGGTGAGACAAACGACATGAAAACTGGCGCAGTATTCCCCCAGACGGAAAGCGGCACGGACGTCAATGCGTTACGCAACTACGTGCAGTCGGTCGAGGCCATGGGCTGCGACTATTTGCTCTGCTTTGACCACGTGCTGGGCCACCGGCCGGCCGACCCGGCGACCTGGCCCGGCCCCTACACGGACCAGCACTCCTTTCACGAAATCCTGACCTTCTTCGCCTGGGCCGCCGCCATCACGGAGCGCATCGAGTTCTTCACCGGCATCGTGATCCTGCCGCAGCGCCAGGCGCAGCTGGTCGCCAAGCAGGCCGCCGAGATCGACATTCTCTCCGGCGGGCGCCTGCAGCTGGGCATCGGCATCGGCTGGAACCAGGTGGAGCTGGAGGGCATGGGCATGAACTTCGGCGACCGCGGCCGCCGCGCCGAGGAGCAGATTCGACTCATGCGCGCCCTGTGGACTGATGAACTGGTCGATTTCGACGGCCGGTACCACCAGTTGCGGCAGACCGGCATCAACCCCCTGCCGGTGCAGCGGCCCATCCCGGTCTGGATCGGCGGCTACGCCGACGTGGTGCTGCGCCGCGCCGCGCGCCTGGCGGACGGCATGTTGCCCGGCTCCGACCTGGCCGAGGGCCGTTCGCGGGTGCCGCGCCTGCGCCAGTACCTGGCGGACGAAGGCCGCGACCCGGACGACTTCGGCATCAACGTCTGGCTCAACGCCGGCGAGATCAAGCGGGCGCAGTGGGCGGACTTCGTCGGCGAATGGACGGAACTGGGCGCGACGCACATCGCGCTGGACACCATGAACGCCGGCTGCGCATCGCTGACCGACCACCTGCGTCTGGTGGAAGACTTCGCGACGGCATTCGGGAACGGTTGAGGTCCATGCCAGCGCGGATTCTGGCGCGCCTCGCGATCGACACAGAACTGGCGACGCAGGTCCTCTGCGGCTTCATCCGCGACCAGACGCAGAAGGCCGGGCTGCCGCGGGCCGTCATCGCCCTCTCCGGCGGCATCGACTCGGCGCTGTCCGCGACTTTGGCCGCCCGCGCCCTGGGGCCGGAAAACGTGCTGGCCATCCGTATGCCCTGGCGCGATTCCTCGCCGGGCAGCCTGGCGGACGCCGACCTGCAGATCGAGGCTCTCGGCCTGCCCGCGCTGACCGTCGAGATCACCCCGATGGTCGCGCCGCTCTTCGAGCGCTTCCCGGAGATGGACCGCCGCCGCCGCGGCAACATCATGGCGCGGCAGCGCATGATCGTGGCCTACGACCAGTCGGTCGCCTGGGGTGGCCTGGTGCTGGGTACCAGCAACAAGACCGAGTTCCTGCTGGGCTATTCCACCATTTACGGCGACAGCGGCGTGGCCCTGCAGCCGATCGCCGACCTCTACAAGGCCCAGGTGCGGCAGCTGGCGGCGGCGCTGGACGTGCCGCGTTCGATCCTTGACAAGGCGCCCTCGGCGGACCTGTGGGAAGGCCAGACCGACGAGCAGGAGTTGGGCTTCACCTACGAGGAGGTCGACCAGGTGCTCTACCTGCTGGTGGACGAGCGCTACGCAGTGGACGAGGTGGTGGAGGAAGGCTTCGGGCGCGATTTCGTCGAGGACGTCTGGCGCCGCGTCAAGGCCAATCACTACAAGCGCACCATGCCGAACATCGCGCGGCTCAGCAACCGCGCCCTCGGTCACGACTTTCTCTATCTGCGCGACTGGGTGGGGTAGGCCGGCAGTCTGTCGGCCCTCACCCCCCGGCCCCCTCTCCCTCAGGGAGAGGGGCCTTTCCTCAACATCACCATGCCTTTTCCAGGAGAGGAACTTGCAGTTTCAACCTCAATGCAACTTGCCAGCAGTCCTCAGTTGATCAATTGGTGCGAGAACAGCAGTGACCTCAAGAGTTTCTCCCCCTCTCCCTGAGGGAGAGGGGGTTGGGGGGTGAGGGCGCCCCACCCAACCGGTTCATCTGGCAGTTTCGTAAGAACCCTGCCAGAAATCTCCAAAATGAAACGTACGTATTGACGCTGTCACTCCCTGCTGCTACGATGCGCAAAGGTAGACTGGCACTCTACGCGGAGAGTGCCAAATCAGAAGAGAGAGCGGAGGGAGTTCATGAGTATCAATCTTCGTCCCCTGGGCGACCGCCTGCTGATCAAACCGGTCGAGCAGGAGGAGACCTTCGCCGGCGGGCAGCTGGTGCTGCCGGAGACGGCCAAGGAAAAACCGCAGCAGGGCAAGGTACTGGCGGCGGGCGCCGGCATGCGCGATGACGATGGCAAGCGCATCCCGATGGACGTGGCGGTGGACGACACGGTGCTGTTCGCCAAGTACGCCGGCACCGAAATCAAGCTGGACGGGCAAAAGCTGCTCATCATGAAGGAAAGCGACATCCTGGGCGTGCTCGAAGGCTAAGCCGGCCCTCACCAACGACCTGTTGCGAGAAACTGGAGATAAACGAAATGGCAAAACAGCTGGTATTTGAGGAGAACGCCCGCGCCAGCCTGAAGCGTGGCGTGGACAAGCTGGCCGACGCCGTCAGCACCACCCTGGGGCCCAAGGGCCGCAACGTGGCGCTGGACAAGAAGTTCGGCGCCCCCACCGTCACCCATGACGGCGTGACCGTCGCCAAGGAAATCGAGCTGGAAGACCCCTACGAGAACATGGGCGCCCAGCTGCTGAAGGAAGCCGCCACCAAGACCAACGACATCGCCGGTGACGGCACCACCACGGCCACCGTGCTGGCCCAGGCCATCGTCAACGAGGGACTGCGCAACGTGGCCGCCGGCGCCAACCCCATGCTGCTCAAGCGCGGCATCGAGGCCGCCACCGAGGCCGTCGCCGCCAACATCGGCGAGCAGGCCACGCCCATCGCCACCCGCGATGAAATCGCCAACGTCGCCAGCACCTCCGCCCAGGACACCGAGATCGGCGACCTCATCGCCGAGGTGATGGACAAGGTCGGCAAGGACGGCGTGGTCACCGTCGAGGAGAGCCGCGGCCTGGAGTTCGAGACCGAGTACGTCGAGGGCATGCAGTTCGATCGCGGCTTCATCAGCCCCTACTTCATCAGCAATCCCGACGCGATGGAAGCCAACATCGAGGAACCCTACGTCCTCATCCACGACAAGAAGGTCAGCGCCGCCCAGGACGTCGTGCCGCTGCTGGAGAAGATCGTCCAGCTGGGCAAGCGCGACCTGGTCGTGATCGCCGAGGACGTCGACGGCGAGGCCCTCGCCACCCTGGTGCTCAACAAGCTGCGCGGCATGCTCAACGTGCTGGCCGTCAAGGCCCCTGGCTTCGGTGACCGCCGCAAGGCCATGCTGCAGGACATCGCCGTCCTCACCGGCGGCACGGTCATCAGCGAGGAGACCGGCCGCAAGCTGGACAGCGCCACGCTGGAGGACCTGGGTCGCGCGGCCCGCGTCGTCAGCGGCAAGGACGACACCACCATCATCGACGGCGCCGGCGAGCAGGCCAGCATCCGCGGCCGCATCGAGGAAATCCGCCGTGAGATCGACAACAGCACCAGCGATTACGATCGCGAAAAGCTGCAGGAGCGCCTCGCCAAGCTGAGCGGCGGCGTGGCCGTTATCCGCGTCGGCGCGGCCACCGAGACCGAACTGAAGGAAAAGAAGCATCGCGTTGAGGACGCCCTGAGCGCGACGCGCGCGGCCGTCGAGGAGGGCATCGTGCCCGGCGGCGGCGTGACGCTGATCAACGCCGTCGGCGCGCTGGACGGCATCGAGCGCGACGCCATCAGCGACGTGAACACCGGCGTGTCCATCATGCGCAAGGCGCTTGAGATGCCAATGCGCAAGATCGCCTCCAACGCCGGCGACGACGGCGCCGTCATCATCGAGAACGTCCGCCGTCAGCAGAACGAGAGCGGCAACCCGCGCCTGGGCTACAACGTCATGAGCGGCGAGTACGTCGACACCATCGAGGCCGGCTTCCCCGATCCCGCCAAGGTGACGCGCGGCGCGGTCGAGAACGCGGCCTCCATCGCCGCCATGATCCTGACCACCGAGGCGCTGGTCACGGACCTGCCGGAGGAGACTCCGCCGATGCCCGCGGGCGACCCGAGCATGGGCGGCATGATGTAAATCAGGTTGGGCGGCGCGTTTGAGAAGCGCCCTCACCCCAAACCCCTCTCCCTCAGGGAGAGGGGCTTTTGTTAAGGGAATGTGCCTGGTCAGGTCTCCAACCGCTCATGGGGAAATGGGGCTTTGGGAATATGGCCCTCACCCCCAACCCCCTTTCCCGTCCTGGGGGACGGGAGCCCTTCTCGGGGAGAGGGGCTTTTGTTTGCCTTGAAGCCGGTTCGATGAGTTGGGCCGCTGCTACGGACAGGCAGTAGATCAAGATTTCTCCCCCTCTCCTCTCGGGAGAGGGGGCCGGGGGGTGAGGGCAGGAAGTGGCTGGCAGGTCACCCCGCCTCACACTTGTGCAATTAAGTGTAAAGTCTGTCGGCTGGCAATGATGTAAGGAGCCGCAGCCTTGTCCATCGATGCCCTGCTGCAGCGGCTAACGCGGGAACTGGTCGACGACAACACCCTCGCCATCGGGCTGACCGGCAGCCACGCCCGCGGCGACGCCGGCCCGCACAGCGACGTCGACCTGTGGCGCTTCGTGCAGGTGCTGCCCGGGGACCGCTTCGCCGCCTACCAGCTGCGCGTGGTCGAGGGTCACCTGGTCAGCATCTCCGTAAGGCGCCTGGCCGACGAGGCGGCCCTGATGCGCGCGCCGCTGACCGCCATCGACGTCGTGCCCGGCTTTCGCCAGATGCGCGTACTGCACGACCCGCAGAATGCGCTGCAGCGCGTGATCGACGAGGCGCAATGCTTCCGGTGGGACTCGCTGCGGGCCGCCGCCGGCGATCAGGCCAGTTACGAACTCGCCGGCAACGCCGAGGAAGTCGGCAAACTGATCAGCGCGCTGGAGCGGGGCGACGACGACATGGCCCTGTTCTGGCTGCATGCCATGGTCTTCGGCCTGCTGCGCGCGACGACCCTGGCTCTGGGTCTGCTGGTGGAGACGGAAAACCGCCAGGTGCAGCAACTGCAGGATGCGGTCGGCGTGGACAGCGCGTGGAGCCAGGCGCTGCGCGCGGCGCTGGGGATACCGCCTGCGGCGCCGTCGGCGCGCGCCCGCGCCGGGTTGCGTCTCTACCGCGCGACGGCACTGCTGCTGGAAGCGCAGTTGCGCCCGGCGGACCGGCCCGTCGTGTCAGCGACCCTGCAACGTATCGAAGCCACGCTCAGGTGATCTCGCGCTCCTCGCGTGTTGCGCCGAGGGTGGCCCGCTCGCTCTCGACGATCTCCGGCTCCAGGCGGGTGAAGAGCGCCTTTGGCTCCCGCAGCTTCTGGCCCGGCGGCAGGTCGCTGCTGCGCCAGCGGCCGATGGCGCCGGCCGGATCATAACAGAGCGCCTCGTGCGGGCGCGTCGCCTCCTGAAACTCGCGGATCTCCAGCGCCCCGAAGAGCCGGCCTTCGTAACCCAGCATCTCGTGCAACTCCTGGGCGCTGAAGGGCAGGAAGGGCGCCAGCATGATTTTCAGGTTGTCGATGACGCGCAGGACGGCGTAAATGCTGGCGGCGGCGTCTTCGCGGTCCTCGCGGATGCGAATCCAGGGCTCGCGTTCGCTGAGATGGGCGTTGGCGGCGCGCACGATTTCCATCGCCGCCTGCAGCGCCTCACGCAGGCGCACCGCCTCCAGCAGCGCGCCGACCTCGTCAAAGGCGGCCTCCGAGCGGGCGATGATCATGCGGTCGCTGTCGCTCAATGCGTCGGGCTGCGGCACCTGGCCCTCGAAGTTGCGCCAGGCGAAGTTGAGCGCGCGGTTGACGAGGTTGCCCCAGGCGGCCACCAGTTCATTGTTGACGCGTGCCAGGAAACCTTCCCAGGCGAAGTCCGAGTCATGTGTTTCCGGGAAGGTCATGGCGACGTAGTAACGGATGGCGTCGGCCTGGTAGCGCTCGAGGATGTCCGGCAGCCAGATGGCCCAGTTGCGGCTGGTGGAGAATTGCCGCCCCTCAATGTTCATGAATTCGTTGGCGGGGACGTCATGGGGCAGGTTGAGCGGCGCTTCGTCGTCGTGATAAAGACCGCTGATGCCCATCAGTTCCGCCGGCCAGATGATGGTGTGGAAGGGGATGTTGTCCTTGCCGAGGAAGTTGTAGATCTTCGCGTCCGGGTTGTACCACCAGTCCTTCCACGCCTCGGGCTCGCCGATGTTGTGCGCCCATTCGACGCTGGCGCTGAAATAACCGATGATGTTCTCGAACCAGACGTAGAAGCGCTTGCCGTCCCAGCCGTCCAGCGGCACGGGGATGCCCCAGTCCAGGTCGCGCGTGATGGGCCGGCCGCGCAGGCCCTCGTCGACGCCGCGCCGGATCATGTTGCGCGTGAACTGCATGACGTTGCTGCGCCAGTGGCTTTCGTGCCTCTCCAGGTAGGCCAGCAAGGGGTCGGCAAAGCGACTGAGGTCGATGAAATAGTGCTCTGATTCGCGGATGACCAGCCGGTCATCCGGCGCGTTCTTGCTGCGCGGATTGATCAGGCGCGTGGCGTCGATGAGGTTGCCGCACTCGTCGCACTGGTCGCCGCGGGCGCTTTCGTAGCCGCAGAAATAGCATACGCCTTCCACGTAGCGGTCCGGCAGGAAGCGTTGCTCGCGCTCGCTGTAGAGCAGGCGCTGGGTCTCGCTGTAGAGGCACTGGTTCTCCCGCAGGAGCAGGAAGATGTCCTGGGCGATGCGGTGATGACTCTCGGTGTGGGTGTGGGTGAAGAGGTCGTAGCTGATGCCCATCTTCTGCTGCGTGAGCAGAAAGCGGCGGTGATAGTGCTCGAAGACCTCCTCCGGCGTGATGCCGCGCGCGTCGGCTTCGAGGGTGATGGGCGTGCCGTGGGTGTCGGAGCCGGAGACCATGAGCACGTGGTTGCCGCGCAGGCGGTGATAGCGGGCGAAGATATCCGCCGGCAGAAAGTTGCCGGCGGCGTGGCCCACGTGCAAATCGCCGTTGGAATAGGGCCAGGCGACGGACACGTGGATGTACTCCGGTTTGTGGCTCATGCTCGCTCCCTTCAGACCGGCGCCATGATAGCACAGACATGCGCCCCCTTTTGAAGCGATTGAACGGCTTGTGACAACGTGGCTTTGGGCGACAA
Organism: Anaerolineae bacterium; assembly: GCA_034422695.1. Lineage (GTDB taxonomy): Bacteria > Chloroflexota > Anaerolineae > Aggregatilineales > Phototrophicaceae > JAGWBD01. The sequence goes on from DAOUJM010000001.1 coordinate 43,974, forward strand.
GCAAATCGTCCTGCGCCCTGGAAAAAAGTGAAGGTTGCCTCGCTGGACCCGTTACAATTGCAGGCAGGGGTTGCCGGGAAGGCAGCCATGTCCTACATAGATCCGACCTCGAAAGAACAACGCGGCCTCGACCCGGGGGCCTTCATGGGTGGTGGCCCGTCGCGTTCGGTCAGCACGCGCAAGCAACTGCGCTGCTGTCTCGCGGGTCTGGCCATCATACTTGCCGTGCCAGTTGTTTCGGTTATCTGCAACACTCTGAATTCCCTGTGACGGGTACATCAACCGCGTCCGTCGGAGCAGCCATTGGCCCAGGTTGAAACCGACCCGCCCGCCCGCTATACTGCGCCGCAAACGAGGCAAGGGGACGGGAACTCACCATGCGCGTGAGCGTGAGACAGGAAAATCTGGCGCGGGGGCTGGGCATCGTCGGGCGCGCGGTGGAAAGCCGGCCAACCCTGCCGGTGCTGGCCAACGTGCTGTTGCGCACCGGCGACGAGGGCGACGCCCGTTTGCGACTGGCGGCCATGAACATGAGCAGCGGCCTGAGCATCACCTGCTGGATCGGCGCCCAGGTGGGTGAGACCGGCGCTATCACCCTGCCGCGCAACACCATTACCGATCTCGTCAACAACCTCTCGCCCGAGCGCGTCGACCTCAGCCTCGACGACGCGACCCGCAGCGTCACCGTGCGTTGCGGCGCCAACGTCTCGACCGTGCGCGGCATTGACGCCGGCGAGTTTCCCCTGTTGCCGGGCGGCGATGGCGGCGGCGACGTCAGTATCCCGGCGGAGTTGTTGCGCAGCATGATTAACCAGACCGTCTTCGCCACCGCGCGCGAGGACAATCGCCCGGTGCTGACCGGCGTCTTCACCGAGTTTAAGGGCAACACGCTGACCATGGCCGCCGCCGATGGCTATCGCCTGGCGGTGCGCTATGGCGAACTGGAACAGAGCTTCGACGAGCCGCGCAGCATGGTGATCCCGGGCCGCGCGCTTTCCGAAGTGGCGCGCGTCATCAGCGACAATGACGACGAGGTGCGCATCAGCTTCCCCGACGAGCGCGAGATCGTGCTCTTCCACCTCAACAACAACAACGTGCTGGTGTCCTCACAGTTGCTCGAGGACCGCTTCCCGGACTTCAGCGCCGTCATTCCCACGGAGTTCACAAGCACGACACGGGTGTATAAAAAAATGCTGTGGGACGCCTGCAAGCGCGCGGCCATTTTCTCGCGCGATGCCAGCGGCAGCGCCCGGGTGCTGGTGCGCCCGGCGGACAACCCCAGCGATCCCGGTGAGGTCGTCATCGCCGGCAAGAGCAACGAGCGCGGCGACAACACCGACATGGTCAACGCCCACGTCGAAGGGGGCGAACTGGATATCTCGCTCAACGTGGACTATCTGAACGACGTGCTCAAGGTCATACTCGACAGAGTTGTTGTGCTGAAGAGCAGTGGCCCGCCCGGGCCGGCCGTGATTCACCCGGCCGCAAGGCCGCTCCCCAAGGCGAAAACAAGTCAGGACGACGAGGAAGAACCGGAACCGGCGCTGTGGGAATACGTTGAGCGCGAGGACTTCATCCACGTCATCATGCCCATGGCGCGCACCGGCTGAGTTTCCGGGCAGGGCAATCCACCAGCGACCGGCAATCCCGGTTCAGCGCGCCCAGGGATAGTCGCCGGGCGGGTGTTTGAGCAACTCCTCCTCAATGAGTTCCGCGCCGAGGCCGGGCCTCTGCGGCAGTTGCAGCCGGCCCTGGTGAATCTCCAGCGGTCGGGTCAGCAGGTCATCGCGCCAGGGCGCGTCGTCGACGTCGAACTCCAGGATGAAGAAGTTGGGCACCGTGGCGCAGACCTGGGCCGCGATCAGCGTGGCGAGGGGACTGTGGCAGTTGTGCGGCGCGAAGAGCGTCTCGTGGGCGTGGGCGAGGTCGGCCAGCTTTTTTCCCATGGTGATGCCGTTCCAGGAGAGGTCGGGCATGATGATGTCCTGGGCGCGGCGCTGCAGGAAGGGCAGGAAGCCCTGCTGGCCATAGAGGCTCTCGCCGGTGCAGATGGGCGTGCGCGTCGAGTTGCGAATGAGTTGCAGGGCCTCGGCGTCGAAGGTCTCGACTTCCAGCCACATGAGCGCAAGCGGCTCCAGCGCCCGCGCCAGTTTGACGGCGCCGCCCAGACGAAACCAGAAGGCCACGTCCAGCGCGATGTCGACGTCCGGCCCCAGCATTTCACGCAGCGTCCCGCAGATGGCCAGCGCGTTGCGCAGCACCCGGGGCGGCGCGTCACCGGTCTCGTGGCTGAAGCGCCCCAGGTCCCCGCCGGCGTCAGGCCGGTCGCGCAGGGGCATCAGGTTGGTCTTGACCGCCGTGTAACCGCGCTCCAGCACTTCTTCCGCCAGGCGGCGCAGGTCGTCAGTCGTCTGGCAGGGCGGCAGGCCCAGCAGATCGGCGTGGCTGTTGCGGGTGGAGCCGCAATGCGACCAGTACAGGCGCAGGTCGTCGCGCAGCTTCCCGCCCAGCAACTGCCAGACGGGCGCGTCGAGCGCCTTGCCGCGGATGTCCCACAGGGCGGAGTCGATGCCGGCCATGGCCTTCCAGGCGATGCCGCCGTTGTGGCGAATGGAGGTCGCCGCCAGGTCCCACCAGATGGCCTCCACCTGCATGGGGTCGCGCCCGATGATGAGTTCTGCCAGATGGGCGACGGTCGCCGTCACCGGGCCGGGCGCGCCCCAGTCGCTGCAGTCGCCCCAGCCGATGAGGCCCGGCTCGCTGGTCTCGATTTTGACGAAGCTCCAGGGCCGGAAGCCGCCATCGACGATGAAAGTCTGCACCCTTGTGATCTTCATGGATCCTCCTTGCGACGCATGGTAAACGCAAAGGCCGGCAGCCACAGCAGCCAGGCGGCTGCGCCGATGATCAGGGCGCCTGGCAACCAGGAGGGCCGGTAACGCAGGGACAGCTCGCTCCTGCCTGGGGGAACAGGAGTGACGCGGAACATGAGGTTGCCGCGCAGCAGGGGCGCGTGCCGGCCGTCAAGTGTGGCCTCCCAGCCAGGATACCAGGCGTCGCTGATGACCAGCCAGCCCCCCGCCGCGCTGTCCACCGCCAGGTCGATTTCCGTCGCCGTGTAACGCGTGATGCGGGCTGTTCCAGGAGCCGCTACCGACTCCGGCGTGTCGCCGTCTGTTGGTGGCGGCGGGGCATGAAGCAGGACCGTTGTCGCCGGGTCAAAGCCGGGATCGCGCATGATGGCCGGCGCGGCCTCGTCGTCGGGCTCATAAATCGCCCCGGGCACGAGGAAGGCGCGCGGCAACACGACGTCACTGGCGTAGACCTTGACCTCGCGCGCCAGCAGTCGCCGCCAGGGGTCCGGCGTCAGCTGGCGGTAGTCGCCGCTGCGGGTATCGACCAGGGTGGCAGCGACCACGCCGCCGGCGCTGTCGCTGCGGACCTCAATGCGTTCCGGCGTCAGCGCGGCGCCGGCCTGCAGGCGCAGATAGAACAGGTCATAGGCGGGCGCGGGCCCGCTGCTGACGCGCAGTGGCAGGCGTCGCCCCTCGCTGTCGATGAAAGCCGCAGCGGGCTCTGTGCCGGCCTCGACGAGCAGATCGAGCGCGTCCGCCGTAAAGGCGTCCGGGTTATTGCTGTGGATGGTCAGTCCAGGGCCTTGCAGCTGCGCCAGCTGGGTATCGAAGGTTATGCCGGCATGCCGCAACTCCTGGGTGCGGTCGCCGATGAGGTAACGCGCGTTGCCCAGTTGCAGCCAGCGCATTTCCGGCACACAGAAGTGACGGCAGTCTTCCTGACGCCTGCCGAGCGAATAATGCAGACGACCGTCGGGATAGGGCTCGCTGTCCAGTAAACGGCTGAAGGCCGAGTACCAGCGCGTGGGCAGCAGACCGCCACCGAAGCCGTCCACGCCCGGCAGACCCCGGGCCAGCGCCAGGTTGGGCGCCAGAATCTCCTGACGCTTGGTCGCCACCAGCGCCCAGCGCGATGCCAGCGGCGACAGACCGAGTTCGGCGTGGCGCGCCTGCAGCAGGTCCTGGTCGCCGGGCTCAAAGAGCAGTTCACTGATGGAGAGAAAGCGTTCCGGCGGGACCAGTCCCTCGTTCCAGGCGCGTAGCCGGCTGACGGTATGGCGTTCCTCGCTCCAGATTTCCGGCGGCAGCAGCTGGTTGAAGGGCAGGACGCGTCCGGCCAGGAAGAGTTCGGCGCCCAGCGCGACGATGGTCAGTGCCGCGCCGCGCGCACTGCCCAGGCGCGGCAGAAAACGCAGCAGGAGCAGCAGGACGACCAGCGCCAGCGCCCAGGCCAGCCAGGACCGGGCCGTGGGGGCGGCCTGGCCGATCACTGCGCCCGGTTGACCGGCCACGAGGGGACTGAGCGCCATCAGCGCCAGCAGCAGCGCCGTGACCGGCAGAATCTGCCACAGGCGCGGACGCCAGCTGCCATGCAGGAGCGCCTGCAGGGCGAAGCCGGACAGCATGGCGCTGCCGGTCGCGAAGAGCAGCAGCCAGCGCGCCGGCACGCGAAAGAGGTTGAAGCCGGGCAGGCGCACCAGCAACTTCCACAACGGGTTGAACTCGCCCAGGGCCAGCAACAGACCCGCGAGCGCCAGCGCAGCCCACAGCGGCGCTTCACGCGGCTGTTTCCCCTTGCGCGGCAGGAACAGGGCCAGCAACGCCAGTCCCAGACCGATGACGCCGCTGTAGGCCACGTATTCGCCAAACAGGAGGCCTTCGTAGCCGGGCAACAGGCCGCGGCCGGCCAGCAGCGGGCTGAATGAAAATGTCAGGGCCTCGGCGGCTGTCAGCCCCCCGCTGCGCTGTGAAGCCTCGCTGAGTTCCAGCGTGGGCAGCAATTGCGGCGCGCCCAGCAGTAGCGCCATGGCAGCGACCGGCAGCAACAGCAACAGGGCGCCGGCCACGCGGCGCGGCCGGTCGGCCGTCGCCGACCAGCTGTGCAGCAGGGCTGCCAGCGCCAGGCCGATACCGCTGATAAAGGTCAACTGGACGTGTCCGCTCAGGAATTGCAGCGCCAGGCCCGCTGCCAGCAGCAGGATGCAACGACGGCTGCCCTGCAGGGCGTGCAGCAGCCAGAGCAGCAGCCAGGGCAACCAGGCCATCCCCTGCAACTGGTTGATTTGCTCGACGTGCGCACCGACGTAGCCGCCCAGGCCGAAGAGCAGCGCCGCGGCCAGCGCCGGCGCCGGCTGCAGGCTGCGCCGCGCCAGGCGATACATGCCCCACAGGGCGAAAAACACGTGCAGCAGAATACTCAGGCGGATGCCATCTGGCGCGTCCAGGGGCAGTGTGAGCCAGTTGGGCGGATAGAAAGTGCCCGCCTGCGGGTTGGCCAGCAGCGGCACGCCCATGAAGATGTCCGGCGACCACAGGGGCAGTTCCCCGGCCAGCAGCGCCGCGTTGCGCGCCGTCCACCAGGGGTAAAAGTAGTTGAAGGTGTCACCGCGGCCCGGGATGAGCCCGCTGAAGGCCAGTGGCGCGAAATGCAGCAGCGTCAGCGCCGCCAGCAGGAGCGGGATGCCCAGGGCGCGCAGTAGCGGGGAAGTACGCATCGCTGCTCCGGCTTGCGGTACAATCCGGGCCGAGTCTACAGGCAAGTGGCAGCGCCGGCGAACCCCACAGGGAGGCAGCATGCTACGCGGGATTTCCCCGTTGCTTTCACCGGAACTACTGGACGTGCTGATGCGCATGGGCCACGGCGACGAACTGGTGCTGGCCGACGCGCACTTCCCGGGCGAGTCGGTCGGTCGGCGGGTGCTGCGCGCGGACGGTCTGCGCGTGGCTCCCCTGCTGGATGCCATCCTGCCGCTCTTCGTGCTGGATGACTACGTGGACGCGCCCCTGCTGATGATGGCGCCCGTCCCCGGTGATGCGTCGGACCCGGAGGTTGAACGCAGCTTCCGGGCCGCCATCGAGCGGCACGCGCCGGGCGCGCCGGCCATCGCCCGGCTGGAGCGTTTCGCCTTCTATGACCGGGCGCGGGAGGCCTTCGCCGTGGTGATGACCGGCGAAACGGCCAAATACGGCAACATCATCCTGGCCAAGGGCGTGACGCCGGTGGCGGATTGACGGGGAGCATTGCGCAATGCGATTCAGGGACAAGGTGGCGGTGGTCACGGGCGGCAGCACGGGCATCGGGCGGGCCTGCGCGCAGGAATTCGCCGCTGAGGGCGCGGCGGTGGTCGTCGCGGACGTCAATGCGGAACAGGGCGTCGAACTGGCGCAGTCCATTGAGGCGGCCGGCGGCCAGGCGCTGTTCCGGCGCACGGACGTCGCGCAGGAGGACTCCGTGGCGGCGCTGGCCGCGGCGGCCCGCGAGCGCTTCGGCGGCATCGACGTGCTGGTCAACAGCGCCGCCATTCAAAGCTACGGCTCGGTGGTCACGACCGACGAGGACACCTGGGACCGCACCATCGACGTCAACCTGAAAGGCATCTACCTGGCGGCCAGACACTGCATCCCCTCCATGGTGGAACGCGGCGGCGGCGCGGTGACCAGCATCGCCTCGGTGCAGGGCCTGTTGAGTCAGCCGGGCGTGGCGGCCTACGCCGCCACCAAGGGCGCCATCATCGCCATGACGCGCACCATGGCGCTGGACCACGCAAGCGAGGGCGTGCGCGTCAACGCCGTCTCGCCCGGGTCGATCAACACGCCCATGCTGCGCCACTCGGCCGAACTCTTCTTTCCGGACGCGGTGGAGGAGACCCTGGCTTCCTGGGGCGAGTTGCATCCCCTCGGCCGCGTGGGTCAACCGCGCGAGATCGCGCGCGTGGTGCTCTTCCTCAGCAGCGACGACGCGTCCTTTATGACCGGCGCCAACGTCGTCGTGGACGGCGGCCTGTCGATCGGCCTCTTCAGCCCGGGGGACGACTAGCCGCCCGGGTCCGCAGTGCTGGTCCTGCGGCCGAGCAGTTCAGTGCCCGCATCCAGTCCCAGCAACCAGTCCGCCAGGGCGTTCACAGCCATGTGAATGCCGGCCGTCGGGCGCGGATGGCCGTACATGGCCAGCTGGAGCGTGAATTCGCCCGGCCGCCCCCGGCGTTCCAGCAGCAGCAACGCCACGTGCTGGTCGATGTTGGGCTCCTTGACGTAGACGTCAAACAGCAGCGAGCGTTCGCCCAGAAAGACGTGGCTGCAACTGACGTGCGTCTCTGCGCAGTGCCACTGCTGCGGGTCAAAGCGCGCGCGCATGGCTGCCAGCGAAAGTGGCGAGCGAAAGATGACGTGGGGCATGTCGTACTCCCTGGCGACCGGCGCCGGCGGCGGGGGCTGTGCATTGCGGCGCTGCGCGAAGAAGTAGCAGCAGCGCCCCTCCGCGCGCGCGACGCGTTCGTAGCGGGTGACGACGCGACCTGGCAGCGAGGCGACCCAGGGCGCGTCCAACTGGTTATCCAGGCCCGGTGTGGCGGCCAGCAATTCGTGGCTCATCTCGGCATAGGCGCGCACGTCGGTGGCCAGGTAGAGCCCGGCGCCGGGCCGCAGGCGGTTGACCAGCAGATCAAGCGTATGGCGCTGCATCAGACGGCGGTGTCGGTGCCGCTTGCGAAACCAGGGGTCCGGGAAGTTGACGTGCACCTCGCTGAGCGAGGCCGGCGTGAACAGGAACTGCAACGCGGTGCCGGCGCTGCTGTGGATCAGCCGTACCTGACCCAGGCCCTGACGCTCGACGCTGCGCTCGACGCGCGTCAGGCAGCGGTTTGAAATTTCGAGGCCGACGAGATTGGCCTCCGGGCGACAACGCGCCAGATGCAGCAGAAAGTGCCCCTGGCCGAAGCCGATTTCGAGTATCAGCGGACGCTCGGCGCCGAAGAGCGCTGTCCAGTCCGTCGGCCAGGGCAGGTTGCGGGCGTTCAGGCGTCGCAAGCGTCCGGCTCCGGCCCCCCTGCTGCCGGGGGACGCTGCAGCAGGCTGAAGCGGTTGGCGGCGTTGTCCGGGCCGTCGGCGCACCAGCCGGCCACTTCGACCAGGCCGCTGACGCGCACCAACTCCTGGTGTTCGGACTTGTCGAAGTGGTGGCAGTAGCGCAGGGCATGGGCGCCGCGGCGCCAGTCCAGCAAATAGTCGTGCGGCTCCACCTGGTCGGCGAGCTCCGCCGGCCAGGGAACCGTGCGCTCGCGGAAGCGCGAGAAATCCGCGAAACGCCAGGTGACGAAGGTCAGCAGGCCACCGGGCGCGAGGGCCTGCGCCAGCGCGCGCAGCAGACGCTGCCGCTGCGCATGGCCGGGGATGTGGTGCAGCAAGCCGAAGCAGACCGCCAGATCGAAGGGGCCGGCGGGAATTGCCTCGCGCGTGATGTCGCGCGCCAGCAGGCGGGCGTCGGGCAGCCGCTCGCGGGCGATGGCCAGCATCTCCGGGCTGTAGTCCACGCCGGTGTAGCGGACGGGTCCCAGATGTTCAATCAGGTAGCGGCCGAAGCGACCGTTGCCGCAGCCGACGTCGAGCACGCGCGGCTGCGGCGGCATGGCGGCCAGGTGGGGCAGCAGGGGTTTCCAGCCGGCCCAGGGCCGCGCGCGCGTGCGGTCAAACTCCTGCGCCACGGCACGGTAGAATTCCCGGTTGATGGCGGCCAGGCGTCGGCGCGTTGCGGCGTTCATGGCGGCAGTATAGCGAGGGCGCAAGCCCGAAGCACACCAACGGTGCCATTGCGTGCGCCAACGGCGCCATACCGTGTCCTGCAAGGGTAGCGCGAGCCCGGACATGCCACTGGCGCGGCAACCGGCTGCGGAAGCATAATGGCGTCGGGCAGGGAGACTGATGACCAGCGAAACAGTCACCATCAAACGCATCGGGCCGACCTCGGCGCTCAAGGTTGGCGCTGTCGTCGGGCTGGTTGTTGGCGCCCTTTACTTCGGGCTGACGTTACTGACTGCCGTCCCGATTGGCGGCAACAGCGCTCGCCTTGCGCTCTTTATCACTCTACCGATCTTTGGCGTTGTGGTCGGCGGTTTGTCGGGGCTGGTGACGGCCTGGGTCTACAACGTCGCGCTCAACCTGACCGGTGGCCTGCAACTGGAGGTCGACTTCGGGCGCGACGAGGCGGGCAAACACAAGAATGTCCCGCCCTCCGTCGGCAGCATGATGTCGTACGACGAATGAGCCGCCGACCCCCGCAAGTCCTGGAGCTGGACGAGGCGCAGCGCGCGCAATTGCTGCCGCTGCTGCGCGAGATCGTCGCGGCGGAGGCGCTGTCGCCGAAGCGGCTCAACCGCCTGCAGCGCCGCTACCCCAAACCGGAGGGCGGCCTCTACAGCCGCAGCGAGTTGATCCAGGCCTGGCGCGCCCTGGCCGGCACCCAGGGCCTGCCGCGCTGCGAGGAGCGCGGGGACGTGCTGCTGCGCCTGCGCCGCAAGCCGCAGCGCAGCATTTCCGGCGTGACGCCGGTCAGCATCCTGACGCGGCCGCACCCCTGCCCCGGCGAGTGCATCTTCTGCCCCGCCGACGTGCGCATGCCGAAAAGTTACCTGGTCGACGAGCCCGGTGCGCAGCGCGCCGAGCAAAACGCCTTCGATCCCTATTTGCAGACCTGGACGCGCCTGCAGACCTACTGGCACACGGGTCACCCCACCGACAAGATCGAGTTGATCATCCTCGGCGGCACCTGGTCCTTTTACCCGGAGCACTACCAGATCTGGTTCATCAAACGCGCTTTCGACGCGCTGCACGATTTCGGCCGCGGCATCGACCGGCGCGCGGCGGTGCTGGAGGCCCTCGGCAGCGGGTCGGCGCTGCACCCGGAGGCGCCGCGCGTCGCCGCGCAGGTGGACGGGCGCCGGCTGCAGCGCAACTACAACCAGGTGGTGAATGAGGTCTGGCGCGGCGAGTTGCAGCGTTCGCCCACTGCTGAATATGCGACCTGGGCGGAACTGGAGGCGGCCCACCGCGAAAACGAAAGCGCGCCCTGCCGCTGCGTCGGCCTGGTGATCGAGACGCGTCCCGATCACATCAGCGAGGAGGAGGTGCTGCGCGTGCGGCGCCTGGGCTGCACCAAGGTGCAGATCGGCATCCAGAGCCTGAATGACGTGGTGCTGGCGGCCAACCGCCGCGGCCATGACGTGGCGGCCACGCGCCGCGCGCTGCGCCTGCTGCGCCGGGCCGGTTTCAAGATTCACGCGCACTGGATGCCCAACCTCCATGGCTCCGACCCGGCGGCGGACGTCGTCGACTATGAGCGGCTCTTCGACGACGCGGACTTCCGCCCCGACGAACTCAAGATTTACCCCTGCTCGCTGATCGAGAGCGCGGAGTTGATGCAGCGTTACGAGGACGGCAGCTGGCAGCCCTACACGCACGACGAACTGCTACATGTATTGACGGCCTGTCTGCGGCGCACGCCGGAATACTGCCGCCTGACGCGCGTCATTCGCGACATCCCGTCCACCGACATCGTGGTCGGCAACCAGCTGACCAACTTCCGCCAGATCGCCGAGGAGGAACTGTCGCGGCAGGGCGAGCGCAGCCGTGACATTCGCGCGCGCGAAATCCGGCAGCGCGAGCTGCGGGCGGAGGAACTGCGTCTGGACGAGCAGCGCTATCACACGTCCTGCAGCGAGGAAATCTTCCTGCAATACATCACAATGCAGCGCGACATCGCGGCCTTCCTGCGCCTGTCGCTGCCGACCGACGCGCCACTGACCGACGAGTTGCGCGACGCCGCCATGGTGCGCGAGGTGCACGTCTACGGCCAGTCGTTGCGCCTGGGCGAAACGGCGGTCGGCAGCGCCCAGCATCTGGGCCTGGGGACGCGCTTGCTGGAGCGGGCGGCCGCACTGGCGCGGCAGGCCGGTTACGCGCGCCTGGCCGTCATCTCGGCGACGGGCACCCGTGCTTACTACCGCCGGCGCGGTTTCGTGGATGATGAACTCTACCAGTTGCGCGATTTGACGGCGGAGACGCCCGCGACCTGAACCGGCAATGCGCTATACTGCGACCGATTGCGGACCGCCAGCAGGGAGTCGCGCTTGACCCGCCATGCGGCTCCGCCGGAGCCCCCGGACAGCCCCGAAAGCCGCCAGGAGACAGAGATCGGCGTGGCGCGCGCCACCGGCCTGCTGGCGCTGGGCAACGTCTCCAGCCGCGTGCTGGGCCTGGCGCGCGAGGTCACGCTGGCCAACCTCTTCGGCGCCACCGCCGCCATCGACGCCTTCAACGTGGCCATCATCGCGCCGCGCGCCCTCTATGACCTGCTCATCGCGGGCCACGTGAACAGCGCCATCATTCCCGTGTTGAGCGAGGTGGCGGCGCGCGACGGACAGCGCGAGTTGTGGCGGCTCTTCTCCGCCCTGCTCAGCGTGGCCACGGTGCTGCTGGCGCTGCTGCTGTTGCTGCTGGAGTTGTTCGCGCCGCAGGTGGTGTCGCTCTTCGGCGGCGGCGGGCTGGAGCCGCAGACCTTCGCGCTGGCCACCGCGCTGCTGCGCCTGACGGCGCCGGCGCTGCTCTTCCTGGGCTGGTTCAGTCTCTTCGCCGGCGCGCTCTATGCCCTGCGCCTGTTCCTGTGGCCGGCCTTCGCCGGCGCCATCTTCAACGCCGGCATCGTGCTGGTGACGCTGGCGCTGGTGCCGCCGCCGCAGGTACTTTCGCGCGTGACCGCCACGGGTGTCGACTGGGTCCGGGCCCGGCCCGAGGAGGCCATCATGGTGGCGGCGCTGGGCTGGCTGGTCGGCGCCCTGTTGCAGATGGCGCTGCAACTGCCCGGCCTGTGGCAGGCGCGCCTGCAATTGCAACTGGTCTGGCGTCACCCGGCGCTGCGCCAGATCGCGCGGCTTTACGCGCCGGTGATGGTGTCGCTGGTGCTGGACGCCCTGGTCATCCGCGCCGTCAGCTACAATCTGGCGACGCGCAGCCCCCAGGGGGCCGGCGCGCTGGGTTACATGGCCTGGGCCACCACCCTGACGCAGTTTCCGCAGGGCCTGGTGGCGACGGCCATCAGCCTCGCCATCCTGCCCACGCTCTCGCGCCAGGCGGCACAGATGACCGGGGCGGCGCGTTCGGCCTTTCGCGATACCCTGGGCCTGGGCCTGCGCCTGGCCATCACCCTGATTCTGCCGGCCACGACGGCGCTCTTCGTGCTGGCGACGCCGGTCATCATGCTGCTCTTCGAACATGGCGCCTTCACCGCGGCGGACACGGCGGTCACGGCGACGGCGCTGCGCCTCTACCTGCCGGGCCTGCCCTTCGCCGCGCTGGACCTGCTGCTGGTCTACGCCTTTTACGCGCGCCAGGATACGCTGACGCCGGCGCTGGTGGGCGCGCTCAGCCTGGGCATCTACATGCTGGTCGCCATCGCCCTGTTTCCGACGCTGGGGCTGTTCAGCCTGATGATCGCCGACAGCGTCAAGCACGTGGTCCACGCCATGGTCTGCGGCGTCATACTGGCGCGGCGGGTTGAGGGTCTGGGCCGCCAGGGTCTGGGAGCGACGCTGGGCAAGTCCGGCCTGGCGTCGCTGTTGACCGGCCTGGCAGTCTGGCTGCTGCTGCCGCCGCTGACGCAGCGGGTCGGGGGGAGCGGCACCTTGCCGGAATTGCTGCTGCTGCTGGTCAGCGGCGGCCTCTACGCGCTGGCCTTCGCCGCGCTGGCCTGGGCGCTGCGCCTGCGGGAGTTGCGCTGGCTGTGGGGCCTGGTGACGCAGCGTATACGGGGAGGATGAAGCGATGAAGCCTGTGCCATGCGTGATACTGGTCCTGGTCCTGCTGACGGGCCACGTCAGCGCGCTGCGGGCCACGGGGGAGACGGAAGCCGGACCCTGGACCCTGCTGCGGCCCGAGGTGCTGGCGGCGTATCCGCACGATCCCGCGGCCTTCACCCAGGGCCTGCTCTGGCACGGGGGCTATCTCTACGAGAGCATCGGCCGCTACGGCCACTCCGCGCTGCGTCAGGTCGACCTGGAGAGCGGTGAAGTCATCGTCGACGAGGCGACCGGCCAGTTGCGCGAAATTTCGCTGCGGCATTTGCCGCTCTTCGCCGAGGGCCTGGCGCTGGCGGAGGGCCGGCTCTACCAGCTGACCTGGCGCGAGGAGATCGCCCTGCACTACAACCTGGATTTCTTCACGGAAGGCGCGGAATTTCAGTACGGCGCTTTCCCCTACGAGGGCGAGGGCTGGGGACTGTGTTACGACGGCGCGGCGCTGGTGATGAGCGATGGCAGCGACCGCCTCGCCCGGCGCGATCCGCAGGACTTCAGCCTGCTGGATGCGTTGCCGGTCACCCTGGATGGCACAGCGCTGGCGGACCTGATCTGGGATGGAGAGCAGGTGCTGCCGCTGACGGGGGCGGAGGGGGGCGAGGGAGAGACCTGGTGGCGCCTGGAATTGCTGAACGAACTGGAGTGTGTGGCCGGGCTGGTCTACGCCAACGTATGGCTCAGCGACGTCATCCTGGTCATCGACGGGGCCAGTGGGGAAGTACGCGCCCTGATTGACGCCGGCGGCCTGCTGCCGGAGGAGGACAGTGCCGGCGCCGACGTGCTCAACGGCATCGCCTGGCTGCCGCAGCGCGAGACCTTTCTGCTGACGGGCAAGCTCTGGCCGACTCTCTTCGAGGTGCAGTTTGTCGAAGTCGCTGACGAAGAGGAGTAGAGTCACGTAAGCCTTTGTTTATATCCTCGCGCCATACTACGCTCGTGATTGGAGTCCCTGTGCAGGGAGGTGTATCGTGCGCAAGCGCAGCATATTCTTTCTAACGCTCGTGCTCGTGCTGGTGACCGGCGTTGTGCCGGCGCTGGCCCAGGAGGCGAGCAGCCAGTACGCCGGCAGCCCGGCGTATCCCGCGCCCGTCTTTCCCTACGGGCTGGACTGGCTGAACGTGCCCGCGCCGCTCAACTGGTCGGATTTGCGCGGCAAGATCGTCATCCTCGATTTCTGGACCTATGGCTGCATCAACTGTATCCACATGATCCCGGTGCTGGAGCGTCTTGAGGAGAAGTACGCGGACGAACTGGTGGTCATCGGCGTGCACTCGGCCAAGTTCGACAACGAGGGGCAGACCGAAAACATCCGCCAGATCGTGCAACGCTATGAACTGCACCACCCGGTCATCAACGACCATGATTTTCAGGTCTGGGGGCAGTGGCGGCCCTACGGCGTCAACGCCTGGCCGACCTTCGCCGCCATCGACCCGCGCGGCAACATCCTCGCCGTGCAGTCCGGCGAAATCCCCTACGAGGCCTTCGTCAACGTGCTCGACGGCATGGTCGACTACTTCGACGGCACCGGCGAACTGGACCGCGAGCCCCTGCAACTGGAGCTCGAAACCGACCGTCTGGCGACGACGGCGCTGGCCTTCCCGGGCAAGGTGCTGGCGGATGAAAGCGGCGGACGACTCTTCATCAGCGACAGCAACAATCACCGCATCGTCATCGCGGACCTGGCCAGCCACGAGGTGCTGGAGGTCATCGGCAGCGGCGAACGCGGTCTGGTAAACGGCGACTTCGGCGACTCACGCTTCGACAAGCCGCAGGGCATGACCCTGGTGGACGAGTTGCTCTACGTCGCCGACGTCAACAATCATGCGATCCGCGCCATTGATCTGCGGGCCGGCAGCGTGAGCACCGTCGCCGGCACCGGCGTCCAGTCCCGCGTCTGGCCGCCGGCGAGCGGTCCGGCGCTGGAGACCCCGCTCTCCAGCCCCTGGGACGTCGAGGCCGGCCAGGCCGGCACGCTCTACATCGCGATGGCGGGCCGCCACCAGCTCTGGTCGCTGGAACTGGAGGCCGGCGAGGTGGGGCCGCTGGTGGGCAGCGCCCGCGAGGGCCTGCTGGACGGCCCCTTCAGGGCGGCGGAACTGGCCCAGCCCAGCGGGCTGCATTTTGAGGACGGCCTGCTCTATTTCGCGGACAGTGAATCGAGCAGCATCCGCGTGGCGGATACGCTCACCGGCACGGTGCGCACGCTCGCCGGCCCCGGCGAGAACAACCTCTTCATCTACGGTGACGTGGAAGGCGCGGTCGGCGAATCGCGCTTGCAGCACGCCCTCGGCGTGACCAGCGACGGCATGGGCGGCCTCTACGTGGCGGACACCTACAACAGCCGCATCAGGCATCTCGATCCGCAGGACACGCTGCTGGGCAACCGCTTCGGCCTGGGCGGGACGGGCGGCTATCGCGACGGCGATGCCTCGGTCGCGGCCTTTGACGAGCCGGGCGGACTCAGCTACGCTGACGGCAAGCTTTACGTGGCCGACACCAACAATCACAGCATCCGCATCATCGATCTGGCGGGCGGCGAGGTCAGCACGCTGAACTTCAGCAATCCGGAGCGACTGCAAATTGCCGAGCGCCCGACGGTCATCGGCGGCAATGCCGCCGCCGGCCTGCAGTTGCGTTTGCCTGAACAAAGCCTGGCGGCCGGCGTCGGCGAGATAGAACTGGACATCCGCATGCCGGCCGGCTACAAGCTCAACGATCTGGCGCCCTTCAGCAGCGAGTGGAGCAGCGACGGCGCGGCCCTGTTGATCGACGACGCGCATCAGCGGCAAAGCCTGCACGCGCCGGCACTGCCGCTGCGCGTGCCGGTGACCCTGCAGCCGGGCGAGGACCTGCTGCGCGGCGACCTGACGATCTACTACTGCGAGGCGATCCGGGACAGCCTGTGCTTTATCGAGCGGGTGACGCTGGAGGCGCCGCTTACGGTCTCGGATGCCGCCGGCAGCAGCAGCATCCTGCTGCAGCACGATATCGTGCCGCCGCAGGTGACCACCGGCGGCATATAGACCCCCGACGGCGGCGGCTACTCGTTGGTCAGGCCGCCGCTGTCGTGCTCGACAAAGTTGACGGCGAGCCCCAGGTCCGCATATTCGGGGCAGGGCAGGTCGCGGCCCAGCACGTGGGCCGCGGCCAGTTCGCCGCCGGCCGGCGCGGACATGATGCCGTGGCCGACGTGCGCCACCGAGATCACCAGACCTTCAATATCCGGCCAGCTGTCGATGATGGCGCGCTGGCTGGGCACCGGGACGCGCGCGCCGTTTTCCTCGCGCCAGGCGCTGGTGGCATCGCGCGAGACGTAGTAGCCGACGCGGTGGTCCACGCCGCGCAGGTAACGCGGACTGGCGAAGCCCTCGCCATACTCGTGGCCGAACTGCCGCGCCAGCAGCAGCAGGGTCGCCGAGGGGAAGCGCGGATCGCGGCAACGTTCGGGCGGCATCACCGGGTCGATCAAATGCTCGCGCGCCGGCTCCTGCGGGAAGAGCTGGCGCGTGTTCCAGCGATATTCAAAGCCGAAGAGGGCGCCGTGTTGCGCCTCCGGGCGCACGTGGGCGAAGGGTCTGGAACTGATGAGCAGCGGCGCGTCCACGGGGAAGGCCTCGTGCCGCCAGGGCGTGGTGAAGCTCTGGCGCGGGACGAGATGGACGGGGATCTCGATGCCGGCCGTGCGGCCGACAGCGCGCGACCAGGCGCCGGCGGCGATGACGACGCGCGGGGCTGCCACGCGGCCACCGGCGTAACTGGCGCCGCACACCCGGCCGCCCTCCGTTTCTATCTGCACGTCGGCGCAATCGAGAACGACCTCCAGTTGCCTTGTGCCGCGCGCGAAGGCCTGGATCAGCGCGTTTGAATCCAGCCAGCCGGCGCGGGGATCGAACTTGGCGGCCCGCACCCGCGGCCCCACCCAGGGGAAGCGCCGCTGCACGTCGTCGCCATCCAGCCACTCGATGTGCTGCAGGCCCAGGCCGTGCAGATGCTCGACGTCCTCGCGCAGGCCGGCCGCCTGACGCTCCGTGAAGCCGACGTAGAGATAGCCCGGCCGGCGCAGGCCGAGCGAGTCACGCGCGCCGGGGGCGATCAGGTCATCGGCGTTTTCGAAGACCTTGAGGCTGCGGGTCATCAGCCGCATGAGGCAGAGCGCGGGCCAGGCGGTGCGGTAGTTCTCCAGCGAGGCGTTGCTGGCGCCGGAGCCCAGCTGACCGCCGCGCTCCAGCAGCACGATGCGCAGGTTGGGCTCGGCGCGCCCCAGAGCCCAGGCGGCCGCCGTGCCGGCGGGCCCGCCGCCGATGATCAGGACGTCTGCCGTGCGCGGGGCCATGTCCCCGCCGGAGGTGGTCGCCATGATCACAGTATAGCGGTGATTGGCGCCTGTTTACTTCTGCGCCAGAAGTTTGATATTCAACAGGACGCGCAGCGGGGCGAGGCGCGCCAGTCGCCTGGATAACGCGGGGGACAGGGCCATGACCACGCGCTCCACGCCCTGAACCAGGCCCGGCGCGGCCCAAAAGCCCAGGCCCTGGTAGCCTGTGTGGGCGCGAAAGCGTCTGAAACCGACCTCGCGCAACAGTTCCAGCAACTCGCCCCAGGTGTATTCGCGCAGGTGGAAACCGGTGGCGACGTCATCGAAGTGCCTGGAGATGTCCCAGGGCCCGCTGAGACGGTTGGGCGTGGCGCAAAAATAGCGCCCGCCAGGCTTGAGCGCCTGGTAGATGTTGCGCAGTTGCTCCAGGGCATCGTCCGGGTGCAAATGCTCCATCATCTGGTGGCTGTAGGCCAGGTCGACGCTTTCGGGTGGCGCGGGAACGCTGACGCCATCCGAGAGCAGAAACTCGCAGTTGGCCGGCAGTCGCTCCAGCTCCGTCTGCGGCACGACGTCAAGGGCGTAGACGCGGGCGACGCGCCCGGCGACGAGACGACTCAGGTCGCACCGCCCGGCGCCGAGTTCGAGGAAGGTCATGTCTGGCCCGAGCATGGGCCGCAGCCAGCGCTCCTGCCTTGTGAGGAGCCGCTGACGCCTGAAGGCGGTCTGCCCCGGAAGATCGGGAACGCCGGCGTAGAACTCGTCGTAGAGGCGTGTATAGAGCTCGCGCCGTTCGCAACTGTCCGCGTTTCTCAGCCTGGCGGCGAGCGCCTTTTCAAGCTCGTAATGCGCGCGAATGCTCTCCGGGGAGCGCGGGTCGGTGGCGGGGAGCCACTCACGCAGGGGCATAAATGTTTCCAGTGCGTTTACAACCCGGGCATCGCGGGGGGTGAACGTACACCGTGATTCTCATGGTTGAAGAGGCTATCATGGCGCCGCCCCCCGGACAAGGTGGGGAGTGTCTGGTTTACCGGATACGGTGAGCGTCATCGTGCGGTTATTTGCGTCGCTACAGTAGGGGCGATTTATCAAATCGCCCGCCCCGGCTTCAAAACAATTTCTGAAATCCGCCAAACGCGCCACGCCCGGCGACATGGTGTGCCCGCGGGCGACATGGTATGTCGCCCCTACGGGATGCTTCGGACTTGCGTCCTCGCTACCCCTGCAACAGTTCGCGTACGGGCAATTTCTGAAATCCACCAAACTCGCCACTCCCCAGGGTGCGCGTGATTGACCATGCAGGGGGTAGCGTGTACACTGGACGCGCCTGGATACCAACCTGGACTCCATAGAGTGCACGGGGCCTGGCAGGGCAACATCGCTCCCGGCGTGTACGGCAGAGAAAGCCATGGATAACGTAAACGGCGCCGCGCTTCCTGATCGTGACGTTCTGCTGGACTGGTACCGGCAGATGGTCCTGATTCGAGAGTTCGAGGAAACCTGTTACGAACTCTACGAGGAAAAGCGCATCACCGGCGTTTATCTGCATCTTTACAGCGGCCAGGAAGCGGTGGGCGTCGGCGCCCTGGCCGCCATGGAAGCGCGCGACCACGCCATCACCTCCTATCGCGATCACGGCCTGGCCCTGGCGCGCGGCGTCGATCCAAAACCCCTGATGGCGGAGATGATGGGCAAACGCACGGGCGTCAGCGGCGGCAAGGGCGGCTCGATGCATCTGGCCAGTCGCGAGCACAACTTCTGGGGCGGTTTCGCCATCGTCGCCGGTCATTTGCCGCTGGCGGCGGGCATCGCGCTGGAGGCGCAATACAACCGGCGCAACGAGGTGGTGCTCTGCTTCGTGGGCGACGGCGCCACCAACAACGGTTACTTTCACGAGGCGCTCAACCTCTCCGCCGTGTGGCAGTTGCCGGTCGTCTGGCTGATTGAAAACAATCTCTACGGTATGGGCACGCACATTGACGAGACTTCCGGCCAGCCGCTGCTGCACAAGCGCGCCGGCGCCTACGGCATGCTGGATGCCGGCCGCATTGATGGCCAGGACGTGGTGACGGTCAACGCCGCCCTGGGCGAGGCGGTGGCCCATGCGCGCAACGAGGGGCCGGTGCTCATCGAGGCCCTCACCTACCGTTATCGCGGCCATGGCGTCTCGGACCGCCAGTACAACGTGCGGCTGAAGGACGAGCTCGATAAATGGAAGGCTGAACGCGATCCCCTCATCCTGCTGGGCGAGCGTCTGGAACTGGCGCACCCCGGCAGCCGCCCGGCCATGAGCGCGCTGGAGCAGACGGCGCGGGAGCAGGTGGTCGCTGCCGTGCAGTTCGCCGAAGAGAGCCCGGCTCCCGACGCCGACGACCTCATCAGCAACGTCTACGTGGAGTAGCTCCATGGCAGCCAGAAACCAGCCCATGCGCGAGGCGCTGCGCAAGGCCCTGCGCGAGGAAATGCTGCGCGACGAGCGCGTCTTCGTGATGGGCGAGGAAGTCGGCAAGTGGCAGGGCACGCATCGCGTCACGCGCGGTTTCCATGAAGAATTCGGCGCCCGCCGCGTGCGCGACACCCCGATATCGGAAATGGCCATCTGCGGCGCGGCGATCGGCGCCGCCATGGCCGGCCTGCGCCCGGTCGCGGAAATGATGACCATCAACTTCGCCTTTCTGGCGCTGGACGCCATCGTCAACCACGCGGCCAAGATACGCTACATGTTCGATGGCCAGTTCAGCGTGCCGCTGGTGATTCGCGCGGCCAGCGGCTGGGGCGATCAGGCCACGGCCTCACATTCGCACGCGCCGGAGCCGATCTTCGCGCATTTCCCCGGGCTCTACGTCGCCGCGCCGGCCACGCCCGGCGATGCCTACGGCATGCTCAAGACGGCCATTCGCGACGAGAACCCGGTGCTCTTCAGCGAAAGCATCGCCCTGTATCCCAAACCCGGGCCGGTGCCCGACGACGAGGACTATCTGGTGCCGGTCGGGAAGGGCGCCATCCGCCGCGAGGGCGCGGACGTGACCCTGGTCGCCTGGGCGCGCGGGGTGGAGTGGTCGCTGCTGGCGGCGCGCCGCCTGGAGCGCGAGGGCGTGCATTGCGAGGTGGTCGACATGCGCTGGCTGCGCCCGCTGGACATGGACATCGTCCATGACAGCTTCCGCAAGACCAACCGCTGCGTCATCGTGGAGGAATCGCTGCCCATGTACAGCTTCGGCAGCGAGATCGCGGCGCGCATCCAGGAAGACATGTTCGACTACATGGACGCGCCGGTCAAACGGGTGTCGGCCATGGACCTGCCCCTGCCCTACGCGCGCGAGATTGAGTTGATGGCCCTGCCGGACGCCGACAAGGTCGTCGCGGCGGTGAAGGAGATCATCTGATGGCCGTGGACATTACCGCCAGCGTGGATGGCGTTCTGCTCAACTGGCTGAAGGACGTGGGCGACACGGTGAGCGTGGGGGAGATCATCGCTGAAATGGACGCCGACAAGGCGACGCTGGAGATTGAGGCGCCGGCCGCCGGCGTCCTGCTGGCGCGCAGCGCGGAGGTCGGCGACAGCGTCAGCGAGGGCGACGTCCTCGGTCAGCTGGGCGAGCGGGACGACTCCGCCGCCGGCAACGGCGCGGCAGCGCCCGCCGCCGAGGCGCCCGCTGCCGCCAACGGGACCGCCGCGGAACCGACCGCTGCCGAGGTTGAGGAGTTGCCCGCCGGTCGGGCCCGCGTCTCGCCGGTCGCGCGGCGCCTGGCGCAGGAACGGGGCATCGATCTGGCGCGGGTGCAGGGCAGCGGGCCCGGCGGCCGCATCGTGCGCGCGGACATCGAAAACTACCGCGAGCAGAAGCCGGCGCCGGCCTCCCCGTCAGCCGCAATGCCGGCCGCGCCGCAGCGGACCCCGCCGCCCGCCGGCGAGGACGTGGAGCACGTTGCGCCGGACAGCATGCGGCGGCGCATCGCGGCCACCACCATTGAGAGCCAGCAGACCATCCCGCACTTCTACATCACGATGGATATCGATGCCGCGCCGATGCAGTCCTTCCGGCGGCAACTGAACGAGACGCTGCCCGCAGGCGGCGCGCGCGTCACGGTCAACGACCTGGTCGTGAAGGCGACGGCGCTGACCCTGCGCGACTTCCCCAACCTGAATTCGCACTGGTACGGCGACCGCATCGTGCGTTACCGGCGCATCAACGTCGGTATCGCCGTGGCCCTGCCCGCCGGCGGCCTGATGTACGTGGTGGCGCAGGACGCGGACCGGACGCCGCTGGACGAGATGGCGGCCAGCAACCGCGCCATGGCGCTGCGGGCGCGCGAGGGCCGCGTCAAGCTCAGCGACCTGACCGGGGCGACTTTCTCGACCAGCAACCTGGGCGCCTGGGGCGTCTCGCACTTCGCCGCGGTCATCAATCCGCCGGAGGCCGGCGTGCTGGCCTTTGGCGCGGCGCAGAAGGTGCCGGTGGTGGGGGAGGATGGCGGCCTGACCGCCGGCGAGCGCATGAGCGCGACCATCAGCATCGATCACCGCGTCAGCGACGGCGCCGAGGGCGCG
The DNA here is from genome assembly GCA_034422695.1 of Anaerolineae bacterium. GTDB lineage: Bacteria > Chloroflexota > Anaerolineae > Aggregatilineales > Phototrophicaceae > JAGWBD01. Next base: position 65,538 of record DAOUJM010000001.1, read on the forward strand.
GCCTTCATGCAGCGCTTCCGCGAGTTGCTGGAAAAGCCCCTGAGCCTGCTGGGCTGGCCCGGCGGTTCCTGATTCTGCGCCGGACATGACCTGCAGCCGCGCAGCATTGCTGGACGCCCTCGACTCGGTCATCAGCATCCCGCTGATTCCCTTTGCCGGCGGTCGCGTCGATTTCGAGGGTCATCGTCGCAACGTCGACTATTTGATGCGTAACAACACGCTGTCAGACGGCCGGCCGCGCGTCGTCGGTCTGGCCGGCACCAGCCTCGTGCACCACATTCGGCCGGAGGAGCATTTGCGCCTGCTGGACGTCACCGGTCAGCAAATGGGCGACGCGGGGCTGCTGCTGGCCGCGCTGGTGCCCAACCCCCTGGCCCTGGCCGGCGACTTCATCGACGAACTGCTGCGCCTGGCGCGTCCGCCCGACGTGTTTCTGATCATGCCGCTGACCGGCACCTTCAGCCCCGAGGGCCTCTACGGGCAGTTGCTGGAATTCACGACCCGTTACGGCGAGCGTCACGGCGCGCGCTTCCTTTACTACCATCGCAGCCCGCGCGACCGCGACGAGGTCCTGCGTCTGCTGCGCGACTCGCCGCACATGGTGGGCGTCAAGGTCGGCACGCAGGTGGAGGACGTGCCGGCCTTCGTCGAGAATGTCGGCGCGGCGCGCATCGTCATCTGGGGCGTGGGCGACCGCTCGACGGCGGCGGCGGAACGGGGCGCCCGCGGCCACACCTCCGGCATCAACATCGTCTTCGCGCGCGCCTCAGACGCCATCAACAACGCGCAGCGCCGCGGCGACCATCAGGCGGCGCGCGAGGTCGAGGCGCTCATCGACCCGCTGGAGCAGTTGCGCTTCGTCAACGGTCGCGCCTGGAACTACGCGGCGGTGGCCGAGGCGATCCGCCTGGGCGCTTTTGGCGACGTCGTTGCCGGTGACGGCGCGCCCTTCAACCCGCGCGTGCCGGCGCAAATCTCGGCGCAAATCGGGCGCATTGTGGCGGACTTGCGCGCCTGGCACTAGACTTCGCTGGCCGGTTACAGGGCTGAATGAACGAATTACTACAGTGAACACCCATGGCTGCCGGTACGCTTGAGGAAAGGCGCAGTGAGGCGGGCTCGCTGCTGCGCCGGCTCAACCCCTTTCCACTGATCGGGCGCATATCCGAGACGCGCTACTGGGCCTGGCTGATGCTCTTGCCGGGCTTTCTGCTGGTCTCGGTGGTCATCTTCTACCCGGTCATCTCGGGCATCTGGCTCAGCCTGCACGAATACAATCTGCTGCGGCCCGCACGGGGTCAGCCCTTCGTCGGCCTGCAGCAATTCATGGACCTGCTGGAGGACGAGAAGTTCTGGCTGTCGTTGCGCAATTCGGCCTACTTCGGCTTCTTCAACGTGCTCAATCCCTTCCTGCTGGGCATGATCATCGCCCTGGCGCTGAAGCGCGCCGTGCGCGGCGCCGGCCTGGTGCGCACGCTGATCCTCATGCCCTGGTTCATGCCGTCGGTGGTCGCCGGCCACATGTGGGCGCTGCTGCTGGATTCGCGCCTCGGCGTCATCAACGACATCCTGGTGAAGCTGGGCCTGCTGGAGAGCTACTGGCCCTGGTTCGCGCGCTCGGAGACGGCCATGCCGGCCATCCTGCTGGTCGGTTTGTGGCGCGGCTTTCCCTTTTTCACCCTGCTGCTGCTGGCGGGGCTGCAGTCCATCTCGCAGGAGATGTACGAGGCGGCGGCGGTGGATGGCGCCAACGCGCTCTCGCGCTTCCGGCACATCACCATCCCGCTGCTGCTGCCGGTGATCGTGGTGGCCATCACCCTGCGCACCATCGCCGTGGTGAATTCGCCGGACCTGATGATCATCCTCACCGGCGGCGGCCCGGGTCTGGCGACGCACGTGCTCTCCTTCTACGCCTTCCAGACGGCCTACGCCGCCTTTGACTTCGGCTACGCCGCCGCCATTTCGGTCGTCATGCTGGGCATCCTGATCTTCTTCACGCTCGTTTACCTGCGCGTCTCCGGCGTGGACAGGAACTGACATGCAACTCTCGTTTCGCGCCACGCAACGCCTTTACCGCTGGCTGACCATCATCGTGCTGGTGTTCGCCGGGGCCTTCGCCATGTTCCCGCTGGTCTGGACGGGCCTGACCTCGCTCAAGCAGAACACCGACGTCATCACCGCCGAGATGCAATATCTGCCGCACAATCCGACGTTGGGCAACTACGCGGAACTGTGGAGTCGCCGGTCCTTCGTGACGCTCTTCGGCAACAGCGTGGTGATCACGGTCATGACGGTGTCGCTCTGCCTGCTGGTGGGCACCTCCGCCGCCTACGCCTTCTCGCGCTACCGCTTTCGGGGTCGCAACGCGGCGCTGGTCGGTTTCCTGCTGATCCGCATGTTCCCGATGGTGCTGATGCTGATTCCGCTCTTCATCATCATGCGCAACCTGAATCTGCTCAATACGCGCCTCGGTCTGGCGCTGGCCTACACCACCTTTCTGCTGCCCATCGCCACCTGGATGCTCAAGGGCTTTTTCGATGCCATCCCGCCGGACCTGGAGGACGCCGCGCGCATCGACGGCGCGACGCGGGCCGGCGCCATCGTACGGGTGGTGTTGCCGCTGGCGGCGCCGGGCGTGGCGGCCACGGCCGTCCTGACCGCCATCGCCGCCTGGAACGAGTTTCTTTTCGCGCTCATGTTCACCACCAACGAGGCCTCGCAGACCTGGCCGGTGGGCCTGCATTTGCTGGTCGGCGAGGAGTTCAACCTGCCCTGGGGGCTGCTGAGCGCGGGTGGTATCATCAGCATCCTGCCCATCATCGTGTTCTTCGTGCTGGCGCAGAAGTCACTGGTGCGCGGCCTGATGCAGGGCGCCGTCAAGGGCTAGTTTTTCGCAAGCATTACTGGAGGAGGCAATGTCGAAATTTACCCGTCGTGACTTTCTGAAGGGGAGCGCCGCCGCAACCGCCGCGTTGGCCGGATCTTCCCTGCCCGGCGCCTCACGGCTGCTGGCGCAGGACAATCCCACGGTGGACTACTGGCACGGTTTCATCGCCGAGTTCGTGCACGCCGGCTTTGAGGTGGTGCTGGAGCAGTTCCATCAGGCCAACCCGGACATCACCATCAACCCGCTGACCGTGCCCAACAGCGAGTTCATGACCAAGTTCACCACCTCGGTGGTGGGCAACGCCGCGCCGGACACGACCATGGCCGCGCCCACGCGCATCCCGGACATGGTGGCCATCGGCGGCCTGCAGGACATCAGCGAGCGCGTCAGCGCTTCCGACCTGATGGAGAAGATCCCCGCGGACCGCTGGGACGGCGCCACCATCGACGGCGCCATCTACGGCGTGCCCAGCTTCATGTTCGTGGACTGGATGTACTACCGCGCCGACTGGTTCGAGGAAGCCGGGCTGGACCCGCCCACGACCTGGGAGGAGTTCACCGAGGCGGCCATCGCCATGACCGACGCGGAGAACGGCCGCTACGGCTTCGGCATGCGCGGCGGCAACGGCGGCCAGGGCTTTGTGGTCAAGGTCATCGAGTCCTTCGGTTCGCCCATCATCGACGACGAGGGCCAACCGGCGATGGACTTCGACAAGGCCGTCGAGGCCCTGCGCTGGTACACGGACCTGCACACGGTGCACGGCGCGGTGCCGCCCAGCGTCGCCAACGACAGCTTCCGTCAATTGATGGAGGCCTTCCAGACCGGCCAGACGGCCATGCTCTGGCATCACACCGGCTCGCTGGCCGAGATGCGCACCGTGCTGGGCGACGAGGGCGTCTTCTCGACGGCGATACGGCCCAACGGCCCGGACAAACTGATCGCCTCGGCCACGCCCAGCTACAACGGCATCTCGATGCCCGGTGACGGGGAAGAGGACGCCGCCTGGCAGTGGATCAGCTACTGGGCCGAGATCAATACCCAGGTCAACTTCCTGGAACTGACCGGTTACTTCCCGTCCTCCGCGCTGGTGGCGGAAGACGAGCGCGTCCAGTCCAATCCGCTCTACGCGGCGGCGGTGGCGACGGTCGACGAGGTCGGCCCGCCGACGCGCTTCCCCGGCAGCCCCGGCTGGGAGCGCAACGTGGTGCTGCCCAACTTCCAGCGCGTGCTGCTGGGTGAGATCACGCCCGGGGACGCCGTCGAACTGATGATGGAGGGCCTTGAAGAGGCCGTCAACGGCTAGAAGCCTCTTGCCGGGCGGGAGCCAGTCTTCCGCCCGGTCTTTTTTTATTGTCCAGGACAGGAGCCACCATGTCCGACCGGTCGCGACCCAATTTGCTTTACATTCATTCGGACCAGCACAACGCGGCGGTCACCGGCTGCTACGGTGACATTCACGTGCACACGCCGCATTTGGACCGCCTGGCGCGGGATGGCGCGCACTTCACCTCCACTTACTGCTGCGCGCCGATCTGCGTGCCCTCGCGCATGGCCACGCTCAGCGGCCGTCACCCCTGGCAGAACCAGGTCTGGGGCAACAACCACGTGCTCAACTCCAGCGTGCCCACGCTGGCGCACAGCATGGGCGTCGCCGGTTACCGGCCGGCCCTGATCGGGCGCATGCACTCGGTCGGGCCGGACCAGTTGCGCGGCTACTGCGAGCGTCTGGTCGGCGACCATTCGTCCAACTTCCCCGGCATACCGACTGCCCATCGCGGCGCCTTGCAGGGCACGGCCGGCCCGGAACGGATCAGTATCCGGCACGCCGGGGCAGGGCAATCCGGCTACCAGGTGCACGACGAGGACGTCACGGCGGCGGCGGTGGACTGGCTCAACCGTCTGGGCGTGCGGCGCCGCGCCGGCGTGGCTGACGCGCCCTTTTCGCTCAGCGTGGGCTTCATGCTGCCGCATCCACCCTATGTGGCGCGGCGTGAAGACTATGAAAAATATATCGACACCCTGCCGCCGCCGCGCAAGCCGCGGGAATACGGCGACGAGACGCATCCCTGGCTGCGACGCTGGCGCGAGACGACGGGGCTGACCGACACGGACGCCGGGGAGGCGCGACGGGCGCGGGCGGCCTACTGGGGCCTGGTCGAGCGGATGGACGTCATGATCGGCGAGATTCTGGCGGCGCTGGCGGCCAACGACCTCGAACGCGACACCCTGGTGGTCTACAGCTCCGACCACGGCGACATGGTCGGCGAGCACGGTCTGTGGTGGAAGCACGTCTTCTACGAGGAATCGGTGCGGGTGCCGCTGATCATGGCCTGGCCGGGTCGCATCCCCGCCGGCCAACGCTGCGAGCGGGTGGTCAGCGCGCTGGACCTGAGCGCCACCATACTGGACGCGCTGGACGCGCCGGCCCTGCCGGGCTCACCGGGCCGCAGCCTGTTGCCGCTGCTGCAGGGCGATGCGGGCGCCGTGCATTGGGACGACGAGGCCTTCAGCGAATACTGCGCCGACCAGTACACGCCCGATGGCGAGTGTTACATCCGGATGCTGCGGCAGGATGAATGGAAGCTGGTCTACTATCACGGCTACCCGCCGCAACTCTTCAACCTGCGGGAAGACCCGGACGAGCTGGTCGACCGCGCCGCCGACCCCGGCTGTCAGAAGCTGCTGGGTGAGTTGCGGGCGCGCGTGTTGCAGGACTGGCGGCCGGAACGCATCCAGGCGCGCATGGCGGCGTTGCGCGCGGACAGTCGCATGCAGGTGCAGTGGGCCGCGGCAACCCTGCCGGAGGAACGCATCCGTTGGCAGATGCTGCCGGAGATGGAATACCTGGATGAAGTGCAGCCCCCTGTTGCGGAGCGCTGATGCGTACGCAACAAGTGCGCTGTTCGCGGAAGCTTTTACAAATTATTCGGGAGTGAAAGCCACCGGATTTATTGACACGGCCCTGCCGTCGGCGCCGGGCGCCAAATGGCGTGCCCCCGGTGCTGTTGACCTGATTGGCGCCATGCTGCATGGGCCTTCATTTACGTAAAACGGAAACTTGAGCGCATCAACCTGGCGGCCAACGCCAACGCGCAGCGCTATTTGGCAGCGCAGATAGCTTAAGATATAATTCTCCAGCAGAAATATCAAAAATCCAGATCATGCGTCAGGCTTTCACAGGAGCAGAAAGATGAAGTACCTGCCAAAATACCTCGTTATACCGTTGTTGTTATTTCTGCTTAACGGGCTTTTGGTCAACGCGGACGATTTCGGTGAGCCTGATACCCGGGAAGATCGAAGCCGGCCGCCGCGCGTCCAGGTTCAGGTGCTGTGGCGTTACACGGGCGGCCTGTGCCGCTGGGTGAACTCTGGCGATACGCAGACCAACGGCTGGCAGGTCGCTGACGATTCAACCTGCGTCAATGATCCGCCCGCGCCACAAAACGCGCCCGCCAGTCAGGAGGAAAGCGGTTCTGTCGCGCCCGGGACGGAAAGCAGTATGCGCGCCCGCGGCTTCGTGCTGTGGCGTTATACGGGCGGCCTGTGCCGCTGGGTGAACCCGGACGATACGCAGGCCAACGGCTGGCAGGTCGCTGATGCGACGACCTGCGTCAATGATTCGCCCACGACACAAAACGTGCCCGCCAGTCAGGAGGAAAGCAGTTCTGTCGCGCCCGGGATGGGCCCCCGCGGCTTTGTGCTGTGGCGTTATACGGGTGGCCTGTGCCGCTGGGTGAACCCTGGCGATACCCAGGCCAATGGCTGGCAGGTCGCTGATGCGACGACCTGCACCAGGATGGCGCCGTAGCCCGCCCGGAGGGAAAGCCCGTCCTCAAGGCCAACGCGGCTCTGGCGTGAATTTGCGCCAGACCGCTTCGGCGCGACCCCCTGATTGCCAGGCGCGACAGCGCTGAAATCGGGCGCCAGGCCGACAGTGAAGCGCTCCTGGTTCCATCCCGCGCCGGTGGGCCCGACTGTTAGGGGGCGCCGGGCGAGTTGCGGGCGCGCGTGTTGCAGGACTGGCGGCCGGAACGCATCCGCCGGCAGATGCTGCCGCAGATGGAATACCTCGACGACGATTGATCCGCTGGATGGGAAGTGGCGAGTTTGGCGGATTTCAGAAATTGTTTTAAAGTCGGGGCGGGCGATTTGATAAAGCGTCCCGTAGGGGCGACATATCATGTCGCCCGCGGGCACTGTAGCGACGCAAATAACCGCACGATGACGCTCACCGCATCCAGTTCCTGTATTCAGTAAGCCAGACATTCCCGTGGATATGGCGAAGTCACCGGGCGGGCGTTATAAACATTGGGTCGCAGTTGCGTCCCTTGCGGGGACCGGAGGTTTGCATGCCACTGATGATTTATGACCACGGGCGACGCGATGAGAAAAAGATCGCCCTGACTTTCGACGACGGCCCCAATCCGCCGCGCACGGACCAGATCATGCAAATCCTTGAATCGCGCGGGGCGCGCGGCACCTTCTTCGTGCTGGGCAAGTGGGTCGAGCGTTGGCCGGAAGCCTTCATGCGCATCGTCAACAACGGCCACACGGAGGCCAACCACAGCCATTTCCATCACGCTCACCTGGGCGATTTCGACCATGCCGAGGCCGTGCTCGCCAATCTGACGGGGCGCCCGACGCGCCACTTGCGCGCGCACTACTTCAACTACTTCACCTGTCTCGTCTCGCCGCTGGCGATGTCGGACCGCATTCAGGTCGTCGATTCGGACGTGAACCCGGCCGACTGGGACAAGACCGACCCGCAGGACATCATCGATGGCGTTCTGGGGCATCCCTCGCTGGGGCCAGGCTCGATCATCGACCTGCACGACAGCTCGGAGACCGAGGACGACGGCCTGCGCCTGGCGCGGCCGCTGCCGCTGGTCGACGCGATGCCGAAGATCGTTGACGAGTTGCAGGCGCAGGGCTATGAACTGGTCGGCCTGGACGACATGACGCTGGTGGACCCGGTAGTATGGCAGCCGGACGAGCGCGGCATGTACGCCTCGCCGGAGATTTACAGGGAGATTCACGCCCTGGGCAGCGCGTCCGGTTAGGGGACGCGCGGGAGCCGGGGGATTTCGTCGATGGTAAGGAGGCAAGGACTGTGAAACGTTCGTTATTGTTCAATATGCTGTTCGTGTTGCTGCTGCTGGCCATGCTGCCGGGCGGCATGGCGCTGGCGCAGGAAGAAAACGTGCTCGTCATCGCCATCCCCGGCGATATCGAGACGCTGGACCCGCCTTTCTCGCGTTTCCAGCGCTCCAACGAGACCAACCTGAACATCTATGACCAGTTCTTCCGTTACGGCAGCGTCGATACCGGCCTTGGCTACAGCGTGGCCGACACCGGCACCATCGAGGGCGCGGCCGTCGAATCCTGGGAATGGTCGGAGGACCTGAGTTCGATCGTGCTCAAGCTGCGCGAGGGCGCGACCTTCAACAAGAGCGGGCGCGAGGTGACGGCTGACGACTTCATCTACTGGTTCGAGCGCGCCATCGGCACGGCCTCCGGCACCAAGTGGAACGTCGACACCGCCAACATCGCCTCCTGGGAGAAGACCGGGTCGCACGAGGTGACGCTGCAGTTCTCGAAGCTCAGCCCCTGGCTCTTCTTCCTCTTCCGCGATCAGTCGCAGGGCCCCATGGACGCCGTCGAGGCCCAGGCGAACGTGGCGGATGACGACCCCTGGGCGGCCCGCTGGCTGGCCAAGAACGACGTGGGCTCCGGCGAGTACTACGTCGAAAGCTGGGAGCCGGGCGTGGCCATGGTGCTGCGCGCCAACCCGAACTACTGGGCCGGCAAGGCCTTCTTCGACCAGGTGGTGCTGCAGATCGTCCCCAGCTCGGCGGACCGCGCGCTGCTGCTGCGCGAGGGCGAGGTGGACATCGCCGCCAGCCTGAGCACGGATGAACTGGCGGCGCTGGAAGGCGCCGAGGGCGTGAAGGTGCTCACGGTGCCGACGCGCAACCAGATGATCATGGGCCTGAACGTGACGGAGGGCCCGCTGGCCGACAAACGCGTGCGTCAGGCGCTGTCCTACGCCGTGCCCTACGATGACATCATCGCCGGCATCTTCAGCGGCAAGGCCAAGAAATCCGCCGGGCCGATCCCGGTGGACGGCAAGCACCATGACGGCTCGCTCTGGCCCTATGTCTACGACCCGGACAAGGCGCGCGCGTTGCTGGCCGAGGCCGGCTACGCCGACGGCTTCGAGTTCACGCTGGACATCGCCTCCGGCGTGACCACCACCGAGCAGATCGCCGTGGTGCTGCAGGCCGCCTACGCCGACGTCGGCGTCACGATGAACATCAACCTGCAGACGGCCGCCGTCTTCGGTGAGCAGCTGGGCACCCTGGGACACGAGGCCTGGATGCGCGACCTGCTGTGGTACGTGGACGACCCTGGCTACACCGGCGTCGCCACCTTCCGCACGGGCGGCATCACCAACTGGATGGGCTACAGCAACGAGACGATCGATGGCCTCATCGAGCAGATGAACGGCACGCTGGACGAGGAACTCAAGGCCGAACTGGCGCAGGAATATCAAAGCATCATCAACGATGAAGCGCCGCAACTCTTCCTGGCCGACATGCCTTTCGAGCTCGCCATGCGCGAGGACATCCACGGCTACGTTCAGTTGCCCGACAACCTGCTCTGGTACTGGCCGCTCTATCGTGAGTAGCCGGCAAACGTAACAACGACGGGGCGTTGCCGCAGGCGGGCGCGCCCCGTCCGCTTTCCCCAGCGGACACAGACCCCGGACGCCGGAGCCAGGCATGCTTGATTCGATGCGTGAGTGGGGCCTCTTCCTGCTCAGACGCTTCGCCTTCTTTCTCATCGCGCTCTTCGGCGTGTCCGTCATTACCTTCGTGGTGACGCACAAGATCGGCAATCCCGTCTACCTGCTGGTCGGCACGCGCTACAACCAGGAGATGCTGGACAACATCGTGCGCGAAATCGGCCTGGACCGGCCGCTGCACGAGCAATACCTGCGCTACGCCGGCAATTTGCTGCAGGGCAACCTGGGCACGTCGCGCTTCAGTTACAACCCGGTGCTGTTCGACATCCGTAACCGCCTGCCGGCCACGCTGGAACTCTCGACCTGGGCGCTGGCCATGGGGGTGGTTTGGGCCGTGCCCGCCGGCGTGCTGGCCGCCCTGCGACCGCGGGGAATGCTGGCCCGCTTCGCGGACCTGATGGCGCGCACCGGCGTCTCCATGCCCGGTTTCTGGCTGGGTCTGCTGTTGATCTTCATTTTCTTCGCGGAACTGCACTGGTTTCCGGCGCCGCTGGGGCGCATCGCGCGCAGCCTGGGCCCGCCGGAATACGTCACCGGCTGGTACACCATCGACACCCTGCTGGCCGGCGACCACGCGAGCTTCGCCTCCAGCGTGAGCCACTTGATTCTGCCGGCGCTGACCCTGGCCATCACCACCAGCCCCAGCACGCTGCAGATCACGCGCAAGCGCATGCAGGAGGTGCTGCAGAGCGACTACATTCGCAGCGCGCGCGCCTTCGGCCTGCCAACGCACAAGGTCTACCGCTACGCCCTGCGCAATACCCTGGGCCCGGTCATCACCATGATCGCCATGACCTACGGCTATCTGCTGAGCGGCACAGTGCTGGTCGAGGTCGTTTTCACCTGGCCTGGCCTGGGCCTCTACGCCGTGGACGCCATGAATCACTCCGACTACGAGCCGATCATGGGCGTGGTGCTCCTGAGTTCGGGCTTCTATCTGCTGGTGTACCTGGCCAGCGACATCATCAACGCGCTCTTCGACCCACGCGTGCGGATCGAGGGATGAACGCGACAGCCGGCGAGCCGACGGTCGCGCAACGTCCCACGCTCATGCAGCGCATGATGCGCGCCAACGGGGCCATGCGCGTGCGGCTGAATTTCGGCCTGCTGGCCCTGATCATCCTGCTGGGTCTGCTGGCGCCGCTGCTGCCCCTGCACGACCCCGTCAGACCCAACCCGCTGCATCGCTTCAAGCCGCCCTCGGTGGAGCACCCCTTCGGCACGGACGGCAACGGCATGGACGTGCTCTCGCGCACGATCCATGCCATCCGCACGGACTTCGCGCTGGCGCTCAGTTCGGTGGCGCTGGGCATCATCGTGGGGGCGCCGCTGGGCGCGCTCTCCGGCTACTTCGGCGGCCGGCTGGACGGCGCCATCACGCGCGTCACGGAGGTGTTCCAGGGCTTCCCGCAGATTCTCTTCGGCATGGCCGTGCTGGCCGCGGCCGGCAACAACATGGTCAACCTGGTGCTGATCATCGCCTTTTACAACGTGCCGGTCTACAGCAAGATGGTGCGCAGCGTGACCCTGCCGCTGCGCGAGGCCGACTTCGTGCAGGCGGCGCGGGTGGCCGGCAACAGCCCGCTCTCGGTCGTTTTCCGCCACGTCCTGCCCAACACCCTGGTGCCGGTATTCTCGCAATTGCCGCTCAGCTGCGCCTACGCGGCGCAAATGATCGCCGGACTGAGCTTCATCGGCCTGGGCGTGGCGATCCCGACGCCCGAGTGGGGCTCGATGATTCAACTGGGCGCCAACCAGATGGTCTTCGGCAAGTGGTGGGCCTCGATCTTCCCGGGCCTGGCGCTTTTCATCTCGGTGTGGCTGCTGAACAACGTGAGCGACCTCTTCGGCTCGCTGGTCGTGCGGCGGGGCTGAGCATGTCCCTGCTGACGGTCAGCGGCCTGCAACTGCAGTTCCGCGTGGAGCGGGAAACGGTGCATGCCCTGCGCAGCGTGGACCTGACGATCCGGGCCGGCACGCGCACGGCCATCGTGGGCGAGAGCGGCTCCGGCAAGACCGTGCTGTCGCTGGCGCTGCTGCGTCTCCTGCCGCCCAACGCGCAGCTGGCCGGCAGCATTCGCTTCCGCGAGCGGGAATTGCTGGACCTGACGGACGCGGAGCTGCGCCAGGTGCGCGGCGGGCAGATCGCGATGATCTTCCAGCACGCCCAGGCGGCGCTCAACCCGCTGCTGCCGGTCGGGCGCCAGATCGCGGACGTCTGCCGCCGGCACAGCGGCGTCGGCCGCGCGGAGGCCTGGGAGCGGGCGGTGGAGGTGCTGGCCGCCACCGGCATCCCGCAGGCGGCGGCGCGGGCGCGCGATTACCCGCACCAGTACAGCGGCGGCATGGCGCAGCGCGCCCTGATCGCCATGGCGCTGCTCTGCGAGCCGCAGTTGCTGATCGCCGACGAGCCCACCAGCGGCCTCGACGTGGCCGTGCAGCAACAGGTGCTGGCGCTGGTGGAGCAGGTGGTCGCGCGCCTGGACGCGACCCTGCTGCTCATCACGCACGACCTGGCCGTGGTCGCGGACAGTTGCGACCACATCGTCGTGATGTACGCCGGCGAGGTGATGGAGACCGGCACCACGGCGCAGGTGCTGGCGCGCCCGGCCAACCCCTACACGGCGGCGCTGCTGGCCTGCTTTGAACAGACGGACGGCGAGCGCATGCCCTTCATCCCCGGCCGCACGCCGGACATGCGCCAACCCCTGACGGGTTGCAGCTTCGCCGCCCGCTGCCCGCTGGCGCGCGACATCTGTCAGCAGGAGCGGCCGCCGCCGGTGGAGGTCGCGCCCGGGCATTTCTCCGCCTGTCACTTCGCGCAGGAGGTGGTTGGGGCATGAACGCGGTGGCGGCGGGCGACTCCCTGCTGCGCATTGAGGAGGCGACCAAGTCCTTCAGCCTGCGGCAGCGCGGCTGGCGGCGGCAGCGCGTGGTCGCCCTCGACAATGTGTCCATGATGCTGCGTCGCGGCGAGACGGTCGGTCTGGCGGGCGAGAGCGGCTCCGGCAAGTCCACCCTGGGCCGCTGCGTGCTCAACCTGGCGCGCCTGGACAGCGGCCGCATTCTCTACCAGGGGCGCGAGATCCAGTCGTTGACGGAGCGCGAATGGCGCCCCCTGCGTCGTCGCCTGCAGATGGTCTTCCAGAACCCGGTCAGTTCCTTCAACCCGATGATGACCATTGAGGAGACCCTGCTGGATGCCCTGCGCCAGGTGCCGGAACCGGACGCGGCGGCGCGACGGCAGCGGGTCGGCGACCTGCTGGAGCAGGTGCAACTGGGAGCGCGCTTCGCCGCGCTTTACCCCTACGAAATGAGCGGCGGTCAGTTGCAGCGCGCGGCCATCGCGCGGGCGCTGGCGCCGCAGCCGGACTTCATCTTTCTCGACGAGCCCACCGCCGCGCTGGACATGTCGATTCGCGGCCAGATCATCAACCTGCTGCTGGACCTGCAGCAGGAGGAGGGCGGGCCGGGTTTCGTCTTCGTCACCCATGACCTGCGCGTGCTGCGCTACGTGGCCGACCGCATCTACGTCATCACCCAGGGGCAAATCGTCGAATCCGGCAGCCGCGACCAGATCTTCAACGCGCCGCGCCACCCCTGGACGCGCGCGCTGCTGGAGGCCGCGCAGATCGGTCGCCGCCGCCAGTCGGGGAGGCGTGAGGCGCCGATTTCGCTGGAGACGGCGCCCGCGGGCGGCTGCCGTTTACTGGCGCGCTGCCCCCACGCGCAGAGCGCCTGCGCGCGCGAGCCGCAAGTGCTGCGTGAGATCGAGCCGGGACAGTACGTGCGCTGCCGCCGCGCCGAAGAGATCGCCTGAAGCGCGACTCAGCGCCGGCGGCCCCGGCCGTGGCAACGCTTGAACTTGAGCCCGCTGCCGCAGGGGCAGGGGTCATTGCGGCCGGTTGACGCCAGCAGTTGCTCGAAGTCCAGTTGTTCGCGCGCCAGGGTGAACATGACGTTGGCCGGCGGCCGTCCGGCCTGCAGTTCGGCCGTCATCATTTCCATGGGGCGGCGGATGTGGTTGAAGAAGTGGCGGTAACCGGCGCAGAGATAGTTCAGACCGGGCTCGCCGTCGGGCGTCCGGATGAAGCGGTTCTTGGGGCAGCCGCCGTTGCAGACGAAGCGCACCTCGCAATCGAGGCAGTATTGCGGCAGGCTGTCGCGCTTGTGCCGGCCGAATTCGTGCTGCTGTTGTGAGCCGACCATGCTTTCCAGCGGCACGGCATTGATGTTGCCGAGGCGGTAGTCCGGCTCGACGTAGTGATCGCAGGAGAAGACGTCGCCGTTGTGTTCCATCGCCAGGGCCGTGCCGCAGGTCTCCTCGAAGATGCAGAGGCCGGGCCGGTTGCCGCTCCAGGCGGCCAGAGCCACGTCGAAGATCTGCACGAAGACGCGGCCCACGTCGTGGCGCACCCATTCGTCGAAGATATCGCTGAGAAAGCGGCCGTACTGCTCCGCGCCGACCGAGCGGTCCTTAACGCCGTCGCCTTCCTGATAGCCCGTGTCGTTGTCGCGCTCCACGATGGGGATGAACTGCATGAAGTCGACCTGCAATTCATCGCGGAAGTAGCGATAGACCTCCAGCGGGTGATCGGCGTTGGCGGCGTGCACGGTGCACAGGACGTTGAAGTTGACCCCGTTGCGCTGCAGCACCTCGCGCCCGCGCATCACCCGCGCGAAGGTGGGTTGGCCGCCCTTGTCGACGCGGTAGGCGTCGTGCAAATGCGCCGGCCCGTCGACGCTGAGGCCGATCAGGAAGTCGCTTTCGCGGAAAAACTGCGCCCAGTCGTCATCCAGCAGCACGCCGTTGGTCTGGAAGCTGTTATGGATGCGCATGCCCGGCTTTTTGTGCTTCTGCTGATAGCTGACCGCCTCACGGAAAAAGTCGAGGCCCATCAGGGTGGGCTCGCCGCCCTGCCAGGCGAAGGTCACCTCGGGCACCTGTTGCGCATCGATGTACTGGCGCGTGTATTCTTCCAGCAGGGTCGGGTTCATGCGGAAGTCGCTGCCGGGGTAGAGGCGTTCCTTGGAGAGGAAGTAGCAATACTTGCAATCGAGGTTGCAGATGGCGCCGCTGGGCTTGGTCATCAGGTGGAAGGCGCGCGGCATGGGCCCGGGTTCCAGCACGGGAATCTCGTCGACGCGAATGGGGGCTACGGACACGGGCTCACCTGCGGGCCTGTAATGTATGTTGATTATGCCGCCTCCGCCCGACGATGCAAGCGCGCGGCGCTCAGCCGGTGGTAATGCTGCGCAGGACGATGCCGGCGAGCAGGGCAAAACCCCAGATATAACTGCCCATGGCGGGGCGCTTGCGCGCGGTCATCTCCACGAACATGAAGAAGGGCAGGGCCAGCACGGTCGCCATGCCGTAGATCAAATGCACGTCCTGCGCCGGACGCAGACCGCGCTCGTAGAGCAGCAGACCCGACAGCGCCTGCAGCAACATCGTGCCGACGATGAGAGTGGCGGCGGCGCGGAAGAGCGGCGTCACGTCGCCCTTGCGCAGGATGCCGACGCGAACGGCCTGGACCGTCATCAGCAGGGCGATGCCCAGACCGGCGCGGCCCAGCTGGTCGTGCAGCGCGCGCCATTGAAACAGGGGCGTGAGCGAGCGGTTGGCCGCCAGCACCAGCGCGCAAAAGAGCAGCACACCTGCAGCGAGGGCGACGAGGAGCCGGCGCTCCCGCCGCGTCAGGGCCCGCACCCAACCCTTTACGGGGTTCGGTCGCGCTTTCACGGCTCCTGCGGCATCGGTCTGGTGGCCAGCAGAAAGCCGGCGAAGATGAGTACCACGCCGCCGAGGTCCGCCGTGTACTTCCAGGACGGGTCATTCAGACGGATGAGCGTGCCGCCGAGGGCCGGCAGCATGCCGCCGATCGCGATCAGCCAGTTGCCGTAGACGCGCTCGCGCATGATTTGTTTGCGGCGGAAGAGCCGCGCGGACCAGATGGCGCCGCCGACCAGGGCGATGGTGCCCCAGGTGTTCATCACCGGCGAGAAGAAGCGCACCGTGCCGCGGCCCTGGGGCATGATGTCGCGGAAGAGCAGGGTCAGGTCAGTATCCGGCCGCCAGGCGCTGCTGTCGAAGGGCGTGAACCACAGCGCCCAGGGCAGGGTCATGACGGCCACCAGCAGCAGGGCCATCTGGATGTTGCGCGCGATGTTGCCCCGGCGCAGCAGCAGGTAAATCGTGCCCTGGCCCAGCCAGGGCGCCACCATCAACGCGCCGCACCAGTACCACAGGGCGAAGAAGGTCGGGCTCCAGGCTTGCGTCAGCACCACCTGGCTGAGCGCGCCGCTGAAGTACATCAGCATGCCGATGCCCCAGGCCAGCTGGTGCGCGCGCCGCCGTTGCCACCAGCGCCGCAGGATGGTCAGCGCAAAGACAAGGCTGACCAGCGCGGTGAGCAGCGAACTGGCGAGCGCCTGGCTCATGGCCGCCGCCGCTGTCTCACTGCGTCAGCACGCGCCGCGGTGTGATGCGGTAGGTGACGCGCTGCGCGCGCGCCGCCTCCGGCGCGAAGTCGCCGAAGTAGCGTTCGGCACCCACGTAGAGGCGCGCCAGTTCGTCGATCGTCGCCTCGTCGTCCTCGTCGATGTGCGTGACCTCGCCGCGCACCTCGACGTAGTTGTAGGGGTCCTGGTGATCAAGGGCCAGCACGGTGACCTTGTTGTTGGCGCGGATATTGCGGTCCTTGCGGCGGCCGGGCTGACTGTTGACGAGGATGTCATTGCCGTCCAGCTTGCACCAGACCGGCGTGGCCTGCGGCTGGCCGTCGGGCATCATGGTGACCAGGGTGACGACGGTGGGACCGGCCAGCAGTTCGCGATGGGAATCAGGAATTGTTGCGCTCATCGGGGCTCCTTAAGTGACGGGATGCGCGGCAGCGGCAGCATCCCTGGCTGAGTTCAGGGTTACGGGCCATTGTGAGGTTGCAGCCCGCGCCTGTCAATGCCGGCGGGGCACACCGTCCGTCAGCTACCAGGCGACGGGCTGGCCCTCGTAATCGAAGTAGCTGCCGTTCTGCGCCGGGGTCAGACCCTCGATGAGGCGCAGCATGGCGCGCACGGAGTCGGCTGGCGTGATCGCGGCATGCCAACCACCCATTTCCGTGCGCACCCAGCCCGGGTGCAGTGAGCAGACGACGACGCCGGCAGGGCCCAGGTCAGCGGCCAGACCGCGCGTGACCATGTTGAGCGCGGCCTTGCTCGAGCAATAGGCGTACTGGCCTCCGCTTTGCTTGCGCGTCAGCGAGCCCAGGCCGGAGGAGATGTTGACGATGCGCGGCCTGGTCCCCCGGCGCAGCAGGGGCGCGCATTCCCTGGCCAGCAGCAGCGGCCCCAGGCTGTTGACGCGCAGGGTCTGCAGCATGCTGTCCGGGTCCAGCGTCGCCAGTTCCTGCTCGTGGTCGGGCGGTTTGATGGCGGCGTTGTTGATGAGCAGGTCCAGACCGTCGCCGGCCTCCGCCACAGTGGCGACGGCTGCGCGCACAGACTCCGCCTCGCCGACGTCCATGGGCAGCACCGTCAGTTGCGGGCCGGCCAGCGCGTTGAGTTCGTCGGCCTGCTGCGGCCGGCGCGCGGTCGCAAACACCACGGCGTCACGCTGCAGCAGCTGACGCACGAATTCGAGTCCGATGCCGCGATTGGCGCCGCTGATGAGGATGCGTTCCATGCTTGTCCTCTTGAAAACCTGTGATAGTATACCCGCCCGGCATAATGCCGGACCCAACTGCGTACCGCTTCGCTGCCGGGACCGGCTGGCGCCACTGCGGCAAAGAGGTAATTATGCGTTATGTGATGACGTTCGTTTTTTTTCTGCTGCTGGTCACCACTGGCGGGATGACAACGGCGATCGAGGTTTGCGCCGGCCCGAACGAGGGGATTTGCGGGCTGAATGCCGTCATTCTTGAGGACTACCGTGAGCCCAGGGTGCGCCAGCTACGCATCCTGGCGGACGTCGTGTCTGTCCGTGACTACCGTCGCGTACGGGGCGAACTGCCGGTCTTCAATGCGCCCTACGGTGAATTGACCGAAACGACCGACAAGGGCTTCAACTTCGTCACCGTATCGCAGACGCAGGGCGACTGGGCGCAGATTGGCGATCAGGAATGGGTGCCGCTGGACGCGCTGGGTGAGACGATCAGGGCCTCCTGGTTTGCCGGCGTGGAGTTGCCGCAGGGCGGTCTCGCCTTTCCCATGGCCTGGACCCTGCGACATGTGCGCGGGGCGAGCGAACCCGGCGCCGCCGCTGCTTCCCACAATCCCTTTCTCACTCGCTACACGCGCGTGAGCATTTTTGGCTGCGTACGCGTCGATGGCAAATGCTGGTACCAGATCGCGCCTGATCAGTGGGTGCATCAGCACAAGGTCGCCGTCTTCCAACCCATCGCGCGGCCGGCAGCGGTGGAAACGGAGAAATGGATCGGGATTGATCTCTACGAACAGGTGCTCACGGCCTATGAGGGGCAGTTTCCGGTGTTCACCACGCTCATCTCCTCCGGTCTTGACCAATGGCCCACCAACGAGGGACACTTTCGCGTCTGGAGGCGGTACCGGGTCGGCGAAATGAGCGGCGCCTTTCGGCGACCGGATTTCTATTCACTGCAGGAAGTCCCCTGGTCACAGTACTTCGATGACACCATCGCGCTGCATGGCGCCTACTGGCACGATGGCTTCGGCCTCAGGCGCAGTCACGGCTGTGTGAATGCCTCACTGACCGACGCGAAATGGCTTTTTGAGTGGTCCAATGACACCTGGGACCAGGAAACGGGTCAGGGCATCTCGATCTACGTTTACAGTTCCGGCGACTACGACTAGTGCGCCGGCCTGAAAAGCCGGGTCGGCATTGACGCGCAGGGATACCGGGTTTGGACCTGACAGGGAGGCGGGAATGAAGCGTCTGGCGTTGCTGGTCTCACTCTTCCTGCTGGCCGGCGCCGGCAGCCTGGCGCAGGCGCTGCCAATATGTACGGCGCCGGGCGCGGGTGAGTGCGCCATCAGTGACGAGGTGCTGACGGGGCAGCGCTGGCCGGCTGTGCGCCCCTTGCGGATCGATGAGGAGTTGCTCTTCGACCGGGACTACCGGCGGGTGCAGGGCTTTCTGCCGATCTACCGGGAACCCTTCGGCGAACTGCTGGAGACGACCGACGAGGGCTACAGTTTCGTCACTGTGTCGCAAATCGTCGATGACTGGGCGCAAATCGGCGAGGAGCAGTGGGTGCCGGCTGACGTGCTCAGTGAGGAACTCAAGCCCTCGCGCTACGCCGGCGTGGAGTTGCCGACGGGAGGTCTCGCATTCCCGATGGCGTGGACGCTGCGCCACCTGCGCGCGGCGACCGAACCGGGCGGCGCCGATTCGCCGCTCAACCCCTTTCTTTACCGTTACACGCGGGTAAACGTTTTCAGTTGTGTCAAGGTCGACGGCAGGTGCTGGTACCAGATCGGGAAGGACCAGTGGGTGCACCAGTACAACCTGGCGATGTTCGAGCCGGTCCCGCGGCCGGACGAGGTGGATACGCCGAAGTGGATCGGCATAGATCTCTACGAGCAGGTGCTGACGGCCTACGAGGGCGAAACGCCGGTCTTCACCACGCTCATCTCTTCCGGCCTGGAGGAATGGTCAACCAACGAGGGCGTCTTCCACGTCTGGCTGCGACGCCAGCGGGGCGACATGAGCGGCGCCTTCCAGCAGCCGGATTTTTACTTCCTGCAGGAAGTCCCATGGACGCAGTATTTCGACGGCGGCATCGCCCTGCACGGCGCCTACTGGCACGATGGCTTCGGGTTCCGCCGCAGCCATGGCTGTGTCAACGCCTCCATCATCGATTCGAACTGGCTCTACACCTGGTCCAACGACTTCTGGGATTGGGAGGACGGGCACGGCATCTCGGTCTACGTATACAGCACCGGCGTCTACGGTTAGTCAAGGGGCCTGACAAGGCACCGGACACGCCCGGCGCGGCTGCTGCGGAACCCTGGTCGCTGCCCTGGTGAACCCGGCCGCCGGTTGCCGTTCAGAGCGTGATATCCCAGGCGGCCAGGTCGGCCAGAAAGCGGTGGGCCGTCAGGTCCAGATGGATGGGCGTCACGCTGGCGTAGCCATGGTGCACCGCCCACAGGTCCGTGCCTTCCTCGTCGGTCATGCCGCCCGGCGCGGGGCCGACGATGCGGTAAATGCTGCCATTGCCGGCGAGTTCGTCGTTGTAGATGCGAATGCCCTGGCGCGTCAGCCGGATCTCGCTGACGTCATCGCCGGCCGGCAGGTTGACGTTGAGAATGGTGAAGGGCGGCAGGCGACGTTTCAGCACGTAATCGCCGACGATGCGGGCAGCGATGCGCGCGGCAGCATTGTAATCGGCGACGTCGGCGGCGTCATGATCATCCAGCGAAAAGGCGACGGCCGGAATGCCATGGATGGTGGCTTCCAGCGCCGCGCTGACGGTGCCGCTGTAGGTGACGTCCTGGCCCATGTTGGCGCCGCGATTGATGCCCGAAACGACGACGCGGGCCGGCCATTCCGCCATGCCCAGCGCGGTCAACGCGATGCAGTCGGCCGGCGAGCCGCTCACCGCCAGCGCGGGCGAGCCGTCCGGCAGCCGCGTCTCTGCGACCGGGATGTCGCTGAACAGGGTTTTCTTGTGGCCGCTGGCGCTCTGGTTGGTGGCCGGGGCGATGACGCGCACCTCACCCAGCGCCTGCATGGCGCCGGCCAGGGCCACGATGCCCGGCGCGCGGACGCCGTCATCATTGGTGACGAGAATGTAGCTCACTCAGGCTGTGCTCCTTGTGCGTATGTATGGATTCCCCATGACTTGCATTGTACGCCTGCGTGTCAAGCGGGTGTTTTCAACTGGTTAAGGGCTTGCAGCATCCAGGTGAAGCTTCAGGGAAGCCGGCCTTCAATAGTGACGCTCCCGAACGGGATGCTTCTTTCTGCCGGCCGTGAACCATCAGTCAGGGTGACATTCAGGCGTTCCATGTCAGCCAGGCGATACAGACCGGTCTGGACACTGTAGTCACCAGGCTCGAGATCTTGCGGCACCGGGAAGCGCCATTGTTCACCGGACTGCAATCCGGCGTACCACAGGCGGGTTGGCAAACGCAGTCCAAGCGGATACTGGTCCACAGACCAGAAGTCCCCGGTCTCCCTGTGAATGAAATGCAGAAACTGCGTCCAGTCTTCCCCGCCGGCGGATTCAGAACCCCACTGAAAGGCCACGGTTATTTCATCCCCCGCCCCGGCCCGCGCGGGCAAGACGGCCCGCTGCAACGCGAAACCGTTGTCAAAGGTTGCCAGTGGCTCATCCTGAAGCGGGGGCATTGTCAGATCCGGCACGACCAGTTCGTCCAGGATGACGTGCGTATCCCCCAGCGTGGGATAGTCACTGGCGCTGATTTTCAGGGGCAGGAAATCATCAGCCACAATTTTCCAGAAGGAAAGCGTCAACCACTGCGCTCGATCGACCGGCGCGGTCCCGGGCAAATGAAAGTGGGCCACCAGTTGCCTGTTGAACAGCTTTCCCGGCGTCCAGTTGCCGGTGTCAATGCCACTGCGCGCATTGAACGTCAGGGTTGTGTCCAGGCTCGCCTGGTCGATGAGTTGGACAGTGAAGCCAAAGTCGTTTTCCAGCGGACGGGTGGCGTGCAGCCACAGGTTGACCTTGACCAGACTCCCGGGCCTCAGGGCGGCGACGCGCCAGCCGCGCAGGGCAAGGGCGCCGTCATCGATGTCCACCGTGATTGGCGTTCCGGCAACGTCCCAAAGGTAACGAATTTGCGGATACAGGCTGTCTTCCCAGAACTGTGTGGTAAACAGCACCATTGCCAGCGCCAGGTTCGTCAGACACAGGGATGCCAGGAACCGGCGACGCGGAAAACGGCGACGCGACCTGTGCGCCACAAGGAAACCCGCCGCGCCGGCAAGCGCCAGCGCGACGCCCAGCGTCTCCACAGTCTCTTCCAATGTAATTGGCGTTTCGGCAACCTTCCAAAGGTGACGAATTTGCGGATACAGGCTGTCTTCCCAGAAATGTGTGGCAAACAGCACCGCTGCCAGCGCCAGGTTCGTCAGACACAGGGATGCCAGAAACCGGCGACGCGGAAAACGGCGCTGCGACCTGTGTGCCACAAGGAAACCCGCCGCGCCGGCAAGCGCCAGCGCGACGCCCAGCGTCTCCACAGTCTCTTCCAACACCTTGACCTTGATCGGGAAAGGCGGGTCGTCAAGCAAGAAAGCGCCAACGGTCCACAGCCCCAGTCCGCCCAACAGGAACAGCAGCCCGTTGCGTCGGCGCCTGTCTTTTCCCTGTCGCCAGAGCATGAGCAGCGACCACAACAAAAAGGCGCTGGAGGCTCCCGCCAACAGGGTATCGTTAAAGAAGGTTTTCAGGATTGCCACATATTCAATTGCGGCCATAAAAATTAACACAAGGCCAAGCACCAGCCACCAGGCGCGCTCCACCACACGGGCAAGTCCTGCAGCAAGCCCGTTCATGCAGCACAGGCTGGCCAGCAGCAACAACTGAATGCTCGAATGGACGGAGGGGATCGCCCGTTCAGAGTCCAGATACCAGAGCCAGGGCGGAAAGGCGCCCGTGCCACCCAGGGTCATGACGAGGTTGGTCAACAGCAGAAGCGCCTGGGTGGCCGTGAAGAGCGTTAGCAAACGGCGCCCGGGTTGGGGAAAGAGGGATTTCAGCCTGAAGTTTGCCAGCCAGGCCAACAGCGCGCATGACAGCAGGGACAGCGCGAGGGTAAACAATTCGAAGTTTTTGCCGGTCAGGGCCTCAGGGAAAGTTGGCATGTCAGGCCGCTGACTTGTTCATGCGGCGCGGGGCGGGCGCGGTGTCGTCACCGGAGACATGCGAATGGCTCACACAGAAATCCACAGTTAACTGTCGCTGTCGCACACCTCGCATTGCACGCGGGCGCGTCAGGTGAAGACCGGGTCGGGTGTGCCCCCAGGTCATGATTGCGCTGAACCAGGCCGATGTTACAAAAGGTAAACGACCAGCACAACGAGAAACAGGCCTCCCAGCACAGCGAACGCACGCCGCAGCACCAGCATTTCCTGCCCGGGAGCCGTGAGCCGGGCAAGGTAAACCAGCAAGCCGCTGCCGGCAATCAGAATTCCCAGCATTTCCAGCGATTCTTCCAGCGGTCGGGCCGTGAGGCACAGCGGAATGCAGGGATGCGGCACCATGTCCAGCACAAAGGCGCCAACACCGGCCAGGCCCAGACCGGCCAGCAACAGCGTGAGATGGAGCCCCTCGCTGAAGGTCCGTCCACGCAGCATGTGCAGGGAAACCGGCACAATCAGCACGACGGCCGGCACGTACAGCGCCGTTTGTGGGCCATCGGATGGCAACAGCGTCGACTCTTCCAGGCCCATGACCGTGGCGACGATGCCAGCGACCGACCAGAAAACGCGCTCAGGTCGTGGCAACTGCTCTCCCTGGATGGCGACGACAAGGGACAGGCTGGCCAGCAGCAGGAGTTGCAGCGTCGAAAGCGCGGAAGGGATGTTGCGCTCAAAGTCCAGGTACCAGAGTCGCTTTGAAATCCAGCCCGCCTCAAACTGCTGGATCAGCAGGTTCAACAGGACCAGCAGGACGTGGAATGCAAGCAACAGGGAGATGGACAGGGCGACAGGGGTGGGCAAATGGTGGCGCAGCCGGAGCTGCAGGTAACGGGCAAACAGCAACTGAAGCAGCAATGACAGTGCCAGAAAGGGGGTTTCAGGATGCATGGCCTGCAGAAAAAGCCCGCCCTTGTCCCGCCGGATGCCGGCCCGGGTTCGATGGCAACTGTGACTGGCGTCCCCGCCGCAGCTGCAGGCGCTTTCAGTCGCTGCTGACGCGGATGCCGGGCCCCATGGTGGAAGTGAGCACGGTGCGCTGCACGTAGGTGCCTTTCAACGCTGAAGGGCGCGCATTTGTGATGGCGTTGATGACCGTGCGCGTGTTTTCCAGCAGTCGTTCCTGATCGAAACTGGCCTTGCCGACCGGCACGTGGATGTTGCCGGTCTTGTCGTTGCGGAACTCGACGCGGCCGGCCTTGCGTTCCTGGATCGCCTGGGGCAACTCCGCCGGTTGCACGACGGTGCCGGCGCGCGGGTTGGGCATCATGCCGCGCGGCCCCAGAATGCGGCCGAGACGCCCGACGCGAGACATCATGGAGGGCACGGCCAGGGCGGCGTCGAACTCGAGCCAGCCCTCGTTCTGGATGCGGGCGACCACGCTGTCATCGGCGATGATGTCGGCGCCGGCTTCTTCGGCGGCGCGGGCGTCCTCGCCCTCGGCGAAGACCAGCACGCGCACGCTGCGGCCCAGCCCGTGCGGCAGGAGCACCGTGCTGCGCACCTGCTGGTCGCTGTGGCGCGGGTCGATGCCGAGGCGCATGTGCAGTTCGACGGTCTCGTCGAATTTGGCCGTCGCCAGCCGGCGCACCAGGCTGACCGCTTCCTCAAGTGGATAGTCCTGGCTGCGGTCGTATTGCTCCAGCGCCGCTGTGAATCGCTTGCCTTTCCTTGCCATGCTTGCCTCCCTGTGGTGCCGGCGGGCCGGGCCCTCCCACGTTGTCCTGCGCTTCAGTCGACGATGAGCACGCCCATCTGGCGCGCCGTGCCCTCCACCTGCCGCATGGCCGCCCCGATGTCCGTGGTATTCAGGTCCGGCAGTTTCACCTCGGCGATTTCCTGCACCTGACGGCGGTTAAGCTGGCCGACCTTTTCGGCGAGGGGGTTGGCGGCGCCCTTTTCGATGCCGGCGGCCTTGCGAATGAGAAAGGCGGTGGGCGGGCTCTTGAGATCAAAACGGAAGGAGTTGTCGCTGAAAATGGTGATTTCAGCGGGGATGATATCGCCCATACGGTTGCTGGTGCGGGCGTTGTATTCCTTGCAGAAGCCCATCAGGTTGATGCCGTGCTGGGCCAGGGCGGGGCCGATGGGCGGCGCCGGGTTGGCCTTGCCGGCGGGTATCTGCAGGGTCATGATAGCCTTGATTTTCTTTGCCATGTACGTCGTCGTCCTCAGGCTTTCTCGACTTCCAGGAAATCCAGTTCGACCGGTGTGTCGCGCCCGAAGAAGTTGACCATCACGCGCACCCGGGTCTTGTCAATGTCAATGTTATCCACCGTGCCGATGAAGTCGTTGAAGGGGCCGTCGATGATGCGCACCTTTTCACCGACGCCGAAGTTGACGACGATGGTGGGCGTCTCCTGCGACATGCGGTCCATGATCTTGTTGACTTCTTCCTCAAGCAGCGGGGTGGGGTCGTTGCCCATGCCCACGAAGCCGGTGACGCCGGGCGTGTTGCGCACGACGTACCAGGAGTCCTCGTCCATGATCATTTCGACCAGCAGATAGCCGGGAAAGACGCGACGTTCAACCGGGCGGTGCTTGCCTTCGCGGATTTCAATCTCTTCCTCGGTGGGAATGATGACGTCGAAGATCTTGTCGCGCATACCCATGGTCTCGATACGCTGCTCGATGGCGTGGCGCACCTTGTTCTCGTAGCCGGAGTAGCAGTGGATGACGTACCACTGGCGGTCGCCGTCCTGCGTTTCACTGCCGTCCTCAAGGACGATGTTGAGGTCGTCCTCATCATCGTCAAGCCAGACCGGTTCGGGGTCGTACCCCTCCTGGGCCATCATGATCTCCCGTCCCCGTCACCAGGACGCTGTATTCTTGCGGTTGGAGCGGATGTAGAAAAAGGCGCCCAGCCCGACGACCACGACAAAGAAGCCGAGGAAGATGAGGGGCTGGTTCAGGCCGATGGCGAAGAGCTCGCTGTAGCCATAGGTAATGACACCGAGCACGATGGCCGCAATCAGCGTCGACACCAGCACGATGATACTGAGGCGCCGCGCCTCCACGCGCGTGGGCCAGCTGACCTTGTTGATCTCGTCGCGCACGCCCTCGAAATACTCGCGCAGGACGTGGAGCGGCCGCGTGAGGCGGTTGCCGCTCTCCTGTACCACCGGCTGGTTGCGGCGGCCGGGCGTGGCGCGGCCCTTGCGCGCCGTGACGCCGCGCTCCGGCGGCGCATCCCCTTGCGCTTCGGAGCGGTTGCCAAAGGGCCACCAGCCCCGTCGCGGCCTTGTCCCGGTCGTCTTGCCGGTTGACATACTAACTCCTCGCTTCAGCCCGGGCTGCCACCTTGCGGCAACCCCCAATCATTGCAGGGGAGGCAGGAATCGAACCCACAACCTACGGATTTGGAGACCGTTGCTCTGCCAATTGAGCTACTCCCCTATGGGTGGCGGACCCGCAATTTCAGCGCGTTTCGCGGTAGAGCACGTGCCGCCGCAGAAAGGGGTCGTACTTGCGCAACT
Organism: Anaerolineae bacterium; assembly: GCA_034422695.1. Taxonomy (GTDB): domain Bacteria; phylum Chloroflexota; class Anaerolineae; order Aggregatilineales; family Phototrophicaceae; genus JAGWBD01. The sequence goes on from DAOUJM010000001.1 coordinate 91,571, forward strand.
CCAGCCTGGCGGTGGTGGTACGCCGGTTCTTGGAGGTGATGTACATGTGACCGCTTTCCGTGCTCTTGAGTTTGACGATAACGCGATTTCCCTTTTTGGCCATCCTGATCCCCGTTCCTGACGCCCGACCGTCGGCGCGTCACTCTCACCGTGGCACTACGTTGGGGTGCAAGCCTCTGATGGGATTTGAACCCATGACCTCATTCTTACCAAGAATGCGCTCTACCCCTGAGCTACAGAGGCGTTGTGGGCCGGGCTGGATTCGAACCAGCGTAGGCTCTCGCCAATGAATTTACAGTCCATCCCCATTAGCCACTCGGGCACCGACCCCCTTGCGCGCCGCTCCGCCCTGCGCGAAAGCCACCGACGGGATTCGAACCCGTAACCGCTCGCTTACAAGGCGAAAGCTCTGCCGGTTGAGCTACGGTGGCATCGCCAGCGCCGTATAGCAGGCCTGCCCGGCAGTATCCTGGCCGGACGCCGGCGTACACTGGTCAGGCACCATGGCATTCCAGTCAGGCGCCGCCGCATTCTAGTCGGACGGGGGGTCGCTGTCAATGCCTGGCCAGGCGGGCCGGGCTGAGCAGGCCGTTGCGCTGCAGCCAGGCGCTGAGCTGGGCCATGCCCGGTTCCGTGATCATGCTGCCGCGGTCGATGCCGCGCGGGCTGGTTTCAGCCGCCAGGGCGGCCGGCTGCTCCAGCGGCAGGTCGCTGCCCGGCGCGGCGACGATCAGCGTGGGCACGGAGAGGAAGCCGACCCAGTCCAGCAGGCGCCGGCGGGCGTCCTCGTCCTCGTCAATGAGCACCTCGCGCCAGGCGACGCCGTGCAGTTGCAGGGTCTGTTTGGCCAGAACGACCCAGGGGCAGGGCTTGCGCCGGTTGTACATGACCAGTTCAACTGTCACAGGCCCTCGCTCCTGGCCGGCAATTCGCTGCGCCTTTCGAGGAAACAGAGAATACCCTTGACCACGCCGGTAGCCACCTGCTGCGGACGTTCGGTGAGCAACTCGCGGTCCGCCAGCATGAAGCCGGTCTCGATGATGGCCGCCGGCGTCCAGAGGTTGACCTCGCGGAAGGTGTGGTAACTGGTCATGTCCACGGTGACGCCCTCATGGCGCGGCAGGCCGGTCTCGCGGCCATAGTGCCGCGCGATGCAGTCCACAAGAATATCGTCGCGACTGCGCGCCGCCACCCTGGCGGCGGCGGCGGCCACCAGAAAGCCGGACACCCGTTCGGTGAAAGGCTGGCAGGTGTTGGCGTGGATGGAGACCAGCGCCGCGGCCTGATAGTCGTTCAGACGCGGATCGAACTCATCCAGCAGGTCGACGGTGTAGCCCCGCCCGCGCAGGTCGTTCACGACGCGCCGCGCCACGTCAAAGTTGACGTCGACTTCCGCCAGTCCGTCAAGGCAGAGGGCGCCGGGATCCGGGTCCGCGCCGGGGCTGGTGGGGTTGGGGCCGCGATGCCCGGAGACGATGCCGATGCGCTGCAACCAGTTGGGCGTGGGGACGATGGTGGGACGCGGGACCTCGTCGCCTGGCAGCGAGGCCATGCCCAGTTCCTGGCGCAGGGAGGCGGAGATGAACTCCGGCGGCGTCCACCAGACCAGTATGGTGGCGATCAACCCGCTGGCGACGGCCACCAGGAAGAAGGCGCGCACCAGCCCGCCCAGCAGGCTGACGGTGCTGCGCTGGCGCTCGCTGCGACGCCGCTGCAGACGGCGGTCGCGCTCCCGCGCCAGCGCGGCGGCCCGCCGCTGCCGGTCCGGCCCGGGCGCTGGCGGCTGCCGGCCTTGCGCGCCCGCCGCCTGGCGCAGCATCTCCTCGAATTCCTGCGCGGCAGGTCCGCGTGGCGGCTTTGGCTCTTCACCGGCCGGCGCCGGTTGCGGGGGATCGGACATGTCGCGGCTGAATGGTCGGCCTGAAGGCGACGATTGTAGTCGGCGCCGGCGGCGGGAACAAGCGCCTCAGGCCGCGCCGTTGAGCAACTGGCCGGCCGCTTCGATGTATTCCAGCGACTGATGTCTGAAATAGGTGTTGTAAAGCTCGGCGTAGTGGCCGCCCTGGGCCAGCAGGCCGTCGTGATCGCCTTCCTCGATGATCTCCCCCTGGCGCAGGGCGATGATGCGGTCGGCGTGACGAATGGTCGAGAGGCGGTGGGCGATGACGATGCTGGTGCGCTGCGCCAGCACCAGGTCCAGCCCCTCCTGGATGAGGGTCTCGGTCAGCGGGTCCACGCTGGCGGTGGCCTCGTCGAGGATGAAGATGGAGGGGTCCTGCAGCAGCACGCGGGCCAGCGCCACCAGTTGCCGTTGTCCCATCGAGAGGCCGCCGCCGCGCTCGCCCACGGCCGTGTCAAGTCCTTCCGGCAGGGAGCGCAGCCAGTCGCCGTGGCCGACGAGCTGCGCGCTGCGCTCCACCGCCTCGTCGCCGGCGTCGGGCTTGCCGTAGCGGATGTTCTCGCGCACGCTGCCATCGAAGAGGAAGGGCGTCTGCGCCACCATGCCCAGCTTCGAGCGGTAGGCGTGGAGGTCAAGGTCGCGAATATCCACCCCGTCGATGCGAATGTGCCCGCCCTGAAACTCGTAGAAGCGGGCGATCAGTTTACCGATGCTGGACTTGCCGGAGCCGGTATGGCCGACCAGCGCCAGGGTCTCGCCGGGATGAATGGTGAGCGAAAAGTCCTGCAGCACCTGCTCCTTGTCCGTGTAGCGAAAGTCGACGCGGTCGAAGCTGATTTCGCCGGCGATGGCGGGCAGGACGCGCTCGTCCCGCTGGATGACCTTCGGCTCGTCGTCAATGAGGGCGAAGACGCGCTCGCCGGCGGCCAGGCCGAGTTGGAACTGGCTCCAGAAAGAGGCGATGCTGGTCAGCGGGAACCAGAACATCTGCATGCCCTGGATGAAGAGGAACCAGGTGCCGGCGCTGAGCGCGCCCTCCCTGGCGTCGATGATGCCGAAATAGACCAGCGCGGTGGTGCCGAGGCCGGCCAGCAGACCCAGCAGGGGAAAGATGCTGCTGAAGGTGTAGCCGCTGATCAGGTTGATGCGGTAGGAGCGCGTGTTGACCTCGAGGAAGTCCTCGTGGATGCTGCGCTCCTGACGGAAGGTCTTGGCGATGCGGATGCCGCTGACCGTCTCCTGGATGTGGGCGCTGACCTCGGCCTGCACGCGGCGCGACTGGGTGATGGTCTTGCGCGCGATGTGGCGAAAGCCGAGCGCCGTGGCGACGATGACCGGCGCCAGCACCAGCAGGATCACCGTGAGCCGCGCGCTGACCGTGAACAAATAGCCGATCAGCAGGACGACCAGCAGGAACTGGCTCATCAGGTCCGTCGTCAGGGTGACGACCGCCGAAAAGGCCTGGGTGTCCGAGGTGACGCGGCTGACGATCTTGCCGGTGGGGTAGCTGTCGTAAAAGGAAAGGTCGCGGCGCAGCACGGCGTCCATGGCGTCCTGACGCAGACGCAGGGTGACGTTGCCGATGGCGGTGGCCGATTGCCACTGGCGCAGCGCATTGAAAAGCCAGGCGAGGGCGCCCAGCAGCACCGTGCCCAGCAGCGCCAGGATCAGGTTGCGCTGGCTGGGGTCGGCGGCGACGCGGTCAATGGACTGCGAGATGAAGATCGGCAGGCCGGTGTTCAGCAGCGAGGTGCTGAGGATGGCGCCGGCGACCAACACCATGCGTTTGCCCTCGGGCCGGAAGTAGCCGAGGATGCGCCGCACCAGTTCGCGGTCGCTGTACTGGCGGTCGTACTCTTCGGCATCGAGGCCGTCCATGATGAAGCCCACGGTCTAGCGCTCCCCCTGACCCTGCGGCAGCGGCTCCGCGGCCGGCAGGGCGACGTCGTAACGGGCGAAGATGCGGCGATAGAGGTCCGAGTCGCGCAGCAGTTCCTCATGCTTGCCGCCGGCCACCAGGCGGCCCTCGTCAAGCACGATGATGTGGTCGGCCCAGCGGATCTGCGACAGACGATGGGTGATGAGCAGGGTGGTGCGGCCCCGCCGGGCGCGGTTGATGGCGTGCTGGATCTCGTCCTCGGTGGCGCTGTCGATGGCGCTGGTGGAATCGTCGAGAATCAGGATGCGCGGCTCACTGAGAAAGGCGCGCGCCAGCGCCAGGCGCTGACGCTGGCCGCCGGAGAGCATGACGCCGCGCTCGCCGATCTCCGTCTCGTAGCCCGCGGCGAAGGACTCGATGAACTCGTGCGCCTGGGCCTCCCGGGCCACCTCCTCAATGCGCTCGCGGCTGGCCGTGGGCATGCCGAAGGCGATGTTGTCGGCGATGCTGCGCGAAAAGAGGAAGACGTCCTGCTCGATGCGCGAGATCTGCGAGCGCACGGAGTCCAGTTGCCAGTCACGGATGTCCACGCCGTCGATCAGGATGCGGCCGGCGCTGACGTCGTAGGTGCGGTTGATGAGGTCGGTCAGCGTGCTCTTGCCGGAGCCGGTCTGGCCGACGATGGCGACGGTCTCGCCGGGCCGCACGTGGAAGGAAATGTCCTGCAGCACCATGCCGTCCTCGTAGCCGAAGCTGACGTTCTCGAAGACGACGTCGCCTTCCACGCGGCCGCTGTGGCCGCCGACGTTCTCGTCCATGTCGGCGCTGGCCTTGATGAGTTCGAGAATGCGCTCGCCGCCGGCGATGCCCAGTTGCACCAGGGTGAAGGCGAAGACCGAGATGAAGACGGGGAAGCGCATGGCGCTCACCAGGCCGGTGACGGCCACCACGCCGCCAAAGTCGAGGCGGCCCTGGCCGAAGAGCATCATGGTGTGCAGGAAGGAGAGGCCCAGCGCCAGGCCGTAAAAGAGATAGGGCAGGTAGCGCGCCTCGATGGTGCCCTGCTGCACCAGATAGTCGCGCACGGCCTTCGCGTTGCGCGTGAACTTGCGCCGTTCGAAGGACTCGCGCGCGCTGCCCTTGACGACCTCGATGCCGGAGATGGTCTCCTCCAGGCCGGCGTTCATGATGCCGAAGGACATGCGTTGCGCGCCGATCACCGGGCTCAGGCGGCGGAAGTAACTGCGCACCGTGACGATATAGACCAGCACGAAGAGCGAGGGCACGAGGATTAACTGCCAGTTGATGAAGGCGATGTAGACGATGGGCAGACCCAGGCCGAGCACGATCTCGATAATGAAGAAGATGCCGGGATGCACCATGAAGTCGAGCTGGTTCACGTCGTCGGTGGCGCGCGCCATGATGTCGCCCACGCGCTGGCGGTCGTGGAAGGTCTGGCTCTTGCCCAGCAGGCTGACGTAGAGCTCCTCGCGCGAATCGTGGGCCAGTTTCTGGGCGATGGTCTCGATGGAGAGGCTGCCGCCGAGGTGGGCGAAACTGTCAATGAGGGAGACGACCAGCACGGCCAGCGCCGCCATCAGTAGCCCGTTCGGGCCTGATGGACTGGTGATCTCGCGGGCGGCGTCGCCGATCAGCACGCGCACCCATGCCATGGCGCTCCAGCCGATCAGGAAGAGCAGGACGGCGCGCAGGAAGAGGAAGCGGTAGCGCAGGACGTGCGAGAAGATCCAGCGGCGCACACCGGCATGGTTGTAAGGGTAGGCATCGGCGACGGTGAACTCGCCTGTATTGCGGGACACAGGTTCTCCTGCCGGCTGGAAGGGCGGCCATTGTAGCACAGCGCCGCCGCCTGTGAAGTCCTCTACGGCGGGAGGGCCTGCCTGGTTGCGATACTTGTCAAGTCCAATGCTTTCTGAAGACTCAGATGGTGGACATGTGAGACATCCATAATCCGGCAACACAGAATGTCAACAAGGATGTGTATACTTCTGCGAGTGGAGAAAGGCTTGTCATGGACGTTGCGACGATTCTGAATTTGATCGATGCCGGTGAATACGGGCTGCCGGAGTTTCAGCGGGGTTACGTCTGGAGCCGCGAGCAGGTCCGCCGTTTTATGTCTTCGATGTATCACAAGAACCCGGTTGGCAGTTTGTTGATCTGGGTTCCGGAAGACGAAACCGATATGCGCGGCAATGTGTTACCTGCTGCCAGCAACACCAAGCTCATTGTGGATGGCCAGCAGCGGCTGACGACACTTTACGGCATCGCTCGGGGCAAAGCGCCACCATTTTTTACCGGAAACAAGAACAGTTTCCTCGGCCTGTATTTCCATCTGGATGCCGAAAAGGGAGAGGAATTTGAGTTCTATGGCCCGGTGAAAATGAAAGACAATCCGCGTTGGGTCAATGTTACCCGTCTTGTACAGAAAGGTGCAGTCAGGGTTTTTCGCGAAAATGACCTTGAGGATGATGCACTGGACAAACTTAACAGGCTTGTGGAATCCGTCAAAAACAAGGGCTTTCACCACGAGCCGATAACCGGAAGGAACCTCGACGAGGTTGTCGAGATATTTAACAGGGTGAACAGCGGTGGCACAAAGCTGTCGGCCGGTGATTTGGCATTGGCGAAAATCAGCGCGAAGCGTCCCACTGCCCGGGAAGAGATGCAGGCGCTACTGAAGAAGTGGGATGACAAGGACTACCGGTTCAGTCTGGACTGGTTGCTGCGCGGAATCACTGTTGTGCTTACCGGCGATTCGCGTTTCCGTTCCCTGGCGCCAGTTTCTTCAGAAGAGTTTGACCATGGTCTCAGGCGCTACGAAAGGCATGTCAACGACATCCTGCTTCAGCTTCACGCGTGGTTAGGGTTGGATCACGCGCGTGTGCTGCGCAGCGTATTTTCCTTTCCGTTGCTGGCGAATTATCTGGAACGCAACAAGGGGTTTCGACAGGGAGAAGCAGAAGTTGCCCGCGTCCTCTATTGGTACATCCACACCTTGCTTTGGGGGCGTTATTCCAGCTCGACTGAGTCTCGGCTCTACCAGGACCTCGTGATTCTTCATGAAGCCAAAGACTGGCAGTCCCAGTTAAATGCACTTGTGGACGCCCTGCGCAGCGATCGTGGCACACTCAGGCTCTCAACAGAGGATTTCCACGGTTCGTGGACCAACAATCGATTCTACCCGCTCCTGTACATGCTAACGCGGGTATGGCGCGCCAGAGACCTGTGCAAGAACATCCCGCTTAGCATGAACTTGATTGGCAACCCACTTGAGTTGCACCACATTTTCCCCAAGAGACATCTTTACAATATGGGTCGCAACCGTAGAGACGTGAACACGCTCGCAAACTTCTCCTTCCTCACCACAGAGAGCAATCGCTCAATCGGTTGGCGCCCGCCCGCCGACTATCTGGCAGAATGTGAAGACAAGAATCCCGGCGTACTTGCCTCCCAGTGGATTCCTGAGGACCCGCGCCTTTGGGAGTTGGAGAACTATGATGAATTCCTGTCAGTGCGCCGTGAGTTGCTCACTGCCGCCGCCAACGCGTTGCTGGACAGTCTGGGCGCCGGCCGGCTGCCGCAGCCTGGCTCTTTCGTGGCCAGGCCTGCCGAAGCAGCGGAGCGCGTACGTGCCGCCCACGTGGCGAGCGACGAGGAAGAACTCGAACTGTCAGAATGCCAGGAGTGGATGGAACAGCACAATCTGCCTCGCGGCGAATCCGGCTATGAGCTTGTCGATGAGACGAGCGAAGATCTGCTTGCCACGTTGGATTTGGCCTGGCCAGATGGTGTTCAGGAGGGGTTAAGCCAGCCTGTCGCGTTATTGATCGACGAGGAAGATGAGACTCGCTACGCCGCGCAGCAGTATGGCTTCCGCTACTTCACAACTTTGGCAGAGTTTAAACACTTCGTGGAACAGACGGCACTGGCTGAGTAAAGCCTTAATCCGGGGAGCCGTCCCGATTTGTCATTGTGGCCAAAGCTACTCGCTGTCCCGCAGCAGATCGCGCTGGCCGAGGGGCTGCACCGGGCGGGCGTTGTTGGCGTAGATCGCCGTGTAGGCCTTGATCTGGCTGACCGACAGCACCACCGGCGTATCCAGCAGCAGCCAGCGCACGATTTCGCTGCAGGGCGGCGTGGTCAGTGAGCCCTGGTAGGTGTAGTAGCTGCGCGTCTGCGGCAGCAGCGCCGCCAGTTCCAGCACCTCCTCCGTGCCGACGACCTGGTCGGCCTGCGCCGGCAGGTTGCTGAACACCGGCGCCCAGGCCTCGTGGTCGTCTTCATGGGCCTCAAGCAGAATACCGACCACGGCCAGCATGTCCGAGTTGGGGTCCTTGTGAACAAAATGCGCTTCCATCGGCACTGCCTGGCCGTCAATCGTGTGCTCCGAGGGCGCGTGGAAGTGGAACTGCAGCAAATCGTAGCGGATGCCGTTGTAGACGACGTGGCTGCCGGCCGCGACGTCGACCTGGATGCCGTGACCCGTGTTGTGCACGCGAACAGGCGTGCTGCCGTAGCTGAAATCGATGGCGACCAGGTCCAGTTCGCTGGCCCCGCGAATGTCGATTGGCGATTGCGCCGTACCGTCGGCGCAGAGGGTGTAGTCTGGCGACAGCCGGCCCCAGTTGTCCGGGCCGCTTTCGCCTTCATAGCCCCAATGCAATTCTTCTGCCATGGTCAGGGCCACCAGGGTCAATAAACTCACAAGCGCCAGCAAGCGGGGAAGTGCTGCCGGTCCGGCAGCGATTGAAGGTCTCATGCCTGGCACCTGCGTCCAGCACGTCAGACGGATACTAACACGCTTTCGGACCCGCGTCCGGCGACGTGGTGTACCTGCGGGCGACATGATATGTCGCCCCTACATCTACATCATCCGCCGCAGGGGTAGCAAGGACGCAAGTCCGAAGCACACCAACGGTGCCATTCCGTGCGCCAGTGGCGCCATGCCGTGTCCCGCAGGGACGATTTATCAAATCGCCCGCCCTGGCTTTAAAACAATTTCTGAAATCCACCAAACGCGCCACTCCCTGTATGAGTCCGCCCTGCCAATTGTGGGGTCAACAGGTGTATACTGAACCGGCCACGCGCCTTTACGGGACAGGGGACATGACGAAACGAGCGCCGGTCTATCCATTCACCGCCATCGTGGGGCAGGAGCGTATGAAGCGCGCCCTCATCCTGAATGCGATTGACATGCGCATTGGCGGGGTCCTCATCCGCGGCGAACGCGGCACCGGCAAGTCCACCGCGGCGCGCGCCCTGGCGGCCCTGCTGCCCGAGGTGCGGGTCGTGGCCGATTCGCCCTTCAACGATGATCCCGACCAGCCCTCCACCTGGTCCGACGTGGTCCATGAGCGTTACGACCGCGGCGAGGACCTGCCGGTGACCATGCGCCGCATCCGCTTCGTGGACCTGCCGGTCAGCGCCACCGAGGACCGCGTGGTGGGCACGCTGGATATCGAGAAGGCCATTCAGCGGGGCGAGCGACACTTCGAGCCCGGCGTGCTGGCCAACGCCAACCGCGGCATCCTCTACGTGGACGAGGTCAACCTGCTCGACGACCATGTGGTCGACCTGCTGCTGGATTCGGCGGCCATGGGCATCAACGTGGTCGAACGCGAGGGCATCAGTTTTTCGCATCCGGCGCGCTTCATTCTGGTGGGCACCATGAACCCCGAGGAAGGCGACCTGCGGCCGCAGTTGCTGGACCGCTTCGCGCTCTCGGTGGACGTCACCAGCATCGACGAGGCGCGCGAACGCATGCAGATCCTTGAGCGTCACATCGCCAGCGAGACCGACGCCGACGCCTTCCGCACGGACTGGGCGCCGCGCGAGGAAACGCTTTCGCAACGCATCGCGGCCGCGCGCGAACTGGTCGACCAGGTGGAATACGACCGGCGCGACCTCTACGCCATCGCCACGCTGACCAGCAGCCTGCACATCGACGGTCACCGCGCCGACCTGGTGATCCTCAAGACGGCGCGCGCCCACGCCGCCTACCACGGGCGGACGCGCATCACCCGGCAGGACATCCTGCTGGCGGCCGAACTGGCCATCCCGCACCGCCTCAAGCGCGGCCCCTTCACCGACGCCACCATGAGCATGGACGCCATGGGCGACCAGCTGGACCAGGTGATGTCCGAGTGGAGCGAGGGCGACGACGCCTCCGGGGCGGACGCGGACAGCGAGGAACAGCAGGCGGCTAAAAAAAAAGTCAGTCCCTGAGCGAGAGCAGCGATGAGGAACTGCCGGACCTCGGTCAGGCCGAGCCGGCGCCGCAAAACGTCTTCGACCAGCAGGACGCCTACTGGTGGGAGGGCGGCAAGCAGGTCGAGAGCAAGGCCGAGTTCACGCCGCGCAAGCTGGATACGCCGCTCGACCGCCTGACGCGGCAACGCGCCGGACGCCGCTCGCGCACGAAGACCGACCGCAAACGCGGACGCTACATCCAGGCGCGACCGGCCAACGGCCGCACCGACGACATCGCCTTCGACGCCACGCTGCGCGCCGCCGCGCCGCACCAGCAGGAACGCGAGGAGGAACGTGCGGAAAACGAGGTGGCCTGGGCGCTGCACAAGGACGATCTGCAGCGCAAGGTGCGCGTGCGGCGCGCCTCCAATCTCATTCTCTTTGCGGTGGACGCCTCGTGGAGCATGGCCGTTTCGGAGCGGATGCAGGCCACCAAGGGCGCCATCATGTCACTGCTGACGGACGCCTACCAGCGCCGCGACCGCGTGGGCCTGGTCGTCTTCCAGAAGGACCGCGCCTCGCTGGTGCTCTCGCCCACCAACTCCGTGCTGCTGGCCAAAAAGGCGCTGGCCAACATCCCCGTCGGCGGCAAGACGCCGCTGTCGGCCGGATTGCTGCTCTCCTTCGAGACCATCCGGCGTGAGACCACGCTGAACCCGGACATCGTGCCCATGATCATCCTGCTGACGGACGGCGCCGGCAACGTCTCCATCAGCGAACAGGCGCCGCAGGACGAGGCCCATCGCATCGCCACCATGATCCGCGAGCACGACATCAAGACCGTCACTATCAACATGGAGCACGTGGCCTTCGACCGCGGCCTGGCGAGTCGGCTGGCGGAGAAGCTGGGCGGCCCCTGTTACACCCTGGGCCAGCTGCACGCCGAACTGCTCTACCAGACCGTGCGCCAGGAGATGGACACGTAACGCCAGGCGTCGGGGTCTGCCGGTGAACGACACCATTTACGACGAAGCGCTCGTCCCCGAATACGAACTGCCGCCGCTGCTGCAGCTGGCGGATGGCAGCCCGGTGCCTGACGCTGCCGCATGGCGGGAACAGCGCCGGCCGCAACTGCTGTCGCTCTTCGCGCAGCAGGTCTACGGGCAGACGCCGCTGCAGGCGTTGTCGCTGGACGTCGAGACGCTGGAGCAGGTCGAACTGCCGGGCGGCGCCGAACGCCGGCAACTGCGCCTGCTGCTGGACGGAACGTACGCGCTGCACCTGCTGCTCTGGCTGCCGCGGCAGCGCCCGGCGAGCGTGTTCCTGGGCCTCAATTTCAACGGCAATCACACGACACACGCGGACCCGGCCATCCTGGCGCCGGCGGGCAGTGAGGTCGCGCGCGGCGCCAACGCCAGTCGCTGGCCGGTCGACCTGGTCCTGGCGCGGGGTTACGGCCTGGCGACGCTGTGGTGCGGCGATCTGTATCCGGACCGCCCGGACGGACGCGCGGACAGCGTGCAGACGCTCTTCGCCGCCACGCCGGATGATGGCTGTGCCTGGGGCGCCATCGCGACCTGGGCCTGGGGGCTGAGCCGGGCGCTGGACGCCCTGCTGACGACCGGCGCGTGCGGCCCCGTGGCGCTGATCGGCCATTCGCGCCTGGGCAAGACGGCGCTCTGGGCGGCCGCCCGCGACGAACGCTTCGCGCTGGCGGTCAGCAACAACAGCGGCTGTGGCGGCGCGGCGCTCTCACGGCGGCGCTTCGGCGAAACGCTGGCGGCCATCAACACGCGCTTCCCGCACTGGTTCTGCCGCAACTTTCACGCGTACAACAACCGGGAGGATGACCTGCCGCTGGACCAGCACATGCTGCTGGCGCTGATCGCGCCGCGGCCGCTCTACGTGGCCAGTGCCACGGAGGACCTGTGGGCGGACCCGCGCGGCGAGTTTCTGGCGGCGCGGGCGGCCTCGGCGGTCTGGCGGCGCTTCGGCCATGAGGGTCTGCCGGTTCAGCAGCAGCCGGCGCCGGATACAGTCGTGGCCGGCCGCGTCGGCTACCATCTGCGCCGCGGCGGGCACGACGTCACCGCCCGGGACTGGGAATGCTACCTCGATTTCGCCGATGTCCAGTTGCGCTGAGCCGGCGGCTCAACTCCAGGCGTCGGCGCCGCGGAAGGGCATGGACTCGCCCGGCACGTAACGCGGTCGTTCGGCGTAGAGATTGCCGTTGTCCGCCGCCTCGCCGCGCACGAGGATGTTGCGCCAGCCTTCGGCCTTGACGCGCGTGGTGGTGGGGATGTAGCGCAGGGTCAGGCCGATGCGCCAGGTGTCGGAACTGTTGCCTTCCGAACCGTGGATGATGCGCGGATTGTGGAGCGAGATGTCGCCGGCCTCCAGTTCGAGATCGACGACGTCGGAATCGTCGATCAGCGAGGGGTGGATGGTGGAATTCAGGACGTATTTTTCCGTATCGACGTCGATCATTTCCGCGCGCCGGGAGAGCAGGCGCATGTTCTGCGTGCCGGGCAGGACGCGCATGCAGCCGTTCGCGCGCGTCGAGGCCGTCCCCGCCAGCCAGACGGTCATCACTTCCATCGGTTCCAGCGGCCAGTAGACGCCGTCCTGGTGCCAGAGCACGGGCTTGCCGTCGCCGGGTGGCTTGGCGATGTAGTGCGGCGCGTAGAGCGCGATGTTCGGGCCGAGGAAGGGCTCGAGGACGTCGACGATGCGCCCGTCGCTGACGAGGCGATGCATGAAGGGGTCGTTCACGAGGAAATTGTGGAAAAAGGCCTCGGGCCGCACACCGGGGTTCTTGCGTATCAGCCAGTGGACGTGCGCTTCCGTCTCGGCGGCCAGCCCGGCGTCGATGGCCTTGCGCACGATGACGTAGCCCTGTTCGTCATACTCTTGTTTGAGTTCGTCGTACATCACAGGCCCTCCCTGACCTGACGCAGCGCGGTGGCGCGTTCAGGCGACAGCCGGCTGTGGCCGCTCGCGTTTGCCATTCAGCAGCGTCCCGAACCATGAATAGCGCACCTCGCGGGTCCAGGCAAGCAGCAGCAGGCCGGTGACGACCAGCACCAGCGTGAGGTAGAACAAATGCGGGTTCGGCACCAGCGCGCGGACGTGGCGAGCCAGCACCTGCATCAGGAGCTCGTGCGTCAGATAGATCCAGTAGGCGGCGTCCGCCAGCAGCCGCACCCAGCGGCGTTCGCGCGCGGCGACGGCCCTGAACAGGCCCATCAGGCCGAAGCACATGAGCCAGGCGAAGAGGGTCTCCAGCAGGCTGGCCGTCACTTGCATGGCAGGCTCGCGCAGGCGCATGTGGACGAAGAGCAGGGGCTGGGCCAGCGGGTAGACCAGCAGGACGGCGGGCAGGATGGCGAGCATCCACCAGCGCCGCACCAGATAGCCGCGTTGATAAAAGAAGACGCCGAAGAAGTAGAAGCAGGCGTAAAAGGCCAATACCTCGATATCCACGAAGACGGCGACCGAGGTCTCGGGGCCGAAGACGAGGAACTCCTGGTCCATGTGGAAGGCGGGCCACCAGGCGAGGGGCAGGAGCAGCCACCACAGGGGATGGCGGAAGCGCAGCCCGAGCCGCGCCAACACCAGGAAGAGGCCGCTGAGCAGCAGCAGTTGCCAGAGAAACCACAGGTTGCTGAGGTCCCGCACGGCGACGGCGTTGAACCACTGCGCGGTGGTGGGGTTGCCGCCCCAGGTGAGCTGGTTGATGATGTATTCCAGGTTGCGCACGGTGGGGATGCAGATAAGCAGGGGCAGGGCAATGCGCAGGATGCGGTTTCTCAGCAGGCCCTGCAGGCCGCGCCGTTGCCACAGCAGGGCGCAAAAGAAACCGCTGAGCAGGAAGAAGACCGGCATGCGGAAGCCGTGGATGAGCTGGACCGCGTGAAACCAGGGCAGGGCCCAGACGTTGGGGCCGCCCGGCATAATGTGGCGCTCAAAGTAACGCCAGGGAATGGTATGAAATGCGGCGTGCAGCAGGACGCCGAGCAACATGGCGCAGGCGCGCAGGGCGTCGAGATCGTGAAAACGTTTCACGGGCGGGCGGGTTGCCGGCGCGTCCGGAACGACATTCAGGCCAATGCGGCCGCGCGCGCCTGTTCCACCAGTTCGGCGGCGAGGTCGTAGCGGCCGAAAGCCGGGATGACGTAGGCGCCCTGCACCTGGTCGCGCATGGCGGTCAGCAGTTCGCCGGCGATGCGCAGGCCCTCGCGCGGGGCCTCCTCGCCGGCGTCCGCCAGACGTTCGATAATCGCATCCGGGATGTGGATGCCGGGCACCTCGTTGTGCAGGAAGCGGGCGTGCTTGACGCTGTAGAGCGGCATCAGCCCGATCAGCACCGGCAGCCGCAGCGTGTCGCCCGTGAGGGCCCGGTAGCGCTCATGGAAAAGGGCGATGCGTTCCGGCTCAAAAACGGCCTGGCCCAGGGCAAAGCTGGCGCCGCCCTGCAGTTTGCGCTGCAGCACGCGGATCTCGCGCTCCGGGTCGGTGGCGCTCATGTTCAGCGCGCAACCCACGGTGAAGGAGGTCGGCTGGCCGATGGAGTGGCCGGCCTGGTCCAGACCGTGGTTGAGGCGCTGGCGCACCAGATGGATCAGCGCCGAGGGCGCCACGTCGTAGAGGTCCATGGCCTCGGGGTAGTCGCCGACCTGGGTGGGGTCGCCCATGACCACGAAGAGGTTGCGCAGGCCGAGGGCGTGGGCCGCCAGCAGGTCCCCCTGGACGCGCAGCAGATTGCGCCCGCGGGTGGGGAAGTGCAGCAGGGTCTCCATGCCGAGGCGCGCTTGCAGCAGATGACCGATGGCCCAGGGACTCATGCGCATGCGCGCCGCGGGACTGTCGGCCACGTTGATGACGTCGGCGCCGGCCTCCTGCAGGGTGCGGGCGGCATTGAGCAGACGCTGCGGCGTGTAACTGCGCGGCGGCGCCACCTCCACGCTGATGACGAACTCGCCGCGCGCCAGCTGGTCGGCGAGGCGCGTGGGCCGGTCCGGCGCGACCTCTTCCTCATCGTCGACGTGGACGATGGCGGGCAGGGGCGGCGCCACGGCGGCCGGGTCGTCAAGGGCCCGGCGCATGGCGGCGATGTGTTCGGGATGCGTGCCGCAGCAGCCGCCGATGAGCACGGCCCCCAGTTCGCGGAAGGTCAGGGCGTAGTCGGCGAAGTAATCGACCGTGGCCGGATACATGACGCGGCCGCCGATGGCCTCGGGAAAGCCGGCGTTGGGCTGGGCCGAATACGGCATGTCAGGGACGCTGTGGCGCATGGCCTGCAGCAGACGCGCCACCTGGGCCGGCCCGCTGCTGCAGTTGATGCCGACGATGTCCGCGCCGGCCTCCGCCAGGTCGCGCGCGACGGCGCCCGGCAACCAGCCCAGTTGCGTGCGGTCGTCGTCGGCGAAGGTCATCTGGCAGACCGCCGGCAGGTCGCCGTCCAGTTCGCGCAGGGCGGCCAGGGCCTCCAGCAATTCGTTCAGGTCGCTGAAGGTCTCCAGCACGACCAGGTCCACGCCTTCGCCGAGCAGCGCCTCCGCCTGTTCGCGGAAGGCCGCGCGGGCGTCCTCGCGCGCGAGCCGGCCGTAGGGTTGCAGGCGCACGCCCAGCGGGCCGATCGAGCCGGACAGGTAGAGGCCCGGGCGGCCGCAGTCGCGCATGGCCGCGCGCGCGACGCGCACGGCATTGCGGTTGATGGCGGCCAGTTGCCCTTCGAGGCCGTGGGCGGCCAGTTTGTGGCGATTGGCGCTGAAGCTGTTGGTCTCCAGCAATTCGGCGCCGGCGTCCAGAAAGCCCTGGTGCACCTGGGCCACCCGCTCCGGCGCGACGAGGCAGAGTTCGTCGAAGCAGGCGCTGATGGCCATGCCCTGCTCGTGCAGCATGGTGCCCATGGCGCCATCCGCCAGCAGGGGCGCCCCCTGGCGGATGCGTTGCGCGAAGGGAATGGCGGACATCAGGTCCTCATCACGTGACGCTTAAACGCCGCAACTGCTGACGTAGACCAGGCGGCCTTCCGGCACGCCTTCCCTGACGGGCTGCACGCCCCAGTTGATGGCGGCCAGGCCGCGAAAACGCTCCGCGCGCAGCAGTTCGAGATTGCGCTCGCGCAGCCACTGCTTCAGCGTCTCCTCGTCGTCCTCCGTCTGCAGTATCAGGGTCGTAATACCCATGGCCCGGGGACGCAGGAAGTCGTACTCCTCGGAGACGATCTCGGCGCCGGGATACATCATCTGACGCGAAACGATGTCCATGTAGCAGACCTGATCGATGAGCAGCACGAAGAGCGCGACCAGAACTATCGCGCCCAGCACTATGGTCAGCAGGGAGCGCCACAGCGGCGGCGAGCGGTGAAAGATCATCGTAAAGCCCGGTCCTGCGATTCAGGGAAGATGATGGCGGGTCGGTTCCGCAGGTGCAATTCGGACAACCTGTTCCTCCGGTAACTGTTGCGGGTTTCAGCCCTGATCCAGGATCATGGCTGAACGGTCGAGATTGCCGACGCTGAAGTAGCGCGCGGCGGGATGATGGACGACGATGGCGGCCGTGCTCTGCTCCGGCACCCATTGGTACGCGCTGGTCAGTTCCAGCCCCAGTTCGCTCGCGCCAGGCAGCAGACGCAGCACCGTCTCGTGGTCGGCCAGCTCCGGGCAGGCCGGGTAGCCCCAACTGTAACGCTTGCCCTGCTCAGGCGGGATGCCCAGTTCGCGCGCGACGTGCCGGTGGACGTAGACGGCCGCGGCCTCGGCGGCCTGCACGGCCAGCCCGTGGAAGAACCAGGCCTCGCTGTATTCGTCGGCGGCCTGCAGCGCGTCGACGGTTTCGGTGGCGATCGCGCCGACGGTCACGATCTGCAGCGCGACGGTGTCAACCTGCCCGCTCTCCAGCGGCGCGAAGTAGTCGGCGATGCAGAGCCGGTCGCCGGTTGGCTGGCGCGGAAAACTGAAGCGCGCCACCTCGCGTCGCTGGCCGCGAGCCGGTGCCTCGTGCTGCAGGATGACCAGGTCATCGCCGTCGCTGGCGGCCGGGAAGTAGCCGTAGACCGCCTGCGGCTGCAGCGTGCGCTCACGCAGGGCCTGGCGACCCATGGCCGCCAGCCGCGCCGTGAACTCCGCTTCCAGCCTTTCCCATTCCTCGCCGCGAGTGTTCTTCGCGCCCCAGGAGAGGCGGAAGAGCTCCGGCTGGTGAATGTGTTGCAGCACGATCTCCAGCGGCAAATAGTCGATGGTCTTCGCGCCGAAGAAGGGCGGCTGCGGAATGGAGGGCGCCGCCGCCACGCTGCTGCCGCCGTTTTGTCGGGACCGCCGGCGACCGGCAACAGGACGCTCCTGCTCGGCTTCGGCGCCGGACAGCAGGTCAGCGAGCAGTGCCGGCCGGCGTTGCGGATCGACGAGGCCGTCGACGACCTCCAGACCCTCAAAGGCGTCCCTGCAATAGAAGACGCCGGGCGAATAGGGTTGGCCGTCGCCCTCAAGGAAGAGGATGCGGCGCCCGAAACGGCGGTTGATGGCCGCGCCGCCGATGAGCACCGGGTAGTCCAGGTCGCGCCGCGCCAGTTCGTTGACGATCAGCGGCATCTGCTTCGAGGTGCTGACCAGCAGGGCGCTGAGGCCGATGGCGTCCGCCCCGAGCGCCTGCGCCTGGTCGATGATCACGTTGGCCGGCACCTGCTTGCCGAGGTCATGCACGGTGTAGCCGTTGTTGCCCAGAATGGTCTTGACCAGGTTCTTGCCGATGTCGTGCACGTCGCCGTAGACCGTGGCCAGCACGACCGTGCCCTTGCTGGCGCCTTCCAGCCGTTCCATGAATTGCTCAAGGTAGGCGACGGCGCGCTTCATGGCCTCGGCGCTCTGCAGCACGAAGGGCAGGATCAGTTCGCCGGCGCCGAACTTGTCGCCGACCTCCTTCATGGCCGGCAGCAGCACGTTGTTGAGCACAGCGATGGCGTCCTGGCGCGTCAGGCAGTCGTCGATCAGCGCCTCCAGCCCGTCCTTCTTGCGGTGCAGGATCTGCCAGTGCAGGGCCTCCTCGCTGCTCATGTCGGCCGTGGGGTCGACCAGTTCCTGGCCGGCGAGCTGCACCTCGTTCTGCTCGAAGAACTGGATGAAGTCCGTCAGGGCGTCCTCGTGGCGATTGAAGATCAGGTCCTCGGCCAGTTCGCGCTGCTCCGGCGGGATTTCCGCCAGCGGCGTGATGTGCGCCGGGTTGACGATGGCCATGTCGAGGCCGGCCTGCACGGCGTGCCACAGGAAGACGCTGTTGAGCGCGCCGCGCGCCGCCGGGCGCACGCCGAAGCTGACGTTGCTGATGCCCAGCGCGGTCAGCACGCCGGGGATCCGCTGCTTGATGAGGCGCAGGCCCTCAATGGTCTCGATCGCGCTGTCGCGCAGTTCCGCCTGGCCGGTGGTCAGCGGGAAGGTGAGCGTGTCGAAGATGAGGTCCTCGGGGCTCATGCCGTAGTCTTCGCGGGCGATTTGCGTGATGCGCCGCGCGACGGCCAGCTTGTGCTCGCGCCCGTGCGCCATCCCCTCCTCGTCGATGGTCATGGAGAGCACGCCGGCGCCGTGTTCCCGCGCCACGGGCAGCACCTGGTCGATGCGTTCGCGGCCGTTTTCGAGGTTGTTGCCGTTGATGATGGCGCGGCCCGGGTACTGCTCCAGCGCGGCGGCGGCGACGTCGGCCTCGGTGGTGTCGATGATCAGCGGCGCCGGTACCGCCTGCGCCAGCTTCCTGACCAGTTGCTGCATCTGCTCCAGCTCGTCGTCGCGCTCGGTCAGGGCGACGCAGACGTCCAGCATGTGCGCGCCGCGCTCGACCTGGTCGACGGCGATCTGCACCACGCCGTCGTAGTCGTCGGCCAGCAGCAGTTGCTTGACCTTGCGGCTGCCCAGGCTGCTGACGCGCTCGCCGATCATGGTGGGGCCGGGCTGCTGCACCATCGGCGTGGCCGTCATGGCGCTGGAGGCCTTCGCCTCGTGCTGCGGCTGACGCGCTGCCGGCGGCCGCAGGGTCAGGGGGCAACCGTCGCGCAGTTCGCCATGCACCCTGCCGACCAGTTGGGCCATATGCTCGGGCGTCGTGCCGCAGCAGCCGCCGACCACGTTGACGCCGCGCGCGGCGAAGTCGGCCACCATCTCGCTGAAGGGGCCGGGCTCCATCGGGTAGACGGCCTCACCCTCGACGTTGACGGGCAGGCCGGCGTTGGGCAGCACGCTGAGCGGCAAACGGCTGTTCTCAAGCAAATGCTGCACGGGCGCGCGCATGTATTCCGGGCCGGTGGAGCAGTTGAGCCCGATGACGTCGACCGGCAGCGCCTCCAGCGTCGTCAAGGCGCTGTCAATGTCGGTGCCGAAGAGCATGCGCCCGCTGGTATCCAGCGTCACCTGTACCTGCAGCGGGATGCGCGTGCCGGAGTCAGCGAACCAGCGCTGGATGCCGTGAACGGCCGCCTTGACCTCGAGCATGTCCTGGCTGGTCTCCAGCAGCAGCAGGTCGGCGCCGCCCTCGCAGAGGCCCTGCGCCTGTTCGCGAAAGAGTTCGGCCAGTTCGTCCCAGGTGATATCGCTCAGGTCGGGGTCGTCGCCGCCGGGCAGCTTGCCGGAAGGGCCCATGCTGCCGGCGACGAAGCGCGGCATGCCGCTCGCCCCTTCATGGCGATCGCAGGCGCGGCGCGCCAACCTGGCGGCGGCGCGGTTGATCTCCAGCGTGCGCTCGCCGAGGCCGTATTCGCCCAGCGTGAGCCGGTTGCCGCGGAAGGTGTTGGTCTCGACGACCTCGCAGCCGACTGCGAGGAAGGAGTCGTGGATGGCCTCGATCATGTCGGGGCGGGTCACGGAGAGGTAATCGACGCAGCCGTTGTACTGTTCACCGCCGAAATCGGCCGCGACCGGTTCCCGCGCCTGGATGCTGGTGCCCATGGCGCCGTCGAAGAGGACGACGTGGTCGGCGATGGCGTCCAGGTAGCGCCGGTTGGTGAATGTTTGTTGCGCCCGGTTCATGGGTTCTCCGTGTGTGTCAGGCCCTTTGTGTGACAGTTTCTCCACGAAAATGTCAGACAAACCAGTTTGGTTGGCAAGCGTTTTACTCCAGTACTACCTTGCCATTTTGGATGGTGTCCCAAAGCCCGGTAAACATGTAACGGGAAGGTGTACGTCCCTTACCTGGACGCGATTCGGCCAGGGTATTGTTTGCCACCAATTTCTCTACGATGCGTCGCGTTGCCCATTCCGGGGTGCCAGTATCAGCCGCCAGCAAGCGGATTGTGAAATAAGGTCGGTTGAAGATCCCGTCAAGCAGCGGAATGCCATACCTGGACCGGCGAACCTCATCGAATTGGCGAATCATTTGGTCATACAGGTCCCTGGTTTTACGCATCGGTGCGATGTCCTCTCTCGCCTGCACTTCAATGGCTTTTAGAAAAAAAACACACCAACCAGTCCAGTCATCGTCACGTGAGACAGCCAGCAGGCGATCATAGTATTCATCTCTATCGACTTCCAGACGCACACCGATGTTGAACAGGGGCTCGGGGATAAGCCCGTACTTCCACATTTGCAGCGGGACCAAAATGCGTCCCAGGCGCCCGTTTCCGTCGTTAAAGGGGTGGATGGCCTCAAATTCGGCGTGTGTCAAGGCAACTTTAAGCAGCGGGCTGGTTTCATCATTCAGGGTGAACTCCAACCAGTTGTCCAGTGTGTCATGTAGTCGTCGGTAACTTACCGGCTCGTATATGGCGTCAATGTTTGTACTGCCGGAGTTTACGATCCAGTTCTGGTTGAGGCGAAAAGCCCCCGGATTTTTATCCCTTCCGCGTGCGCCACTGAGCAGTGTGCGGTGAATCTTCAGCATCACCTCCTGCGACAGCTGTTGCCCGGTCAGCAATTCCTGGCCTTGTACCAGGGCGAGTTGGTAGTTGATCACCTCTCGGACATCCTCCTCAAGTTTGGGGGATGACGGTTTCTCACCGGTTTCGTAGCGTAGTACATCCTCCACGGTCGCCATCGTCCCTTCGATGCGCGAGGAACGTTCTGCTTCCATGCGCGTTAGTAGCGACAGAAGTACGCGAGCGTTGGGCACTGTGCCGAGCGTGTTGGCGTAATGCCCCAGCGTCAGGGCGGCCTGGGTGAGCGCGGGAGCCAAACGGCGCCAGTTCAAACGCTCGATTGGTGGGAAGCCTCCTTGATGGTAATAAACTGTTTTGTGGTGCTGTACAGTGCTCATCGTTTCTCCGAGACTACCGGGTACTGCCAATGACCTGCCTTGTGCCGAGGTCGCCTGTTGGTTTGCAGATTCTTGCTAACGGTGTCACTCAAGGAATTTTGATTTACAGTGACGTAACCCTAATTCATTTGAGTTATGGAATTCGACCGAAAGTGTCACTCAACGCTTTTTGACTTACAGGGACGTCACACAAATCCATTTGACTTACACAAACTGGCTTAAAGCGTAATGCAAAACACTTTGACTTGCAATAGTTGTCAATCAAACCGGTCTGTCTTGCAGAATCTGGCTGAAGATGCAAGCCAAAGCGCAACGCCTTGCAGAACCTGTCTGGTATCCACCCACAGAACAAAAGCCCCCGTCGCGGCGGGAGCCTTGAGCTGCCAATGCGCATCAGCCGGGCAGGCCCGCCGCTGATGGCTGTCCCGACGCTTCGGAGGTTGCCGTGGGCCCGGCCGGTCGCCGCGCCCGCTGTCTGCCTGAGACTGCCGTCAGTCTGGCAGAGTTTCAGGCGGCTGTCAATATGGCCTCAACGCGAGTGGGGATACCAACCAGAGACTTGCCACAAATGCAAATGACACTCTCCCGTTGCGGCATATCTCGATTCCGCCTATCATGAAAACAAGGCATTGCTGTTGGCAGGGAATTGAAATGGAAGCCAAAAAGAAAGTTGACAAGACCCGCAAACCTGTCCGTGCCAAACCCGGTGCACAAGACGGCAAGAACACTTCGCCCTGGCCGACGCTGGACAATGAAGTGATGGACGAACTGGCCAGAAACATCGAGAAAAAGCGCAATGAGCCCGGTTCTATCCCGTACCCCTTTGATCGCGACTGAAACGGGCTACGTCCTCGACACCAACGTCGTCATTGAAAGAGGCAGAAAGCCACCGGACAGCAGTGTAGTCCAGTGGTTTGATTCAGTGCCAGCGAACAGGTTGTATCTGACTCCGCCAGTCTATGAAGAGTTGCAAAACGGAGTCAACGAAAGCGGCGGGGAAAACCGGACCAAACAGCGGCATTGGGTAGAAGAAACCAGAAATCAATATGGTTGGCTGGAGCTTCCGGCAGGTGTGCCGATCATCATGACCGAAGCCATGGCCCGGATTCTCGTTGACAACACAGGAAACATCCCGAAGCGACTCTACTTCGACTTTCTCATCGGGATAATCGCCATCAACCATGGGATGACGGTCGTTACCAGAAATGAGAAGGACTTCAGACGACTGGGCGTACCTTTCTTAAACCCCTTCGGAACCAGGAGATAAACGCATACCTCCTCCTGACAGTCAGCCCAGCCAGGGCCGCACCATGTCGGCCTCCAGGCGCAGGCCGGCCCACTCGTCATCGTCCGGGCCATCGTAGATCAGCGTGTAGGGCCCGGAGAAGCCGCCCGCGTCGCAGACCTGCAGGCAGCGCTCGTAGTCGGCGGCATCCGGCTGCAGCGGCGAGGTGAAGCTGCACTTGGCGTGGGTCGACTCGGCGTAGGTCATGACCTGGGCGAAATCGTCGTACTTGCCCGCGCCCTTCCAGTTGCCGAAGTCGACGCAGAGGCCCACCTGGTCGCGTAGCGGCTCCAGCAATTCACAGACCCGTTCGGGCGTGCCGGTCACGTCGAACCAGTTCTCGGTCATCAGACGCAGGTCGTGCCGCGCCGCCGTGTCGGCGAGGGAGGCCAGGGCGTCGCGGCTGCGCGCCACGGCGCCGTCGTCCAGGGTCTTGCCGCCGATGACGCGCGCGCAGTCCGCGCCGAGCCTGCCGGCCACCGCCAGCCAACCCTCGATCCAGGCCACGTCGCGCGCCTGATGTTGCGGGCTGCTGATGTCGCCATCGTCGATGAGCAGCGAGAAGAGGGAAACGCCGGCGTCGTCGAGTGACGCGCGCACCTGCTCCAGCCAGGCGTCGTCCAGTTGCTTCAGGTGAAAGTGGCAGATTTCCAGCGTATGAATGCCGACCTCCGCCAGGCGCGCCGGCAGTTCCAGCAGGGTCAGTTCGCCGGGGCCCCAGGGCTCGCCGTAGCTCTTTTCCG
Source organism: Anaerolineae bacterium (assembly GCA_034422695.1). GTDB lineage: Bacteria > Chloroflexota > Anaerolineae > Aggregatilineales > Phototrophicaceae > JAGWBD01. Next base: position 114,826 of record DAOUJM010000001.1, read on the forward strand.
GTTTCTCCGGGCTGTCCCACCAGCTGAGCCCGAGTTGCCGGTGCAGGCTCCAGGTGGATACCGACAGTCGTCTTCCATTCTGCGCCATGGTGCACCCCCTTGCTGCTCCAGGCCGGCGGCCACAAGCGCGCCGACCGGCAATTCATGACAACTGTTCATCATAGCGACTGGCCGGCGCCGCGGCCAGGCGTCAGAGCACGTCGAGCGGGTCGAGATCGATGATCCAGTCGCGGCCAGGCTGCAGGCCGTCCAGCGCGCGGGCCGGGTCCGCACTGCGCAGCAGCAAATGCCAGCGATACTGGCGGCGGATGCGGGTGAAGAAGCAGGGCGCGGGACCGATCAGTTCACTGCCACGCAGGTCAAGCGTCTCGATACTCTGGCGTAACTGTTGCGCGGCCAGGTGGGCTTCCTGCCGGGCGCGCATTTCGCTTTCATGCTGGATGAGGATGCGGGCCAGGCGCCGGAAGGGCGGATGCCCCAGGTCGCGCCGCCAGGCGATCTCCTGCGCATGGAAGGCGCGGTAGTCCTGGGCGACGGCCGTCTGGATGGCGTAATGCTCCGGCTGGTAGGTCTGCAGGATGGCGCGCCCGCCCGCCAGACCGCGCCCGGCCCGCCCGGCGGCCTGGGTCAGCAGTTGAAAGCTGCGCTCCCCGGCGCGGAAGTCCGGCAGGTTGAGGCCGTGGTCGGCGTTGACCATGCCCGCCAGGGTGACCAGCGGCAGGTCCAGGCCCCTGGCGATCATCTGCGTGCCGACCAGGATGTCCGCCTCGTGATCGCTGAAGCGCTGCAACAGGCGGTCATGGGCGCCGGCGCTGCGGGCGCTGTCGGCATCCCAGCGCAGCACACGGGCGCGCGGGAAGTGGCGCTGCAACTCCTGCTCGACCTGCTGGGTGCCGGCGCCGAAGTAGCGAATGCGGCGCGAGCGACAATCCGGGCAGCTGCGCGGGGGCGCGCGCTCGAAATCGCAAAGGTGACAGCGCAGACGGCCGTCGTGACGGTGCCAGGTGAGCGTCGTGTCGCAGTTTGGGCAGCGCTCCGCGTAGCCACAGTCGCGACAGAAGACCCAGGTGTTGGCGCCGCGCCGGTTCAGGAAGAGCAGGACCTGTTGCCGCCTGGCCAGCGCTTCGCGCAGGGCGTCCTGCAGGGCGCGGCTGAAGATACTGGTGTTGCCGCTGCGCAACTCGCTGCGCATGTCCACCAGTTGCACCGGGGCCAGTTCGACCATCAGCGCCAGACCGGCCGGCGCCGGCTCGTAGCGCGCCTCAACCTTGCGCTCGGCGGCCTGCTGCAGAATGCGCTGACGATGGCCCATGATGCGCTGCGGCAACTGCAACAGCCGCAGGTCGCCGCGTTGCGCGCGGTAAAAGGTCTCGACGTCCGGCGTGGCACTGCCCGAGAGCAGGAGGCCGTCGTTGACGCGCATCATTTCGGCGGCGACGTCGCGCGCGTGATAGTAGGGGATGGCGGCGTCCGGCCCCTGGCGATAACTGGAGTCGTGTTCCTCGTCGAGCACGACCAGCCCAACGTCCGGCAGCGGGGTGAACAGCGCCGAGCGCGTGCCGACCACCACCTGGATCTCGCCGGTCCGCGCGCGACGCCAGATCTGATGGCGTTCGCCATCGCCGAGGCCGCTGTGCGACACGGCGACCTGGCCGGGAAAGCGGGCGGTAACGCGGCGCAAGGTCTGCGCGGTGAGCGCGATCTCCGGCACGAGGAACAGCGCCTGACGCCCCTGCGCCAGCGTCCGTTCGATGGCGCGCAGGTAAATCTCGGTCTTGCCGCTGCCGGTGACGCCAAAGAGCAGGAAGCGTCGCTGCTGCGCAGCGCGGACCTGCGGCCAGCGGTCGATTTCACTCTCGATTTCCTGCCACACGGCCTGTTGACCTGGCGTGAGCGGCGGGGCGCTGTCAGGCACGAAATCGCGCGCATTGCGGGCGCTGTACCAGCTCTCGCCGCTGCCCAGGAGTATCAGACCGGCTTCCTGCAGGCGCTCAAGAGCGCCGGGGGTGATGCCGGTTTGCCGCTGCAACTGGCGGATGGGCACGGGCGCATCCGCCCCGGCCAGCGTGCGCAACGCGCGCAGGGGGCCTTCCGCCTGGCGCAGGCCGGATAGCGTGTCCTCCAGGTCAGCCGCGGCGACGGCGCTGACGACGCGTTCACCGTCAGAAGCCGGCATCCGTCGCAGCAGTCCCGCCTGTTCCGCCCGACGCAGGGTGGCGGCGGACGTGGCCGCCCGGGCAAGGGCCTCAGTGGCCGGCAGACCCGCCGGCCCGGCCTGCGCCACAACCTGCAGCAGGTCCGCGCGGCGGGACTTGCGGCCGAGTTGGTGTTTGATCGCGTCGATGTGCTGCGCCGGGATGGCCAGCGTCGCCGTGCGTACCTGCCGGGGTCGGGGAGGGGGCAACAGGGTTGGCTCGCTGCGCAACAGGCCGGCCGTCACCAGGCGGCCAACGGTGTCACGCCAGTTGACGCCGGGCAGGGCGCCGGCCAGTTGTGCGTTCGTCAGCGGGCCTCGTCGCCGCAACAGGTCCAGCAACTGCCGCTCCCGGGGACCGGATGCCTGCACTTCGCTGTCGCTGACATCCCTGACCAGCGTGAGGCGCTGCCCGCGCCGACTGCCGATGCCAGGCGGCAGAAAGAGCCACAGGCAGGGGCCGAGGGGCATGCGGAAGCGCTGACTGATCCAGCGCGCCAACGCGATTTGCTGCGTGTTCAGATACGGTTCGGGGTCAAGCAGGGCTTCCAGCGGCTTCGTCTGCGCAATGTCGCTGCTTGCCCCGAGTTCGACCAGCACGCCGGGTTGCTGTGCGGTACCGAAACGCACCCGCACCAGTTGCCCGGGCTGCACCTGATTCTGCAGTGGCGCCGGCACGTGCCAGGTGAAGGTGCCGGGCAGCGGCACATTGAGGGCGACCTCGGCGAAGCGCTCGTGAGCGGGGGACATGGCCGGCGAGTACGTCTGACGCCGCGAGTATAGCAGGGCTGGCGCTGCAGGGCGCTCAGTTGATCGGGTAGATCTCCGACAGCGGCCCCATCAGACCGTTGCTGTCGCGGGCGGCGATCGCCAGGCTGGCGTAATTCTGTGGCACGAAACCTTCCCAGGTGACGCTGGTGGCGCCATCGATATCGAACTGGACGTAGCGACGGGCGCCGGGACGGCGCAGCGCCACAACGTAACCGCTGGCCCCGGGCACGGGTTCCCAGACCAGGGTGCGCGCCCCGTTTTCGACCTCGCGCAGGGCGATGTTGCGCGGCGGACGCGGGCCATCGGCCAGGCAGGTGATGATGGTCAACACGGCGCGTGTCACGCGCGTCAGGTAGTCCGCCTGCACGATCTCGATGGTGTCGCGCGCGTTGTTCTGGCGGGTGGCGTCCTCCAGGCTCTGGATGAGGCGGAAGGCGGCGTAGCCGGCCTCGCTGAAGGAGATGTGATCGCTGTAGCGACCGGCGCGGTCCTCGCTGTCCTGCAGTATGAGCGAAAGATCAGGCACGTGGTTCAGCGCGATGAGTTCGACGTTGCGGGCTGCCTCGCGCGAGGGAGACCCGTCCGGCCCGGCGGAGAAGACACGCAGCGAATCCTGGTCGACGTTGCCGCGGCCATCGCTCGGGCTGCCGATGCTGTCCATGTTGATCATGAGCCGGATATCGATGCCGCCCGGTCGCAGATAGTCGTGCACGAAGGAGATACTGCCCTGGCGCCCCACCTCCTCGGCGGAAAAGGCGACGAACATGATGGCGCTGCGGTGCGGCCGCATGCTCAGGACGCGCGCCAGTTCGATCAGCGCGGCCACGCCGCTGCCATTGTCGTTGGCGCCCGGCGCGGGCGCGACACCGTCGCGTTGATCGCTGCCGGTGCTGTCATAGTGCGCGCCGAGCAGCAGCGTGCCGGCCGCCGCCTCGCTGCCGCTGAGGAAGGCGACGATGTTGCGCGCCTCGCTCCTGACGCCGGCCCACTCCAGCGCAAAGGGTTGCGGGAAGACCACCAGGCGTCCCTGGGAGGCGGCCCGAATCTCCTCGAACTGGCGCAGGATCCAGTCCGCCGCCGCGCCGATGCCGCGGTCGGGACGTTCGTAGCCGGAATTCACGTGGCGCGTGCCGAAGCCCTGCAGGATCGCGACGTGCGAGAGCAGACGGTCCGATTCAATCAGGTTGCGATAGTTGAGTAACAGCGAACTGGCGTCCGGCGCGCCGGCCGCTGCCACCGGGGGCAATTCCTGCGGGCTGAGCGTGGCGTAACCGATGGTGGGCTGCGGGGTGATGGTGGGCTGCGGGATCAGGGTCGGCGGGCCGCTGCGGGTCCCCAGGTCGCAGGCGAGCGCCGCCAGCGCCAGCGCCACGAGAAAGAAAGAGACCCTGGCGACCGGTTTCATGGCACTGATGTTACCAAAGGGCGGCGCCGCGCAAAACCTTCAGGACTTGCGCACGATTTCCCAGGCGAGGTGGTTGAGTTCGGGGAAGAGCAGCTTTTCGCAGGCGAGACGCACGGCGCCGCTGCTGCCAGGGAGGGAGACGACCAGGGTGCTGCGGTAGACGCCGGCGGTGGCGCGGCTGAACATGGCGGCCGGGCCGATGTCCTCGTAGCTGAGCATGCGAAAGAGTTCGCCGAAGCCGGGCAGGGTCTTCTCCAGGTGGCGGCTGAGCACGTCAAAGGTGGTGTCGCGGGGACTGATGCCGGTGCCGCCGTTGAAGAGGATGATCTGGATGGCGGGCATGGCCGCCAGTTCCTGCAGGGCGGCGGCCACCTGGTCCGGTTCGTCGCGAATGAGGCGATAGGCGCCAACGCGATGGCCCCGTTGCCGCAGTTGCTCTTCAAGCCAGGCGCGGTTGCGGTCCGTTTCCGGCGTGCGGCTGTCGCTGACGGTGACGATGGCCAGGGTGACGGCGTCGCTGCCGGCCCGCTGGTGGTGTTCGGTGACGCTCATGGCAGCAACCCCGCGCGCAATGAAAGCGATTCAGTTGAGGGGGAAGGAGGCGTTGGCCATGCGTCAGCGGTCTCTGCCAGACGCGGCGACGCGCCGAGTTGGAGGAGATGTCCGGTTGGCACGGGTCGATGGTACGTGAAGCCCGGTAGAGGTTGATGATGAGGCATTCAGGTTTGTTTCAACCTCGTTTTCCTCGTCAGCAGCGAGAAATTCTTCTACAAGCCGCGCAACTTCCTCTTCAGAAGCATCTGCAGGGATTGTCACAAAGCGCCCGCCCGCAGGCTCGCCACGTGCATGGGCCTGCGCCTGTTTAATGCTGCGCACAAGATTTTCAGAGAACGAAGTCATGTTGCCTCTCCTGCTCCGGAACTGAAGCCTGCGGACGAGCGCAGATATTCAAGTTCCGCCCTGATGCGACGCTTTTCTCCCTGTGTCAAGTCTACTTTATCAGACTTTGCATAGATAGCGAGCAAATACAGTGCACGCCCGTTGTCAAACGTGACAATTCCACTTATGACGCGATATCCGCCACTCTTTCCCTTTCCCCGCCCGGCGAAACGAATCTTGCGAGCCCCACCCGTGCCGGGGACAAGGTCACCGGACTCAGGCGAAATCCTGAGCGCGAGCACAATCTCGCGTATCTTGTCCGCCGGCACTCTTGCGCGTTTCGTTTGCCGTTTGAATTCCTTTGTAAGGACGATTTCAACAGGTTGTCTGGTCATCCAAAAGCCCGGTGTACGTAGCAGTCATTGTTGAGGGGCTGTAGAGCGTCCTTTTGAATGTCGCTGAAACTGCAATTGTCGGCTTCCGTTCAGCGCTTCCTGCCGGAGGCAGCGACGCGGCGCGCGGCCGTGGGCCTGTGAATAGCGGCAGTTGGTTGGCGGAGACTGCTTTCTCCAGCTACTGAACTGTTGCCTGTTTCCTGATCCGGGGCGCAGATCTCTTCAAGCAGTTGATCCCGTTCTTCCTGTGGCATATCGGCACTGAATTGCTTCAACTGAATTTTGCCTTGCGCGTGAGCAACTGCCTCCCGGGCACTTTGGACCAGTTCGTTTCCAGATTTACTCATTACAATCTCCAGTCACGTGTGGTTACAGTTGATCTGATTTCAGATGGGTCGGGCTGGCTTCAGTGGCTGTGGTCATTCAGGTGCGCGGAGTGTGAAGTGGACATGGATGAGGGCTTTGGCAATATGTTCAGCGATCCTGCAGACGGCGCGTGGCGCGCTGTTCCTCGAGCAGTTCCTCCAGCGTGGCGATGTCTTCCTCGTCCAGGTCCTCTTCCCCGGCCACGCGCTGCGCCAGGCCTTCGTTGCGCTTGAGCCTGGCGCGCCTTTCAGAATCTGCGTCCGCCTGCTCCTGCTTTCCGGCATGCTGCCAGACGATGCCCATACTGGCGATGGCGCCGATGACCAGAAACAGGGCTATTCCTGTCAGGTCATCCGTTCCAAGAACCGAAAGGGCGATCATGATCGCACCAAGGATCGTCCAGATGACAATGGTGGACACCATCCGGGCGACGTCGTTCATCAGCCGGTCGCTTCCAGGGCGTCGAAGACGCGCGGCGCAATCAGCCACTCCAGCGTGCCCCGGCGGGCGGCGGGCTCAAGCTTCAGGCGCGCCAGACCGCCCGGCTTCATCGTGACGTAGGCGCCGGACAGTTCCTGAACGACCATGGGCAGGAAGGGGTTGTGACCTACGCAGAGCAGGTCCGCGCCGGCGGGCAGGTCGGCGACGAGCGCCGGCAGGTCCGCGGCGCTGAAGCCATAATCCAGCGCCGCGCTCACCTCGACCTCCAGGCCCAGCACCGCCGCGACGATGTCCGCCGTTTGGCGGGAACGCCGGCGCGGACTGCTGTAGATGCGCGCCGGCGACAATTTGAGTCTGGCCATGACGCGGGCGGCCGTCTCCATGCGCGCGACGCCGGCGGGCGTCAGGCGACGCCGCGCATCGCTGACGTTGTGCGCTTCCGCCTTGCCATGGCGCAACAGGTACAGGCGCATGACGCTTCGCTCCCCTTAAACACAACCGGAGCCGCGGGCCCCGGTCATGTTTTCTTCCATTGCGGAGAGCGGGAGATGAGATTCGAACTCACGACATCTTCCTTGGCAAGGAAGCATTCTACCGCTGAATTACTCCCGCATACTACAACAGTGTAGCATACTTCGCGGGTCGCGCAAGTCGATGAGCAGTGAGGTGCAGTTTGGAAGTCGAATCACGGCGTGCCTGGCGCGTCTGGTTGTTGTGGAATGGTGGACAGTCCCTGCTGTCGTCGCTGGCCTTCACGGCCATCATGATTTACCGCATCACCGAGGTCGGTCTCTCACCGCTTGAACTGGTGCTGGTGGGCACCGTGATGGAGATGGTGGTCTTCCTCTTCGAAATCCCGACCGGCGTGGTGGCGGACGTTTACAGCCGGCGCCTGTCGATGCTCATCGGCGCCGTGCTCATCGGGCTGGCCTTCGTGCTGGAGGGGCTGGTGCCAATGTTTGGGGCGCTGCTGCTGGCCCAGGCGATCTGGGGTCTGGGTTATACCTTCACCAGCGGCGCCGGCGAGGCCTGGATCACGGAGGAAATCGGGGAGGCAGCGGCGTCCCGGGCCTTTGTGCGGGGCGCGCAGACGGGCACTGTCGGTGGGTTGCTCGGCATCGTGGGCAGCATCCTGCTGGCCAGCATCCGGATCAATCTGCCCATCGTGCTGGCCGGCGTTCTGATGCTGGCTCTGGCGGCGCTGCTGGCACTGGTGATGCCGGAACGCGACTTCAGACCCCGCGCACGCGAGGAACGCGACAGCTGGCGCGCCATGCGGGATACCTTGCGCGCGGGCCTTGTCGTGCTGCGGCAGCGCCCGGTGCTGCGCGTCGTGCTGCTGGTCGAGTTGATCGCCGGTCTGTACAGCGAGGGCTACGAACGGCTGTGGCAGAAACACTTCCTGGAGACCTTCACCCTGCCGACCCTGGGCGGGCTGCAACTGCAGCCGGTCGCCTGGTTCGGGCTTTATCAACTGGTGGCGGGTCTCGGCAGCATCGGCCTGACGGAGTTGCTGGGTCGGCGCGTGCGACTGACGCGGCACGGCCCGGTCGTGCGGGCGCTACTCCTGCTCAACCTGGCCATTGTGGCCGGCATTCTGGTCTTCAGCCTGACGGACAATCTGGCGCTGGCCGCCCTGGCGCTGCTGTGTATTACGGCGACGCGCGCCGCCGGCATCCCTCTCAGCAACGCCTGGCTGAACCAGAGCGCTGCGCCGGGAATTCGCGCCACCCTGTTCTCGCTCCATGGTCTGGTCAATTCGATCGGCCAGATCGCCGGCGGCCCGCCGGTCGGACTCATCGGGCAGCGTTCGCTGCGCACGGCACTGTTGACCAGCGGGCTGGTGCAGGCCCTGTCGCTGCCCCTGCTGGGCCTGGCTGCCGGAAGGCGGCCGGCCGGCAGGGATGAAGAGAATCAGGGCGTCGACTGCGTATAGCTGCCGGGCGTGCCCTGGTTGCCTTCCAGACCGTCGGGCCAGACCGTGTTGTTGTTGAAGCGCACGCCGTTGACGTTCGCGCCGCGCAAACTGGCGCGCAGCAGATTGGCGTCATTCAGGTTGGCGCCTCTCAGGTTGGCGCCGGCCAGGTTCGAGTCCTGCAGATTCGCGCCACTGAGGTCAGCGCCCTGCAGGACCGCGCCCTGCAGGTCCGCGCCGGGCAACTGCGCCAGCGACAGGTTGGCAAAATACAGGTTGGCCGAGCGCAGGGTGGCTTCCCGCAGGCGCGCGGCGGACATGTTGGCCTGTTTCAGGTTGGCGCCGTTGAGGTCCAGACGCGTCATGTCCAGTTCCTGCAGATTGACACCTGCAAGGCGCGGGTTGGGGCCGGCAGCGATGAGCATCAGGACCAACTGCTGCCGGGTGATTTCAGGCATTTCCCTGACTCCGGCCGGGCGCGACCTAACGCGTACCAGTGTACCCTTCCCGTCTGGCGCCGGCCAGGAAGGGCAGCGACCCCTTGCCCCTGCGGCCCGTCCGGTTAGAATCAGGTTTGAGAGACGGGCTGACGCGAGCCATGAGCGCAAGGATTCTGGTCATCAACGGCAACGTCAATGCCCTGCGCGAGGACGCCAATTTGCTGGAACGCGCGGGTCATGAGGTCGCGCGGGCGCTGGATGCCCACGACGCGCTGCTCAAGGCGCGGCATTTGCAGCCGGAGCTGGCGCTGCTGGAAATCGACGTACCCGGCATGGACGGGCTGGAGCTCTGCCGCCGCTTGCGGGCGCGGTCGGAGCTGGCGGTCCTGTTTTACACGGCGCGCGGGGAGCCCCGCGACGCGATAAACGCGCTGGATCAGGGAGCGGACGATTACATCCGGCGGCCCTGCGACGGCGAGGAATTGCTGGCGCGCGTGCGCGCTGCCCTGCGCCGCACGCCGCTGGGCGGCCCGGACGTCAGCGGCGAGCAGCGCTTCCGCCAGGGCGATCTGCGCGTCAATTTCCGGCGGCGCGAATTGTGGCTGCGCGGCGAGCCCTGCGCACTGACGCCGATCGAATTTGACCTGCTGGCCGTCCTGCTGCGCAACGCCGGCCGCGTGGTGCCGCGCGCCCGGCTGGTGACGGAAGTCTGGGGCGACAACTACGAAGGCACGACCGACAGTCTGAAGCTTTACGTTCACTATCTGCGGCGCAAGCTGGAGCGCGACCCCGCGCAGCCCGAACTCATCCAGACCGCGCGCGGCGTGGGCTATCGCTTCGGCGATCCCTGAATCAGCCGGGTTGCCGGCGCAGACGACTGCCGTCGGCGCCCTTTTCCACGAGAATCTGCAGCGGAAAACGATCGCGCAGTTCTTCAATGTGGGTGATGACGAGGATCAGGTCGAAGTCGTCCTGAATGGCGGCGATGGCTTCCACCAGGCGCTCGCGTCCGGCGGCATCCTGGGTGCCGAAACCCTCGTCGATGAACAGGGTCCGCAGCTGTGCGCCGGCCCGGCGCGCCAGCAGGCGCGAAAGCGCGATGCGCAGGGCGAAGTCGATGCGAAAGGCCTCCCCGCCGCTGAAGAGCTCGTAATCGCGCCGGCCCTGTTCATCGGCAATCAGGATATCCAGGGTGTCGATTTCGCCGCCGCGCATTCGCTCGCGCGTGGTGTCGAGTTGCAAACTGAGCCGTCCGTCGCTCATGCGCAGCAACAGCTCGTTGGCGTTGGCTTCCAGCTCCGGGATGGCGCTTTCGATGAGCAGGGCGGGGACGCCGTCCCGACCGAAGGCCTGGCGCAGGTCGCGGTAGAGCCCCACTTCAGCGCGGACCAACCCTGCGCGCTGCGTCAGTTCGGCGTGGCGCGCGCGCATGTTCTCCAGGGCGGCCAGTTCCTGCTCCGCGCTGACCAGGCTGCGGGCGGTCTGCTGCGCTTCCGCGCGTTTGTCGCCCAGTTGTTGCCGGCTGCTGCGATGCGCGGCCAGTTCGTGTTCCAGGCGCTCCGCGTCGCGCTCCAGCTGGTCGGCCCGGGCCTGCGTGTCGCGCTGTTCCGCCTGGATGCGTTCGCTGCGGGCAGTGGCCGCCGCCAGCGCTTTCTGCGCTTCGGGCAGGGTATTCAGCGCAATCTGCAGCGCCGTTTGCCGCTGTTCGTAGTCCTCAAACTGCGCCAGTTGTTGCTGCGCGGCGTCGTGCTGCGCGCTGTCGTAGCCGAGCGCCTGACGGCTCGCTTGCAGGGCGGCCAGTTGCCGGCGCAGTTCCCCGCCGTAGTCTTCGCCATCGAGGCGGGCCTGCAGGGCGGCCAGTTCGCTGCGCGCCGCGCGCAGTTGTTCCCCGGCCGCCGCGGCTGAGTCGGCGCGGGTCTGCAATTCCCCGGCGCGCGTCAGCAATGGCTGCAACTGACGCAAACTGTCGTCCAGTTGGGCGATGCGCGCCTGGCGCTGCTCCCCGGCCGCCGTCAACTCGCGCATGCGCCGGTCGTTGGCGCGCCAGCGATCGCCCTGGGCGCCGCCTTCCCCTTGCAGGCCTTCGATCAATGCGCTGCGGGCGGCCTCGTCCAGGGGTTGCCCGCAAAGCGGACAAATGCCGCCGGTGACCTGCTCCAGGCGATCGATGCGCGCGCGCAGTTCCAGCATGGTCTCACGCAGGGTACGGTTAATGCCCTGCAGGCGGGCGTGTTGGCCGCGCTCCCGGTTGTGGTCCTTTTGCAGTTGCGCCCGTTCCCGCTCCTCTGCGTGCAGGGCGGCGATCCGCTCGCGGGTCTCGAGTAACGCCGTGCCGGCATCGGCGTCGAGTTCGCGCTCCAGCGCCTCAATACGCGCGCGCAGGGCGATTGCCTGCGCGTCAAGCTGCTCGCGCGCGTCGCGCAGGCGATTTTGCAGAGTCTGTTCACGGGCGCGGAAGTCGCCCAGGCGGCGCAAACTGTCGCCGAGCCGGCGGTCGCTCTGGCGCGCGTCCTGCAACGCGCCCCAGCCCTTTTCAATTTCCTCACGTTGCGCCAGCAGGGTCTCGCCGGCGGCGATGCGCTCCCGCTGGCGCTCGCAATCGGCTGCCGCCGCCTTTCGGTCGGCGTCAAGCTGTTGCAGCCTGGCGCGCGCTTCCGCCAGACGCTCACGAACGTGGCGCAGGTCCTGCGGTACCTGCTCGCCGGCGCGCGCGGCTTCCGCGGCGGCGTCGAGAATGCGCTGCGCCTCGGCGTCGGCCTCACGGGCGGCCTGCAGGGTGGCTTCCAGCGCCGGTCGCTGCGCCAGGTCAGCCTCCAGTTCGCCGCTACGGGTCTGCAGCAGGTCCAGTTGCGCCTCAAGGCCGCTGAGGCGCTCCCGCGCGGATGCATCCAGGCGCTGCCACAATGAGAGATCAAGGATGCCGGCCAGCAACTGCTTGCGTTCCGCCGGCGTGCGGGTGGTGAAGGCGTCGGCGCGTCCCTGCTGCAACCAGGCGGAGTTGACGAAGGTCTCGAAATCGAGCCGCAGCATGCGCGTGATGCGTCCCTGGGTGGCGCGCACGGAGGCCTCGCTGATGCGGATGAAGCTGCCCTGCGCGTCCTGCACGAAGAGTTCAAGGGAACCTTCGCCACGCGAGCGCCGGCGCTGACGCAGCACGCGGTACACCTGCCCGTCCTGCTCGAAATCCAGCTGGACGCGCATCTCCTGGCTGCCCTCGCGCAGCAGGTCTGCGGCGCGGCGGCCGCGGGCGCGACCCCACAGCGCCCAGCTGATGGCATCCAGCAGCGAGGACTTGCCGGCCCCGTTGGGGCCGCTGAGACAGACGAGATGCAGCCCCTGCAGGCGCAGACTGTCCAGGTCGCGCCAGGCCAGGAAGTTACGCAGTTCGAGGCGTAGCGGCAGCATCAGTCCCGCCCGGCAACGCCGGCTTCCTGCAGCAGTTCTGCGGCCAGTTCCAGCAGCCTGGTCTGCCGCTCCGGCGGGACCTGACGCCGTTCCAGATAGCGACGCAACTGCTGCGACGGGTCCAGGCCCTCCAGCGCCGGGCTTGCCAGGCGCCGCGGTCGCTCCACCTGGCGCTGCAGGCCGGCCAGGTGCCAGACGCCGGCGCGCTGCAGCGCGTCGCGCAGGGACTCCGGGTCCAGGGCCGCCTCGTTTTCCGCGGACAGCTGCAAATGCAAACGCAGAATGACGCCTGCCAGTTCCTGCCCGTTGAGCTGCTGCAGCAAGGTCTGTTCGGGCGCAGGGTCGTCACGCAGGTCCAGGCTCAGGCTGCGCAGCGGACGCGCCGCCAGCGGCAGGAAGCGCCAGCGCGTCGCGCCCCGACCCAGTTCGATCAGGCAGGCGCCGCGCATTGCCCCTTCCTCACTGAAGTCGAGGCGTTCCAGAGCGCCGCTGCAGACCACCGCCGGACAGTCCTCCCGGCCTTCCGTCAGATTCTGGTGGAGGTGATGATGGCCCAGGGCGACGTGGTCCCAGCGCGGGTCGGCGAGGGCGGCGAGCGGGACGCGCGGCACTTCGCCGGGGATGAAAATGGCCTCACTGCCGGCCTGCGCAGTGCAGACCGCGAGGTGAGCGACCAGCAGGCGCGGCATGTCGCAGCGCTCGGCTTCCTGCGCCAGTTGCCCCAGACGGGCGACCAGCGCCTCTGTCAGATCGTCCGGGCTCAGCGCGCCACGGATCTCGGGCAGCAGCCGCGCCCGCTGCGGCCAGGGCGCCGTCGCCAGGGCCAGCGGACCGCGCCGCGTGTCGATGCGGCGCAGGGCGTAGTCCACGCTGACGACAACCCCGGGAACATTGAGGGTTGTATAGATTTCCAGGCTGCCGGCGCGGCGCGGGTCCAGCGGCAGGTCATGGCGACCCGGCAGCAGGAGCAGCGGCGCCACCTCCGTGAAGGCCTGCGCGCGCCGGGCGAACTCGCGCTGCAGGGTGGGGTTGGGCGAGCGACTGTGGAAGGCGTCGCCGGCGAAGACCGTCAGGTCGACCTCGTGCTCACGCGCCAGGGCGACGAGCTCGTCGAGGCGCTGCAGAAAGTCCTGCGCGCGTCCGCCCAGTCCGCTGTCCGGGTCGGTGGCGCCGTAGCCCGCGACGCCCAGGTGCAGATCGGCAAAATGCAAGATGCGCAGGGCTTCGCTCATGGGGCCATTCCAGCACGGGCAACGCAGCCACCATGGTACACCCTGCCAAACGTCCCGGCGACATGTATACTGCCGGCGGCTGACGACGGACCCTGCCCGATGAACGCGAAAGCCCTGCAGGCGCTGGAATTGCACAAGGTGCTGGAGCAACTGGCGGAGCATTGCTCCTTTTCCGCCGGGGCGCAACTGGCGCGCGAGCAGGTGCCGAGCGTCGACTTCGACGAGGCGGCGCAGTGGCAGCGCGAGACGGCCGAGGCCCGCATCCTGCTGGAGCAACGCGAGGTCTCGCTGGGCGGCGCGCGGGACGTCCGCGACCCGGCCCTGCTGGCGACGCGCGGCATTCTCTGCGAGCCCGCCACCTTGCTGGATATCCGCCAGACGCTGCGCCGCGCCACGACCCTGCGCCGCACCATCGGCCGCATGCGCGCGCAGTATCCCCTGCTGAGCGAGATCATCAACGAGGCGCAGGAATGCAGCGAGCTGCAGGCGGACATCAGCGCCGCGCTGACTGAAAACGGCGAGATTCGCGATCATGCCAGTCCACGGCTGGCCATTCTGCGCCGCGATCTGAAGGTCGCCCATGAACGCCTGGTCACGCGCCTGGAGCGCATCGTCGCCAGCGGCGAGCACCGCCCCTTCCTGCAGGAGGCGCTGGTGACCAGGCGCGGCGGGCGCTACGTCATCCCGCTCAAGGCCGGCTTCAAGGGCCGTATTCCCGGCATCGTGCACGATTCTTCGGCCAGCGGCGCGACGCTCTTCATCGAGCCCCTGGCCACCGTCGAACTCAACAACGACTGGCGCGAGCTGCAGCTGGAGGAAGAGAAGGAAGTCCGTCGTATTCTGGCGGCGTTGAGCGAGCAGGTTGGCGAACAGTCCGAATTCATCGTGCGCACGGTTGAGGTGCTGGCCTGGCTGGACCTGGTGCTGGCGCGGGCGCGTTACGCGGAACAGCAAGCGGCCTGCGAGCCGATCTTCGTGCCCTTCCGCCCGACTGACGGGGCGCCAGGCAGCGTGATGCACCTTCAGGGCGCGCGCCATCCCCTGCTGGGTCAGTCGGTCGTCCCGATCGACCTCGTCCTCGATGCTGACACCTGGGTGCTGGTGATCACCGGGCCCAACACCGGCGGCAAGACCATCGCGCTCAAGACGGCCGGGCTGATGGCGCTGATGGCCCAGTGCGGCCTGCAACTGCCGGCGGATGACGCGCGGCTCAGCGTGTTCAGCGGCATCCATGCCGACATAGGCGACGAGCAGAGCATCGAACAGTCGCTGAGCACCTTCTCGGCGCACATGACCAACACCATCAACATCCTGCAGGCGGCGGACGCGCGTTCGCTGGTGCTGCTGGACGAGGTGGGCGCCGGCACCGACCCGGCCGAGGGCTCGGCGCTGGCGCGGGCCCTGCTGACGCATCTGCGCGACCGGGGCGTGACGACCATCGTGACGACGCACCACCCGGAGCTGAAGATCTACGGCGTGGAGACGCCCGGCGTGCGCAACGCCAGCGTGGAGTTTGACCCGGAGACCCTGCAGCCCACCTACCGGCTGGTCATTGGTCTGCCGGGCCGTTCCAACGCGCTGGCCATCGCCGGGCGTCTGGGTCTGGCGGCCGACGTCATCGCTGACGCGCGCCGCATGGTCGCCACCGAAGAGCTGGTGGCGGACGACCTGCTCGACGAAATCCAGCGCACGCGCGAGGAGATTCGGCGGCAGGACATGGCCCTGCGCGCCACGCTGGAGGACGTCGAGGAGCAGCGCGACGACCTGCAAATGCGGCTGGACCGACTGGACGACGAACGGCGCGACGTCATCAACGCCGCGCGGCGCCAGGCGGAAGAGGAGTTGCGCTCCTTCCAGCGCGAACTGCGCCGCCTGCGGGTGGAACTGCGCGCCGCCGGTCAGCCCCTGGCGGCACTCACAGAACTGCAGGAGGCCGCGGCGGGCCTGGCGGCGCACATCACGCCATCACAGCCGGCCGAACAGATGATGCCGGAAGCGGACTGGGTGCCGCGCGCGGGACAGCGCGTCTGGCTGCGCACCCTGAACAGCGAGGGCGTTATCAGCGAACTGGATGGTGACGAGGCGCTGGTGCAACTGGGAGCGCTGCGCGTGCGCGCGGGCGTGCACGAATTGCGGCGCCGACCGAACAGTGAAGCACCGGGTATGCAGACTGGCGGTCAGCGCCGTTACGAGGCCTCACCGGACCCGGTGGCGCCGAAGGGCAAGTCGCCGGGGCTGGAACTGGACCTGCGCGGCGAGCGGGTGGAAGAGGCGCTCAAACGTTTCGAGACCTGGCTGGACGCCGCCTGGACGGCGGGGCTGCCCTTCGGCCGCATCATTCACGGCAAGGGCACCGGCGCGCTGCGCAAGGCCGTGCGTGAACGCGCCGGCGGCCACCCGCTGGTCTCGAAGGTGACGGAAGCCCACCCTGGCGAGGGCGGCAGCGGCGTGACGATCATCCACATGGTGCCCATCACCTGAGCCGGACTAGCCGCGACCCGGCGGCAACATCCGCAAATCATCTGGCGCAAAGTCGGGGCAGTCCAGTCCCGCCAGCCGGCCCCAGGCGACCGGTGCATCCGTCTGCAAACGCAGCCAGGCGCCGTCCGCAGCGCGCCCGTCCACTTCCACCTGGCTGCCGGCTGCCAGGGTGGCCAGGGTTGACGCGTCCGCTTGCGGCTCCGCGTACAGGGTCAATGAAGCGTCTCCGACCGTACAGGTCGCCGGCAGGGCGGGCAGGGTCAATGAACGCTCAACGACCGTTCCCTGGCCGTCCACGGCGACCAGCGTCAGGGTCAGCGCGTCGTCGAGCGGCAGGACGGTCCCTGCCAGCGTGCCGCTGCCGGCGCCGGGGTCAGCGACCTCACCGTCCGGGGCCGGCAGCCCGTCGATGCGCAACTGCTGCGCGCCGGTCACGCGCCAGTCCAGGGTCAGCGTCTGCCTGACGTGCCGCAGCAGGGTTGGCGGCGTCGCGTTGAAGGCTTCGATGACGAGGGGGTCATGGAGCCTGACGCCCAGGGTCTGGCTGACGCTGCGGTCGCCGTGGTGCGCCAGCAGTTCGAGCGCAAGGTCGCCCTCCAGGTCGCCGGTAGCGAGGCTGTAGCCGCCCTGATCGCCGGCGGCCGGCAGATCGATCAGCGCGCCGTTCACAATGAGTTGCAACAGCAGCGCATCCTGCACCTGCCACGCCAGTTCCAGCGTTTCGCCGCGCGTCAGCGAGGAAGTGTTGCTGCTGAAGTCGTGAATGACGGGGGTGACCGTCAGACTCCGGTAGAGCGCCGTCAGCAGGACGCCCGCCATGACGAGCAGCAACAGCAACAGACGCCAGTCCAGCAGGGGCAGCACCGGAAGCCGGACCGGCAGGGCCAGCACAAAGCCGGCGTCATCCAGTGAGTGGGCCTCTATGGTGAACTCCAGCGTGCGGCGCCGACCCAGCAGGGGACGGTTGCCGGCGCGCAGACGCAGCGGCAGGCTGCGTTGCTCACCCGCCGCGAGGGTCAGTTGCCCGGCGGGCAATCCCGGCGCGGCGACGTCGGCGGGGGCCAGCGCCCCGAGTTGCAGGGGCAGGGGAGCGTTGCCATGGTTGTGCAGCAGAAGCTGCACACTGCCCGCGCCCTGGGCGAGCGCCATCCCGAAGCCGCTGCCAGGCAGCAGCTGCAGCGGGAATTCCAGTTCGCGGGCGGCCTGGGGCGCGTGAACCGGCTCAACGCGCAGAATCAGGGCGTACTCGCCAGGCGGGTAGTCCGGATGCCGCTCGGGATGCAGGAGAATCAATTGCTCGCTGCGGGCGCCTGGGGCGACGGATGGCGTCAGCGGCTCGAAGATGGCCCAGTGTGGCGGGATGCCTTCCAGGCTCAGGCGATAGCGCGCCGGCGCATCGCCTTCATTGCGGATGCGCAGGTGGACGCTGCTGCGTCCCCCGGGCGCGACGGGTCGCGCCGGCGGCTGCAACTCAAGCTGGAAAAGCGGCCGCAGGGCCGCCACCGGTCGGGTTGACCCGTCGGCGGCTTCAGCCTGTTGCGAGTCTTCGGCGAAGGGGTCGCCGGCGTCGCCCTCTGTAACGCTCACATGCGGCGCGCTGGCTAACCCACCCGGTGGCAGGCGACAAAGTGGCCGGGCGTGGCCTCGATGAGGCCCGGATCGGGCGCGTCGTAGCAGAGGCCGAAGCGGACCGGACAGCGCGTGTTGAAGTTGCAGCCTTCGGGCGGGTTCGACGGACTGGGCACGTCACCGGTGAGGATGATGCGCTGCGCCTGCTTCTCGCGCGCGGGGTCCGGCACGGGCACCGCCGAGAGCAGCGCCTGGGTGTAGGGGTGCAGGGGATTTTCGTAGAGTTCGTTGGCCGGCGCCAGCTCGACGATCTTGCCCAGGTACATCACCGCGACGCGATCGCAGATGTGGCGCACCATGCTGAGGTCGTGGGCGATGAACAGGTAGGTCAGGTTCAGTTCTTCCTGCAGGTCTTCCAGCAGGTTGACGACCTGGGCCTGGATCGAGACGTCCAGCGCCGAGATCGGCTCGTCCGCCACAATGAACTTCGGCTCCAGCGCCAGGGCGCGCGCGATACCGATGCGTTGGCGCTGACCGCCGGAAAACTCGTGCGGATAGCGGTTGACGTAGTAGGGGTTGAGCCCGACGCGTTCCAGCAGGTGCTCGACGTAGCCTTCCTGCGCATTGCGCTCCATGGTCTTGTGGATGCGCAGCGGCTCGCTGACGATGCGACCGACGGACATGCGCGGGTTGAGCGAGGCGTAGGGGTCCTGGAAGATCATCTGCATACTGCGCCGCATGCGCCGCAGTTCCTCACCTTTTAACTCGGTCAGTTCGCGCAGGTTGCCGTCCTCGCGCAACTGCACCGAGCCGGAGGTCGGTTCGTAGAGTTGCAGCACGGTGCGGCCGGTCGTGCTTTTGCCGCAGCCGGATTCACCCACCAGGCCGAGTGTCTCGCCCTCGTAGATATCGAAGCTGATGTCATCGACGGCCTTGACCGCGCCCACCTGGCGCTGGAAGACAATGCCGGCGGTGATGGGGAAGTGCTTGTGCAGGTTGCGCACGCGAACCAGCACATTCTCCTCGTTCATCGCGTCACTGTGGGTCATGGATTGACTGGCCGCTGCGCTCATGACGGCATCGCTCCTTCACCGGCGGCCACGATGTCCATTTCACGCACGTCCACCCAGCAGGCCATCATGTGCTCCTGCGCGCCCTCCGGCACGTCTTCCAGCAGCGGCGTCTCGCTGGCACAGCGATCGATGCGCACCGGACAGCGGTCCACGAAAGGACAGCCGTTGATCGGGTTGCGCATGTCCGGCGGTGAGCCCTCGATGGAGATGAGGCGCTGCGCGCGTCGGTCCATGCGCGGCAGCGATTGCAGCAGGCCGAGCGTATAGGGGTGGCGCGTGTCTTCAAAGACATCCTCGACGAGGCCGGTTTCGACGACCGTGCCGGCGTACATGACGATGATGCGGTCGGCGATGCCGGCCACCACGCCGAGGTCATGGCTGATCCAGATGATCGCCATGTCAAATTCCTCGCGCAGACGCTTGACGAGGTCGATGATCTGCGCCTGGATGGTGACGTCGAGCGCGGTGGTGGGTTCGTCCGCGATGAGCAGCTTGGGGTTGCAGGAGAGGCCCATGGCGATCATCACGCGCTGCCGCATGCCGCCCGAGAACTGGTGCGGGTAATTGTTGAGGCGGCTGGCCGCGTCCGGTATGCCGACCAGCGACAGCAACTCGGCGGCGCGCTCGTTGGCCTGGTTGTTGTTCATGCCCATGTGCAGCTTCAGCGCTTCGGTGATCTGCGAGCCGATGGTCAGCACCGGGTTGAGCGAGGTCATGGGGTCCTGGAAAATCATCGCGATCTCGGCGCCGCGCACCAGGCGCATCTGGTCCGGCGGCAACTTGAGCAGGTCCCGGCCGCGGAACATGACCTCGCCGCCCTCGACCTTGCCGGGCGGGCTGGGGATGAGCCCCATAATCGAGAGGGAGTGCACGCTCTTGCCGCTGCCGCTCTCACCGACCACGCCGAGGGTCTCGCCCTCCTGCAACTGGTAGGAGATGTCGTTAACGGCGTAGACCGTCCCTTCCTGGGTATAGAACCTCGTAACGAGGTTTTTGACCTCCATTAGCACAGCCAAGTCCGCACTCCTCCCGGGCTTCCGTCGGTCTGGCTGCAGCGAAGCACTGCGCCCTGCCGTCCGCCGGCACTCCTGCCATGTGAAGCGCCTGGACTCTGGCAGGAACCGGCGCGCTTGTCAAATAACCGTTGCTCAGGCGGTCGTACCGTCTTCGGCGCGGATCATGCCCTTGAGCAGGCGCTCCATGGCGATGGTGTGGCTGGAGACGCCGCGGCGGCGGAATGAATCGCTGTCGCAGTGCCAGTTGCCCGCGCCATAGCTGACCTCATGGTCGCTGTTCAGGCCGCGCAGGGTGGCCTCAAAGGCGCGCACCTGAATGCGGTCGTTCTCCTGCGCGTAGCGGCTGGCCTTTTCGACGTCGCTGACGACGTTCTGGCCGGGCGCGTAGGGCAGGGGCCGCAGGGGCAGCATGGGCCGCAGCAGGCGCTCCAGGGCCATGACGTGCGGGCAGATGCGATGCGCGTCGAAGCCCTGGCAACTGCAGCGCCAGCCCTCGTCGCCGAGGGTGATGCGATAGGCGTCATTGTCGCCGGCGAAGTGGATCTCCAGGCTGCGAAAGGTCACGCGCTCCGGTTCCTCGGCGTAGAGGCGCGCCTTTTCAAGCTGACTGATCATGGCGTTGTCCATGGGCTGCTCCCTGTCTCGTGACGGCTGGCGGAATCAAAACACGCGCCGGGCATGGCGGCGCGTGTTGGCGGTCCGGGCGAATGTTGCAGGAACATCCGGATCTCATACGCTGAATTTTAGGGCCAGGTCAGGCATTTTTCAAGGAAAATGCGCGAATCCCTGCGCCGCAATCTGTACGCTCTAGCCACCGAGGGCCTCGCTGATCACCAGGTTGTCGAAGCTGACTTCCGTGCCGAGGCGGTTGAAGGCGCTGGCCGCCAGGCCGACCTGGCCGTTGGCAAAGCTGTTGTCCTTCACTTCCGCCACGAACTCGTCGTTGATGTAGAAGGCCAGGTAGTCGTCCGCGCAGATGGCGCGCAGATGGTTGCGCGCGCCGCGGCCGCGCTGCACCAGTTCCGATGGCGCCCAGTCGTGCAGCGGGAAGACGTCCCGCCCGCGGGCGCGGAAGATGCCCCAGGAGCCGCCGCCCTGGATGAGGAAGAGATAGCCGTCCCCGTTGGCGATGGCCGCCGCCGCCGGTGGCTCCAGCGCGACGTCGCCGTCGTCAGCGTCCTGCGCCTGCTCGCCGACCATCAGCAGATTCAGCAGCGGGTCCGCTTCCAGTTCCTGGCCGACCTGGCCGCGCAGGCGGCAGGCCACGCCCCAGGCGGCTTCCTCGCGCTCGCTGATGCGCTCCACGTCGACGTCGATGACGACGTCGGACAGGGTCTCGCCCCACTGGCCCCACCAGATTTCGCTGTCGCCGCTGTCCACCTTGATCAGGTAGCGGCCGTCGTCAATGCGCAGGGAGGCGTTGGTATAAATGCCTTCCTCAAAGCTGTTGGGCTCGGAAAAGTCCTGCGCGACCAGTTCCTCGCCAATGCTGATCGCGCGCTCCGGGCCGCTGCTGCAGGCGGCCAGCAGAACGGTCGTGGCCAGCAGGACCAGCATGGATGGCGGGATACGCTTCACGCGAGGGTCTCCGGCGCGTCAGGGCACAGGGGTATCATACCAGCGCCGCTGCCGGCCGTGCAGGATGTTCATAAATCGTTTATGTGTCGCGGGATTGCCTCCCGCCACATGCTACAATGATTCGCGCAGGGCGCTGGCCGCGGGGGCGGATGCATGGACGTGGAAGACGCGGTAAAGGCGCAGCGGGCAGCCCAGGGGGACCTGTTGCGTCGCGCCAACGTGGTTGGCGTCGCCGTGGGCAACAAGGGCAGCAAGGACGAGGCCGCCGGCGAGAAAGCCGTGGTGGTGCTGGTCGAGCGCAAGCTGCCGCTGGCAGCGCTCTCCCGGCGCGACCGCGTCCCGCGCGCGATCGACGGCGTTCGCACCGACGTCTACGAGGTCGGCTACCTGCGCGCGCTGGCCACCCCGCGCGACCGTTACCGCCCGACCATGCCGGCCGGCGTCAGCATCGGCCACTACCGGGTCACGGCGGGCACCCTGGGGGCGGTCGTCACCGATCGCTTCAGCGGCGAGCGGCTCATCCTCTCCAACAACCACGTGCTGGCCAACGCCAACGAGGCCAAAAACGGCGACCCGGTGTTGCAGCCCGCGCCCCGCGACGGAGGCCGCAACCCGACTGACGTGGTGGCGCACCTGGAGCGCTTCATCCCGCTGCATTTCATCGGCGAGGACCCGCCACCGCCACAGCCAACGCGACGCATTCGCCCGACGAACCGGGCCGGGCGCATCCTGCGCACGCTGGTGAACGTGATCAACCTGATGAACAAACTCTCCGGCTCGGACTGGCGCGTGCAGGCCCAGGCGGCGCACAACTCGGCGCTGGCCGCGCAGCAGGCGGCCCGCGCCGGCGGGAATCACTTTGACGCCGCGCTGGCGCGGCCGGTCAACCAGAAGATGTTTACCGGCACCGTGCGCGGCATCGGGCGCGTGCGCGGCACGCGCGCCGCCAGGCTGGGCATGGCCGTGCGCAAGACGGGCCGCACCACCGACCATACCAACGGCAAGGTCATCCTGCTGAACGCCACGGTCAACGTTTCCTATGGCAAGAAATCGGCGCGCTTCACCGGCCAGGTGCTGACCTCGCCGATGAGTCTGGGCGGGGATTCCGGCGCGTTGATCGTCGCCGAGGCCGACAGCGTGGCCGTCGGCCTGCTTTTTGCCGGCTCCACCCAGGCGACGATTTTCACGCCCATCCGGCCCCTGCTGGAGGCGCTGGACGTAACTATCTAGAGGTGCCGCGATGGACCGGGACGAGGCGACGCGCAGGGCGCTGCGGATGCAGGAGAAATACGGCGACTGGCTGATGGCCTTGCCGCGCGTGGTGGGGACGGCCGTCGGCCTGCGCAAACGCCAGGGGCAATATACCGACCAGGTCGCGCTGGTCGTCATGGTGGAGCGCAAGCTGCCCCTGTCCGAAATCGCGCCAGGCGAGGCCGTGCCCGCCGAACTGGAAGGGGTGCCGGTCGACGTGCTGGAGACCGGCCGCTTCCACGGCGCCTGAGGGCGGGAGTGTCTGGTTTACCGGATACAGGCACTGGATGCGGTGAGCGTCATCCAAACGCGCCACGCCCGGCGCCATGGTGTGCCCGCGGGCGACATGATATGTCGCCCCTGCGGGACACGAAATGGCGCCGTTGGCGTGCTTCGGGCTTACGCCCTCGCTACCCCTGCAGCATCCGTCGCAGGGGCGATTTACCAAATCGCCCGCCCCCACTCGCCACGGCGCCTGAGCGTACCCCCCTTGCGCAGATTCCCCGTCTGGGGCAGGATATAAGCATGGCAATTGCCCTGCGGGCAGGGGAGAGCGATGATGAGACGGGACGCGAAACTTGCGGCGACCCTGTTCACGCTGCTCCTGGCGCTCCTGCTGGCGGCCTGCAACCTCAACGTGGCGCCCGGCCCTTCGAACCAGGTCATCAGCGGGCCGCCGCTGGTGCAGATCCAGGCGCCCCTGCCGAATTCCTCCTACCTGGAGGGCGTGGCGGTCAACATTCAGGTGCAGGTGCAAAACGCCGGCTCGGGGCCGGCCAGCGTCACGTTTTCCGCAGACAATGTGGCGTTCGATAACCGGACCGACCTGAACAGCGCCGGCACCGGCGCCTTCAACACCGGCGCCAGCTGGACCTCGAGCGGCGCCGGCGCCCACGTCCTGAGCGTGGTGGCCCGGCGCGATGATGGCAGCAGCAGCGCGCCGGCGAGCGTCACCGTGAACGTCATCAGCCAGGGCGCGGGGCCGACGCAGGGTGACGGCGACGCCGGTGACAGTGGCGACAACGGGGATGCCGGCCGGCCGGACGATGCGCCGGCGCGGGAGGAACCCACAGACGTGCCCGAGCCGACCTCCGACCGGCCCATGGCGCGGGTGTTGCGCGGCGCCTACGTGCGCGATGGCCCGGACACGCGTTTCGCGCCGCCCATCGGCAGCATCGCCGCCGGCGACCAGGTCGAATTGCTGGCGGTCAACATTCACAAGACCTGGTACAAGATCAAGTACTACAATGGCGAGGGCTGGGTCTTTGGCAGTTTGCTGGAAGTGAGCGGCGACGTGGAGGACCTGCCCGCCGTCTGGGGCCCGCCGCTGCCAGAGCCCACTCCCGTTCCGCCCACCGCGGCGCCGGCGCCTGCCGCGCCAACGGCCATCCCTGCCGGCGACGTGGACCTTGTGGCCGGTGAGATGCGTCACAGTTCGCCCGGCGGGGTCATTCGCTGCGGTGTCGGCTTTAACATAGAAGTTGACGTTGCCAACGTGGGCTCCACGCGTTCACCGGGAGGCAGGGTCCGGTTCGTCGACCATGCCTACAAACGGGATGGCAGCCTGCTGGACGATTTTCCGCAGGCGGAAATTGCGGAATTCCCGCCGATCGAACCCGGTCAGACGGTCGGCGCCAGCGCATGGCTGACGGTTACGCGGCACGTCAACGAGCCTCACAACATCACCGCGATTGTCAACTTCGACAATGCGATTCCCGAGAGATCTGCGGACAACAACCGGTCAACCCTGGGGACCGGCTACACACTTGCCGAGGAAGGGGGCCGCTGCTAGTCACAGAATTTGGCCCTGGATTTTCACGCGCAGCACGCGGTCCAGCCCGGCCAGGTCCTGCAACACCTCCGCCTGACGCGGGTGCAGCGAGCGCGCCAGACGCAGCGCTGGCGCGCCCTGCAACATGCCGATCTCCAGCAGCGCCAGCGCGCCCGGCGCGCAGACCCGCGGCAGGTCCTGCAGCAGCCGCCGGATGAGGTCCATGCCGTCGTCGCCGCCGTCCATGGCGACCTGCGGTTCGTAACGGCTGACCGCCAGTTGCGGCAGGTCGCCGCGGCGGACGTAGGGCAGGTTGGCCATGACGATGTCCACTTTCCGGCCGCGCGTCGGCAGCGGCTGCAGCAGATCGCCCTGACGAAAGACCGGTTTGACTCCATGCCGTGCCGCGTTGATGCGCGCCACGGCCAGCGCCGCGGGACTGAGGTCGGTCAGGATGACGCGCGCGCGCGGGCGCATGGCGGCGAAGCTGATCCCCAGCGCGCCACTGCCTGTGCCGACGTCCACGAGAACGCCGCTGAAATCCGGCGGGGCATGCTCAAGGGCCAGTTCAAGCAGCTGTTCGCTCTCCGGGCGCGGGATGAGCACGGCCGGCGACACGTGAAAGTCGAGTCTGTAAAACGCCTGACGGCGGCGCAGGTAAGCCAGCGGCTCGCCGGCCTTGCGGCGCGCGACCAGGGCGCTGAAGCGTCGGCTTTGCGCCGACGTGAGCGGCGTTTCGCCATGGGCCAGCAGCCAGGCCCGTCCGCGGCCCGTGACCTGCGCCAGCAGCAACTGCGCGTCCAGCGCGGCCGTGTCGCTGCTGCCCTGCAGGTCTTGCGTCGCCGCGCGCAGGGCCGCGGCCGCGTGGTTCACGTGTCGCTGAAATGCAGCTGGCCGTTGCGCAGGGGGATGAGCGCCAGCAGCACGGCCTGGGCGTAGTATTCCCTGCGCGTCAGGGCGTCGCCGGTAAGCAGGCCGACCGAGCCGCTGCCCTGCTTGCTGTTGTGGCGGCCGAAGACCTGGTCGTTGGCGCTGCCCAGTTCGTGGCCCGCGCGGATCAGCCGGGCGACCTCGGCGGGCAGGTCGTGGCTGGCGGTGCGGCTGCGACCCGCGCAGCCGGGCGCCAGCATCTGCACCCAGGCGAAGCAGCGCAGGGCCGCGCCAACCGGCTCGATGCCGCCCTCAATGCCCAGCCACAGTTGCGCCTGCGGCACAGCGGCGCGCGCCTGACGGGCCCGGTTCAGGGCGCCCTGCAGCGTCTCCGCGTCGGACATGGGCTGGTCGGCCACGCCGGAGGGCAGGTCGCGGCCGCTGACGGTCCAGGCCTCTTGCGGGAACATGCGCGCCAGGCCCAGGCGCGCGGCCTCAATCTTGACCGGGTTGGCGGAGGCGACGATGGCCAGGGACATGGCGGGCATCCTGTGCGGGCGGGTTTGGAGAAAGTGTCAACCCGGCAGTGGCTGCTGTCAACGGGGAAAGGCGTGGCGGGCGAAGCGCAGTCCGCCCGCCAGGTTGTTGCTGCAGGGATGGACGTCAGGACTTGCGCGTCCAGTCCTCAATGTTCCACGTCCCGGAGTTCCAGTCGTTAACCCACACGCCCTCAGGTTTACGTTTCATGCGGGAATTTCTCCGTATCCAGGCCACGTTACAGCGCAGCACAGTCGCAGGTTGAATTCAGAGGCGGCAGCGGGCGCTCGTGTATACTGCGCCGGATGGTTCCAGTCTCGATCATGTTCATCCTGGGCAGCGTGTTGCTGGGCGCCGGCGCGCTGCTGGCCCCGGCCCTGCCAGGCGGGAAGGTGCGCATCGGCCTTGGCGCGGCGCTGGTGCTGGCCGTCGTGCTCTGCGGCGCGCTGGCCTGGACGATGCTTCTTGGCTGGGACACGCTGATCATCGATTACCTGCTCTTCGCGCTGGTCACCGTCGTTCTGCTCGGCGGCACCCTGGGACGCGGCCAGTTGCGCGCCTCCGGGCCGGAAACAGAGCCAGCGGACGCCGACCTGGCCTGGCCCGACCGGGGGCAACTGGTCTTCCTTGCGCTGCTGGCGGCGCTGCTGGCCATCCCGGTCATTATCCTGCCGGTGCCTTTGGACACCGACGCGCAGGGCTTTGGCTATCTTGCCCTGATGACGCGCCTCGGCGGCAGCCTGGATAGCCTGGCGCCCTTTCATCCGGAAATCCGCTATCTCTATGCGCCCGGTTTCACGGCGCTGGTGGCCTGGCTGGGCGACAGGCTGGGCCATCCCCTCCATCAGGTGATGTTCTCGTTCGCGGCGGTGCTGGCCCTGCTCAACGTCTGGCTGGCCCATGACCTGGGCGCCGACCTGGGCGGCCGGCGCCTGGGGCGCGCCGTCGCCCTGGCCATGACGGCCGGCCTGGCCCTGTTTCTCGCCTACCTCGACTCGCACTTCACGGCCCTGCTGGCGCTGGTCTTTGCGCAGGGCTTTGTGCTCTGCGTGCTGCGCTACCAGCGCAGTGGTGAACGCGCGGACCTGGTCAGCGCGGCGTTCCTGCTGGCCGCCGTCGTGCTGTCCCATCCCGACACGACCATCATCCTCGCGCTCGGCTACGGCCCCTGGCTGCTCACCATGTGGACGGGCGAACCGCGACCGACGCGGCGGCGCTGGCTGGCGCTGCTGGCCGCCGTGCCGCTGCTGGCCCTCCTGCTCATCAGCCCCTGGCTGCTGAAGTCACTGCCGCTGCTGGGCGGGGAGATCGTCTCGCCCTTCACGCGCCACCCTTCACATGCGCTGCACATGCTGGTCTTTCACGGCCTGTGGAGCTGGCCGCTGGCGCTGGTCGGCGCGCGCGCGGGCCGCCGCGACCAGGCGACCCTGCTGGCGCTGGGCTGGCTGCTCCTTTGTCTGGACTTCGCCGTCTTTGGCATCAGCGAGCGCATCGCGCCCTGGCTGCCGCTCTTTCGCTACGACTATCCCTTCAGCATCGCCTGGCACGGGCCGATCATCCCGCTGTCCCTGCTGGCGGGACGGGGGCTGCTGGTCATCTGGCAGCGTATCGCGCCGCTTTTGCCGGAACTTCACTGGCAACGCCTGACGCGGACGCTGCTGCTGGCCGCTTTCCTGCTGGCGGCGGGCGCGCTGCTGCTGCCTTCACAGTTGCTGGCTTTCAGCAAGGGCCGCCTCGGCATCCACGGCGCCTTCGCCTCCCACGCCGACGTGGCCGCCATGAACTGGCTGCGCGAGCACACGCCGGCCGACGCCCGCGTGCTCAACTTTCCCGGCAGCGAGATGAACAGCTCCTGGGAGGGCGACTGGGCGCCGGTCATCAGCGAGCGCGACAGCGTTTACTATCGCTGGCAGCCTTTCTTCCGCGGCAACGAGGCCAGCCTGGCCGAACAGGAGCGTCTGCGCGCCTTCTGGCTGGACCCCGCCAACCCGGAGAACGAGCAGTTGCTGGCTGAAGCCGGCATCGATTACGTGCTGGTGCCGCAGATCGTGGGCGCGCCGGAGCGCTTCGCGGACGCCTGGCGTTGGCGCGCGCCGGACGCCTGGGCCCTGCCGCCGGCCTCGTCGGTGGCGGATGCTGCCTGGCTGGAGCTGGTGTTCGAACAGGACGGCGCCCGGGTTTACACCCTGCGCCGGGAGGACGGCGATGGCTGAGGCCGCATCAACAGACTTCGCGACGGCCGCCCGCCTCAACGCGCGCGACATGCTGGGCGCCTTCCTGCCGCGTTACCCGCAAGCCGCGCTGCCGCTGGTGCGCGGCCCGGCGCGCGACATCACACGCCTGGTCTTCCAGTACGAACGCCGCGTTGGCGAGAGCGACCTGGTGCAGGCCTCGCGCTGGCTGCTGCCCTACTTCACCAGCGACGTACGGGCCGTCAATCTGCCGCACCCGGCCATCGCGCCAGGTCAACCGCTGCTGCTGGTCAGCAATCATCCCGGCGTGATGGACGCCATGGCGCTCTTCGCCTGGCTGGCGCGGCCGGACATAAAGGTCATCACCGCCGCGCGCCCGATTCTGACGCTGCTGCCCAACATCGCGCGCCATCTGATTCTGCTGCCGGACGCGGACGAGCGCCGCATCCGCGTGCTGCGCGCCGCCCTGCAGCACCTGGATGCCGGTGGCGCGCTGCTCAACTTCCCCGCCGGCCGCATCGAACCCGACCCGGCCTTTTATGCCACCGCGCCCGCGTCGTTGACGGACTGGTCGGCCGCCGGCATCGAGCTCTTCGCGCGCCAGGTGCCCGGCCTGACGATTTTGCCGGTGGCGGTCAGCGGCGTGCTGTCGTTGCGCGCCCTGGGCTCGGCGCCGGCGCGACTCTACCGCGAGGGGCGCCGCCGTTCCTGGGTGGCGGCCACGCTGCAGGTGATGTTCACCCGTTGGCGCGACAGTGAGGTGACGCTGCGCTTCGGCGCGCCGCTGCCCGCGCGCCCTGGAGTAGGCGCGGAGGCCCTGGAGTCGATGGACATTCTGCTGCGCGCGTCCCTGCGCGCGGGGCAGGCGGGCCGACCGGGCGTGTGGTGAAGTCGGCGCCACAGATCGCCAGGGTCAGGTGTATACTGAAAGCCATTCAGGAGGGCGGGAATGGCTGAGAAGGCGCAGGGCATTACGGCGATCACCGTCGGTGGCTACAAGTCCATTCGCGACGAGACGACCATTGAAATCCGCCCGCTGACCATCCTCGCCGGCGCCAACAGTTCCGGCAAATCCAGCATCATGCAACCGATGCTGATGATGAAGCAGACGCTCGATGCAACATATGACCCTGGCCCGCTTTTGCTCAATGGGCCGAATGTTCGCTTCTCTCATTTCGAGCAATTGAAACCTAAATCAATGAAATCTCGAGATCACGTTCTGAAAGTACGCTACCAACATGGACAGGAACTGGAACTAACATGTGAATATACATTTCCCTTTATCGGTAAGACCAAAAATCGAACCGTAAAACATGGGAAAATATCAGCGAAGTCTCCGATGGCAGAATTCAGTATTCAAACCGAGATGAGCAATGATGAGATTATTGAACAAATTCCTGAGTTGTATCTTCACGCTCTTACAGAAACAGCCAAGAAACAAGAAGAAGCAACAGTCTTCGAATGGAGAATTGAGCCCTACAGATGTTTTCTCAGCATGTCCTTGGTCGACACCGATGGAAATGTTGTAATTCCTGTACCTGCATTTGACCCATGGCCAACATTTGCAAACTCAGTTGCTGATTTTATGCACGTCTCGGGATTGCGCGACAATCCAGAGCGAACATATCCTCTGGCTTCCGGTTTAGGGCCCAGATTTCCGGGTCCTTTTCACAATTACGTTGCCAGCCTTCTGTTACAGTGGAATGAAGGAAATCAGGACAGCATAGAGCAAGTCGAGAAAGATCTAATTCATCTAAGACTTACAAGATGGGTACGTGCCAACCGTATCGGCGATACTTCTGTGGAAATTCTTGTAGGTCGATTGCCAGTTGATTCGAGATTCAACACAAAGAATGATGTTGTTAACATTGCAGATGTTGGTTTGGGAATTTCGCAGGTTTTGCCCGTACTTGTAGCATTAGTTGCGGCAGTATCTGGCCAGGTTGTTTACATTGAGCAACCAGAGTTGCATTTACATCCACGGGCACAGGTTGCTTTGGCAAGCGTTTTGGCAAACGCAGCGTTGAGAGGTGTACGGGTTGTAGTCGAGACGCACAGTTCACTGCTCTTGCAGGGAGTTATGACGCTGATCGCTGAAAAGTATCTGTCCCCGGATCTGGTAAAACTCCACTGGTTCAGACGTGATGAAGAAGGATACACGGAAGTTCGAAGCGAAGACCCGAATGCAAATGGTGCCTACGGCGACTGGCCCGTAGATTTTGCCGATATTCGGCTGACTGAACAGAGGCGATACCTTGATGCCGTCGCCAAGCGCAAGCTGGGCTTGGTAAATGACCCTGCCTGAGACTAAAAACCTGGTTGTAGACGCAGATATCGCCCAGTCAGCAGGGAAATCCGAAAGTCAAATGTCAATAGACGCCCGGGAATTTCTGGAGACTATGCGCAATTGCGGCCATTTTATTGTGTGGTCGACAGAAATAGAGCGAGAGTGGAACAGGCACTTCACCGAGTTTTCGACGGATTGGTTCACCACGATGACCAACACTGACAAAGTGCTTGACATGACGAATGTTGATGTTAGGGATGCAGGTCTAAGAAATGAGATTCAAGAGTTTGCACCTGACATCCACATTTACAGAATATTGCAAAAGGATGTTCACCTGCTGGAAGCAGCCCTTTTCACTGACAAGTCAATTGCGTCCAGGGACAAAAGAGCACGAAGACACTTTAGAAATGCAAGTCGGCAAATAATGAAGATTCGGGATGTAATGTGGGTTAACCCTGATGTTGCAGATGACACATGCATAAGCTGGCTTGAAAGCGGCGCGCCGATGGAACCCGAACGCCAACTCGGCTACCAACACAGAACGCGCTGAATGCAGCCCCTGACCTTCGTCCACATCAGCGATTCGCACGTGATGACGGACCCCGACAGGCAAGTGGCGGAACGCGGCCCCCCGCTCCCTGGCGCCGAAGCCCTGGTGCGTGAGATTGAGGCGCTGCCCGCGCCGGTTGAATTCGTGCTCCACACCGGCGACGTCATCCACGACCCGGAGCGGGAAGAGGAATACTGGCAGGCGGTGGAACTTTATCGCCAGTTAAGCGTGCCCGTGTACTTTCTGCCGGGCAATCACGACCGCAGCCTGTGGTTGCAGCGCGTGCTGCGGGGTCGTGAAGAGCCCGCGCCCTGGGCCGACCAGGAGTTTGAGGCCGGCGGCGTTCAATTCCTGCTGCTGGACAGCAGAGGCCCGGACCGGGATGCGGTGTACGGCTATCTCGCGCCGGAGCAACTGGCCTGGCTGGAGCAGCGTTGTGCGGCGCAGGACAGCCGTCCGCTGGTGGTGGCGTTTCATCACCACCCGTTGCCGCTGTCGGTGCCCTGGCGGGACCGCTACATACTGCGTAACGGCGAGGCGCTGCACGCGATTCTGCTGCAGGCGCGGCGGCGTCTGCGCTGCGTCCTCTACGGTCATATCCACGAAAGCCTGCTGACCCTGCGCGACGGCATCCCCTACCAGAGCGTGCGCAGCAGCTGGTTTCAGGTGCGGACCTGGTACGGCCAGCAGGAAGCTGTCCCCGAGCCCATTCAGTGGCCCGGTTACAACCTCGTCACGCTGACGGCACGGGACACCTTCGTGCGTCACTGCCGCGTGCGCCCGACGGCCAGGTCCGGCTCTGGAACCAGTTGAGGCCCCAGGTGCCGGCCACGGCGAAGCCCGTAGCGCTGCCCGGCCCGGTTGCAGTGCTGCAAGTCCTGCAGTCGACGGGTAGAGTGTTGGCGTCCGGTCCGCCAGCTTGCTGTGGAGCGTGCCCATGCAGCCCCTGACCTTCGTCCACGTCAGCGACTCGCATTTGATGACAGACCTGAACAGGAGGGGGGCAGAACGCGGACCGGCGCTGCCGGGGGCCGCAGCCCTGGTGCGTGAGATCGAGGCGCTGCCCGCGCCGGTTGAGTTCGTGCTGCATACGGGCGACGTCAATCACGACCCGGAATGTGAAGAAGAGTACCGGCAGGCGGTGGAACTGTACCGCCAGCTAAGCGTGCCAGTGCATTTTCTGCCGGGCAATCACGACCGCAGCCTGTGGTTGCAGCGCGTTCTGCTGGAGCGTGATGAGCCGGCGCCGCATGCCGACCAGGAGTTTGAGGCCGGCGGCGCGCAATTTCTGCTGCTGGACAGTAGCGTTGCGGACATGTACGAAAACGTGGGTCACGGTTATCTCGCGTCGGAGCAACTGGCCTGGCTGGAACAGCGCTGCGCGGCGCAGGACGGTCGTCCGCTGGTGGTGGCGTTGCATCACCACCCGCTGGCGCTGTCGGTGCCTTGGCTGGATGATCTGGTCCTGCGCAACGGCGAAGCGCTGCACGAGATTTTGCTGCTGGCGCGGCAGCGTCTGCGCTGCGTCCTCTACGGTCATATCCACGAAAGCCTGCTGACCCTGCGCGACGGCATCCCCTACCAGAGCGTGCGCGGCAGCTGGTTCCAGAACCGGACCTGGTTCGGCCAGCAGCGGGAGTATCCCGAGCCGCTTCAGTGGCCCGGCTACAACCTCGTCACGCTGACCGCACGCGACACCTTTGTTCGTCATTGCCGGGTGCGATTGTGAGGCAGGACCGCTGCGGGCACAATCTTAATGCCGCAAACGACTTGCACGCACAGGGCCCGGCCTTCCGGCGGGTGATCGCATGCAGCCCCTGACTTTCGTCCACGTCAGCGATTCGCACCTGGTGACGGACCCGCACAGGAAGGGGATGGAGTTCGCGCCCGCGCTCCTGGCTGCCGAGGCCCTGGTGCGCGAAATCGAGGCGCTGCCGGCGCCCTGTGAATTCGTGCTCCATACGGGCGACGTCAAT
Source organism: Anaerolineae bacterium (assembly GCA_034422695.1). Classification (GTDB taxonomy): domain Bacteria; phylum Chloroflexota; class Anaerolineae; order Aggregatilineales; family Phototrophicaceae; genus JAGWBD01. Next base: position 147,420 of record DAOUJM010000001.1, read on the forward strand.
CACGACCCGGAACGGGAAGAAGATTATCGGCAGTCGCTTGAGCTCTACAGTCGCCTGGGCGTGCCGGTGTACTTTCTGCCCGGCAACCATGACTGCAACACCTGGTTCCAGCGCGTCCTGCGGGGGCGTGACGATCCGGCGCCGCATGCCGACCAGGAGTTTGAGGCGGGCGGGGTGCAGTTCCTGTTGCTGGACAGCAGCGTCGCGGACGCGGGTGACGGCGCTGGTCATGGATACCTTGAACCGGAGCAACTGGCCTGGCTGGAACAACGCTGCGCGGCGCAGGACAGTCGTCCGCTGGTGGTGGCGCTGCATCACAATCCCCTGTCCCTGGCGGTGTCCTGGCCGGAGGACCTGATTTTGCGCAACGGGGAGGCGCTGCACGAGATTCTGTTGCCGGCGCGGCATCGTCTGCGCTGCGTCCTGTACGGACACATCCACGAAAGCCTGCTGACCCTGCGCGATGGAATCCCCTATCACAGCGTACGCGGCAACTGGTTTCAGTTGAGGACCTGGTACGGTCAGCAGGAAATTACCCCCGAGCCCATTCAGTGGCCGGGTTACAATCTCGTCACCCTGACCGCACGCGACACCTTCGTGCGTCACTGTCGGGTTCGCCTGTGAGGCCGGCGAGATGCCCGGCACAGTTTCAGCGTCTTGTCCAGTCTGACTGTCTGCTGTAGAGTAGACGTATGCAGCCCCTGACCTTCGTCCACATCAGCGACTCGCACCTGGCGACGGACCCCGGCTGGAGCGGGCCGCTGACCCACATTTTGCCCAGGCCGGGCGCCGAAGCCCTGGTGCACGAAATCAACGCGCTGCCCTGCCACGTCGACTTCGTGTTGCATACCGGCGACGTCCACAGCGACCCGGAGCGCGCGGAGGACTATCGGCAGGCGGCCGAACTCTACAGTCAGCTGAACATGCCGGTGTACTACCTGCCGGGCAACCACGACCGCAGCGACTGGCTGCAACGCGTGCTGCTGGGGCGCGACGAGCCGGCGCCGCACGCCGACCAGGAGTTCGAGATCGGCGGCGTCCAGTTCCTGCTGCTCGACAGCAACGTGCCGGACCCCGATGCACATTATGGCCGGCTCGAGCCGGAGCAGCTGGCCTGGCTGGCGCAACGCTGCGCGGCGGCTGACGAACGGCCGCTGGTGGTCGCTGTGCACCACAATCCGCTCTCGCTGGTCGTGCCCTGGCTGGAAGGCATCGTGTTGCGCAACGGCGAGGCCCTGCACGAGGCGCTGCTGCCGGCGAAGGAACGCCTGCGCTGCGTCTTCTACGGCCACATCCACGAAAGTATTGTGACCCTGCGCGACGGCATCCCCTACCAGAGCGTGCGCAGCAGCTGGTTCCAGACGCAGACCTGGTACGGCCAGGCGAAACCCTTCCATGAACTGCTCTACTGGCCTGGCTACAACCTCGTCACCTTGACGGAACGCGACACCTTCGTGCGCCATTGCCGGGTGCGCCTGTGAGCCTGGGCCGGTGCCGTCACAATTTGACTCTGTTGCCACTGCTCATTCTGCTGCTGATCCTGGCAGCCGCGCCTTTGCCAGTACAGGCGCAGGGCATCACGCTGGACGTTGAGGCCGGCTACAACAGCCTGTTTCGCGAAAACCTGTGGTTCCCGCTGCGGATCCAGGCCGGCAACGCCGGCGCGGACCGCAGCGGCCGGCTGGTGGTGCGCCCGGAGACTTCCGGCAAGGCCTTCAGCAATACCTTCAGCACGGCGCTCGATCTGCCCGCCGGAGCGCGCAAGGGCGTCTTCCTCTACGTGACGGCGCGCAGCTTCGCCACCAGCGTGCGCGTCGAGTTTCTGGATGATGAGGGCCTGGTGCTGGCCGCGCGGGAAGCGCCCCTGCGCCACGTACCGGTGCAGGACCCGCTGCACGTCCTGCTGGGCGATGCGTCCCGCGGTCGTGTGGACCTGTCGGCGCTGGCGCCGGCCGGGCGGCAGGCATGGCGCGCCGGCCTGGAGGCGGCCGCCCTGCCGCCGCTGGCGGCCGCGCTTGAGGCGGTCGACACTTTCTTCATCAGTGACGTCGACACCGGCGCTTTCAGCGTTGCCCAGCGCCAGGCGCTGGCGGCGCGTGTGCTGGCCGGCGCCCATCTGATCGTCACCGGCGGAGCGGGCTGGCAGGCCAGCGCCGCCGGACTGGGCGAGTTGCTGCCCCTGCAGCCCTCCGGCAGCCTGACGACGTCGGACTTCGCAGCGCTGGGCGCGCTGGCCGGCGCCGTGGACGCGGTCGCCGCCGGCGAGGCGCTGATCGCCACCGGCGCGCTGCATGATGAGGCGCGCGTGCTGGCGGCCACCGCCGACGGGGTGCCGCTGCTGCTGCGTCGCGACCATGGCCTGGGCACGGTGGACTACCTCGCCGCGGACCCGCTGGCGGCGCCGCTGAAGGACTGGGCCGGCCTTGACGACCTGTGGTTCGCCCTGGCGGCCACCAGACGACCCGTGCCCGGCTGGTCCCGCGGCATCACCAACCTGGAGCGCGCCGCCCTCGCCAGCGAAATCCTGCCCGGGCTGGACCTGCTGCCGGACCTGTTGCCACTGTGCGGCTTCCTGCTGGCTTACGTGGGGTTGATCGGCCCGCTGAATTACCTGGTGTTGCGCCGCCTCAACCGGCGCGCCTGGGCCTGGGTGACCATCCCCCTGTTCATTTTGCTGTTCAGCGCGCTGTCCTGGTCGGTGGGCTTCGGTCTGCGCGGCAGCAGCGCCACGCTCAGCCGCCTGGCGCTGGTGCAGGTCTGGCCGGAGAGTGAACGCGCCCAGGTGACGGGGCTGGTCGGCGTGCTTTCGCCGCGGCGCGCCAGCTACGACCTGCTGACGGCGGCGGGCAGCACCCTGCGCCCCCTGGCGCGCGACATCCCGGCCAATCCCTTCGCCGCGGGCATCCAGGCGCGCACGGACATTCGCCAGGCCGGGAGCTTCGATGCCCTCGACTTCAACGTGGATGCCAGTTTCATCTCAACCTTCCATGCAACGGCCAGCACGCCGGCCCCCGCCATCGCCGGCAGCGCCACCCTGGTCTGGCGTGAGGGTGAAGAGAATCCGGCCACCGGCGAACGCCCCTGGAAATGGTATCTGAGTGGCGAGGTGCGCAACGAAAGCGACTTCCCGCTGGGCCAGCCGGTGATTCTGGCGCGCGCTGCCAGCCAGGCCTTGCCAGAATCCCTGCTGCCAGGTGAAAGCGCGCGCTTCGAGTTTCCGCTGAGCTCCGTAAGCCTGCAGCCGGCCGCCCCGGCGCCGCTGGAACGTCACGGGGACCCGCAGTTGACGCAACTCCGCTTCAGCCGCTTCTCCCGCTATCTGGCCTCCCGCGAACAGAGCGTGATGGACGTCATGGGGGAGAGTTACTCCTCCCGCGCCTACCGCCAGGGGCCGGGCGACAGCGCCGCCGCGCAGGAGCGCCACCGGCGCCAGTTGCTGCTTTCCGCCGCCATGGCCGATCCTTACCTTTCCACGGCGCGCGCTGACCGGGTGTTTCTGGCCGGCTGGGGCGAGATGCCCCTGCGGGCCGAACCGGGCGAAGTGCAGTGGGAGCCGAATGATGCCGCGCTCTATCTGATTGAACTGGAGGTAACGCAGCAATTACCGGAGCAGCGCGTGCGCATTGAGGCCGACCAGTTCACCTGGGTCGCGCAGGAGCGCAACAGCCTCGTTGGCAACGCGGCGCCGGTGAACACGGACCTGCAGCCGGGTGAGCAGGTGGTGTTCCGCTATACGCCGCAGCCCTGGTCGCAACTGGCGCGGGTGGACGCCCTGCGCGTCATCCTTAACCTGCGCGCTTCCGGTCCCGACGAGATTGTGCCGGAGCTGTGGAACCGGGAAACCGGGCGCTGGCAACCTTTTGTACTGGAGCGACCGCGCGTGCGCAGCACGTCCCGTGAAGTGGTGATTCCGGCGCCGCAGGCCCTGCTGGGCGCGCAGAACAGCGTCTTGCTGCGTCTGACGGCGGGCGAGATCGGCGGCTCGCTGCGTATGGAGCGGCTCGCAATCGAGCAGGAGGGCTATTTCGGTTATACTGATTCCATGATGGCAGGGTCCGACGCATGAGTCTCATCATCGAAACCAGCGACCTGGTCAAGCGTTACGCGCGTTTCACGGCGGTCAGCGGGCTGTCGCTGGAGGTGCCGGAGGGCGCGATCTACGGCTTCGTCGGCCCCAACGGCGCCGGCAAGACCACCACCATGCGGGTGCTGACCACCCTGACGCGCCCGAGCGAGGGCGAGGCCCGCGTGGCCGGCTACTCGGTCACGGCCTACCCGCGCGCGGTGCGCCGCGCCATCGGCTACATGCCGGATGAGTTCGGCGTCTACGATGACATGCGCGTCTGGGAATATCTGGATTTCTTCGCCGCCTGTTACGACATCCCCGAAAACGAACGCCGGCGCCTCATCGATGACCTGCTGGAACTGGTGGACCTGACGCACCGGCGCGAGGACATGGTCGACAAGCTCAGCCGCGGCATGAAGCAGCGACTGTCGCTGGCGCGCACGCTGGCCCATGACCCCGAGGTGCTGATTCTCGACGAACCGGCCTCGGGCCTGGACCCGCGCGCGCGCGTCGAAATCCGCGAACTGCTGGTCGAACTGGCGGCCATGGGCAAGACGATCTTCTTCTCATCGCACATTCTGGCGGACGTCAGCGAGATCTGCACCCACGTCGGCATCATTGAGGCCGGCCAGATGGTCATCCAGGGCAGCGTGGCGGACATGCGCGCGCAATTGACGCCCTGGCGCGAAATTGTGGTGACCCTGGCCGATGGCGACACCCTGGCTCAGGCGCGCAACCTGCTGGAGGGCATGCCCAACGTGCTGGAGACCAGCCTGCTGGAACCGCAGGACGAGCGGACGCGCGTGGCCGTTCACTTTGAGGGTGACGATGCGGGCGTGGCCGGGCTCAACCGGGCGCTGGCGCTGGCGGATATCGGCGTACTCGGCTTTCAGGAAGAGACGAAAGACCTCGAGTCCCTGTTCATGAACGTGACCCGGGGCGTCGTCAGCTAAACATGGCCGCGCCCGGCGTCCGGCTGATCGACGAACCCGACGAAGCGCTGGACCCGCGCGAGCGGGCCCTGTTGCGCATCGCGCGCGTGCTGCTGGGGGCGGCGCTGGCCAACGGCGCCGCGCTGGCCCTGTTGCTGCTGCTGGCGCTGGCGGGCGGGCTGCGCCTGCTGCCCGGTTTCTTCGTGACGGCGCACAGCGTGTTGGCCGGCGGCCTGGAACTGGCGCCGGACGCGGCCATGGCGCTGGTCATGCTGTCCCTGCTGGTGAATGGCGGGCTGCTGCTGGTGCTGATGACCGGCGTGCTGGCGCGCGAGTTCTGGGTGCTGCCGGGCATGGCCCTGGTGCTGGCGGCCAATCTCGTGGCCCTGCTGCCAGGCGGGCTGGTCCTGACAGTGGTGACGCTGGTGCCGGGGGTCTGGGCGCTGGTGTTGACCCTGCGCGAGGGGCGCAGCTTTCGCATCAACCCGGTCATGCGCAAGGAATTGCGCGGGCGCATGCGCGGGCCGCGTTCCTTCATCGTGCTGACGGTCTATCTGGGCCTGATGAGCGCCTTCACGGCGCTGCTGTACCTCGTCTTCAGCGCGGGCACGGTGCAGGGCAGCGGCTCGGCCTCCATCGGCGCGATTGGCCGCATACTCTTCCTCGGCCTGGTGGGCATCGAGTTGCTGCTGATCCTCTTCATTGCCCCGGCCTTCACTTCCGGGGCCATCACCGGCGAGCGCGAATTCGGCACCTGGGACCTGCTGCAGACCACGCTGCTGGTGCGGCCGGCGCTGGTCATCGGCAAGCTGGAGTCGGCGCTGGGCTACATCCTGCTGCTGCTCTTTTCCTCGATTCCCCTGCAGAGTATCGCCTTTCTCTTCGGCGGCGTGACGCTGGCGGAACTGGTGATCTCTTTCGTGCTGCTGGCGGCGTGCGCCATCGCGCTGGGCACGCTGGGGATCTATTTCTCGGCCTACACGGCGCGAACGCTGACCGCCAGCATGCGTTCCTACACCGTGGCCCTGGGCGTTCTGTTCGGCATCCCGCTCCTGCTCGGCCTGCCGCTTTTCAACGCCTTCGTCAATGCCACCTCCGGCTTCGGCTCGGGCATTAACGTGTCGCCGGCGCTGGAGGCGGTCTTCATTTATCTCGGCTTTCTGCTGGTCAGCCTCAACCCGGTGGCCACCGCCCTGGTGACGCAGCAACTCCTCGCGGATCGCAACGTGGCCGGGCTGTGGACTTTGGTGCTCAGCAGCGATGGCAGCACCATTCCGCTGCTGTCGCCCTGGATCAGCATGGTCATCTTTTACCTGCTGATCGCGACCGTGCTGGTGGCGCTGGCCGTGCGCCGCATGCGCAAGGTCGAGGCCTGATGGCGACGCTGGCAGGCGGGCACGGCGCCGTCGGGCAACGGGTTGCCCTGACACAGTTGCTGCGACGCTGGGAGCATCGTCAGCGCTGGCAGCGCACCTGGCTCTGGTTGCCGCGCAGTCTGCTGCCGGGCCTGGGGCTGGGCCTTGCCCTGCTGCTCTGGACGCGGCTGCGTTTCGCGGCGCCGGGGGAGGGCATGTTGCTGCCGACGGCCCTGCTGGCCGCTGCCGGCCTGCTGCTCTTGCTGGCCGGGGTCTGGCTGCGGCCGCGCCCGGTCCTGCCGCTGGCGCGCAAGTTCGAGCGCGAGTTTGCGCTCAACGAACGCCTGTCCACGGCGCTTGAATTGATTGAGGGCCGCATTCGCAGCAGCCCGGAACTGACCGAACGCCAGGTCGCCGATGCCCGCGCCCGCGCCCAGGCCCTGGATGCCGCCGCGCGCCTGCCCCTGCGCAGCGACCGGCGCGCCTGGGCGTTGCTGACGCTGACGGCGCTGGCCTTCGGGCTGACGTTGCGCCTGCCGCTCCCGCAGGTCCCGGCGGGGCCGCAGGAAGAGGCGCAGGAAGCCGCCATCGACGAGGCCGCCGCCGCGGTCGAGCGCATCGCCGAGGACGTGGCGCGCGACAGCGCCCTGCCCGAGGACCTGCGCGAGCAATTGCAACGCGAACTGGAACGCAGTTCCACGCTGCTGGGACAGGAGGCCCTGTCGCCGGAGGAAGCCTTCGCGGCGTTGAGCGAAAGCGCCGACCGGCTGGAGCAGCAGGCGCTTGACATTGAAGAGAGCGTCAGGCAGCAGATGCAGGCCCTCGCAAGCGCGCAGCAGGCCGGTGGCGAGCAACTGGCGAGCGCCCTGCAGGAACTGGCGAACGCCGGCGCCCTGCCGGAGGGCAGTGACATGCTGCAGCGAATGGAAGAGGCGGCGGCCGCCCTGGAAGCAAGCAATCCACAACTGGCCGAGGCCATTCGTCAGGCCGTGGAGGATGCCCGTGCGTTTCGCAACCAGGCCGCCCGCAGCAGTGCGCAACTGGCCACTCAAATGCTTGCGCGTCAGCAGGGGCAGATGGCGCTGGCGCAGGAATCGCAGCAACGCCTGCAGGCGGCCAGCGATCAACTGCGCGGCAGCGCGGAGCAAATCGCGCGCCAGGCGCAGCCGCCGGCCCTGGGCAGCCAGCGCCGCATGCAGGAGCAGCCCGCCATCAGCGAGATGCAACAGGGCGGCGACCTGTCAATGCAGGGTCAGCCGCGTGCCGGGCAGGACGGCCAGGCGGGGCAGAACCAGGAGGCCGGCGCCATGCCCGGCAGCAGTTCACAGTCAGGCGTTGGTGATGAGGCGCTGCCCGGCGCGCAGCAGGGTTCCCAACCCGGCGGTAACCAGATGGCCGAGGGCGCCGGCGAGCAACTCGTGCCCGGTCAGGGCGGCATGGCCGGCGACGCGCCGGGCGACGCCGGCAGCGACGAGGGCTTTGCCGGGCAGCAGGGGGCGCCGCCCGGCCAGCGCAACAACCCGGACGGGCGCGGCGTGGGCGAGTTTGCGCCGGTCTACGCGCCGCGGCGCATCGGGGCCGGCGAGGGGCCGGAAATCTTTCTCGAGACGGACCCGGGCGATGCCCCCCTGGTGGAGGGCGACTTCGCCCCCAACCCCGCCGGCGAGGCGCTGGTGCCCTGGAACGAGATTTACGGCGACTACCGCGACGCGGCCAGCCGGGCGCTGGAGAGCGACTACATTCCCCTGGGCCTGCGCGACGTGGTGCACGATTACTTCAGCGCGCTGGAGCCGGGACAGTAACGGGCGACACAAGGAGCGGACATGGCGGACGACTTGAAGCTGGAGGAATTTGGCGCCCTGGCCCAGGCGATCGAGGCCGAGGTGGGCCGCGTGATCGTCGGTCAGCGCGAGGTGTTGCGCAGCGTGCTGATCTGCATCCTGAGCGGCCGTCACGCGCTGCTGGAGGGCGTGCCCGGCCTCGGCAAGACCATGCTCATCCGCACCCTGGGCGAGGTGCTGGACCTGAAGTTCACGCGCATCCAGTTCACGCCGGACCTGATGCCGGCGGACATCACCGGCACCGACATCATGGAGGAGGGCGAGGATGGCAGCCGCCTCTTTCGCTTCCATGAAGGGCCGGTCTTCGCCAATCTGGTGCTGGCGGACGAAATCAACCGCGCCACGCCCAAGACGCAGTCCGCCCTGCTGGAAGCGATGCAGGAAAAGACGGTCACCGTGGCCGGGCGCAGCTACCGGCTGCAGGACCCCTTCTTCGTGCTGGCCACGCAGAATCCCCTGGAGATGGAAGGCACCTACCCGCTGCCGGAAGCGCAGCTGGACCGTTTCATGTTCAAGGTCCGCGTTGACTTTCCCCGCGCGGAGGAACTGGTGGACATTCTGGAGCGCACCACCGGCGCGGAGGGCGCCACGCCGCAGCGCGTGGCGGCCGGCGACCAGGTGATGCAGATGGGGCACCTGGCCCTGACGACGCCGGTCGCCAGCCACCTGATGGAAGCGGTGGCGCGGCTGGTGCTGGCGACGCACCCGGAGGAGGCCGCGGCCACGGAGCTGGTGCGGCGCTACGTCCGCTACGGCTCCAGCCCGCGCGGCGCCCAGGCGCTGGTGATCGGCGCGCGCGTCAACGCCCTGCTGGAAGGCCGCTTCAACGTCGCCTGGGGTGACATCGAGTCGGTGGCGGCGTCGGCCCTGCGGCATCGCCTGCTGCTCAACTTTGAGGGCCTGGCGGAGGGCGTCGACCCGGACGACATCATCGGCGAAGCGCTGCATGCCGTCAGCCGCCAGCCGGCCTGAGCGGCAGTCCATGGCCGAAACGCGCGTCTTCGACGAGCGCACGTTGCGCAAACTGGAGCAGGTCATGCTCTGGTCCCAGCGCGCGCGCGCCGGCGCCATGAAGGGCGAGCGGCGCTCCACCCGGCGCGGCACCAGCATCGAGTTCGCCGACTATCGCGATTACGCCTACGGCGATGATTTGCGGCGCCTGGACTGGAACGTCTACGCCCGGCTGCAACGACCCTATATCAAGCTGCTGGAGGATGAGGAAGACCTGGCGCTGCACATCCTCATCGACGCCTCCGCCAGCATGGACTGGCCGCCGGCGGAAGCGGAGGCCGCCGGGCACAAGTTTCGCCATGCGCAGCGGCTGGCGGCCGGCCTGGCCTGGTGCGCCCTGGCCAGCAACGACCGCACCCAACTGGGATGCGTCAACGCAACCGGGCTGGTCAGCTTCGGCCCGCACCGCGGCCGGGGCCACAGTTTGCGCATGCTGGCCTTCGTCGAGGAACTGCGTACGGCGGGCGAGGTGGACCTGGACGTCGTCCTGCGCGGGCAGGCCATGCGCCACACGCGGCCGGGCCTCTTCGTCGTGATCAGCGACATGCTCACGCCGGTCAACCTGACGGAGGCGCTCAATGAACTGGCCGCCGCCGGGCATGAACTGCTGCTGCTGCATCTGCTGGCGCCGGACGAACTGGAGCCGCCATTGACCGGCGACCTGCGCCTGATCGACGTCGAGAGCGGCGGATCGCGCGAGGTGACGGTCGACGCGGCCATGCGCGAACGCTACACGCAGCGCCTTGACGACTGGCGCGCGCAACTGCGCCGTACCCTGCTGCAGGGCGGCGGCCACTACCTCTTCGTCAACACGGACACGCCCTGGGAGCGCGTCATCCTGCGCGATCTGCGGGGCATGGGGCTGGTGCGGTGAGCGTCAGGGGCAGCGCGGGAAACGGCGACAGATGCAGTTACTGACGCCGCTGGCGCTGGCCGGGGGCCTGCTGGCCCTGCCGATTTTGCTGCTTTACATGCTGCGCCTGCGCCGCGAGGAGCGGGAAGTCTCCAGCATCATGTTGTGGCAGCAATTGCTGCAGGACACCGAGGCCAACACGCCCTGGCAGCGTTTGCGCCGTAATCTGCTGCTCCTGCTGCAACTGCTGATTCTGGCGGCGCTGGTGCTGGCGCTGGCGCGGCCCTTCATCACCGTGCCGGCGCCGGGCAGCGGCCAGATCGTGCTCCTGCTGGATGCTTCGGCCAGCATGAACGCCGCCGACGTTCCCGAAGGCACGCGCTTTCGCGCCGCGCAGGCGGAGGCGCGCACGGTCGTCTCCGCCCTTGGCGCCGGCGACCGGCTGACGCTCATCCGGGTGGCGCAACAACCGCAGTTGCTGGCCAGCGCCAGCGAAGACCGGCTCGCCCTGCAGGCGGCCATTGACAGCGCGCAACCGGGCATGGGCAGCGCCGACTGGCCGGCCGCGCTGACCCTGGCGCTGGGAGGCATGGGGCAGGACGGCGATTTCACGCTGGTCATCATCAGCGACGGCGGTCTGGGCGATCCGGCGCTGTTGCCGGAACTGCCGGAAAAGGTGACCTGGCTGCCGGTCGGCCGCTCCGGCGAGAACCTGGCGATCACGGCGCTGGCCACGCGGCGGCGGGCGGCGCAACCGGCGCAACTCTTCACGCGCGTCACCAACTACGGCGCGCAGGACGCGGAGGTCGTGCTGAGTCTGAAGGTCGACGGCGAACTGGTCGCCTCCGCCTACCATGAAGTCGCTGCCGGCGCGGACCTGCCGCTGGTGGTCGAGGCCCTGCCGGCCGAATTCGACCGGATCGAGGCCAGCCTGACGCTGCCGCTGGCTTCAACGGTGCCCGATTATCTGGAGCAGGACAATCGCGCCTGGGCGCTGGTTGACGGCGGCGCGGGCAGTCGCGTGCTGCTGCTGTCGCCGGGCAACCGTTTTATTGAGGAGGTGCTGCGCAGCCTGCCGGGCGTGGATGCCTGGCGCGGTGACCTGGCGGCCGGCCTGCCGCGCGAGCCCTGGGACCTGACCATCCTTGATCGCTGGCAGCCGGACGCGCTGCCGGCGGGGGACCTGCTGTTCATCAACCCGCAGCGCGGCAACGCGCTCTTCACCCTGGGCGAGCCGCAGGAGCATGCGCAGCAGATTGGCCTGGACGAGGGCGACGCCCGCACCCGCTTTGTCGATCTGGACGACGTCAGCGTGCAGCGCTGGACGCCGGTCGTCGCGCCCTGGGCGCAGACGCTCATCGAGGCCGATGGCAGCCCGCTGCTGCTGGCCGGCGAGGTCGACGGGCGGCAGGTCGCCATTTTTACTTTCGACGTCCACCGCAGCGATCTTGCCCTGCAGATCGCCTGGCCGGTGCTGATGGCCAATCTGCTCGACTGGTTCGCGCCGCCGGGCCTGCTGACCGCGCGCGCAAGCCTGTCCGTCGGCGACGCCCTGCAGCTGCGGCCGCCGCCAGGCGCGGAGGCCCTGCGCGTTCGCCTGCCGGATGGTTCGCTGCAGGACCTGTCGCTGGCGCGGCGCCCGCTGATCTTCGCCGACACGCAGCAGCCAGGCATCTACACGCTTGAGGTCATCGAGAGCGGCGCCGTCACACGCAGCCAGTCCTTCGCCGTCAATCTCTTCGACTCCCTTGAGAGCGACATCCTGCCGCGCGAAATGCTGTTCTTCGGCCAGACGAACGTCGCCCCGGGCGCGGGCGAGGAGCGGGGCCAACTGGAGTTCTGGCCCCTGGCCGCCCTGCTGGCCCTGCTGGTCCTGCTGCTGGAGTGGATCGTGTACCAGCGGCGCCGCGGACTGACGCTGCGCCTGCGACGCTCATGATCCTCGCGACACCCCAGGCGCTGTGGTTACTGGCGTTGCTGCCGCCGCTGGTCTGGCTCGGCTGGCCGCGGCAGCGTTTTCGCCGCCGCCGCGATTCAGTCAGTCTTGTACTGCGCGCCCTGATCCTGCTCTGTGTCGTGCTGGCCCTGGCCGGCGTACAGGTCAGCCAGTCCGCCGATCGCCTGGCGGTCGTCTTCCTCGTCGACGTCTCCGACAGTCTTGGCCAGGAACTGCGGGAGGAACAACTGGCCTGGGTGGAGGCGGCCATGACGGCCATGGGCGCGGACGATCTGGCCGGCATCGTCGCCTTTGGCGCGCGGCCCTATACCGAGCGCATTCCCGGCAGCCTGCGCGAGGCGGCGGCCCTGCAATCGCAGCCCGAGAGCAGCAACAGCAACCTGGCGGCCGCCATCCGCCATGGCAGCGCGCTGCTGCCGGGGGACGCGGCGCGGCGCCTGGTCATTCTCAGCGATGGCCGCGCCACCCTGGGCGACGCGCCGGCGGCGGCGCGGCAGGCGGCGGCGGCCGGCATCGAAATCAGCCACGTCGTCTTTGCGCGCGCGCCCGGGCCGGAGGTCCAACTCACTGCGCTGGACGCGCCGGCGGCGGTCAGCGCCGACCAGCCCTTCGATGTCTCGCTATCCGTGCTGGCCGGCGCGCCGACCGGGGCGGACCTCATTGTGCTGGACAATGGCAGGTTGCTGCAGCGTGAGACCCTGCAACTGCGCACCGGCGCCAACAACTACACCCTGACGCTGCCCGGCTCCGGCGACGGCTTCCGCGATATCCGGGCGCGCGTCGATCCGCAAACCAGCGACGGCTTCTACCAGAACAACCAGCTGGCCGCCTTCACGCGGGTGGTGGGGCCGCCGCGCGCCCTGGTGCTGGCGGAAGACACGCTGGAGGCGCTGCATCTGCTGCCGGCGCTGGAACAGGCCGGCGTGGTGGTGGAATTGCGGCGGCCTGGAGAACTGCCTGTGGGTCTGGCGCCCCTGCTGCAGTACGAGAGCGTGGTGCTGCTGAATCTCCCGGCGACCTCGCTGGGGCTGGAGCGGATGGAGGCGCTGGAGCGCTTCGTGCGGGATCTGGGCGGCGGGCTGGTGGCCATTGGCGGGCCGGACTCCTTCGCGCCCGGCGGCTGGTACCAGACTCCGCTGGAAGCCGCCCTGCCGCTGGAAATGCAGATTCGCGACCAGCAGCGCTTGCCGCAGCTCACCATCACCTACCTCATCGACCGCTCCGGCAGCATGGGGATGCTGGGGACTTCCGGCGTGCCCAACGTGGAACTGGCCAAGGAAGCCATCATTCGCTCGCTGAACTTTCTGCAGCCATCCGACCGTGCCGGCGTCGTTTCCTTCGATACGGTCGGCACCTGGATCGCGGAATTGCAGCCGGTGCTGGACCGCCTTGGCCTGCAGCGGCGCGTGGCGACCCTGCGCGCCGGTGGCGGCACGGACATCCTGGCCGGGCTGCGTCTGGTCGGGCAGTCCATCCGCAATGAACCCTCGCAGCGCAAGCACATCATCCTGCTCACTGATGGTGGCGCGAAACCGGATGGCCTGGTGGAACTCAGTGAGGAACTCAACCGCGATAACAACGTGACGACTTCGGTTATTTCCATCGGCCAGGGCGCTGCCTTCCTGCGGCAGATGGCGGAGGTCGGCGGCGGCAACTACCATGAGGTGCGGGACATCGTCAACATCCCCACCATCTTCACCATGGAGACGGTGCTCGCCAGCCGCTCCTATCTGATCGAGGAGCCCTTCTTCGCCCTGCAGACCGCCCCCAGCCCGGTGATGAGCGGCATTGAGGGACTGCCCGGCCTGCGCGGCTACGTCGCCACGTCGCCCAAACAGACCGCCCGCGTCATCCTGAGCGGGCCGGGACCCTGGCACGATCCCCTGCTGGCCACCTGGCAATATGGCCTGGGCCGCGCGCTGGCCTTCACCAGCGATGCCGGCGCGCGCTGGACTTCCGCCTGGACGGGCCAGGACTTCCTGCCGCGCTTCTGGGGGCAAGCGCTGCGCTGGACGATGACGGCCGGCCGCACGGACAATCTTGAGGCGCGCGTTCAGCCGCAAGGCGAGCGGGCGCGCCTGATCGTCGACGCGCGCGATGACGCGGGCGCCTTTTTGAACGGTCTGCAGCTGCGGGCGAGTCTGGTGAGTCTGCAGCAGGAGACGGCCACGATCGAATTGCAACAGGTTGCCCCCGGCCGCTACGAGGCGCTGTTTACGCCGGCCGAGGAGGGCTCGCTGTTCATCAGTATCCTCGGTGAAGGCCTGCTGGACGGCGTCACGCAGCAGTTCACGCAGACCACCGGCTGGGCGCGCGCCTATTCCGCGGAGTACGACAGCGGCGCCAGCGGTACCCGCGGCGCGGACCGCGGGCTGCTGCGCGAACTCGCTGTTCTGACCGGCGGTCGGGACATGACCGAAACGCCGGCGCTTGCCTTCGAGCACAACCTGCAGGCGCGCCAGGCCAGGACGCCGCTGTGGCCCTGGCTCTTGCTGGCGGCCCTCCTGCTCCTGCCGCTGGACATCGCCGTGCGGCGGGTCGTCGTCTCCTCCGGCGACCTGCGCCGCCTGCGCATGGCGCTCTTCGGTTTCCGCCGACCCCTGACGCCGGAAGGCCCGGGCGAGCGGCTCGCCAGTCTGATGGCCGCCAGGGACCGCGGACGCGTGCGCGTGGCCGGCGCGGCATCCCGGCCTGCAGTTGAGGGCGCGCCCGGGCCGGCGGCGCCGCGCGTTGCGGCTGAGCCGGCGTGGGACGGGGAGGTGACGACGCGCCGTCGCACGGAGCCGGCCGGCCTCAGCACGACGGCCGCCCTGCTGCGCTCACGTCGCCGGCGCCGCGGGGGTGAGGACGAGGACCGGCGCGACGCCTGAACGCCACGTCCTGGCGGCGGGCAAAATGGGTATTAAGAGGCCTGTTGCCGACCGGTATACAATCCACCTGCAGGGCAGGGAGGCGTTGAACCGGTGGCAAGCCAGGAAATTCGGCCTGACGTGACTGTGCGCCTGGCGCGCAGTGAGGACGTGGCGGAGATTCGCGCGTTAATTGAGCCGCACGTCGCCTCGGGGACGCTGATGCAGCGCGCGACTGAGGAGATTGAGTTTCTCCTGCCCACTTTCGTCGTCGCCGAGCAGGACGGGTCGGTGGTTGGCTGTGCAGCCCTGGAAGTGTATTCCTCCCGCATGGCCGAGGTGCGCAGTCTGGTGGTATTGCCACAACTGCGCGGCGCGGGGCTGGGTCGCCGCCTGGTTGAGGCCTGTCTGGCCATGGCGCGCGAGCGCCGGGTGCTGGAAGTGATGGCCATCACCTCCAATGAGAATTTCTTTCGCGCCCTGGGCTTTGACTTCACCCTGGCCAATGAACGCAAGGCGCTGTTCATCAACACCAGGGACTGACGCCGGGGCCCGTGCGTCGTCGCTTGACCGGCGCCGGGGCCTTCCGTACAATCGCAGGCCACGCCCGGGGTGCGCGCCAGGTGAAGCGGCCCGCAGGAGTCATACCGCATGGCAGAGGAAACGATTGTCGCGGTTTTTCCCTCGCGCGTGATTCTGGGCAAGGCGCTCGACCACATTGGACAACTGGACGACCTGGCGCTGAAACAGGCGGTCATCATCGCGCGGGCGCGCGATGGCGAGATCGTGGTGCTGGACGACGACATCAGTTCGCGCGAGGTGACGCTGGCGGGCGCCGGCCTCGGCGCCGTCATGATGGCGGTGGGGGTGGCGCAGCAGGGCGCGCTGGCCCTGCCCGGCACCTGGGCGCTGCTGGCGCTGGCCGTCGCGTTTCTGGTCGGCGCCCTGGTGGGCGCGGCAGTCAGCCGCGCCGCCGCCACGCTGATCGACTCCGACTTTCGCAACCTGCAGGTCAAGACCCTCGCCGCCGAGTTGAAGGCCGGCCATCCCGCGCTGGTGCTGGAATTCGAGGAGGGCGTGGACGCGCTGGAGCGTCTCCGCCAGGAGCTGGCGCCCTACCGCGCCGAACTGGTGGAGTATCTGCACGAGGCGCGCTTCGCCGTGGCGCGCATGGATGAGCGCTCCTCACGCGAGCAACCGGAAACCTTTGGTCAGTGATGGCAGCTCAGGGCAGCTACAGCGAGCCAGGCCGGCCGCTGTGGCCCGGGCGCCGCTGGTGGATGGCCCTGGCGCTCATCCTGTTGCTGGGCGGCGGGCTGCGTTTCACCGGCTACAACTTCAGTCTGCCTTACGTCGATCATCCCGATGAGCCCAATCAATACATTGCCGCGCGCATGCTGCTGGACCTGGGCACAGCGCGCTCCATAGGGCACGATTCCTATCCGCCAGGAATAATCGCGCTCAATTACGTTTTCATTCGCTTCTTTCATGACGCTGCGCAACCGCCCTCGACCATCACCTGGATGGTTCGTCTGGTCTCGGTGACCAGCAGCCTGGGCGTCATGCTTGTGCTGGCGCTATTCGGCTATCACCTGGCGGGCGCGCCGGCCGGCTTGCTGGCGGCGGGGATGTGGGCGCTCCTGCCCCGTTTCGTGGTGGTCAGTCGGCTGGCCCTGGCGGACATCCACGTCATCCTTTTTTGCGCGCTGTCCTTGTGGCTCCTGTGGGCCGGCCTGCTGTACCGGCGACGCCGCTGGACGCGTTACGCCGTTTATGCGCTGGTCCTGGCGACGCTGTTCAAGTATCAGGCGGCCTTCCTGGCGCCGCTGATTTTGCTGGCACCGCTGGTCTGGCGCGGCACTGACCGGCCTTACATCGCCGGCAACCTGCTGCGCTTCCTGCTCTTTCTCGCCTGGCTGGCGCTGCTGACGCCGGCGCTTGCGCCGCAAAACCCGGATACGCCCCTGAACTGGAAAATCCACGTCAGGGACGCGGGCTTCCCGACGCCGGCGATTCTGCTCCACAACCACCGTGAGACCCTGGAACTGCTGGACCATTTCCTGCTGCTGCCGGGCTGGCTCGGCCTGGCGCTGCCGGCCCTGCGACGCTTCAGCGAGGCTCGTTCGGGACTGGTGTTGCCGCTGCTTGCCTGGCTGGCCCTTTTGTCTGGCATCAGTCTGTTTGGCGAGACCTCTTCCCGCCAGCTGGTGGTTGCCGCAACCCTGCTGGTGCTGCTGTCCGGCATGGGCTGGGCCCTGTGGCTGCGGGCGCTGCAGGACCTTTCCGCCCGTTTGCTGACCGGGGCCGGCCGGCCTGTTCAGATGGCGCCGCTGTTGCTGCTTGTCGTCCTGGCGCTGCCGCCATTGCGGGCCTCGCTGGCCGATGCCCGCGACCGCACGCTGCCGGACCGACGCAACGAACTGGCCGCCTGGGCGGACAGCACGCTCGCATCCGGGCGCTACGTCGCCGCCAGGGAAAATCACAAGACCTTCAACCGCGAATGGGGCGGCTATGCCGGTGAAACGCGCTTCACATTCGCCGGTCAGCATCATCTCGACGAGCGCTCGCTGGAGGACTGGCGCGGCGACGACATACGCTACGCCATCCTGCCCTGGCACGACTACAGCAGCCTGCTGGAGGATGACCCGCAAGGCTACCTGGCCGGAACGACGCTGCTGAAAGCCTGGCCGCCCTCGGAGCAGCATCGCGGGCCTGCGATGGCGGTGCTGGCCCTGCAGACTCCGCTGCACCGGACCGCGGGCGCTGCCAACTTGCTGGGCAGCATTCGCCTGCTTGGCCATGACCTGGATGTCTCCGCCGCAGGGCAGGGCGCCGTACTGCCATTCCGACTGTACTGGCAAGCCGACGCGCCCGCCGACGGCGACTACGTCGTTTTCAACCATCTGCTGGATGCGGCCGGCAACCTGGTCGCCCAGGTGGACGGGCCGCCGCTGCCCGCCAGGCGGCGCACGACCGCCGACTGGGACGACCCGCAGGAGACGATCATCAGCCGCGAGTTCCGCCTGCAATTGCCGGAAAGCCTGCCTGAAGGCGACTACCGCCTCATTTCCGGCTGGTACCGCCGCGACACGGGTCAACGCCTGCTGGCGCCCGACGGCAGCGACCACCTGACCCTGGTGATATTCCGGATGTGAGCGAGACCACAGAGGGTGACTTCGGGCCGATTCTCCAAAAGAATCACCGAAATTCCTTGCAATAATCTTGACACTCTTGTCACGATCTGCTATCTTCCCCTCCGAAGTCGCTTACGAAGGGGTCAGGATATGCTTGGCAAGGACGATACAGGTCTTGGTAATAAAGAATTCCGAAATACTGTGTCCGCAAAACTCAAGGAGTTGAAAGCAGAATCTCAAGAGCTTGGCAAAGAAATTGAGGAGCGCCAGAATCTCGTTGCAAAGAATGCTCAACTGATTACACATCTTGAAGGGATACTTGATTTGTCCGGCAATGAGCAGGAGTCAAGCTCTCCACTCTTGCTTCGAAAGGCTAGCTACAGGGAAGTTAGTGATCTCGTTGAGCAGATTCTGGCTGAGCGCGACAAGAAACCAGTTCATTATCGTGAACTGGCAGATGAGATTCAACGTCGTGGTGTCGAACTTGGCGGTGCCGATCCAGCTCGAACTTTGGTTGCGAAAATAAGTAGAGAGCCTCGCTTTGTGCGTCCGATCAGCAGAGGTTTCTATGCTCTGCGTAAGGACTATCCGGATGCACGGAATGTTGGTGAACACAAGCGCCGCAATGGCAAAAAGGAGAACGGGCAGTGAGTGAGTTTGCTAACACCTCCATAAATATGGTGCAGGTGGTGGACAATATTATTCGTGGCTATGCCATGGGTCCAATTCGTGCGTTGGCACAAGAACCGGTGCAGAATGCAAGGGACGCTCATAATTCGAAGACTGTGCACGTTACTTACCGTCTGTTACGACGCAGGACCGACGACGACAAAAGATGTTTTATGCTCACAGTTTCGGATCGTGGCACGTTTGGTTTACGTGGCCCGGTGCTCACTCCGAAGGACTTGCAAGACCGTCAATTCCGTCTGAAGCCCGTTGAAAACTGGGCTGCATTTGAGGGGCATGGATATACCAAGGAGAATGAAGACGCCCTCGGCTCGCGTGGGCAGGGAAAGTCCACCTTCCTTTTTCACTCAACTGTGCCAAGGGAGCAACGACAAATGCTGATGCTCTACGACACGTTGCTTGAGAGCGGAGAATATCGCTTGGGGGTGCGTTATGCACGGCCAATTGATCAAGTCTTGTATCCGCCTTTAAAAAATGACGAAGCGAGGAAATGCGTTCAGGAAGATTATTACAAGGTGGACGAGGGTCTCCGTGTGCCGCTCGGTCTGGAGCCATTGGAGCATGTTGGAACACGAGTGATCATCCCCTTTCTGAGTAGGGAGGCACTGCACGCGCTGCGCGATGGCAAACTCGAGCGATGGTTACAACGCTGCTGGTGGCGCGCCATCCAGACACAAAAGGTATCGATAACCGTCATTGATGAGGAGGCAGGTTGGGAACATGAAGTAGAAATTCCTGAATGGTGGAAAGGATATCTCCTGAATCCGTCAGCCGTTGGCAAACTGGAGAGAACAGGGACAGGAATCCACCGATTGATTCAGGAAAACACTACAATTGAAAACAGCGAAATACGTATCAAACGCTTGGCGTTGCTGTATGATGAGCATCTGGCTGAAGATGAAATCCATAATGACCATCCTGAATACTCTGGTATTCAAATCCTGAGGGGCCAGCAATGGATAGAGACGATCGGTACAGTCAGTCGGGATCTTGTGGACTTGATCCCGGCGGAAAGACGAGCGGGCTTCAGAGGCTTTGTTGAGTTCGACAGGTCTACCGAAGCAATTCTCCGTGAGATCGAGAAACCTCAGCATGACGGCTTTGATGGTCGACGTGGTGGTCATATGTCCAAGATTCGAAACTATCTCAAGGGCGAGGTGCGAAATTTCTCAGAAGAGATGGGATGGAAAGACAAGGCTTTAGAATCACAGAAAGACATTTCAAGACGCGAGAAACGAACATTGCAACGTTTTGTGGATACATTCTTGCCTCAGGTTAGTGGTCACAAAGGCAAAGGTAAGGGCGGCCCCAAAGACGAGAATGGCAAATATGGGCTGCGTTGGGACTGTCATCTATTTGTGGAGTATCCAGAAAGTGAAACTTCACGTGTCGATTGGGGACACCAACTGAGGAACGTATCTGTTCAGGTGGAATGGGAACCAACTGAAGACTGGCCAGGTTCTGCCGACCTCGCGCTTGAACTCGTGACTGATGCTGCTACAGAGGAGATTTGGTGCGAAGAGTTGAACGGTTTTCATTCAGGATTTGAGCATAAGCTTGGGAATTGGCGTGTGCTAAAGGACAGGGCGACCAGCGAAAAGCGACAGATCGCCTGTCCTGAACCCGGCAAATATCGGCTTCGTGCTGTCGTTAAACAGAACAACAAACGTGTGGCACAGTCGTCACGAGCGTTCTATGTGCAGGAGGAACCGCCTTCACCGCCAGAGAAAAAGCCGCAGGCGCTTTCTATCTCGCTTGAAAACGCAAGCGTACCGGGGCAGCGTCGCTTCGATGACGGACAGATTGCGCGCCTGCAGATCAACGCCAAAAACCGTTTAACTCAGGATGCAACCGTTAAAATCTCTGCGAGTATACGGGGATTTAAACAGCTCTTGAATGAAGAAGTGATACGTTTGCCTGGAACGCCGGCCGGAGATACGCCACGACGCGAAAGGGCCTTGTTTGAGGAAATACGCCTTCTGTTGCCCGGAAGCTCTGTGCAGATGCGTGAATCCGAGACACATTTGGTCCTGGAAGCTGGCAGCTATACGGTTCAGGCCGATCTCTTTGACGATTCGGGAAACAAACCAGCACATGCTAGTGAAAGGTTGTATTTTGAACACGATCCAAAGTCAGCCGGCAACAACCTTCCGTTCGAATTGAGCCAGATTGAGACCGACTCGCAGGCACCCATGTGGGAGCTGAATGTGGAGCAAGACACATTAAGCTATCCCGGTGGATACCCCTTGTGGAAGGAACTGCGTGATGTCACGCGGCAACATAGTGCGCTGGCAGGCAAATCTGCCTTCACATGTGAAATTATCGCCAATGGTCTACTGGAATGGGCGTTGCGACCACTGCTGGAGACCCAGGATGATTCAAGAATCCTGCAACTGAAAGCTGCGTTGCAAAACCAAAATGGAAACTCAACCCTTTGGGACAAATACGAGCGATACCTGGACGACCTGGAACAAGGTCCTGACGCTGATTCGTATCTGGAATATGCAATAACATGGCGCAAAACAGTCTCCGTTATGCTTGACATCTTTGGCGGCAAGGAAAGTTAATGCCCGTACTGCTCTGGAGCGAGCGGGATGGTGTGCGTGCTACTGAAGTTCGTACGGGCCGTCCCGTCCGTTTGAGCGCCGAGGAGTTACGTCCCGAGGCCGAGGCGCTGGACCCGAAACTTGATGCATTGCTGGACGATGCACTGGCCTTGCTCGCGGAGGGGGCAGGCGACGCGCAGCCCACACCCTTGCTGAAGGCCTGGGTGCTGGGGCGGGCTGTGGCTTGCGCGGGAGTGTTGCAGGACGCGGCATTGCGCGGCGAAGTGCGTGAAGTGCTGTGGCAGGCCTTGGCACACAAATGCTGGTATGGGTTGCGCGCTGATGGGAAGCATGAAAAGCACTGGCGCTTGTTGCGATCAACCAGCGAACGTCGGGTCAATCCCCCACAGGCGGCCACGAACCAGTTTCGCCATGAGGATTTTGAGATCGGACTTTGGTTGCAGGAACAGGAATATGACGATGCGGTTGCGCTTTTTAATGGGATGATGCGTAACGCTCAGGAGTTGTTTCGCCACCCCGCACAACGCCATGCTAATGTGCGCCACGCCATCCTGCATTGGCTGAGTCAGCAGCCCACACAATTGCAAAGACGACTGATGAACACTCGTGAATTCCGCGC
The DNA here is from genome assembly GCA_034422695.1 of Anaerolineae bacterium. Lineage (GTDB taxonomy): Bacteria > Chloroflexota > Anaerolineae > Aggregatilineales > Phototrophicaceae > JAGWBD01. The sequence continues at coordinate 169,291 of DAOUJM010000001.1, forward strand.
GATCCCGAAGGCGCTTGCCAAACGCTTCCCAAGTAGTGGTCCTGGTTCAGCGCTTTTGCCACAGCACATTGACGAGGAGGCTCTGCGACGTATTGTCGTCGAAACTCTTGATGCCCGGTTCTATGAGGACCAGCCATGATCGCCATCGGACAGCCGGCGCCGGACTTCACGCTCCCCAACCAGGAAGGGGTCGACGTGACCCTGAGCGAGCTGCGCGGGCGCAGGGTGGTGCTCTTCGCCTTCCTGAAAGCCGGCACCTACGGCTGAACGCGCCAGGCATGCGGCTTCCGTGATGAACTGCCGCGCATTGAGGCCGGGAACGCCATCGTCCTGGGGATGAGCGTTGACCGGCCGGAGAAACTGAAGGCCTGGCACAGCCGGCTGCAGCTCAACTACGATCTGCTCAGCGACCCGCAGCAACGCGTCATCCGCGAGTGGGAGGCCGGCGTCTCGCTGCTCGGCGTGGCGCAGATCCCGCTCACGCGCCGCTCCTGCTGGGTCATCGACGAACGGGGCATCCTCATCGACGCGCAGGTGGGCATCGGCCCGCAGGCGAGCGTGAAACGCGCGCTGGCGGCGCTCGGGGACGCCGGTTGAGGCGACCCTTGCCCGGCCGTCTGGCGCGAGTCACAATCTTCACGTTGACTGACAGGAGAGAGCCATGCCCGCTATCGGTGAATCCGCGCCGGATTTCGAACTGCTCAATCAGGATGGCCGGCCGCAGCGCCTCAGCGACCTGCGCGGCCGCCGCGTCATCCTGTTCGCCTATCCGAAGGCGGCCACGTCCGGCTGCACCACCCAGGCCTGCGGCTTCCGCGACAGCTACCCGCAGGTGGAAGCCGGCGACGCCGTGGTGCTGGGCATCAGCCCGGACGAGCCGGCGGCCCTGCGCCAGTGGAAGGACGACGAGAACTTCCCCTTCGACCTGCTCAGTGACCCGCAGCACGAGGTGCTGGATGCCTGGGGCGCCTGGGGCGAACGCTCGATGTACGGCCGCAAGTACATGGGCGTCATCCGCTCGCACTGGATTATCGGCGCTGACGGGGTCATTGAAGACGTACAGTTGAACGTCAGCCCGAAGAACAGCGTCAAGCGCGCGCTGGCGGCGCTATAAGGCGGGCGGTTCCTCGTCCCTGCCGCGGATCACCAGCGCGGGCTCCTCGCCCGACAGCCAGGCGTCTATCCCCGCGATGACCTGCTCCAGCGGCCGGCGCGTGCGCCCCTTCAGCGCGCACTCCCATACGTCCAGAATGCGCCAGCCCATGGCGGCCAGCGCCTGACGGCTGGCGGCGTCGGTCTCGCGCGTCTTCGTGATCTTGGCGCGCCACCAGTCGGCGCGGCTGGAGGGCCACTTGAAAAGGTGACAGTCATGCCCGTGCCAGAAGCAGCCGTTGACGAAGATGACGGCACGATAGCGCGGCAAGACCAGGTCGGGCTTGCCGGGCAGGTCCTTGCGATGCAGGCGAAAGCGGTAGCCGAGGCGGTGCAGGTTGCGGCGGATGAGCAGTTCCGGCCGGGTGTTCTTGCCCCGGATGCCGGACATCATTCGGCTGCGCACCTGCGGACTGACCACGTCGGTCACGTCAGCCTCCGTTCAGGCGCAGACGGAAGCGATTATACGGAAGGGTGGCGGGGGCCGGCAAGCGCTGCGCCCGCCGTACCGGGGCGGAGGCTCAACTGCGGCCCTGGTCGAGCAGCAGCTTGAGGTCCGCGTCGACCATCATGTGGATGAGGTCCTCGAAGCCGACGCGTGGCTCCCAGCCGAGCTCCGCCCTGGCCCGCGCCGGATTGCCGCGCTGGGCGAAGATTTCGGTGGGGCGCATGAACATGTCGGCGGAGACGACGTGCCGCTCCCAGTCCAGGCCGACGTGGGCGAAGGCGACGCGACAGAGATCGCGGATGCTGTAGGCCGTGTTGGTGCCGATGACGTAATCGCGCGGTTCGTCCTGCTGCAGCATCAGCCACATGGCCTCGACGTATTCCTGCGCATAGCCCCAGTCGCGCCAGGCGTCCAGATTGCCCAGTTGCAGGCAGCCATCCTGCACCAGCGGCTGACCGGCCTCGTTGAGCGGCGGCTCCTCGATGCCGAGGCGAATGCAGGCGGCGCCCATGGTCACCTTGCGCGTCACGAAGTGCAGGCCGCGGCGCGGGCTTTCGTGGTTGAAGAGCATGCCGGCGCAGACGAACATGTCCCAGGATTCACGGTAGTTGACGGCCATCTGGTGCGCGTACAGCTTGGCGATGCCGTAGGGGTTGTTGGCGTGGAAGGGCGTGTCCTCGTCGACCACTTCCTCGGGCACGCCGCCGTAGATCTCGCGGCTGGTGGCCTGGTAAAAGCGGGCGTCGGGTTTGTGCAGGCGCACGGCCTCCAGCAGGCGCACCGTGCCCAGCGCCGTGATCTCGCCGGTGACCAGCGGCTGGTTCCAGCTGTCGCCGGGGACGGACTGCGCCGCCAGGTGATAGACCTCGTCCGGCTGCCGCCGCTGGATGATGGCGGCTAGGGCGGCTGCGTCGAGCAGGTCGCCGTATTCCAGTTCGATGCTGCCGGCCAGGTGAGCGATGTTGGGGTAATGATAGTTGGTCGAACGGCGCGCCAGGCCGACCACGCGATAGCCTTTGGCCAGCAACAACTCCGCCAGGTAGGAGCCGTCCTGTCCGGTGATGCCAGTGATGAAGGCCGTCTTTGCCATGCAAACCTCTCCCCCCGCAGCGACCGGCCCATCATAACGAAGTGGCGCCTGTTTTCCAGTCCCGCCGCGGCAGGCCGGCGCCGCGAAATGGCATTGACCCCCGCTCGCGTCGCAGGCAAGATGGGCGACGCGGAAGTGCAGACGGCGGGGGAAGCATGCTGGATCAGGGCAAGGGCCACGCGCGCCCGCGCAGCGTCACGGCGTATCTGCGCCTCTTTTTTACGGGCTGCGCCATGGGCGCGGCGGACCTGGTGCCCGGCGTATCGGGCGGCACCATGGCCTTTGTGCTGGGGGTCTATCAGGACCTGCTGGACGGAATCCGCGCCTTCAACCTGGAGGCGTTGCGCCTGGTGTTACGTCTGCGCCTGGGCGAGCTTGAGCGGCAGGTCCCGCTGCGTTTCCTGCTGGCGCTGGTCCTGGGTATGTTTGCGGCAGCCTTCACATTGGCCGGCTTTCTGACCAATACCCTGGAGGACCCAAAGGGACGCATTTATCTGTTCGCCTTCTTCTTCGGCCTGGTGGTGGCTTCCATTCTGGCGGTTGGGGTGCAGGTCCGCCGGGCTTTGGCGACGGCCCTGACGCTCGTCGCCGGCGCCGTGCTCGCCTTCGTGGTCGTTAATCTGGTGCCAGCCAGCGCCGAGCCAAGTTCGCTCAATCTCTTCCTGGCCAGCATGGTCGCCATCTGCGCCATGATCCTGCCGGGCATCTCGGGCTCCTTCATCCTGCTCATTCTGGGGCAATACGACCATGTGTTGCGCGCCGTCAGCGAGCGCGACCTGGGCCAGCTGATCACGGTAGGGGCGGGCGCGGTCCTGGGCATCGTCGTCTTTTCGCGCATTCTGGGATGGCTGTTGCGCCATCGACCGCAAGCGACCATCGCCGCCCTGGTGGGCTTCATGATCGGGTCCCTCTGGAAAATCTGGCCCTGGAAGACATGCATCGCCAGCGATCTGGACCGGCATGGCGAGTTTCGCTGTCTGCAGGAGGCCAATCTTGCGCCACAGGCGGATACGCTCTTGCCGGCGCTGCTGCTGATGCTGGCGGGTTTCGCGGCGGTGACGCTCTTCAGCCGTTACGCGCGGCGGATTGAAGCCGGGGCGTCGGACTAAAGGGAGCGATTCGCCAAAGTCGCGAAATCCGGCATCATTGACTGCCGACGAAGGGACAGGAGTGCACAATGGACCAGACAGAGAAAGCACAGTACATCGCCTGGATTCGGGAGTTGCCGCAACAATTGCGCGCGCTTGTCGAGGGCCTGGACGAGGAACAACTGACCACGCACTTCCTTGAAGGCGAATGGAACGTGGCCCAGAACGTGCATCACCTGGCGGACGCGCACATGAGCGCCTTTCTGCGTCTCAAGCTCGCCCTGACCCAGGAAAGACCGACCATCAACAGTTTCGACCAGGACCTGTGGGCGGAGACGGCGGAAGCCGGCGGTCTGCCGGTCGAGACCTCGCTGGCGCTGCTGGACGGGCTGCAGGAACGCTGGGCCGTCTTGAGCGAGTCGCTGGACGACGAGCAGCTGGCGCGAACCTTTGTTTCGCCCATTTACGGCGAGGGCTCGGTCGGTGAAATCATTCGCCTGTATTCGCGCCACGGCCTGAATCATCTCGACCAGATCCGCGAGACTCTGGCGGCGCAGGGCTGACGTGGACGCCGGCCGGGACTGGCCGGTCATCGGGCATGCGCACGCCATCGCCCGACTGCGCCAGAGTTTGCAACACGGACGCATACGCCACGCCTGGTTGATCGCCGGCGCGGCCGGTCTGGGGCGCCACACGCTGGCGCTGGCCTTTGCCATGGCGCTGAACTGCATGGTGGAGCAGACCGCCGGGCGTCCCTGTCTGAAATGCAGTGCCTGCCGTCGCCACCTGAGCGGCAATCACCCGGACCTGCTGCAGGTCTGGCCGGAGGCCGGCGCCGCCCTGCGCATTGACGCCATCCGGGAGACGCTGCGCAGCCTGGCCCTGAAACCTTTCGAGGGCCGCTACCGGGTAGCCATCCTGAACGATTTTGAGCGTGCGCAGCCACGCGCCCAGGATGCCCTGCTCAAGACCCTGGAGGAGCCCGCGCCCGGCGCCGTAATCATCCTTGTGGCCTCATCCGCCAGGGCCCTGCTGCCCACCATCACCAGTCGCTGCCAGACACTGGCGCTGCGGCCGCTGCCATTTGAGACGCTGCGCGCGGCCCTGGTGGAACGCGGCGCGGCGCCGGAGCGCGCGACGCTGCTGGCCCGCCTCAGCGGCGGACGGGTTGGCTGGGCGTTGCGGGCGCTGGAGGACGAAAGTTTGCTGGAGCAGCGCGCGGAAGCCCTGGAACTGCTGGAGGGCTGCATCGGCAGCGACCGGGCCGGGCGCTTCGCGCTGGCGGAGAAGCTGGCGCGCAGGGGGCGCGCGGAACTGCAGGAGTTGCTGGAACACTGGCAGACCCTGTGGCGCGACCTGCTGCTGCTGGCCGCGGGCAGCGAAGTCAAGCCGGTCAACAGTGACCGGGCTGAACTGCTTTACCGGCACAGGGAGCAACTGCGCCTGGAGGAAACGGTCAGGGCGCTGCTGGCCACCCGCCGGCTACTCGGGAACATGTACAGCAACATGCAACTGCGGCTGGCGCTGGAAGTGCTGCTACTGGACTATCCGGGCCTGCAAAACGAGCGGGACTCAGTCACCTGAAGCTTCGGGTCGCGGCTCTACCCTGAAACGCAGGGCAGTGCGCTCCTGACCGTCGATAATCACCTCGGTGAACATGGGTGTGCAGACGATATCGATTTCGTCCTGCTCAAGATACCCGCGACAAATGGCGAGAGCCTTGACCGCCTGGTTTACGGCGCCGGCGCCAATTGCCTGAACTTCCGCCAGGCGATGCTCGCGGATAACCGCCGCGATCGCCCCCGCGACGGAAGTCGAACGGGAGCGGGAAGAGACCTTGATGATGCTGACCGTCGAACTGAACGCTGCTTCAGCTTCCTGGTCAGTGTTTTCTACCGGATAATCCGGCGGAAGGGCGTCGGGATAGGGATCGTTGTACATCGTTCCTCCTGACCGGATTAATGGCGAATAAACTTTGTGCATTTTAGCAGAGAGCATATATGCACACAACATTTATGTTTGAGCAAGTTTCACAGGATGTATCATATCCGCCTTTGGTTGTCATGCCGGCGCTGCGCTATACTGTCCGCGGATGGCAACATCAAACAGCACGCCCGGCGCTGCGCCCCTGCAACCGCCCGTTCCCGTCGCGCAGTCCGTGCCAGAGACCTGAAACGTGGACCCACAGGAAGCCTGGAAAACTGCGCTGAACCAGTTGGAAATTCAGCTGGATCGCGGCAATTTCGACACCTGGTTGCGCGATACCATTTTCCTCGGCTGTGACCGGGCCGAGGGACGCGGGGGCGCCAGCACCTTTACCATCGGCGTGCGCAACAGTTTTGCGCGGGACAACCTGCAGCACCGCCTCTACCGCAGCGTGCGGCGCGTCTTGCGCGACGTCTTCGGCACCGAGGTCGAATTGCGCTTTGAGGTGCATCACCCGGCGCAGAACCGCGACAATGGCGATGCCGGACGGGAAGAGAGCCGGCCGCTGTTTCAGTATGCCTCGCGCCAGGAAACGCACAACGAGTCCGGCGCCCTGACGGCTACCAGGCCGCCGCAGGGCGAGTTGCCGGAAAGCCACCTGAATCCGCGCTACACCTTTGCCCGCTTTGTCACCAGCAACGCCAACATGATGCTGTATTCGGCGGCCCTCGCCGTCGCCGAGGAGCCGGCGGCCAGGTACAACCCCTTCGTCATTTACGGCGGGGTGGGCCTGGGCAAGACTCATTTGCTGCAGGCCATCGCCAATGACAGCCAGCAGCGCGGCTTCCGCGCCCTGTATATTCCGTCCGAGGGCTTCATCAACGACCTGGTTAACGCCATACGCCACCGCACCACGCCCCTGTTTCGCGACAAGTACCGTTCCGTCGACCTGCTGCTCATCGATGACATTCAGTTTATCGCAGGCAAGGAGAGCACGCAGGAAGAGTTTTTCCACACCTTCAACGCCCTGCACACCCACAACAAACAAATCGTCGTGGCCTCGGACCGGCATCCGAGCGAACTGGAATTGCTGGAAGACCGTCTGCGCTCGCGCTTTGTGGGCGGCCTGGTGATTGACATTCAGTTGCCGGAATTCGAGACGCGCGTCGCCATCGTGGAAAGCTGGGCGCAGGAAAGGGGCCGCAGTCTGCCGCGCTCCATCAGCGAAAAACTGGCCGACGGCGCGCGCAACAGTATTCGCGAACTGGAAGGCCTGTTCACCAGCATGCTGGCCACGATGGACCTGGCCGACGAGTCCTTTTCCACCACAGCCGCCGGGCGCGTCGTGCAGCAACATGAGAGCGCGCGGGCGCGCCAGGTGAAAATCACGATCGACCAGGTGCTGGCGGCCACCGCCGCGGCGCATAACCTGAACGTGGCCGACCTGACCGGCAAGAATCGCTCCGGCCACATCAGTCGGGCGCGCCACGTCGCCATGTACCTGGCGCGTGACCTGACGGAAGCTTCCTATCCACAAATCGGGCGGGCCTTTGGCATGCGCAGCCACTCAACGGCGATGCACGGCCACGAAAAGGTCGCCGAACAGATGCAGCAGGACGAGGCCTTTCGCTACGAGTTGCTGGCCCTGCGCGAGCGCATCATGAAGGGCGAGTGAAGCGGGCTGCCGCGCCCTGCTCCCTTCAGCGCAGGACCAGATTCACCTTCGGTTCCTGCCCGGTGCGGGCGGGAATGAATATGGCCTTTTGTGGTTCCCGGCCCTGCAGGATGCGTTGCGCGGCCGCGCTCTCAAGCGCCGTGGCAATGGCCTGTTCGCGTGAAATGTCCACCGCGACCTGCGCCTGACCGCGCGGCCGGCCGTTGACCATCACCACCAGGGCCACGGTTTCCGCGCGCGCCTTGTCCTCGTCCCACGCCGGCCACGCCTGGCTGTGGATGCTGTACCCGCCGCCGAGGCGCTGCCACAGTTCCTCGGCGACGTGCGGCGTGAAGGGCGCCATCAACAGCAGCTTGGTGCGCAGGGTCTCGCGCCAGACCCCGGGGCCGATGCCGCCGGCGCGCAGCCCCGCGCGCAGTTCGTTTTTCAGTTCCATCAGCGACGCGATACCGGTGTTGAAGCTGAAGCGCTGCAGACCTTCCGTCACGCGCCGGATGGTCTCCTGGGTGCGGCGTTCCAGCTCCCGCTCGGCGCCGGGGTCACCCGGCCCGGCCGGCGCGCCGGCGCGCACCAGTTCCCATACCTCGTTGAGCCAGCGCTGCGGGCCGCGGATGCCGTCCGGGTCCCAGGGGCCGCCCTTCTCCCAGTCGAAGGCGAACATCAGGTAGGCGCGCACGGTGTCGGCGCCGTACTGCGCTACCAGATCGTCGGGGTCCACGACGTTGCCCTTGCTCTTGGACATCCGCTGGATTTCCAGGTGCTGCTGCAACTGGTTGACGTTGTTCTCACCGGGAATCTCCGGGATGATCACCTCCGCGTCCGGCGCGACCTCGACGATATGGCGCACGCCGGCCATGTCCACCTGCAGCGTGGTCTCCGTGCGTCGCATGATCTCGCCCACCACGCCCTCGAAGCCGGGCGGTGTGTCCGAAGGTCGATCGATGACCTCGACGCGGTCGGCCAGCAGGCGCATGCCCTGCAACTGGCCCGAGGCCAGGATGATGTCGCCGTTCCGCTCCGCGCCCAGCACCTGACCCTGGTTGCGCAACTGCAGCATGGGTTCGCCCCAGGTCAGCAGTTCGGGATCGCGGCCATGTTCGGCCATGAGGCGCATGGTCTCGTCGAAGAGGCCGCAATCGCGCATGGCGCGCGCAAACCAGCGCGAATAGAGCAAATGCATGGTGGCGTGCTCGGCGCCACCGGTGTAGGTATCGACCGGCAACCAGTAAGCCGCTTCCTCGGGGTCGAAGGGCCCCTGCGCGTACTGCGGACTCAGGTAGCGATACCAGTACCACGAGGAGCACATGAAGGTATCCATGGTGTCGGTCTCGCGGCGCGCCGGCTGCCCGTCCGCGGCGCTGGCGTGCAGGAAGGGCTCGTGCCAGGTCAGCGGGCTGCGGCCGCCGGGCTCAAACTCGACGTCCTCCGGCAACAACACCGGCAAGTCTTCGTCGGGCAGCACCTCGATCGAGCCGTCCCCGCGGTGCAACACCGGGATGGGGCAGCCCCAGTAGCGCTGGCGGCTGATCAGCCAGTCGCGCAGGCGATAGTTAATGGCCTCCCGACCGATGCCCCGTTCCTCCAGCCAGTCAATCACGGCGTTGATGGCGGGGTTGCGGCGGCCGCGGTTGTGGTCCGAGACCATGCCATCGAAGTGAGCGCTGTTGACCATGACGCCCGGCCCTTCCCAGGCCGCTGCCATGGGCACATCGGGGTCCGCGCCCTCCGCCTGAATCACCATTCTCACCGGCAGGCCAAACTGGCGCGCAAACTGGAAGTCGCGTTCGTCGTGGCCCGGCACCGCCATGATGGCGCCGCTGCCGTAGGTCAGCAGCACGTAGTCGGAGACCCAAATCGGCACCCGCTCGCCATTGACCGGGTTGATGGCCCAGGCGCCGGTGAAAACGCCCGTGCGCTCGCGCGTTTCGGCCGTGCGTTCGATTTCGGTGCTGTCGGCGGCGCGCTCGACGTAGGCCGCGACGACTTCCCGCTGCTCTGGTGTGGTGAGTTTGTCCACCAGCTGGTGTTCCGGCGCCAGCACCATGAAGGTCGAGCCCCACAGCGTGTCCGGCCGTGTGGTGTAGACCTCGATGGGGTCGCCGGCCTCGCTGTGAAAGGTCACGTGCGCGCCCTCGCTGCGGCCGATCCAGTTGGTCTGCATGATGCGAATCGGCTCGGGCCAGTCGATGCGACTGAAATCCAGCATCTCTTCGGCATAGCGCGTGTAACGGAAGAACCACTGCGTCATCATCTTCTGAATGACGGGCTGGCCGGTGCGCTCGTCACGGCCGTCGATGATCTGTTCGTTGGCCAGCACGGTCTGCAGGGTCGGCGACCAGTTGACCTGGGCCTCGCCGCGATAGGCCAGGTCATTGAGGTAAAAGAGGCGGAACAGCCACTCCGTCCAGCGGTAGTAGTCCGGCTCGCAGCTGATCATCTCGCGCCGCGGATCGAACATGGCGCCCATGCTGCGCAACTGGTCCCGCATGCGTTCGATGTTGTCCCGCGTCCAGCGCGCCGGATGAATGTTGCGCGTGACGGCGGCGTTCTCCGCCGGCAGGCCGAAAGCGTCGAAACCCATCGGAAACAGCACGTTGTAGCCCTGCATGCGCATGAAGCGGGCGCGCGCGTCGGAGGGTGTCATGGCGAACCAGTGACCGATGTGCAGGTCGCCGCTGGGGTAGGGCAACATGGTCAGGGCATAGTGCTTGGGCCTGGCCCAGTCGACGTCGGCGTGGTACAGCCCATCCTGTTCCCAGCGCTGCTGCCAGCGCGATTCTACAGACGCGGGGTTATAGCGTTCACTGTCCTGGGTCATTTTGTTTTCCTGTGTGCGGGTTTAGCGGGCTCAGCGGGCCGGCCGGCCCGGGGCAAGGGAAGAGCGGGCCACCTCCTGGCTGCCCGAATTGTTGGACGATCTGGTAATCATGCTCTCCCCCTGGAGAAGGTCGGGGTCAGTATAGCAGGGACGCGGCGGACAATCAAGGCGGCCTGTCCTGCAGGGGCGACATATTATGTCGCCCGCAGGCACAACATGTCGCCCGGAGCGGCGAGTTTGCCGGATTTGATAAATCGTCCGTACCGTGACGCTGCGTTTTGTGCGGGCGGGCGATTTGATAAATCGCCCCTACCGTCTTTGTTGGGGCGGGCGCCTTGATAAATCGCCACGCGGCGAATGCTGCAGGGGTAGCGAGGGCGTAAGCCCGAAGCACGCCAACGGCGCCATTTCGTGTCCCGTAGGGGCGACATATCATGTCGCCCGCAGGCACTCCCGTGTCCTGTATACTGGCGCTGCTCAGGATGCGGAGCGGGACGTGGCGGAAGACAGCTTCGAACTGGAAGTGACGACGATGGCCCACGGCGGCCGCGCCATGGGCCGTCACCAGGGACAGGTGGTCTTCGTCCCCTGGGCCATCCCCGGCGAGCGCATTGAGGCGCGCCTGACCGGCCGCAGCGGCCGCGTGGCCTTCGCCGAGGGGCTGCGCCTGCTGGCGGCCTCGGCGGACCGCGTCTGGCCACTGTGCCCGCATTTCGGGCCAGGCCGCTGCGGTCAGTGTCACTGGCAGCACATCGATTACGAGGCGCAGCTGCTGCTGAAACAGGACGTGCTGGCCGACCAGCTGGCGCGCATCGGCGGCTTCGACGACGTCGAGGTGCTGCCGACCATTCCCGCGCCGGATACCCGGGGTTACAGCTGGCAACTCTCGCTGCGCGTGAACCGTGCCGGCCAGGTGGGTCTCGCTTCGGACGTGGCGGGCCAGGTCGAATGGCCGGCGGAGTGCCACGTCGCCCACCCGGACCTGCTGGAGTTGCTGCCGGCGCTGGAGCTGGACGTCACGGGCATGCGCGAGTTGCAGTTGCTGCGCGGTCACGACGGCGCCCTGATGCTGCTACTGACCATGCGGGACGAACGGGCGCCTGAATTGCACAGCGACCTGCCGGCCAGCGTCAACATGCTGCTGCAGGGCGGTGAGCCGGTCAACCTGATCGGCGCCTCGCACCTGCTGCGTGAGGTGGCCGGCCGGCGTTTCCGCGTCACCGCCGGCAGCTTCTTCCGCGCGCATGATGCCCTGCTGCCGCGACTGGCGGCGCTGGCGCGGGAGTGGCTGGCGCCCGCGTCGGGCGCGCATGTGCTCGATCTCTATGCCGGCGTCGGCTTTTTCAGCGCCTTCCTGGCTGACGCCGTGGAGCTTGTGACGCTGGTGGAACGCTTTCCGCCCGCCGTCACCGACGCCGAAAGCAACCTGGCGTCGTACGACAACATCGACCTCATCGAAGGCCAGGTGGAGGAGGTCCTGCCGGCGCTGGAAACGCCGGCGGACGTCGCGGTGCTGGATCCCCCGCGCGAAGGGCTGTCGGTCGGGGCCATCGACGCGCTGGCAGAGAATGGCGTGCCGCGACTGGTGTACGTCAGTGGCGATGCGGCCAGGCTGGCGCGCGATGCCCGCCGTTTGCGCGCCAGGGGCTGGCAACTGCGCCAGGTGCAGCCCCTGGACCTGGAGCCGCTGACCTGGCGCATCAACTCGCTGGCCCTGCTGGAGCGCAGCCGCTGACCTGGTGCGTTCACACAGTGGCCGGCCGCGACGCAGCAGGGACGGGAACAGCGTGGCGCCTAATGATCGTGTCCGTCGCGCTCGATCATGCCGATGAGGACCGGCGTGCCGGGACGCGGATCGAAACCCTCGTCGTTGCAGTCGCTTTCCAGGGTCACGACGAAGGCGTCGTAGGGATCGAAGTTGTAACCCGGGATCTCATAACCGGCGCCCAGCATGCCAACCCCCATGTCGGCGGCGACGCCAACGCTGAGGGCGTAGGGCGCGGCCTCGACCGCGGCGTTCAGGCCGACCATTTCGATGTCGCCGAAGGGCGGGCCATGCGCCTCGTCTGAGTCACTGGCGTTCGACACGCCGGGGCCGCCGAGAAGGCCGGCGTCCACGACCCAGCCCTCCAGCACCAGGCAGCCTTCCGGCCCGGCACTGCCGTTAAGATCGATGAAGAAGTCGATGCTCGCGTGGTCCTCATGGAAGATGGCCGCTCCGGTCGCCAGTTCGAGGCCGGCGTTGGCCGCCAGCGGCGTGGGGCCCAGTTCGACCTCGAAGTGACCATGTTCTGCGCTGGCTGCGCCCGCGTCCGCCGGGCCGACCATGCCGAAAACTTCCATGGGCGCCAGGGCCAGTTCGGCGTTGTCCTCCCGCATGCCGGCGGTGAAGAAGGGCGCGCCCGGTCGCGGGTCCCACTCGCCCGCGTTGCCGTCCGATTCTGCCGTGACGATGACGACGTCGTAGGGGCTGAAGTTGTAGTTGGGGACGTGGAAGTCGAGGCTCCAGTTGCCTTCGGTATCCAGTTGAATCACGCCGGCGCTGAGCGCGTAGGGCGCGGCGCTGACCAGCACGTCCAGCGCCAGGTTGCCAAAGGGCGGTCCGTAGCCCTGGTCGGCCACGCTGGCGTTGTAGCCGTACAGGGAGAAGCGGCCCACGTCCACCACCCAGCCCTCCAGCACCGTGCCGGGCGGCAGGCTGGCGCCGTTGGGGACCAGGTTGATGAAGAGGTTGGCGGTGGCGCGGTCGAAGAAGGCGAATCCCCGGACGTCACCGAGGCCCGCCTGTTCCGCGTAGGGCGTGGCGCTGAACGCCGAAATCAGGACGCCCTCGCTTTCAACCTCTGCTTCCCCCTCGCCATGGGCGAGGGCGCTGCCGGCCAGGGACGCCAGCAAAAGAACGAGCAGCGAAATTGCCGCGACCTGTTTCATGTCACTCTCCTGTTCATCTTGCGGTCAGGCCATTGCACGCTGCAGCCATTCTACCTGCATCTGCGGCCCGTCACTGGCGTACGTTGCCCCGGGTGTTTCAGGCAACTGCCCCTGTGCCGTCGTCGGTGATGCTGGCATAATGCGACGCGTATCACGACGCTTTGGCGAGGACCGATGAGCGCGGAGGACAGATTGAAGGTATACGTCACGGGCGCGACCACGGCGCCCGGTCTGGCGCTGACGCGCGGGCTGGTGGCGCGCGACCATTACGTGGCCGGCAACGCCGGCACCCTGGCCGAGGCGCAGCGCCTGCGGGCAGCCGGCGCCCTGCCGGTCTACATCGACGAACACAGGGCGACAGATCTGGCCGGCGCCCTGCGCATGACGGGCTCGACCCTGCTCGTGCACGCCGCGCCCCAGGCCGCCAACAATCTGCTGCCCGGTCCCCAGGCGCTTGCTGCCGCCGGCGCCGGCTTGCGCGCGGGTACGCAAGCCCTGCTGGCCGCCGCGGGCCAGATTGAAGAAGCGTTCATCATCCATTGCAGTTTCGCTTCCCTCTATGGCGACACCCAGGGCGAGGCGGTCGGCGAAGACGCCGGTCTCGCGGGCGAAGGCGAGTTCCCTGAGGCGGCAGTCGCTGCCGAACAGATGGTTCTGGCAGGCGACGTTCCCGCCTGCGTGTTGCGGGCCGGCCTGCTCTACGGGCCGGACAGCGCGACCCTGGTCGGCCTGCGCGAGTCGCTGCTGGATGGCGGCGGCCTGCCGGCCGGCATCGGCGAGGGCATGGCCGGCTGGCTGCACCACGACGACCTGGCGCTGGCCGTCGCGCTGGCGGCGGAGCAACAACCCGCGGGCAAGATCTTCAACGTCGTGGATGACGAGCCGGCCACGCGCAGGAAGTTTCTCGATCTCTTTGCGCAGAGTATGGGACTCGCCGCGCCCCGGACCGGTCGGCTGGGCTCCCTGGCGGGTCGCTTGCGACGATCTGCTGCCGCTGACAGCATCTTTGCGAGCGCCTTTGGCGCCGACAACGCCGGCATTCGGGCTGCGCTGGGCTGGGCGCCGCAATATCCGACGCTTGAGAGCGGGCTGGAACAGACCCTGCTGACCTGGCGCGCGGCTGCTGCCCGTGCCTGACCAGTTGCGGGCCGTCCTCTTCGACCTCGACGATACCCTCATCGACTGGAGCGGCTGGAGCGGCGACTACGCCGCCCGCAATCGTGAACATATCCAGGCCGTGCTGGCTTCCCTTCCGCCCAATGGCCGGCAGCCTCCCTTTCTGGACCTGAACCATGACCAGCTGGATACCCTGCTGCACTCCCTGCCCCATGACGGCTATCGGGAACCGGAACTGGAGCTGGTGGAACAGGAGTACCGTGTGCGCACCGAGCGCGCCTGGGCCATCGGCCGCAGCAACCTGCAGGCGCCGCATCTCGGCGATATCCTGGTCGAGACGCTGACGGCCGTTGGCGTGCCGCCGGCGCTGCTGCAGCGGGACGCCCTGTTGCAGGCAGTGCCCTGGTCGATGTACCCGGGCGTCACCTGCTTTGCAGACGTGCCGCCGGTGCTGCAACTGCTGCAGGAGCGGGGTATCCGCATGGGTCTGGTCACCAATGCGCACCAGCCAATGGCCATGCGCGACCGGGAGCTCGAAGCCTGCGATCTGCTTAAGTACATGCCCGACTGTCGTCTCTCCGCCGCCGACGTCGGCTGGCTGAAACCGCACCCGCGCATCTTCCATGCGGCCCTGGAGCGTCTGGCTGTGACGCCGCGCCAGGCCGTCTTTGTGGGCGACAACCCGGTGGCGGACATCGCCGGCGCGCAAAACGCGGGCATGCGCGCGGTCTTGCGCAGCGGGCGGCATGACAGGGCCATGCTGGCCGGCCTGATCGAACCGGACTGCCGCCTGCAGTCGCTGGAGGAACTGCCGCCACTGCTGGACACCTGGTTCCCGGGCTGGCGCCAGTGAGCACCGTCGTCGCGCCTGGCCGCTATCTGCTGCGGGCCGGCGGCGGGCCGCCGCGGAGCGGCCCTGCGGAGCGCGACCTCCGTGTCTGAGAGGCTCCGGGCCGTCCTGTTCGACCTCGACGGCACCCTGATCGACTGGAGTCAGAGCCGGGACGATGCGCTGCGGGCACGCCACGTGCGCACGGTGCTGGGGGGCATGCTGGCCGCGCTGGAAGGCATGGGTCTGCCGGTCCCGCCGCTGGAAGACGTGGCGCAGGGTTACTCCCGGCGCATTGTGCAGGGTTGGGAGCAGGACCTCTTCGATCTGCGCCCACTGCATCTGGGCGACATTCTCGTGGACACGCTGGCAGGGGCCGGCATGAATGGCAGGGTGCCGGATTGCGACACGCTCCTGCAGGTCTTTCCCTGGTGCGCTGTTCCGGGTGTCGTGTGCTTCCCGGATGTGCCGGATGCCCTGCAAACGCTGCTTGACCATGGCATTCTGGTTGGCCTGGTGACGAACTCGTCCTACCCGATGTGGCTGCGCGATCGTGAACTGGAAGCCTTCGGCCTGCTGCATCTCATTCCGCATTGTCGCCTGTCAGCAGCCGACGCCGGCCGGCTGAAACCGCACCCGCAGATCTTCCGCACTGCGCTGGAGCGTCTGGGGGTGAGGCCCGGGGAGGCGGTCTTCGTCGGGGACAATCCGGTGCCGGATATCGCCGGCGCGCAAAATGCGGGCCTGCGCGCGGTACTGCGCAGCGGATGGCATGACGCACCCGAACTGGCCGGCCTGATTGAGCCCGACGCCCGCCTTGATTCGCTGGCAGAATTGCCGGCAATTCTGGACGACTGGTATCCGGGCTGGCGGCAATGAAACCGGTCGTGGCGCGCGACCGCCATCTGGTGCCGGGCGGTCATGGCGAGCGGTGGCGATGAACCGGCACAGGGCTGTCGACCATGACTGAAAGGCTGCGGGCCATACTCTTCGACCTGGACGACACGCTTCTTGACTGGAGCGGGTGGAGTGGCGACTGGGAAGAACGGGATCCGGAATTACTGGGCGGATTGTTGGCCGCACTGCAGCGCAATGGACGGCGGGTACCTGCACTGGATACCGTGCTTCACGAATATCAGGCACGTACCAGTTTGGCCTGGACGTCCAGTGCCGGGAGTTTGCGTGCGCCACACCTGGGCGATGTGCTGGTAGAGAGTTTTGCGGCAGCGGGCATGCCACGCAGGGAGCTGGACAGACAGTTTCTGTTGCAGGCCTGGCCCTGGGCGCCATATCCGGGAGTAGCATGTGCCAATGACGCGCCTGGAGTCCTGCAAACGCTGCGGGAGAATGGCATTGGCATCGGCCTCGTCACCAATTCCTACCAGCCCATGTGGCTGCGGGATATTGAACTGGAGCAATACGGGCTGTTACATTTTCTTGCAGAATGCCGCATCTCCTCCGCGGACGTGGGCTGGCTGAAGCCGCACCCACGCATTTTTGAAACTGCTCTGGATTGCCTGGGCGTTATGGCGCAAGAGACCATTTTCGTTGGAGATAACGTTGTGGCGGATATCGGTGGCGCGCAAAATGCGGGCATGCGCGGCATACTGCTCGGCGGGCAGTACAACCCTGTCAACATGGACGAATCGATCAAGCCGGACTGCCACATTCAGTCGCTGGCGGAACTGCCGGCCGTGCTGGACGACTGGTATCCTGAGTGGCGGCAATGAGGCCCGTCGTTACGCGTGGACGCAATCTGGTGCTGAGCGGCTACATCGGGCCGCAGCAGGCCGCCGTGGGCCGCAGCGTCGCCGCCCGGCTGGAAATGCCGCTGGTCGATATCGACACGCGCCTGGAAGCGCGCCATGCGCTCACGGGCGATGAAATCCGTGCCCGCTTCGGCGAGGCGCGCCTGAAGACCCTGGAAGAGGAGGCGATGGAGGAGGCCCTGTTGCAACGCGCGGCGGTGATTCGCGTCAATGGCTTCCGTCTGGCGCAGGGCGAATGGCTGCGTCGCTTCCAGGAAACGGGACTGGTCATTTGCCTGGTGGCCGGCATCGATGCCGTTTTGCACAGTCTGCATCAGGCGCTGGGCGCGCGGTATCATGATGCTGACGAACGGGCCGTGGCCCTCGGCCAGATGCAGCGGGACTGGGCCCTGCGCGGCCGTGCTGGTGTGCTGGAGCTGGACACCAGCGACATGCAGGTGGAGGATATCGTGACCACGGTGATTCGCTTGCGGGATCAGGCGCGGGCACGGGAGGGATGGAGATGAGCGACAGGGTATCGATCAGTATCGCGCAGATGAACATCGTCCTGGGCGACCCGGCTGCCAATCTGCAGCAGCTGACGCAGATGACGGCCGCTGCCGCCGCCAGCGGCGCGCAGCTGCTGGTCTGCCCGGAACTGTGGTCGACGGGTTATGTGCTGGATCGCGCGCGGGAACTGGCCAGCGTGCCCGGCGAGGGGATGTTCGCGGAAGTCGCGGCGCTGGCGCGAAGGCATCGCATTTACATCCTGGGTTCCATCCTGGAGCTGGAGGGCGGGGAAGTCTACAACTGCGCCGCCTGCTTCACGCCGGATGGCGAACTGGCCGGCAGCTACCGCAAGATACATCTCTTCGGCCTCTTCGACGAGGACGTCTGGCTGGCGCCAGGCGAGGCGCCACTGTGTCTGGACCTGCCATGGGGCGCGACGGGCGTGGCGATTTGCTACGACCTGCGCTTCCCGGAACTGTTTCGCGGCTATGCGGTGGGCGGGGCCCGAATAATCGTCCTGCCGGCCGAGTGGCCGATGGCGCGCGTGGGGCACTGGCGTACGCTGCTTCAGGCGCGCGCCATCGAGAACCAGTGCGTCATGGTGGCCTGCAATGCCGCCGGGACCACCGGCGACCTGGTCGTTGGCGGTCACTCCATGATCGTTGACGCCTGGGGCAAGGTCCTGGCGGAGGGCGGCGCGGAGGCGCAGTTGCTGGGCGCCACGGTCGATCTGGCCCAGGTGGATGAAACGCGGCAACGAATCCCTGTTTTCGCCGACCGGCGGCCGGATATCTACGGGCGGCAACCGGACGCCCTCGTCGCGGTCCGCTAAACGCTTGTCGCTACCGGCCTTCTGACAAGAGACAAAGACTGTTCAGCGCCAGGGTCAGCGCGGCTTCGGCACTGGCGCGTTTGATATCCAGCCGGTCACCCTGGTGGACGCGCCGCTCACTGAGCAGCAGGTCGTCGGGGCCGGCCAGCGCCATCCAGGTCAGGCCCACCGGCTTGTCTGCCGTGCCGCCGCCCGGCCCGGCGATGCCGGTGATGCTGACGGCCAGGTCCGTCCCGAGCAGTTGCCGGGCGCCGCGCGCCATTTCACGCGCGCATTCCTCGCTGACGGCGCCATGGGCCAGCAGGGTGGTCTCGCGCACCTGCAACAGGGACTGCTTGATGCGGTTGTCGTAGGCGACGACGCCGCCCATCACCCAGGCCGAACTGCCCGGCACGTTGGTCAAATGGTGCAGCACCAGGCCGCCGGTGCAGGATTCCGCCGTGCTGATGGTCAGGCCGCGCGCGAGCAGGGCCTCGCCCAGCCGTTGCTCCGCCGCCTTCACAGGGTTGTCTCCACCCGCCAGGCCGGACTCAGGCCGTCTCGCCAACGAGGGTGCCGACACCCGACCTGCCCTGGACGGCCTGCAGCAAGTCATCGCCATCGAAGAAGTTGATCACAAGGATCGGCATCCGGTTCTCCTCGCAGACGGTGAAGGCGGTCATGTCCATCACCTCCAGCTTGTCGCGCAGCACCTGCTGGTAGTCGAGGCGCTCGTAACGCTGCGCGTCCGGATAGCGCACCGGGTCCGCCGAGTAGATGCCATTGACCTTGGTGGCCTTGATGACGATGTCCGCGTTGATCTCCGAGGCGCGCAGGGCGGCGGCGGTATCGGTGGTGAAGTAGGGGTTGCCAAGGCCGCCGGCCAGGATCACCAGGCGCGACTTCTCCAGGTGACGGATGGCGCGCAGGCGGATGTAGGGCTCGGCGACTGCGTTCATTTGCACGGCGGTCTGCACGCGGGTGCGCACCTCGTGTCGTGCCAGGGCGTCCTGCAGCGCCAGCGCGTTCATGACCGTGCCGACCATGCCGATGTAGTGGGAAGTCGGCTCGTCCATGCCGCGCGCGACGCCGGTGGTGCCGCGCCACAGGTTGCCGCCGCCGATGACGACGGCTATCTGTACGCCGAGGTCATGGACCGCGCGCAACTTGCGCGCGATCTCGTCGGCGCGATCGGGGTCAATGCCCTGGCCGTGGTCGGCGGCCAGCGCCTCGCCGCTCAGTTTGAGGACGATGCGGCGATAGATGCTAGCCGGCGCCATTGCCGTCCTCGCCCACGGCAAAGCGGGCGAAGCGGCGCACCTCGATGCTTTCGCCGAGCAGGGCCACGGTTTCCGCCAGGGCCCCGGCCACGGTCTTCGCGTCGTCCAGCAGGAATTCCTGCTCCATCAGGACGATTCCGCCGAAGAACTTGCCCATCCGGCCCTCGATAATTTTCTCAAGGATGGCCGGGGGCTTGCGGGCGTTCTTTTCGTCCTCCTGCAGGATACGCAGTTGCAGGTCGCGCTCGGCCTGGACGACCGCGTCCGGCACGTCTTCGCGCCGCACGTACTCCGGCGCCATGTTGGCGACGTGCAGCGCGACGTTGCGCGCGAACTCCTGAAAGGGGGCGGAACTGGCGACGAAGTCGGTCTCGCAATTGACTTCCACCATGACCCCCAGGCGCCCGTTGAAGTGCTGGTAGGTCTGGATAACGCCCTCGTTCATGACGCGGCCGGCGCTGAGCTTTTTGGCCGCGCTGGCCAGTCCCTTTTCGCGCAGAAAATCGATGGCAGCGTCGAAGTCGCCCTCGCAGGCCTGCAGGGCCTTCTTGCAGTCCAGTGGTCCGGCGCCGGTGGCGGCGCGCAGCTCCTTGACCATGGAGACGGTGATCTCGGTCATGACTGGCTCACGTCCCTTTCTGTGCTTTCAGCTTCCGGGCTTTCAGCCGGGGCAGCCTCGGCCGCACCCGCGGCGGGCGCTTCCGCCGCTGTCGGCGGCGCGGCATCTTCAAACAGGTTGGCGTCACGCAGTTTGGCGAGAGTGGCTTCGCCGAGGAACTGCTCGTCGTCGGCATCTTCCGCGTCGCCGTCGTATTCGATGCTGACGTATTCCGGCAGGGCCGCAGCCTCGTCCTCCTCGTCGTCAGCCTTGCGCATGGCCTGGCCTTCGAGCACGGCGTCGCTGATGGCCCTGACCAGCAGGGTGATGGCGCGCACGGCATCGTCGTTGGCCGGAATGATGTAATCGACCTCGTCGGGGTTGCTGTTGGTATCCACCAGCGCGATGACGGGCACCTTGAGGATGTTGGCTTCCTTGACGGCGGTCGCCTCGCGCACCGTATCGACGATCAGCAGCATGTCGGGCAGGCGCTGCATTTCACGGATGCCGCCGAGGCGCAATTGCAGCTTGTCGATCTTGCGCTGCAACATCAGGGCTTCCTTCTTGGTGAGCAGGTCGAACTCGCCGGCATCGCGGCGCTTTTCGAGGCTTTTCAGGGTGTCGATTCGCTCGCGAATGGTGCGCCAGTTGGTCAGCGTGCCGCCCAGCCAGCGGTGATTGACGTAAGGCATGCCGCAGCGTTGGGCCTCACGCCGGACGGTCTCCTGGGCCTGGCGCTTGGTGCCGACGAAGAGGATGCTGCCGCCGCCGGCGACGAGGTCGCGCACCATGTCATGATAGCGGTTGACGTTGACGATCGTCTGCTGCAGATCGATGATGTGGATGCCATTGCGCTCGGTGAAAATCCACGGGCGCATGGAAGGGTTCCACTTGGAGGTCCGGTGGCCGAAGTGGACGCCGGTTTCCAGCAGCGCCCGCATCGTTATGGTGGAAGGCATGACATTACTCCTGTCGTGTTTGGTCGATCATGCCCTTCATCCTGCGGCACAATCCACAAGGGGACAACACCTGCCGCAGTCCGGACATGTGATATTTCCGGCCGATGTCGCCTGCATCGGAACGGAGCGGCCAGTGTAGCATGGCGCCCGGGGCCGGACAAGACGCAGGCTGCGCCTTAAGGCCGGGCTTTCAACAGATCATGATAGCGACGACGCAGTTGCAGGACGTGCAGGGCGGCCTCCAGGGCGATGTGCGGCCCCATTTTGGACGTGCCGGCCACCCGGTCCGGAAAGTGGATCGGGACTTCCGCAATGCGGGCGCCCCTGATGTGCGCCAGGCAGATCATCTCGACCTGAAACACGTAGCCGTTGGCCCTCACGTCGCCAAGGTTGAGGCTGTTGAGCAAGTCCCGTCGCCACAGGCGAAAGCCACCGGTGGCGTCGCGCAGCGGCAGGTTCAGCAGCAGGCGCACGTACACGCTGTTGGCCCACCAGCTGAGCAGCTTGCGAAACAGGCCCCAGTTTTCGTCCACACTGCCGCCAGGCACGTAGCGCGAGCCGATCACGACGTCCGCGCCGGCAGCCCGCGCGACCAGTTCAGGCAGGTAGCGGGGTTGATGCGAGAAATCACAGTCCATCTGCACGATGTATTCCGCATCTGTCTGCAAGGCCGTCTGCATGCCGGCCATGGTCGCCGGGCCGAATCCTTCCCGCTGCCGGCGATGCAGGACGGAGACCCTGTCCGGGTTTTGCCGGGCCAGCGCGTCGGCGTGGCGACCGGTGCCGTCCGGCGAATTGTCATCAACGACCAGGATGCGGAGGTCGTCAAGCGGCAGCTCCAGCAAGGCGGCGATCATACGCGGCAGATTCTCCGCCTCGTTCCAGGTGGGCAGGATGACTGTTGTGGCCGGCATGTTTGCTCCGTAGGTGGAGTGCGGCGAGCACTCTGTGCCTGGCGCATATTATGCTATATTCGCGCGATTGGCCATTCCCGCGGTGCTGTATGAGCTATGGACTCGACGAAGCGCTTGAGTTGCGCGCGCAGTTGCGCGCGGCCGGGCGCAGCCTGGTGCTGGGCAACGGCCACTTCGACCTGTTGCACGTCGGGCATCTCGACTATCTGGAGCAGGCCCGCAATCTGGGCGATGCGTTAATTGTGGGCGTCAACGGCGATGCCGGCAGCGCCAGGTTGAAGGGGCCCGGCCGGCCACTCGTCCCGGCGCTGGAGCGGGCGCGTTTGCTGGCGGCGCTGAAACCGGTGTCGGCGGTCGTGATCTTTGAGGAAGACGTCGCCGACGGCCTCATCGCCGCGCTGCAGCCCGACGTATACGCCAAGGGCGCGGACTATGCGCGCAAGCCCCTGCCGGAACGGGCGGCGGCCGAAGCCTGTGGCGCCCGTGTGGTGCTCGTTCCCCTGTTGCCGCAACACAGCAGTTCCGGCCTGATTGCGCGGATACAGGCCCTGCCGCGCGCCGCGGCGCCGCGCGCAACCTGATGAGCGCCGCCACGCGCCGAAACGCGGCAACCGGCCTGCGGGAGCGCGTCTACCGCCGCAACTTCACGCTGTTCACGCTGGATGGCGTGCTGTTCATGGTGGCGATGGGCGTGGTCGGTACGACCACGGTGATCCCGGATTTCGTGCGGCGCCTGACCGATTCGGAGATACTGATCGGCCTGTCCGGCAACCTGTTCATGGCCGGCTACGCGCTGCCGCAACTCTTTGTGGCGCGGCTCATCGTCCGCAGCGCGCGCAAGAAACGCTGGTTCGTCCTGCCCAACATCCCGTCGCGCCTCATCATTCTGTTCTTCGCCATTCTGCTTTATCTCTTTGGCGCGGAGCATCCCGGCCTGGTTCTGCCCGCCTTCTTCCTGTGTTACGGCGTCTCGGCCCTGGGCGATGGCCTGGTCGGGATCCCCTGGGCGGACATGATCGGCAGCAGCCTGGACAGCCGCTGGCGCGCCCGTCTCTACGGTTTCATGTCCGGCGGCACCGGGCTGGTCATGCTGGGCGTGGTGCCGTTGGTGGCGCTGGTGCTGGGCGAGCGGGGCCCCGGTTTCCCGAACAACTACGCCCTGCTCTTCGGCGCGGCCGGTCTGCTCTTCGCCCTTTCGATTCTGCCGGTGATTTTTGTGCGCGAGTTGCCGGGCGCCAGGGCCGTGGAGCGGGCGCCGGCCTTTGCCGAGTTTCTGCCGCAGCTGGGTCAGCTGGTGCGCAGGGATTCACAGTATCGCGCGCTGCTGATTCTGCGCGTGCTGACCAGCCTGTTCCTGATGGCCTCGCCTTTTTACATTGGCTTCGCCACGGTGCGCCTGGGTCTCTCCAGTGAAGTGGCCGTGCCCGGCCTGCTGGCCATGCAGACCCTCGGCACGCTGGGCGGCGCGCTGGTCTACACGAAAATCGGCGCGCGCCACACCGTGCTGTACCTGCGCCTGGCGCTGGCCGCGTCGGCGCTGCTGCCCCTGAGCGCCCTGCTGGCGCCGTCACTGGGGCCGATAACCCTGGCGCCGGGCTTTCTGGTCTCCGGTCTGGCGACCTCGAACCTGTATTTCGGCTATCAACACTGGCTGGTGGAACACACCGAACCGGCGCAACTGCCCGCCTGCGTGGGCCTGGAGAACATGACGATGGCGATCGTCACCCTCATTGCCCCGGTGATCGGCGGCACCATCGCCCGCCACGCCGGCTTTGAATCGCTGTTCGCGCTCTCCCTGCTGCTGTCGCTGGGCGCCCTGTTCGTGATGCTGCGCTTCATTCATCAGCCGGGGTCCACGCGCCACAGGGCGCTGGCGGCGGCAGCGACCGGGCAGTGATCACTCCCACTCGATGGTGGCCGGCGGCTTGCTGGTGATGTCGTAAACGACCCGGTTGACGCCGCGCACCTCGTTGACGATGCGTCTGCTGACCCGCGCCAGCAACTCATGGTCCAGGCGCGACCAGTCGGCCGTCATGAAGTCGTCCGTGGTCACCGAGCGCAGGGCGATCACTTCTTCCCAACTGCGCCGGTCGCCCTGAACGCCGACGCTGCGGACCGGCAGGAGCACGGCCAGGGACTGCGCCGTCTCGTCGCGCAACAGGTCGGCCGCTGCCAGTTCCTC
Source organism: Anaerolineae bacterium (assembly GCA_034422695.1). GTDB lineage: Bacteria > Chloroflexota > Anaerolineae > Aggregatilineales > Phototrophicaceae > JAGWBD01. The sequence continues at coordinate 193,366 of DAOUJM010000001.1, forward strand.
GCGGAATATGGCGTCCGCTGCCCGCAGCCTGGCCAGGCGGGAGCGGGTGACAGGCCCCAGGCAGCGCACCGCCAGACCCGGGCCGGGAAAGGGCTGGCGCCAGACTATGGCGTCGGGCAGACCCAGCGCTGTACCCACCTTGCGCACCTCGTCCTTGAAGAGATCGCGCAAGGGTTCGATCAGTTCGAACTGCAAATCGTCCGGCAACCCGCCGACGTTGTGGTGACTCTTGATCGTGCGGGCGTCAGCGCTGCCGCCGGCGCTTTCGATCACGTCGGGGTAGATCGTCCCCTGTGCCAGGAACCTCGCCCCGCGCAAGGCGCGCGCTTCCCTGGCGAAGCGCTCGATGAACAGCGCGCCGATGATTTTGCGCTTGCGCTCCGGCTCGCTGACATCCTGTAACGCGGACAGGAAATCATCCGACGCATCCACAGCCAGCAGTTCCATCCCCTGGCCGTCGCGAAACGTCCCGATCACTCCGGACGCCTCGCCTTCGCGCAACAGGCCGTTGTCAATGAAGACCGCTGTCAACTGCTCGCCAACGGCCCGTTGCAACAGGGCGGCCGTCACCGCCGAGTCGACTCCGCCGCTGAGGCCCAGCAGCACCCGCTGGTCACCAACGCGTTCGCGGAGGCTTGCGATGGCTTCAGTGATAAATGACTGTGGCGACCATTCCGCCCGACAATTGCAAATGGCGAACAGAAAGTTGCGCAGCAATTGCTCGCCCTGCGGCGTATGCGCCACCTCGGGATGAAACTGCACCCCGTAGTGGCGCCGCTGCGCATTGCCGACGGCGGCATCCGGCGAGTTGTCAGAATTCGCCAGCGAGATGAAGCCTGGCGGCAGCGCCGCCACGCGGTCGCCGTGCGACATCCAGACGCGCATGGGTGAGGGCAGGCCGCCAAACAGGGGGTCCTGCCCCTGATGACGTATCCCGGCGGAGCCGTATTCCCTGGCGCCGCTGCTCACGACCGTCCCGCCCTGGGCCTGCACGAGCAGTTGCATGCCGTAGCAGATCCCCAGCAAGGGCAGGTCAGCGCTCAGCAAATGCCGCGGCAACTGCGGCGCATCGCCTTCGTAAACGCTGGCCGGCCCGCCGGACAAAATAATGCCGCGCGGCTGATGCCGCAGTAGACGGGAGGCGTCGGCATCGTGCGGGAACACGGCCGAATAAACGCCCTGCTCGCGAATCCGGCGGGCGATCAGTCGCGTGTATTGCGAGCCGAAATCGAGAATGGCGATCCCGCCGCAGCGCGGATCTGTCATGCGTCCCCGTCCGCCAGGGTTATCTGTCCATGTTCCATGCCGGTCACCACGGCCAGGGCTTCCACCGGGATATCTGCGAAGCCCGCGGAAGACAGGTGGGCCCGACCCTGCTCAAAGGTCTTCTCGACGACCACCCCGATGCCCGCCACGACCGACTGCGCGCTGACGACCATGCGCGCCATGGCCAGGGTCGTCAGGCCGCTGGCCAGAAAGTCATCGATGATCAGCACCTGCTCGCCGGCGTGCAGAAACTCCGCCGCGACCATCAGCGTGACCTCGCCGCCACGGGTATGGCTGGGAGCGGTCTCCAGGTACACCGGGCCGGACATCGTGATGGGCTTGTGTTTGCGCGCGTAGACCACGGGCACGTTCAGCGCCATGCCCGTGGCCACCGCCGGGGCGATGCCGGAGACTTCACAGGTCAGGATTCTGTCGACCGCGGCGGCGCGGAAGCGTTGCGCCATTTCCTGCCCGATGGCGTGCATCAGGGAGGGGTCGATTTGATGGTTCAGGATGTGGTCGATCTTGAGAATGCCGTGACCAAGATTCTGGCCACCGTTCCGTATGGCATCTGCCAGTCGCTGCATGAACACTCCGCTCCCCGGTAAGCCAAAACAGAAGGGCCGCCCCTTGCGCGCGGCGGGTCAGGAGGGCGTCGTGCCTCCCTCCTCTTCGTAGACCTCGGTGAAGACCATCTCGAAGGAGCCGGCGGGCAGGCGCCCCAGTTCCACGCCGGCGGCCTGGCCGGGCCTTGAGGTCAGGGCGGTCTCCATCTTGCCGCGGTCGTCGAAATAGATTTCCAGAATACGGAACAGCTGCGTCTCACCGACCGGGCTGCCGAGAACGTCGATCACCTGGCGGCGGCTGATGTGCGGCATTTTCTCCACCAGCGCGAAGAAGTCGTTGTAAACGTCTTCAAACTCCGCCGGCTGTTGCGGCTTGCCGAAGAGGATCATGAACTTGCTCATGAAGCTGGACATGGCGCCTCACAGCTTTCCGACGACGTGGCGTCGAGTATACCTGTTGGCCGGATGCAGCAGAACCCCGGCGCGAATTCCGGGCTGGTATACTCGCCGAAAGTCGTGAGGGGGAGAGTCATGCGCCGGCGCCGGCAATGGCATGAAGTGGCAGCGCAACTGGTGGACGTGGCGACCGGCCGCGCGCCGGCCGACGCCGTCATTCGCGGTGGATGCTGGGTAAACGTGCTGACACGTGAGTTGCTGCCGGGCATGGACGTCGCCATCAGCGAGGGGCGCATCGCCTGCATCGCGCCGGAGGTCGCCTGGTGCATCGGCCCGGCGACACAGGTCATCGAGGCTGACGGTCGCTACCTGCTGCCCGGCCTGACCGATGGGCACATGCACGTGGAAAGCAGCATGTGCACCATCACCGAGTACGTGCGCGCCGCCCTGCCGCACGGCACCACGGCCATCTTCGCCGACCCGCACGAGATCGCCAACGTCTTCGGTCTGGACGGCGTGCGCCTCATGGTCGAGGAAGCCGCCGCCATGCCGATCAACGTCTTCATCCAGATGCCATCCTGTGTGCCCTCCGCGCCAGGGCTGGAGAAGGCGGGCGCGCAGATCACGGCGGCGGAGGTGGCCGAAGCCCTGAACTGGCCTGGCATCATCGGGCTGGGCGAGGTGATGAACTTCCCCGCCGTGGCCGCCAATGACGACGCCATGCGCGACATGATTGCCCTGACCATGCAGGCCGGCAAGACTGTTGGCGGTCACTACGCCAGCCCGCGGATGGAGCGCGAGTTCCATGGCTACCTGGCGGCCGGCCCGGCCGACGACCACGAGACCATGCGCGAGGCGGAAGCCATCGAACGGGCAAGGCGCGGCCAGCGTTCAATGATCCGTTACGGCTCCGCCTGGCATGACGTGGCGGCCCAGATCACCGCCATCACGGACAGGGGGCTGGACCCGCAGCAGTTCATCCTGTGCACCGACGACGTGCACGCCGCCACCCTGGTGCAGGAAGGCCACATGGACCGCGTGCTGCGCCACGCCGTGGCTGAAGGCTGCGACCCGCTGGTGGCGCTGCAGATGATGACCATCAACACGGCCAGGCACTTCGGCGTGGACCGTGACCTGGGCTGCCTCGCCCCCGGGCGTTACGCCGACGTCGTGCTGGCCGACAGCCTGACGGACTTCCGGGCCGGGCTGGTCATCGTCAATGGCGAAGTGGCCGCGCGCGACGGCGAACTGTTGCTGGAGCTGCCGCCCTGGCGGCATGCGCGTCGCTTCCGCGAGTCGCTGCATCTGGCGCGCGACCTGGTGGCGACGGACTTCGAACTGCGCGCGGCGCAGGAAGCCGGCCAGGTATGCGCCAACGTCATCGGGGTGCTGGAAAACCAGGCGCCCACGCAGCATTTGCGCGCGACGCTGCCAGTTATCGACCACGTGGTGCAGCCGGACCTGGCGGGCGACGTCCTGCGCATGGCGCTGGTGGAGCGCCACCGCGCCACCGGCGAGGTCGTCAACGGCTTTGTGAACGGCTTTGGCTTCGACGTCCCCTGCGCCGTGGCCAGCACGGTGGCGCACGACAGCCATCACCTGCTGGTGGTCGGCAGCAGTGAGCGTGACATGGCGCTGGCGGTCAACACCCTGGCGCGGGTCGGCGGCGGGGTGGCGGTGGTCCGCGCGGGCGAGGTGGCGGCCCTGGTGGAGTTGCCGATCGCCGGCCTGATGTCCGACCAGCGCGCGGAGGTGGTGGCGCAAAAGTCATCGCAAATGCTGGCGGCCATGCGCGCCTGTGGCTGTCAGATGGAAAACGGCTTCATGCAGCTGGCCTTGCTGGCGCTGGTCGTCATACCCGAGCTGCGCATCTCGGACCAGGGACTGGTGGACGTGACGCGCTTCGAGCATGTGCCGGTGATTCAGGCATGAAACGCCGGCGGGCGCCCGTCGCCGGCCTGATTTGTCTCCTGCTGCTCGCCGCGCTGGCGCTGGACCTGGCCAACGAGGGTCTCGCCTGGCGCAGCATGTACGCTCTGACCGGTGAGGAACGTCCGCTGGCGCAGTTGCGCGGCATGGTCGACGTGGCGGGCAACCTGACGCGCGCGCAACCTGTGACGCGACCGGACGTGGCGATCGCCCACACTCACGTATCGCCTTTCGGCATCAACGTCTTTCTCGAGCAGGAGGTCGAGCCGGAAAAGCGCGCCCGCATTGTGGCGCTGGTGGCGCAGGCCGGCTTCCGCTGGATCCGGCAGCAGTTCCCCTGGGAGGACATTGAGATCCATGGTCGCGGTGATTTTGAGGACCGCCGCAACCTGGAGACGCGCGGCGCCGTTTCGGCCTGGGAAAAGTACGACGACATCGTCGGGCTGATCGGGCAGCACGACCTGAACATCCTGGCGCGGCTGGACAATCCGCCCGCCTGGTCGCGCAGCGACCCGCAGGCCGGGACCCTGGCGCCGCCGGACGATCTGCAGGACTTCGTCAACTACGTCAGCAGTGTCGCCGAACGCTATCGCGGTCGCATCCGTTACTGGCAGGTGTGGAACGAGCCCAACATCTATCCGGAGTGGGGCAACCGGGACGTCGATCCGGCAGGCTACGCACAGTTGCTCTGTCGCAGTTACGCGGCCCTCAAGTCGGTCGACCCCGCCAACGTGGTGGTGAGCGGGGCGCTGGCGCCGACCGTCGAGCTCAGCGGACGCAACCTGAACGACTATGTTTTTCTGGAACGAATGTATGACGCCGGCGCCGGCGACTGCTTCGACGTCATGGCGGTGCAGGGCTACGGCTTCAACAGCGGCCCGACGGACCGCCGCATGCGTTCAACCAGCTTCAACTTCGCGCACAACCTCTACGTCCGTGACCTGATGGTGGCCCGCGGTGACGCGGACAAGGCCTTGTGGATCACCGAGGCGGCGTGGAACCCGGTCGACGCGCCCGACGTGCCGCCGGACGTCAGCGGGCGCGCCAACTACGGCGTGGTCACGCAGGAGCAGGCGGCGCGCTACATGCCCGCCGCCTGGCGCCGGGCGCAGCAGGAATGGCCCTGGACGGGGGTGATGTTTTACTGGTTCCTGAAGCGGCCTTCGGACAGCGAACGCGGCCAGAGCTGGTACTACTTCCGCATGCTGGAGCCGGATTTCACGCCGCTGCCGGTGTATGACAGCGTGCGGGCGTACATCGCCGCTGAAACACCGACCCTGTACCCCGGCGTGCACCAGGCCGGGTCGCGGGAAATCGAGGCGACTGACGCCCGCACGCTGCCGGCCCCCGATGCGCAATTCGGCGAATTGCTGGAGGCCAGGGCCCTGGAGTTCCGCGCGCATGGCACCCACGTGTGGGCGCGCCTGCGTCGGGATGGCGTATGGCAGCAGGAACTCCTGGCGCAGTCAATACTGGCGCAAATGCATGAGATTCGTCTGGCGGGCGACGCGGGCGAAGCCTTGCAGGTGGACAGCATCCGGGTCAGCGACCGCGCCTGGGCACAGCTGTTTGGCCCGCTCGCATTGGCCCTGATCGTGACGGTCATGTTGCTGTGGGTCCTGCTCGACGCCCGGCGCCGGCGGCGCTGATGATTGGGTCGCTGTGGCGCTGGCCGGCGCCCCTGCTGGTGTTGCTGCTGGCGGCGGCCCTGCGTCTGCATGAAGCGGGCGCGCAATCGCTGTGGAACGATGAAGGCAACAGCGTGGTGCAGGCCGGCCGCAGTCTGGCGGACATCGCGCTGCACGCCGCGCGCGACATCCATCCGCCCGGCTACTACTGGCTGCTGCACCTGTGGGTGCGCCTGACGGGCACGAGCGAACTGGCGCTGCGTATGCTCTCGGCGCTGGCCGGCATCCTGACGGCGGCCCTGCTTTATGCCGCCGGCCGGCGTCTGTTCGGCAGGACGGCCGGCCTGGTGGCGGCGTTAATCCTTGCCCTGAGCGGCTTCAGCATCTGGTACGCGCAGGAGACGCGCATGTACGCGCTGCTGGCGCTGTGGGGCGCGGCCGCGTTGCTGCTGCTGGCTGCCCTGGCGCAGCGTCCCGGCTGGCAATGCGTGACGGCGCTGGCGCTCGTGAATGCGGCCGGCCTGTGGACGCACTACGCCTGGCCCTTTGTGATGCTGGCGCAGGGCACGGTCGCGTTGCTGTGGCTGGAGGGCGCCGGACTGCGCAGCGCGGTCACGCGGCGGCGCTGGCTGTCCTTCGCCGGCGCCATGGCCCTCGCCACGCTGTTGTTCCTCCCCTGGCTGCCGACGGCGCTGGCCAGCGTGACCGGCTGGCCCGCCACCGGCGAACCCGTGACGACCGGCAGGGCATTGCGGGGGATTTTCGCCCACCTGGTGACGGGCCCGAGCCATGACAGCCTGTCGCCGGCGTGGCAGGGGCTGGTGGCGGGCGGCGCGCTGGTCCTGGCTTTGGCCGGGTTGGCGCCGACGCGGCGGGCCCTGTGGCGCAGCTGGCTGCCCCTCGTCTGGACCCTGGTGCCGGTTGCGCTTTTTCTGGCGCTGGGCCTGTATCGCGGTGCCAACCTCAAGTTTCTCCTGCCGGCGCAGGCGGGGTTCGCGCTGTGGGCCGGGCGCGGCTTCGCCTGGCTGTGGCGCTGCCCGCTGCCGGCGCTGCGCCTGCTCGCGCTGCCTGCCGCAGCCACGCTGCTGACGGGCATGACGCTGGCGCTGGGCCCGCTCGGCCATGAGCCAGCCTACCGGCGCGCTGATTACCGCGGCCTCGTCGCTGACATCAGTCCCGTGCTTGCGGCGCAGGACCTCGTCGTGCTGAACGCGCCCAACCAGCTGGAGGTCTTCGGGTATTACTACCGCGGCGCGGCCTCACTGCTGCCCATCCCGCCGGGCACCGGCCCCGTTGACGCGGCGTCGCTGGCGCGCATGCGTGAACTGGTCGCCGGCGCCAGGCAGGTCTTCGCGCTTTACTGGGGCGATACCGAGCGCGACCCCGAGCGTGTGGTGGAGCGGGCGCTGAATGAACTGGCCCACGAGGCGGGCAGCCGCTGGTATGGCGACGTGCGCCTGGTGCATTATCTGTCCTCACGGCCCTTGCCCGTCGTCGCTGAGAGCGGCGCCCGTTTCGGCGCTGACATCCGCTTGCTGCGTCATGCGCGCAACGCGCCGGCCCTGGCGCCGGGTGAGGCCCTGCTGCTGCAACTGGACTGGACCAGCGCAAGCGCACTCACGACGCGCTACAAGGTGTTCCTGCAACTGCTGGATGATGCCGGCCGGCTGGTGGCCCAGCACGACAGCGAACCCGGCGGCGGTCTGGCGCCGACCACCGGCTGGCTTCCCGGCGCAAGGGTGCAGGACAGGCGCGCACTGGTCCTGCCGGAATGGTTGCCCGCGGGTCGCTACAGTCTCATCGTCGGGCTGTATACTGTAGGTGATCCGGGGCATCGACTGCCCGTCGGGGACGCGGATCATCTGGTGGTCGGGACGCTGGAGATTACAGGGGAGAACGACTGATGAGGGTGTTGATCGGGGGTGGCAGCGGCCTGATCGGGAGCGCGCTGGCGAACTCCCTGGCCGCGGACGACCATGAAGTCATCGTTCTCAGTCGCAGTCCGGCGCTGGCGCGGGGCCTGGGGCCGCGGGTGCAGGTGGAAGGCTGGGATGCGCGCACGGCGGCGGGATGGGGCTCGCTGGTCGACGGGGCCGACGCCATCGTCAATCTGGCGGGCGCCAGTATTGCCGGGGAAGGCTTTCTGCCGGCGCGCTGGACGGCCGCGCGCAAGCAGTTAATACGCGACAGTCGCATTAACGCCGGGGCGGCGTTCTGTGAGGCCATTGACCAGGCGGAAAAGAAGCCGTCGGTCCTGTTGCAGGCCTCGGCAGTCGGCTACTACGGCACGCACGGGGCCGACGTCGACGTCACCGAGGAGTCGCCTCCCGGCGCCGACTGGCTGGCCGACGTATGCCGCGAGTGGGAAGGGTCCACGGCAGCCGCGGAGGAGCAGGGCGTGCGCCGCGTCATCCTGCGCACCGGCATTGTACTGAGTTTCAGCGGCGGCGCGTTGCAGCGCATGGCGTTGCCCTTCCGCATGTACGCCGGCGGGCCGCTGGGCAGTGGTCGCCAGCCATTCCCCTGGATTCATCCGGCTGATCAGGTGGGCGCGATGCGCTTCCTGCTGCGCAACAGCGGCGCGGCCGGCGCCTTCAACCTCTGCGCGCCGACGCCCCTGACCAATGCGCAATTCAGCAGCGAACTGGGCAGGGTGCTGCGGCGCCCTTCATTGTTGCCGGTGCCCGGTTTCCTGTTCCGGGCCATGTTCGGTGAAGTCGCCATGGTCGTGCTGGAAGGGCAGTGGGCCCTGCCGCAGCGTCTGCTGGATAGCGGTTATCGCTTCAGGTTCGGGGAAGCCGGCGCCGCGCTGGCGGACCTGGCGCAGGGTCCGGCCTAGCCGTCCAGCGCTGCCAGCATCTCCTCGACGCGGCTGTATTTGAGGCGCGGTCGCCCGAGTTCGGCGCCGCGCTCCTGCTCCAGTTCATCCAGACGCTGCCAGTCCGCGAAGCTGACGCGGCGCAGGCCGCGCCTTTCGAGCAGGGCCTCGATGGCGGCGGGCCCGGGAGCCGTCGGCCGCCACAGTTGCCCGTTGGCGAGGTCATCGAGCAGCGTCATGACCGTCTCGACGGAATCCGGCTTGTTGGTGCCAATGACGCCGCTGGGGCCGCGTTTGATCCAGCCGACCACGTAGAGGCCGGGCAGGGATTCCTCGCTGTCCTGCTCGCATAGCACCCGTCCCTGCCGGTTGGGGATGATGCCCCAGGCATCGTAAAAGGGGATGCCCGGCAGGGGCACCCCGCGATAGCCGACCGAGCGGAAGATGAGCCCGACCGGAATGGTCTCGAAGATGCCGGTGGGGCGCGCGCTCAGATAGCCGTTGTCGTGGAGTTGCAGTTCGTTGCGCACCAGGCGGATGGCTTCGACGCGCCCGTCGCCCAGAATCTCGACCGGCGAGGTGAGGAAGCGCATGATGATGCGTCGGCGTTGGCCCCGGGGTTCCTGCTGCGAATAGTTGGTCAGGATTTCGACGTTGCGGGTGGCCGTGCGACTTTCGCCGCTGTCGATGAAAATGCGGCTGTGCGGATCAAGTTCCACTTCCTCGGGCGCGACGATGACCTCCGCGTCCGCCATTTCGCCCAGTTCACGAATTTCCGGGTTGGTAAAGGCGGCCTGCGCCGGGCCGCGTCGCCCCAGCACGTGGATGTTGCGCACCTCGCTGCCGGCCAGCGCCGCCAGCGCGTGGTCGGCGATGTCGGTCTCGTGCAACTCGGACTGCGTGCGGGCGAGGATGCGCACCACGTCCATGGCGACGTTGCCGAGGCCGATGACGGCCACGTCGCTGGTGGACAGGTCGAAACAGCGGTCGCGATAATCCGGGTGCGCGTTGTACCAGGCGACGAATTCGGTGGCAGCGTGGCTGCCAGGCAGATCTTCCCCCGGAATGCCCAGTTCACGGTCGGTCTGGGCGCCAACGGCGAAGATCGCCGCGTGATAGTGGGCCTGCAGGTCTTCCAGGTGAATGTCGCTGCCAAAGGTGATATTGCCGAAGAAGCGAAAGCCCGCCTTGCCGGCGATGCGATCGTAGACACGGGTGACGGACTTGATCTTCTGGTGATCGGGCGCCACGCCCCCGCGGACGAGCCCGTAGGGCGTGGGCAGCCGTTCGAACATGTCGATGCTCACGTCCAGCCCGCGCTCGCGTTGCAGCCGTTCGGCGGCGTAGAAACCCGACGGCCCGGAACCGATGATGGCCACTCGCAAGGGGCAGTTTTCCGTCCCTGGTGTCATATCTGCATTCCTCAACCCTGCAGTGGCAGCAGCAGTTCCTTGTGAAAGTCGGTCAGCGTGACCAGCGCGCCGCCCTCGTCGATGGTGATCGTGTCCTCCAGGCGCAGGCCGAAACCGCGCTCCGGGTAGTAGAGCCCGGGCTCGATACTGATGACGTTGCCAACCTGCAGGCGGTCATCGCCCAGGTGGGACAGCGAGGGTCGCTCGTGAATGGCGAGGCCCAGGCCATGCCCCAGGCTGTGCACGTAGCCCACGGAGGTGCCGGGTTCGCTGCGCGCGGTGGGGTGGCCGGCGTCTTCGAAGAAGTCGAGCACCGCTTCCTGCAATTCACAGGCCGGCTGTCCGGGTTCCGCCCAGGCGTCCAGCGCGATCCGGAAGGCGCGCGACACAACGTCGTGGATGGTCGCGACCTCGTCAGGCGCGTAACCCGGACACCAGGTGCGGGTGACGTCGTGGTGATAGCCACCACCGTATTCGCGCGGGAAAAGATCGAAGACCAGGGTCTGGCCGCAGCGCAGCGGCTGGTCGTCCTGACCGCGGCTGTGCGGAAACCCGGCGTCGCGCCCCTGGGCGAGGATCATGCCGGTGTCTTCCAGATCATGATCCAGCAGAATGCGGCGGACACGTCGGCGCAGGGCGCCAATGGTCAGTGGCCGGCCGGCGGCATCGCAAACGACGTCAGCGATTGCCTGATGGCCGGCGATGAAATCCCAGGTGGCGCGCAGTGTGGCGTTGGTGCCGTCGGCGACACGCCGGATGCGCAGCATTTCCTCCCCGTCACGGGTCATGGAGGCCTCGTCAAAGAGCGTCAGGCCGCGTTCACCGCAGAACTCGTAACCATCCAGTTCCTGCAAATCAGGCAGCAGTTCGACCAGTTTCTGCGCGGCGGCCGTGCCATAGATGCCGACGCGGCCGGGCGGCACCTGCACGTGCCGCAGGGCGCGCTGCCAGAGGCGGGCCTGGATGCGCTCGCGATCGCCCTCCGCTTCCTGCAGCAGTTGCGCCCAGCCCAGTTCCTGCCAACTGACGGCCTCCAGCCCGCTCGCGGCGGCCTCCTCGATTTCCATGGGGTTGACGACCATCACCGGCGCCGCATCGCGTACCTTGATGACGAGGCCGCCCGTCACCCGCGCGCCATTGCCGAGATAGTCACGCTCTGCGCTGTAGAGTTCCTCACCCACGACGACGACGGCCTGCAGGTCGCGTTCGGCCATCAACCGGTCCAGATCCGCCTTCATTGGCCCATCCGCTTGCGAAGTAACGGCGCAGAGTCTATAGTTTTTGGCTGTGAATGCCAACCGACAGTGCCCCGGTTCGGGTAGCTGTTTTCGGTAATCAGCCGATTTCTGCGGAGGCTACATGACCACTCGTACGATCATGCACCGCATTACGCCTGTCATGGTTGTACTGTCCCTGTTGGCCGGTCTGACCAACCTGGCGCAGGCCCAGACGGCCGAAGTCCACCAGTTGACGGTCATCACGTCTCCGGAGCAGTCGGGTTGCTTCAGTGATGACGCCACGCTGGCGACCCTCGATTTGAGAAAGTGGGATGCGCACACCTTCTTCTGGGTGGGCGCGGTCATGTCGCCCGCGAGCCTGTCGCTGGCATTCTGTGACAGTTCCGGCAACCCACTGGCCGCCACGGGGGATGACGCCAGCTTGTTGCGCAGCGCCTTGACGCTGGATGATGAAGTCGACGGCTTTGTCGCCCTGAAAGACCTGAACGGGGTTACGGTCAGGCTGAATTCACCGGACACGCTCCTGCCTGGCGACTATGTGCTGCGCCACTGGAGCTTCCCGCGCCAGGTCGAGGAACGGCTCTTCCAGTTTCCGGCGGGCTACACACTGGTTACGGCCTGCGGCAACGAAACCAGTGACAGCAACGGCGTCGCGGTCGAGTTGTTCGCCGGTGACGCCAACGAATTTGCCGGCAATTCCCTCGTGGAGCACCTTGCCGTTTGCGAACGTTCCGGTTTAGGCTATGTCAGCCCCGCCACTCCACCGGGGGCCCCGCGCCAGGCCAATGGCGTCGTTCACGTCTTTCATGCCAGGGGCCCGGTCGCTGCAGTGGCTCAGGCCACCGATGATGCCGGGAGCGACGGCAGTGGCCAGGCAAGCGACGGGCCGGCCTTCACGGTGACCTCCTTCACACCGGGAAACGTGCACTATCCCGGCGTGGAAGAACCTGAGGTTGAGCCAGAGGAAGAGCCGGAGGTGGCGACAGATGCCCGGCCAGTCACCAGCCGGCACTTCGCCAACCTGGGCGCGCTGGCGCAACTCTTCTACGTGACTCTCCTGGACGGGACTGCCGCGGTCGATATCCATGAACTCGATGCGGATGGCAACACTGTGCGGATCCTGCGGGTGGATCAGAATCAGGTCGATGCGGTCAGTTCGGGCCTGATTGTTGCCACGGCTGACAACCGGCTCGCGGTGTCCGTATCCTCGCTGGACATCATCACCTTTGCCATGGGGCCGGATGATGAGGGGCGGGTCCACTATCTGGAAATGGACGAGGGCCTGACCGGTCCGGTCAGCGCCACCAGCAGCCGGCGTGGGGCTCCACCTGGGGAGGCCTGGTCCTGAGAAGACGCCTCACTCACTGACGGCGTGGCTCACAGTCTGTCTGGCTGTACCCCCTTGCGGGAGTGGCGAGTTTGGTGGATTTCAGAAATTGCCCATGCCTGGCATCAGCGACAACTGTGCTGACGCAAATAACCGCACGATGACGTTCACCGCATCCAGTTCCTGTATCCAGTAAACTGGTCGGGGTGGGCGATTTGATAAATCGTCCCTGAGGGATGCTGCGGGCTTGCGCCCTTGCTAAATGGCGCCGTTGGCGTGCTTCGGGCTTACGCCCTCGCTACCCCTGCGGCGTTTGTTGGGGTGGGCGATTTGATAAATTGCCCCTGCGGGATGCTGCGGGCTTGCGCCCTTGCTAAATGGCGCCGTTGGCGTGCTTCGGGCTGGCGCCCTCGCTAAAATGGCACCGTTGGTGTGCTTCGGGCTTACGCCCTCGCTACCCCTTTCCAGGGATGCTTCGGGCTTGCGCCCTCGCTACCCGTGCGGGATATGCCGACGGGGCGGGCGATTTGATAAATCGCCCCTACCAACGATGGTGTAGGGGCGACATATCATGTCGCCCGCGGGCACGCCTTGTCGCCCACAGGCACACCTTGTCCCGAATGCAGGAGCCTCCCCGCTTACATGAAGTCCGGGACACTCTTCACCCTGTCCGGCGCCGGGGCGCTGTTTTTCCTCGTCCTGCTGGTCATCCGCAGCACCAACCCGCCGGGACTGGCGCACTTTCCCCTGTCATCGACCCTGGTGCAACTGCAGGCGGCCGGCATCATGGTGATCCCTTTCGCTCTGGGTCTGGCCCGGCGGCGCGGTCATCCGCTGCAGCCTGGCCGGCGCGAGCTTTCGCAGGGTCGGGCGCGGCTGTTGCTGGCGGTCGGGGTGGGCGCCCTGCCGGTCGTCTACGTCCTGCTGCGCCTTTTGCTGCCTGAAAATGAATACGTTATCCCCTTGCCCTTTTTTAACGACCGGGCGCTCTTCACCAGCCTCGTCCTGATGACGATGCTGACCGGCTTCCTGGCGTGGCTTTGGTGGCGCGGGGTGTGGCACAGCCCGGTCCGCTTGCGGGTCGGGGCCCTGGTGCTGGTCATTGTCGCTGTGCAGCTGGCGTTGACCCTGCATTTGCATGGACGTGTGCCGCATCCCAACGATGGCGATGAGTATCACGTGATCGCGACCTCGAGGATGTCTTACGAGGAGCCGGCCCGTTTTCTGACTGCATCGCCACACAGGAATGTAAACACCTGGTTCGATTTCCCTGCCACGTGGGTTCTCGCGGGCGCCTGGATGGGAGTGGTTGGCACGGGCCTGCTGCAGGGCCGGTTCTTCTGGTTGCTGGTGGCCTGGCTGGCCGTGCCCTTTACCTGGCTGGTGGCGCGGAGGCTGTACGGCAGGATCGCAGGGATGGCAGCGCTGGCGCTGGTCGGCCTCGTGCCTCTCCAGTACAACCTGGCAAAAGGCTTTAATTTTGTCCCCACCATGCTCATCATCGCGCTCTGGTGCCGGCTCCGCTCGCGCAGCCCTGCGGCAAAACGTCCCCGTGTCTTCAGTTTTCTCTGTGGCTTTTGCTCGGCAATTGCCGTTGAAGGACACGTTTATGCTGCATTCTTCACCGTGATTTTCCTTGTCGCCGGCGCCATTGAATGTGTGCGCGGGACGCGCCGGGGTGAAGCCTGGCATCGGGCGCACTTCGGGAGTTTTCTGGCCGGCTGCGCGCTGGCCTTTTTGTTCTGGCTGACATATCACATTGCGTTGCCGGGCATCACGCTGGCGGAACTGCCGCAACTCCTTCGCAGGACCTTTGCCTGGGAAGCGCTTGCCGGTATTGAGAAGCCCCCGGCCCTTAACCGTCTGTTGAGTGCCACACTGACGCAGGTCTGGCTCAACCCCTTCGAGTCAGCCTTGATGGTCGTCGTCCTGTTCTCGCTGGTTCGAAGCCGGCGCAAGGCAATAACCCTGACGCCAACAATTTTTGTTGCCGGCGTCGCGCTGTTTTTCCTTGCTGCCCTGCTAACCCATGGTGGCCCTTACCTGGCGCTGGTTTTTCCCGTTTACTGCACGCTGTTTGGCATTGTTGTCAAACAGTTGTCGGTTTCTGCACCGGAGTCCGCAGACAATACTGTGCCGATCGCTGTGCTGGCCCTTTTGCTATCGGTACCGATGCTCTTTGCCCTGCGCCACGTGGAAGCGGCCCACTTTCCTCCAACGCTGGCAAGAATTGAATTTCTGGAGTCAATGAGTGAAATCGGCAGAGACATTGACGCCCTGCTGCCTGAAGAAGACATTGTGGTTGCCGGGGAACACTATTTCCATGCAGGGATGTGGCACCGACTGAATTTCTACGGCATGTTTCTTTTCATCGACCGCACCGGATCGATTCCCGGTTTTCTGAACCAGGACAGGCAGATGTGGCCTCTGGCGGATCCTCGCGCCCTGATCCTCGATGAAGGGCGGCTGGAGGAGTACCCGCGACTGGACAGCTGGCTGGTGGAGCAGGACTTCCAGGTCGTTCGCTGTTATGCCACGCCGGGCTATGGCAGGGGCACCACCATGCTCTGGTTCCACCCGGAACTGGAAAGGCCCGCCGGCCCTTCAGGCTGTCCCGGGGGATAGTGTTCGGCAGGTACGGCTTTCGCAGTTGCCAGGGCTAGAGCAGCGCCGCCCGGTCGATTTCCTCGTAATCGCAGGCCAGTTCACGCCAGGCGCGGCCCAGGCGCTGGAAACCGCGTTCGATGATGGCCGGTGGGTGGGCGCCGAAATTGATGCGTATGTGCCAGGCGCCGCGGCTGTTGGTGTGGAAGACATTGCCGATGGCATAGGAAACGCCGCAATGGACGGCGGTGATATAGAGTTCGGCGGCGTTGGGTCCGCTGCGCGGCAGTTCCGCCCAGAGAAACAGCCCGCCCTCCGGCAGTTCCCAGTGAGTGCCGGGGGGCAAATGGCGGGCGGCGGCATCCAGCGCTGCATCGCGCCGGCGTTTCAGTTCGTAGATATTGCGTTTCAGTTGCTGTGCCATCAGGCCGCGTTCCAGCAGCAGGTGGATGGCGCGCTGGTTCAGGCCGGGCGTGGAGATGTCGGCGGCATGTTTGATCCGCACCAGACGCTCGTGGTGACGCGCGTCGCTGATGAGGTAGCCGATACGCAGGCCGGGCAGCATCATTTTGGTAAAGGCGCTGACGTGCAGCACGATGCCCGTGTCGTCCAGCGATTTCAGGGGCGGCAGGTTCTCGCCCTCGAAGCGAAACTCGTGATAGATCCCGTCCTCCAGTAACGGGGTGCGGTAGGCGTTGGCCAGATTGAGCAACTGACGCCGGCGATGCAGCGGCATGACGCAGCCGGTGGGGTTGTGGAAGTTGGGCATGACGTAGATCAGACGGGGGCTGTGCTCAATGATGAAGTTCTCCAGCATGTCCAGCCGGATGCCGTCACGGTCCATCTCGATGCCCTGCAGTTGCACGCGCCGGGCGCGGGCGATATCGAGAATGCCCAGATAGGTTGGATTCTCCGTAACGATGAGTTCCCCTTCGGTGAGCAGCGCCTGCACGACAAGGTCGACGCCCTGCTGCGTGCCACCGGTGATGAGCACCTGATTGCTGCTGCACTGGATGCCCAGGGCGCTGACGTAATCACGCACGGCGCCGCGCAGCGGCCCGTATCCTTCCGGCGGCTCGTATCCCAGCGCGCGCGCGCCGTCGCGCATGAGCACGGCATTGATGGCATCGCGCAGTTGCTGCATGGGGAAGAGGTCCGTCGACAGCGAACCGTGACTGAAACTGATGACCCCGTGCTTGCGGCCCAGACGCATCATCTCACGCACCGCGCGATGCGGCACCGTAGGCACGTCCGGTGGATGGACGGCGGGGCCGGGGTTTTCGTTCAGGTCGTCACCGGACTTGCCATTTTTGGCAGCCACGAAAGTGCCGCGCCCGGCATGGGCACTGAGCCAGCCCTGGGCGCGCAATTCGGCGTAGGCGTTGACGACGCTGATGCGGCTCACGCCCAGTTGATGGGCCAGGTCGCGGCTGGCCGGCAGGCGCGCGCCGGCCTCCAGGCTGCCGCTTTCAATCTGCATGCGGATGTGACGAATCAATTGCCGGTAAATGGGCTCTTCACCCTCTCGTTCGAGGGTGATCTTCAAATTTATGTGATTCACTGAAAAGGCTCCCGGGCGCGGCTGCGCATGATGCGAGTATACCGCGGATTCCATAATGGACTTAATTGGACTGATTGGTCAGGTTTTGCGAATCAGTGGAGCCGGCGCACAAAACGTCTCATACGATCCAGTGCCTGCTCCAGCTGTGCGTAACCGGTGGCGTAGCTGGCGCGCACGAAGCCGGAGCCACTGGCGCCAAAGGCGCTGCCGGGAACCACGGCGACGCGCTCCTCGCTCAGCAGGCGTTCACTGAAAGTGTTGTCATCGAGCCCGCAGCCGCTCACGTCCGGGAAGGCATAGAAAGCGCCACGTGGTTCGAAGCAGGGCAAACCGATGTCGTTAAGGCCGTCTACCAGCAGACGGCGGCGACGGTCGTACTCGCAGCGCATGGCCTCGACGTCAGCGTGACCCTGCTGCAGGGCCTGCAGGGCGGCGACCTGGCCCATGGTGGGCGCCGCCATCGTCAGGTACTGGTGCAGCCGGGACATGGCGGCCAGCAGGTCCGGCGGGCCACAGGCATAGCCGATGCGCCAGCCGGTCATTGAGAAGGACTTGCTCATGCCGCTGAGCAGGATGGTGCGCTCGCGCATCCCCGGCAGCGTGGCGAAACAGCGATGGCGGTGGCCGTACACCAGCCGCTCGTAGATTTCGTCAGCCACCACGACCAGGTCGTTGGCCCGCGCCACGGCCGCGACCTGCATGAGGTGCTCGTCAGTCAGCACAGCGCCGGTGGGGTTGTTGGGATAGTTGATCAGGATGGCGCGCGTGCGTGGCGTGACCCGTCCCTGCAGCGCAGCAGCGGTCACCTGAAAGTCACGGGCGACGTCGGTGGCAACCGGCACGCATACGCCGCCGGCCATTTTCACGGCCGCCGGGTTGCTGACGAAACAGGGCTCCACCACCAGCGCTTCATCGCCCGGGTTGAGCAGGGCCCGCATGGCGAGGAAAAGTCCCTCGCTGGCGCCCACCGTCACCAGCACCTCGTCCTGCGGGTCATGGCGCAGGCCGTAAAGCTCTTCGTTGTAGTCGCTGATGGCGTTGCGCAGTTCGGGCGTGCCGGCGTTGGCCGTGTAGCCGGTGCCACCGTTCAACAGGCTGTCGGCAGCCTTGCGCGCGACGTGGGCAGGGGTGGGGAAGTCCGGCTCGCCGATGCCGAGCGAGATGACGTCCTCCATGCCGGCGGCGATATCAAAGAAGCGGCGAATGCCGGAAGGAGGCAGCCGGCGCACGTCTTCCGCAACGCGAGAGGACATGAATTCCCCCTGTCGATTCGACAACTGGCATGATGGCGAAGGATTGGGGGCGAGTCAAGTTCAGTCCGGGTTATTGCGGCGGACAGGTTTCACACAGTCTGTACGAAACGAAAGAACTACCAGTCAGGATGCAGCGCCCATTGCTGCAGCGTTTCCTCAAGTTCACGGCGTATGTCCAGGCGGCGCGCCGGATCCCAGTTGCTGGAGTAGCGAATGGCCGTTGCCTCCGGTGGGCGGCCATTGTCCTTGTAGCAGGTGCGGAATTCCCGCCTGATGCGGTGGTAATAGCTCTCGGCGCTGAAGAAAGGCAACGAATAGTGCAGGGTGCGCAGGCCGCAGACGACGTCGATGCCATCTGCCTCGTTGCGCAGGGCCCAGATCCCAAGCAGGCGCAGACGGTCGTAGAAATAGTACCCCTTCCGCTTGTACCACAGCGCCACACCGACCCAGGCGCGCGGTATGAAACCGCGGAATGCATCCGGCCCGAAGGGGGTGATGTCGCGGTGTTGTGCTTCCTGCCAGGTTGCCAGCAGACCCCATGCGTTGACTTCGTCCAGCACGCTGCCGGGGTCGTCGGCAAGTCCGTGCAGGCGCGTGCCGGCCCGTCCCCCGCGCCGGCGGGCCCGCCGCCTTGTTCTGGCGTTCATGGCCTGGCCGCTGCTGCTGTCCCGCACATGCAACCAGTATACCCGCCCCTTTCTGCCCAACGCCCGCCCTGAAGGGACGGGCGGGTTGGCTGTTATAGTTCTCCCGGCAAAAGGATCAGGAGTCGCCCATGGATTCCCCCTGGCTCGCCTTCGCGCGACAGATTCAGGCGCTGGCCCAAACCGGCCTTTATTACGATCCGCAGGCCTGGGACCGCGAGCGCTATGAAAAGCTGTGCGACGTCGCCGCCGAGATGCTGGCCGTGGGCAGCGATGCGGACCTGCCGCAGCTTCGCCTGCTGCTGGAGCAGGAGCGTGGGCATGCGACACCGAAGGTCGACGTACGGGGCGTGGTGTTTCGTGAGGGACGCCTCCTGCTGGTGCGTGAATATCTGGATGACGGGCGCTGGACCTTGCCTGGCGGCTATGCGGAGATCAACGAAACGCCGGGCGATGCCACGGCGCGCGAGGTGTTTGAGGAGAGTGGCTGGCGCGTAAGAGCGACGCGCTTGCTGGCGCTCTACGACCGGCGCCTGCATGGGCATACGCCACACGTCTTTCACATCTACAAGTTGTTTTTCCAGTGCGAACTGCTGGAAGACGTGCCGGTCGTGCATGCGAGCGAGGCCGCGTCTTTTCAGGAAACCGGAGAGGCGACCTTTTTCGCGGAAGACGAACTCCCCGCGGCGCTCTCTACCCGCCGGGTGACGCATGACCAGTTGTTGCGTTTCTTCGAGATGCAGCGCAAGCCGCAGCTGCCGGCGGATTTCGACTGAATTCAATTGATGTGAAAGCGATGCAGGACGTGCATGTCGCTGACTTCACCCGTCTCCGGGTTGCGGGCGGAGAGCCGTTCGCCAGTCTGCCAGTCGTAGAGCGCCACGTGCACTTCCCAGGCGCCGGCCGGCAGGGCGCCGATATCGATGTCGCTTCTGACCGGGACGAAGCTGCCCGGCCCGACGCCGACGTCGCGCTGGGCAACGCGCCGGCCGCTGCGCGGGTCAATGACGTGCAGGGCGAGGGAGTAGTGGGCGAGGAGCTGCGCGTCATTGCTGAACAAATGGACTTCCATCTGAAGAACCTTGTGCCCGAGGTTTGAAATTGTGCCGCCCAGGCTGACGCCATGCTCATATTCCAGGCGAAGCGTATCATGGGGGCAACGTGCTTCGGTTCCTGTGTAGCGTTCCAGTTTGTAACCCCATTTGTCCAGTACTCGTTCGCAGATGATGGTCCCTGCCTCGAAGGCCTCGATCGAGGAATGCGCGATTTGCTGCTGATGCCTGAGCAACCAGACATAAGGATGTGATGCCCTGGCGGCCAACACTGATGACAGAATATCATCTCGCCCGGACAGGTAAACATCAAAATCAAACTTCATTTTACCCATCTGGACCAACCAGGTATCCTGTCTGATGCCACGCCACGATTGGTCCAGACGCACGACGAGGCCGTCCTGTTCGGCAACATGATCGCGCGCCGCGGCAGCGACGTGGTGGATATCTGTACGAAAAAAATGTCCCAGTTCATAGCGCCAGGTCGTTGCCGAAATCAGCCACGTGCCAAGGCCAAGCCAGAGCGTCAGGAACCCGATGACCCATGGGCGATATCGACGTCGAAGTCGCGCAAGTGTGGCTCCTGCCAACACTGCGCCCAGGGGCCACAGGGGCATCAAATAGCGTTCATGGGTGTGGCCAATGACCCTGAGTATTTCATTTGTGATGATTATCAGAGCCAGAAATGAAACAAACAAAACTCCCGGATACCAGAATGCGCTGCCCGTGCCGCCGCTGCGGAGGTGCCAGACAAAGCTTGCGGCCAGGAAAAGAAACAGCCCGAATGCAAGCACCTCTTCCGCTGGTGTGGAGATATGGAAAATGCCATTGGTGAGACCTGACAAAAGCAGGTACAGAAGGCTGGGTACCGAATGAATTTCAGACCCCAGGTCTTCATTTACTGTGTAGGCGAGCCCGCTCTGGATGTGCGGAACCTGCAGGACTCCGGCGAGGGCCGCCAAAGCGAATATGAACACGGTTTTCCACCAACGTTTACCTTTCGGGACGAAAAGGAGGTGGAAAAGACCAAGCAGGGGGAGCATCAGGGCGCTCAAATAATGCGTAAGCAGCAGACCGGCGCTTCCAGCCAGTAAACCCGCCTCCGCCCTCTTTCCTGCAGGCCGGGAAGCAATGGCGCTCTTCCAGTAACTCCATATAACCAGCGCGGTAAAGCAGGCAACTCCGGCGTAGGGACCCGCGCGAAGGATATAGGCGAGGTGGAAGACAGAAGTAGTGAGTAAGGCAGCCGCAATCACGCCGGCGGCCGGTGAATAAATATCTCTTCCGGCGCGGTACACGAGGGCAATGGTGAGCAATCCCGCAAAAGTTCCCAAACTGTTGATGACAAGCTCGCTCCAGCCTGCGAAACGCGCCCAGCTTGCAATCAGAACTGGCCAGCCAGGAGCTACCCGTGGCGCCGTCTTGTTCCAGACTTCTGTCAGGTGACGTGGCTCATCCAACATGATTCCAGCTGAATCGAGATGCCAGGTTTCATCGCCGTTGTATCCATCGACATTCAGCAGCGGAATGGCAAGAATGGCAGCCAGCAGCAGGGGCAGCAGCGCCCACAACCAAAAGGGTGGGGTAGCCTGCGTGTCGCGTGCGCTGCGCGGCATGTTCGCAATCTGCGCGATCATGGCCAGTCAGTATAGCACTGGTTGTTTGAGCGCCGTGGAGGCTGGCTCAGCCGATCCGGAAGCGATGCAGGACGTGCATGTCGCTGACTTCACCCGTCTCCGGGTTGCGGGCATTCAGTCGTTCGCCGGTCTGCCAGTCGTAGAGCGCGACGTGCACTTCCCAGGCGCCGGCCGGCAGGGCGCTGATATCGACGTCGCTTCTGACGGGGACAAATGTGCCCGCCCTGCCACCGACGTCGCCCTGGGCCACGCGCTCGCCGCTGCGCGGGTCGATGACGTGCACGGCCAGGGAATAGTGGGCCAGCAGAGTGTCGTCGACACTGCGAATGACAGCATCGACTCGTAGCTGTCCGCCGGATGACACGACTTCCGGCCAGGCCAGTTCAATATCACGCTCGAAATGCAGTTGCAGGGATTTGACCGGGCAGTTTCTGTCAGGTTCTGCAGCGGGAGAGACCAGCAACGCAAGGTAAATGTCCTTTTCCCTGATGGAACGGCAGAGCAGCCAGCCGGCTTGCCGGAAGCGCTCAGCGAGGTCAGGGACTTTCAGATGACCTGCCTGGTCTCCCCGCACCACAATCCAGAGCGCTTCGTAACCCTCTGCCCGGGAGAGCAGCTCGTCCGGCGAGACATCCGAATTCAGTTCAATCCTGCGCTCACCCCAGGCGCCGGTATAGAATTCATAGCTGCGGTTTCGTTTGACGAAGGCCTGGTAGTCCACCACCAGCAAGGCGTTCGCAGCGGCCTCACGGGCGATGATGTCGGTGACCGGGATGGAGACGGGTAACTTCCTCCACTGCCACGAGTGATTGACCAGTCTTCCTTCCTGGTGGAAATCCCTCGCCCCGGCAAAGGCGATCAGGGCGATCGGGATGAGCGCCGCGATTCTGAAGGGCCGACGCGGAATGTAACTTGCAGCCGTGCTGATGAGCAGCATGGCAGTCGGCCACAGGGTTACCAGATAGCGAATGCGTTTGCGATCCATCACCCGCAACCATTCGTTGGCGCCAATGAGCAGCAACAACTGGAAACCGGCAGTCAATGTCAGGAATTGAACGGCTCCTGCTTGCCGGCCTTGCCTGTACACGCGCCAGACAACAATGCCCAGTGACAGGGGCAGGGCAAGGGCCGGCAGGGCATTGAAAGGTGGTCGCGGGTTGAGCAGATCGCTGCTCAGGTAGCGCAGGAGCAGGGAGACAACTTCCGGGTAGTGCAAGGCGTCGACATGCAGATTTCCCTTTGCCTGATTGTGGCGAATGCCTCCGATCAGATCGGGAATCTGTACCGCCGCGAACAGGGCAGCCAGGGCCAGCAGCAGCACCGGTTGCCACCAACGGCGGTTCTTGCGCACGAAGAGCAGGTGAAAAAGCCCCAGCGCAGGCAACAACAGGGCAGCGAAGTAGTGTGCGTAGAGCAGCCCTGTGGCACCCGCGACCAGGGCCAGGCGGGCAGCATGGCCGGGCGGACGTGCGCAAAGCGCGACGCGCCAGTAGCCCCACAGGACAATGGCGGCGAAAAGCATGGCAGCCGAGTAGGGGCGGACGTTGTGCATGTAGGCGAGGAATAAAACGGAAGTCGCCAGCAACGACGTGGCGACCAGGGCGATGCGCGCGCTGAACAGGTCACGGCCGAGGCGGTAGACCCATGCGATGGTGAGCAACCCGCATAACCAGGGAAGAACACGTACGGCGAATTCGCTCCAGCCGACCAGGCGACCCCACAATGCAAAGGCGACCACATGGCCCCAGGGATGGTCCGGCCAGCGGGAAGTGAAAGCCCTGATTGCTTCAGCAGGAGAGTAGGGGCCCGGATGACGCGCGCCGGCGCCAATCATGGTCGCAGCTTCGTCGACGTCGAAGACATCCCTGGTGAAAGCGGGCACGACCAGGGCAGCGGCCAGCAACATGGGCAGCAGGGCCCACAACCAGACTGGCGGGGCAGCGCGACGGGAACTGGTTAATCCGGGCATGAATTATTCTTCTCACGAGAGCGACAGTCACTATAGCACGGGGCACTGACCGGGGTTGGGAGCTGAAGGGCTCAGTCGACGTGGAAGCGATGCAGGACGTGCATGTCGCTGACCTCAGCGCTCTCCAGGTTGCGGGCGGAGAGCCGTGCGCCGGTCTGCCAGTCGTAGAGCGCCACGTGCACTTCGTAAGCGCCGGCGGGCAGGGCGCTGATATCGATGTCGCTCCTGACCGGGACAAACGAGCCCGGCCCGACACCGACGTCGCCCTGGGCCACGCGCCGGCCGCTGCGCGGGTCAATGACGTGCACGGCCAGAGAGTAATGCGCGAGCAGGTAGTCGTCCTGGCTGCCCAGGCCGGCGTAAAGACTCAGGGAACCATCTTCAAGCCGGACATCGGGCCCTGTCATCCAGACATTTCTGTCGAAGGCGAATTTCGGCGGCGCTTGTGGACAATGTGACGGTGACAGGGCGTAACGCTCCAGGGTAAAGCCCTGGCCGTCGTACACGTGGTCGCAAAAATAGCGTCCCAACTCCCGGGCCAGGGGTTCGATGAGTGCCCTGTCCTGCAGGAGGAAAAACATCCAGGCCCAGGTGTAGTCCGCATGGACCGGCATGACACTTTTGAGCGGTTCATCGCGGTCCCGGTAGATGATCTTGTAGGGTATGCCCAGGGCCCTGGTATAGATTCTGCCCGGATCTTCTATTTCAGCCTCGTAATCCAGAATCAGGAAGTCGGTCTCCGACAGGCGCTCCTTCATGACGCGAAACACGTGATGGACATCGGAGCGTTTCAGGTAATTCACCTTGTAGCGAAACGTGTTGGCCAATACGGTGTGCGCCCCGATTATCAGCCAGAAGGCCAGCAATCCCGTCACCAGGGCCCTGTGTCTGATGCCGGGCCGTTGCAGGGCGGCGCCGGCCAGCAGGGCTGTCAGCGGCCAAAGCGTGATGAGGTAGCGAATCCGGTTTGACAGCAACACCTGAACCGCCTCGTTGGCTGCAAGGATAATGACCAGCACGGCGAGGGAGGTGAAGGCGAGGAACAGAAAGGGATCGGAAAAGCGGGCGCTGCGATGAATTTTGATTGCCAGCAGCAGCAGCAGGAGCAGGACCAGAACGAACAACAGCCAGCCTGCGGCTATAGAGGGGTTGACCAGGTCATTGCCGAGAAACCGGACAAGGCGTTGCAGAATTTCTGCCGGATTCAGCGCATGTTCGTTTACGAAACTGTTCGAGACGGAACGTTCCAGGCCATACAGAAAGACAGGTAATTGCAGTGAGGCAACCAGCAGTGCCAGACCCGTCAGGACCACCGGCTTCCACCATTGGCGCTTCTTCGGCACGAAGAGCAGGTGAAAGAGGAACAACGAGGGCAGCAGCAGGGCGCCAAAATAGTGCAAATACAGCAGTCCGACGCTGCCGCAAGCGTACCCCGCAAGGGTTCCACGTCCGGCCCTGCTGCCGCGCTGCAGGGCAATGCGCCAGTAGCAGAACAGGGTTAGTGTGGCAAGGAGAGCCACCAGTGAAAAGGCGCGGGCAATCGAGAAAAAGGCCAGGAAAAACGCAGAGCCGGCCAGCAACAGACAGGCGTACAGGCCGACGCTGCGATTAAACAGCGCGCGGCCCGTACGGTAGACCATGGCCATGGCCAGCGTGCCGCCGAAAAACGGGATGGCGCGGGCCGCCACCTCGCTCCAGCCGGCAAACTGGACCCAGGCGGAGAGCAGCAGGGGCCAGCCAAGCGCCTGTTCTGCGGACCGCTCGTAAATGGCATTCCAGACCTCGGCGAATGAATGCGGGCCGCTGCGGTTTACCCCGGCAGCAAACATGGAAAAGGTTTCATCGAGATGGAAGGCATCGTAATCAAGCAGTGGAACGGTCAAGGCAGCCGTCAAAAGAAATACCGGCAGCATCCACAACCAGTGTTTGTTGCCAGGGGGAACTTCCGCAATTGCTTTCAATCAGTCCCTTCCCGAATGGCAGGAGAAGCGCTTCCCGACCTGCCCCGGTTGACGTCCAGTGTACAGAAAATCAGCGCAACCTGAGTCATTGCGGGATGTGGAAACGATGCAGAACGTGTATGTCGCTGACGGCGCCTGTTTGCAGGTCGCGCGCATTGAGGCGGTCGCCGGTCTGCCAGTCATAGAGCGCGACCTGCACTTCGTAGTCGCCGGCTGACAGTTCGCTGACGTCAATCGTACTGCTGAGGGGTATGAAGCTGCCTGGGCCAACGCCAACGTCTCCCTGGCCAACCCGTTCGCCGGTGAGCGGATTGATGACGTGGATGGCGATGGAGTAGCGGGCGAGCAGGTTGGAGTCTTCGCTGCCGAGGCCGGCTTCAAGGCGAAGCAGTCCGTCCGTCAGGATGATCCTGCTTCCTGTCAACCCGATGCCGTCTGTGAATTGCAGCCGAACGGGGCCGGCCGAACAATGTGCCGCGGACCAGGAGAGTCGTTCCAGCACAAAACCCCATTCGTCCACAACCCGCTCGCAGTGAACGAGGCCGGTTCTTTCCCGCAGGGTTGTCAGAAGGTCAGCATCCCCGGCATTAAACAGCAGCCAGACAAATGGATGCGCCGCGTGCAGTGGCAACACGCGATCGAGGGGGTCATCCCGGCCCCGCGTGATTATTCTGAAAGGCAGTTGTTGCATGCGGACGTGCAACAGCTCCCTGTCGAATTCTTTGGTGGCGCTGTCTGTCACCAGCATATCCGCGGGATTGGCGCGGCTTTCAAGGACCCGGTACACCCTGTGGATATCCGTGCGACGAAAGGCGCCCAACCCGTAGCGAAAGTCGGTGAAAAGGAAGAGATACGCTCCCGGGACCAGCCAGAGAAGAAGCAGGACTGTCAACCACTGACGACGCCGATGCAACAGCCGCCACAAGCCGGCCCCGGCCAGCAGGGCAGTCAGCGGCCAGACGGGCATGAAATAGCGAATCCGCGTCTTTCCAATTGACGGGACAAGGTGGTTGGTCAACAGGACCAGGCTGACAAGGGCGAGCGCTATAAACAGCAGAAACCAGCCGGGGCCAACCTTGTGTGTCTGGCGCCACAGCCTGTGGCCGGTGATCAGCGTGGCAAGCGTCAGCGCGACCACCAGGGCAACACCGAATGAGGCGGGCAGGCGCAGCAAGCCGTTCGTGATGTGATGAACAAGGTCCAGCATCACCTCGGGATTCGTCAGGGCGATCTTTTTCAGGTCAGCGGCGCTCGAGGTTGCATCAAGGCCACCCAAAAAGGCGGAAAGTTGCACAGTGGCGATCAGAAGCGCCAGGCCGAATACGGCAATAACGCGCCACCACTGACGGCCCCTGGGAACGAAAAAGATATGAAATAGCATCAGCGCGGGCAAAAGCAACGCGCCGTAATAGTGCCAAAAGAGCAGACCGGTTGCCCCCACCAACAGGGCTGCCTGCAATCTTCGGTTGAAGGGTCCGGGCACGAGGGCTGAACGCCAGTAGGCGAGGATACATATGCCGGCAAACATGGAGACCAGGGTAAAGGCGCGGGCGTGTACCATGTAGGCGTGGAAGAAAACAGACCCGGTTAGCAGGAAAGTGGCCGCCAGGCCGGCCGCGGGAGAGAAGAACTCCCTGCCCGTTCGATAGACCAGGGCAAGGGTCAGGATGCCGGCGAACAGGGAGAGTGACCGGATGGACAGTTCATCCCATCCTGCCCGCGGCCCCCACGCGGAGAGCAACATGGGCCAACCCATGCCTTGCTGCGGGTTCACGGCAATGATGTGGTCCCTGACATCGGCAAGAGACCAGTTTTCTTCTTCCATCGCTCCGGCAGCGTACAGGGAAAAGGGCTCGTCGCCGTTGAAAGCGTCCCTGTCCAGTTCAGGAATGGCGATGCCGGCTGCCAGCAGCATGGGGAGCAGGGCCCACAGCCAGATGGCAGCTTTGCTTCTGGTGACAAGGCTTTTGCCCGGCAAGTCAGGGCTCCGGTAAATGACAGCTCGTCAGTGTAACATGGTGGCTGCGGCTGCTTTAGGGCATACCCCCGTCAGTCGACGCGGAATTGATGCAGGACGTGCATGTCGCTGACATTGCCGGTCTGCAGGTCGCGGGCATTCAGGCGTTCACCGGTCTGCCAGTCGTAAAGCGCGACCTGCACTTCGTAGTCGCCGCCGGGCAGGGCGCCGATGTCCATTTCACTGTAGACCGGGACAAATGTACCTGGGCCGACACCGACGTCTCCCTGGACGACGCGCTCACCAGTGCGCGCGTCAATGACGTGTACCGCCAGGGAGTAGCGGGCGAGCAGCAAGTCGTCTGAACTGTGCAGGCCGACCCTGAGCGCCAGCTGGTCGCCCTGACGGGCCGCCACCAGGCCGGTCAGCCGGACGTTTCTGTCAAACTGCAGGCCGGTCTGCTCGACAATGCCGGCCCACAGCGGCGAATCATATTGCTGCAGGATCACCTCGTCGTCCTGCCAGCTGCTGTGCAGCGACCAGCCCTGCTGACTGAAAAGATTCACGTGTTCGTCGATGTTCGCCTGGTCCACAACTGACTTGCGATACAGCAGCAGGACACGGTCGTGTCCCCAGGCCAGTTCGAGCAACGCTCGGGAGTCAGTGTGCGGTCTCAGTCTTGCCCGACGGCTTTCCCACATACCGGTGTAGAACTCGTAGCTGCGATTCCTGTCCGTGAAGGTCCCGGTATCCAGCAGCAGCAGGCTGTTTTCACTGGCTTTTTCAGCGATCAGCCGCGTTATCGGGATGGAGACAGGATGCTTTTTCCAGAACCAGGAATGCCTGATCAGCTCCCCGTCTGTCAGGAAGTCGTTTGTTCCGGCGACAGCTGCAAATATGATCAGGGCCAGACCTGCGCTGCGAATGACATCGCTTTTGGGCAGGTACGCGACGGCGCCAATGAGTAACAGGACCGGTGGCCACAGGGCTGCCTGATAGCGAACCCGACCTGGCGCCAGCACCCGTAACCATTCGTTGGTGCCCAGCAGCAGCAGCAGCAGGAAGGCCGCCGTCACCGCAAGGAACAGGGTTGCCGAAGGTGGTCGACTGCGGGATCGGTAACGCCAGACAGCGTGGGCAGTGACGACGACGAGGGCCACAATCAAAAGGGAATTGACTGGAAACTGTGGGTGGAGCAGGCCGTTACTCAGGTATCGAATGATCTGCGAAATCGCACCCGGAGCATGAAGTGCGGACGTGGGCTGCTGCGCCAGCGGAAGTAACAGGTTGATTCTGACCAGAAGGTCCGTCAGGTTGGGCATTGCCAGCAGAAATGCCAGGCAGAGTAAAATCACCGGCTGCCGCCAGCGGCGGCTCCTGCGCACGAAGAGCAGGTGAAACAGACCCAGCGCCGGCAACAGGAGGGCGCACAGGTAGTGCGCGTACAGCAGGCCGGTCGCGCCCAGGACAAGGGCGAGGCGTCCAGCGATACCGGGCGGTCGCGGGGCAAGGGCAACCTGCCAGTAACCCCACAGGGCCACTGTGGCAAGGAGGATGGCGGCCCCGTAAGACCGGGCAACATGCATGTAGACCAGGAAGACCACGGAAGTGGACAACGCCAGGGTGGCGACGAGCGCGACACGCGCGTTGAACAGGTCGCGGCCGGTACGGTAGATCCAGGCGAGCGAGAGGATGCCGATGAACCAGGGAAGGGCGCGCACGGCAAACTCGCTCCAGCCGACGAGGCGGCCCCATACGACATGCGAAATCACATGGCCCAGTCCCACTCCTGGCCAGCGGGTAACGGACACATCTACCGCTTCGAAAATCGAATGGGGGCCGAGATGGCGGGCCCCGGCAGGGATCATGGTGGCGGCCTCGTCGACGTCGAAGATATCCCGGTTGAGCGCGGGCACGACCAGGGCAGCGGCCAGCAGCATGGGCAGCAGGGCCCACGACCAGACGGGCGTGGCAAGCCGGGCGTTTCGCTGTTTTGCGGACAAGGTCAAGTCCTGTCAGACGCGGCGGCCAGTATAGCATGGCCGGAAACGCGGCGACCGGGCAGGTCCGCTCAGTTGACGCGGAAACGATGCAGGACGTGCATGTCGCTGACGGCGCCGGTCTGCAGGTCGCGGGCGTTCAGGCGTTCACCGGTCTGCCAGTTGTAGAGCGCGGCGCGCACTTCGTAGTCGCCGGGTGGCAGGGCGCTGATGTCGAATTCGCTGTACAGCGGGATGAAGCGACCGCGCCCCAGACCGACGTCGCGCTGGATCACGCGTTCCTGCCTGCCTGCAGCAACAAGGTGCAGGGCCAGTGAGAAGCGGGCCGGCAACTCCATGTCCGGGCTGTTTACAGCGCTTTTTAGCAGAAGTACGCCCTCGTCCATCGTGATTTGCGGCGCCGTCAGCGCCAGGCCGACGTCCGTCTCAAGGCGCGGCGCGGCATACTGGCAATCCCGCGCTGAACGGGCCAGCAGGTCTATGGAAAAGCCCCATTTGTCCAGTGCGCGCTCACAGAGGCTGCGCCCCAGCCTTTGCGGCAAGTCCCTGAAGAGATCGCGGTCCCGGCTGCGATAGAACAGCCACAAGTCCTGATGCTGTTCGTGTACGGCCTTCACGCGTACAAGGGGGTCATCCCAGCTTCTGTGGATGACTTTCCAGGGCAGGCCCGACAAACCGGCATGCAGCTGGAGCGAATAGCCGCCGGCGACGTGGTCATCCAGAACGAGCAGATCATCCGGCGCGGCCAGGACCTCCAGTTGCCGGAAGACGCGATGGACGTCGGTGCGGAAAAAGAATCCCAGCTCATAGCGGAAGTCCGGTGAATGGCTCAGGCTCGCTCCCAGCCCTGACCAGGCGGCCAGCAGCACAATTGCCGGCAGCCGCCATTTGCCGCTCAGGCGCCCCAGGCCGACGCCGGCCAGCAGGGCCGCCAGCGGCCAGAGCGGCATCAGGTAGCGAATGCGATCGTCGATCAGGGTGCCCACAAACCGGTTGACCGCGATGGCGACGAGCAAAAACACCAGGGATATGAATAGAAGCGCCCACAGCACGTCAGTCCTGTGATCTGATCGCCGGCGCCGCCAGGCGAGATACAGAAATGCTGCGGGAATGATGACTGTCAGGGCCGTACCGACAGCCCCTGTTGGCGGGACAATGCTGTTCGTCAGCCGATGCGCAAGGCGCGCCAGCAGATCAATGGATTCAAGCGCCTTGCCGCCCAGGGCCAGGTCGCCCGTCGTTCGCTCCAGCCCGCGCAGAAAGCCGGGCAACTGGGGGGCGGCCAGCAGGGCAGCCAGGACAAGCAGGATTACGGGCTGCCGCCAGCGCCGGTTTTTCGCCATGAAGAGGGCGTGAAACAGGGCGAGCACCGGCAGAAACAGGGCGCTGAAGTAGTGCGCATGGAACAGGCCAACGCTGCCGGCCAGAAACAGCGCCATGACTCCGAAGCCGGCGCTTCGTGGATGGAGGGCGATGCGCCAGTAACTCCAGAGACAGATCACTGTGCACAGGGCCACCAGCGAAAAGGCGCGCGCGTGTGTCAGGTAGGCGAGGAAGAAAACCGAGCCGGCCAGCAGGGTGGTGGTGGCGAGCGCTGACGCATGCGCGAAGAAGTCCCGTCCGCAACGATAGCTCCAGGCCAGCGCCAGCATGCCCAGGAAAAAGGGCAGCGCCCGTATGGCGACCAGGCTCCAGCCGACAATTCGCCCGTGGAAAAACAACAGCAGTGCCCAGCCATGCGCCTGATGCGGGTCGCTCTCCGAGATGAAACGCCAGGTGTCTGCAAGGGTCCACGTGTCCTCGTGCAGGATGCCGGCGGCCAGCAGGGAAGCGGGCTCGTCCCCGTTGAAGGCATCGGCATCCAGGAAGGGGATGGCCAGCGCGGCGGCCAGCAACAGCGGCAGCAGGGCCCACAGCCAGTATGCATGCGATGGATTGGCGGGCAACCCGTTCCCCTTTCGGGACTCCGACCGGAACAGTATACTGGCTTGCGCGGATGACACTTTGCCTTTCCCCTGATTTCAGGGGAAACGTCGTTGACGAAGCAGGATTGAGTGAAGAGTGCCATGTCCAGACGACGCAGACGCCGGCCCAACCTGCCGCAGGACACCTTGTCGCGCGCCAGACGGGAAGCCGGGCTGGATGGAACGCCCCGCGTGCCTGCCCCGGCGCAAGGCGGCCGGCCCGCAAGACGCCATGAAGCTGCCCGGGCCACTTCACCATCGCAACGCCTGCGCAACCTGCGCGCCCCGGAAGAGCTGACCCAGGACGAGATCGCCGAACGACTGGCCCGGCCGGTAAGGCAGGTCAGCGAGCAGCAGTTGCGCGCGCAGTACGCTTACGTCGTGGCCGACCTGCGCAGCATGGGTTTGCTGGCGCTGGGGCTGTTTGTTTTGATGATTCTGGCGGCGTTGTTGCTGTAGACTGAACCAGGGCGAAATTGCCTTGCGGAATACTGGACAGGCGCCAGGTGGCCTGTTAGGCTAGGCGCATAGAGGCGGCTCAATTGCGGCGAGGAGACCCGAGACATGACGTACATCATCACCCAGTTGTGCCTGCGCGACAGCGCCTGTGTGGAAGTGTGTCCGGTTGAATGCATCGTCCCGGGGCAACCGGAAAGCGAGTGGCCCTGGTACTACATCGATCCCGATACCTGCATCGATTGCGGTGCCTGCGTCCCCGAGTGTCCCTACGAGGCCATCTTCGTCGAGGAAGAGGTGCCGGACGACTACGTGGCCGACGGCAGTCAGGAAGTGATGCCGCATGACAGCAAGGTGCTGCGCACCCCCGATGAAGGTGAGGTGCTGGATCTGACGGTCGACATCCAGCCCAACTACGATTTCTTCATCGACGGCCCGGGCTACGACGCCCTCGGCTGACTTCGGGCGAGGCGTTCCCGTGCAGGACAACCTGCTGGTCTCTACGGACTGGCTGCAACGGCATCTCGACGACCCCTATCTGCGCGTCGTTGACATCCGCGGCCACGTCATCCCTGCCAGCGAGCCGCCGCCGCACTACTTCAATCATCGTGACGCCTGGCTGAAAGGGCATATTCCGGGCGCGGTCTTCGTCGACTGGGTGCACGAGATCACGGACCCCGACGATCCGCGTCACGCGCCGGTCGCGCCGCCGCAGCGCTACCAGGCCTTCGCGCGGCGCATCGGCATTTCGGCCGGGACGCGCGTGGTCGCCTACGACGACGCGGACGGCATGTTTGCGGCCCGCATGTGGTGGACGCTGCTCTACTACGGGCACCCCCAGGTCGCCGTGCTGGACGGCGGCTGGGACCGCTGGGTCGCGGAAGGCCGACCCGTCACCGACGCGCAGCCCGTTGTCGAGCCGGGCGATTTCGTGGCCCGCCCGGACGAAAGCCTGCGCCGCAGCGGAGACCAGTTGCTGGCCGGCCTGGAAAGCGCCGAGCGCCTGCTGGTGGACGTGCGCTCCCCGGCGGAGTATGCCGGCGTGGCCAGCCGCGCCCGCCGTTTTGGTCACATTCCCGGCGCGCTCAACGTGCCGCGTCCAACGCTGGTCGGCGCGGACGGCGGCATGCTGCCGGCGGCGGAACTGCGCGCGCTGTTCGCGCAGCAGGGTGTGGACGATGACGCGGAAGTCGTGACCTACTGCAACGCCGGCGTCTCCGCCAGTTACGGCATGCTGGCGCTGCGCGTGGCCGGCTTCGGCGACGTGGCCGTCTACGACGGATCCTGGAAAGACTGGGGCAACGACGACAGCAAACCCCTCGCCACCTGAGATGCAAGCCGGCAAGGCCGCCCTGCGATCCGGCAGCATCCTGGGCGCGGCAGCCCTTCTGCTCCTGCTCACCCTGATCGTCATTCCGACGCTGACCCGGGACATCTGGGTCGACGAATACTTCACGCTCAAGAGCCTGGGCGCGCCGCCCCTGTTTCAGCCGCGTTCCATCCAGGGCCTGGTGACGTTCCAGGCGAGTACGGACCTTGTGCATCCGCCCGCCTTTTTCCTTGCCCTGGCGGTCTGGGGGCGGCTGGCAGGCTGGGAACTGGCCATCCTGCGTTGCTTCTCCCTCTTCGCCGGCATGCTGGCGCTGGCCCTCCTGTTTCGTCTGGCCCGGCGGGAGTTTTCCCCGTCGATCGCGCTGCCGGCATTGATCTTTGCCGGGTTTAACGTGGTCACGGTACACGTGCTGCGCGACCTTCGCTCCTACGCCTTCCTCCAGTTGGCCGTCACGGCAATGCTGTACTCCTGGAGCCGGTTAATGAGCGCCGGCCGACCCGGCACCAGGGCGATGGTGCTGTTTGGGGCCAGTGCGGCGCTGGTTGCCTGGACGCACTATTACGGCATCTTCGCCGTGCTGGCCCTGGCGCTTTGCCATCTGGTCCTTGCCCGGGGCCGCCAACGCTTTCTGCGGGGCGCCGGCGGATTTGCCCTGGCCGGTCTGCTCTTTCTCCCCTGGGCCGGCGTTGTGCTGGATGCCTGGGTGTTTGAGCAGGGCGGCACCCTGTCGCGCAACTTCGTTCAGTTTCATCCGCTGGAGCTGACGCGGCAGGTACTGGATCATTTCAGCAATGGCAACGAGGCCCTGATGTTGCTCTTGCTGGCCCTGGCGCTGCTGGCCGCGCCGGCCAGGGTGACCGGCCTCTGGGCGCTCTCCGGTCTGGGACTGGTGCTGGCCTTCGACAGACTGGTGCCGGTGCTGGGCGTTCGTTACCTGTTTTTCCTGTGGCCGGGGCTGGGGTTGCTGGCGGCGTGCGGCGCGGACCGCCTGCGGGGCGCGCGCGTGCCCGCCCTGATTGTGCCGGCCGCGTGGGTGCTTGCCCTCATCTGGCAGATTGCGCCGCAGACGCAGGGCCCCTTTCGCGATCTGGTATTCCATGGCATGCGTCCGCCCTACAGCAGCGTTGTACGCCAGCTGCAAGGCCGCACTCTGCCTGAAGACGTACTGGTATGGCACAGGAATGAAACCAGGGTCGATCACGCCAATCACGTGCTGCATGAAATGCTGCGTCATGCGACTGCAACCCTTCCCCTTGAACGACGCAGCCTCATCATTGATCCGGCCGGCGCCCCGGTCGCGACTCATCTCCAGTCGCGTGACGCGGCCTTCCGGGGCGCCAGGCGCGCCTGGCTGGCCTGGGAGAAGGAGCATCGTCACTGGCGCCTCGGCCCCCTGACCGACGTATGGCTGCCGCAGCAGGGCTATCGACGCTGCAACGTGCTGGACAGCCCGCGGGAACCTGTGCGCGTCGAACTGTGGGCGCGAATGCCTGACGCAGGGCCGGGCACAGTCTGGCGCTTTGCCGATGACGCCGGACGCGAAGTCAGCCTGCGGCCAGGCGCGGCGTCCCCCGCGCCGACGGGAGACGGGCAATACTACACGCTGTTCTGGGATTCAGGGCTGCCGCATGGCTATTCGGCGGGGCTGTATCGTCTGGACGCGAACGGGACCCTGAAGGCGCAACTGGACGTGGGACTTGAAGGAGCGCATGGCTGCCATGGCGGGACGCTGGCCGGGGCGGCGGCGGCGGGCGACAGCCTGTGGCTGGGCGTCTATGACTGGCGCAGTGGCGCGCGCCTGACGCCGCTGGACGTGGCCGGCGAGCACAACCTGGCGCGCATCGACTGAGCGATGACACGAAAGTTCCTGGCCGGTTGCGGGCCGCCTGGTCAGACAGTGCCGGGCGACTGTTGCCGAACCCGGACATGGCGCGGAGAAATCTTGCACATTCGGGCGGGAGAAAAGGGTGGGTTGTTGTTCCAGGAGTGGAATACTGACCCGAACGACGGGTACAGCGAGCGATGAAGTCTCCTGCAGTTGCCGGTGACGGGCGCGCGTTCTTCAGCGCGACCCTGGGCCTGCTCTTGCTGTGTCTGCTCGCCATTCCCGGCCTGAAGCGAGATATCTGGATAGATGAATTCTTTACGCTTCAAACGCTTGGCGCGGTGACTGAATTCGGGTTGCGATCCGCTGGTGAGATATACGAATACGTTGCCGACAGGGATCCCGTCCATCCGCCGGGATATTTCGTCGCACTGAACCTGTGGGGGAGCCTGGTGGGCTGGAGCGTGCCGGCCCTGCGCAGTTTTTCCCTGTTCGCCGGCCTGCTTTTCCTGGCCCTGCTGTACCGCCTGGCGCGGCATCACTTTTCGCCGTCTGTTGCCTTGTCGGCCCTGATATTCACCGGCTTCAACGTGGCCAGCCTGCACATGCTGCGCGACATGCGTACCTATGTCCTGCTGCTGCTGGTCGTCACCCTGCTGCTGCTTGCATGGACAAGGCTGATTGGCGCCAGACGCCCGGGCGCGGGTTCCGTCGCCCTGTTTGTCCTTGCCACAGCTTGCATCCCCTGGACGCACTACTACGGGATTTTCGCGGTCCTGGCGCTGGCTCTGGCGCACTTGCTGCTGGCCCGGCGTCACAGGCGTTTTCTGCTGGTAGCCGGGTGTTTCGTCTGCGCCGGCCTGCTCTTCCTGCCCTGGGCCGAGGTCTTGCTGCAGGGCCTGGACAAGGAACTGGGCGGCAAACTGACGCAGAACTACATTTATTTTCCGCCGCTGGAACTCACACGCCAGCTGCTGGAGCATTTCAGCAATGGCAATGAGGCCCTGATGCTGGTGTTGCTGGCACTGGCCCTGCCCGCCAAACGCGCGCGTTGGCTGTGGTTCTGGACCCTGTTCGGGCTGCTGTTCCTGCTGGCCTTTAACCACCTCGTTCCCGTTCTGGCCATACGCTATCTGCTGTTTCTGTGGCCCGGTCCGGGTCTGCTCGCTGCAGTCGGCGCCGACCGTCTGCGTTCCTTTCCGCTGGCCGCCGCGATCCTGCCCCTTGTATGGGTGTTGGCCTTGCTGTGGCAAGGCGCCGCGTTCACCCAGGGCCCCTTTCGCGATCTGGTGCAGGGCATCCGTCCTCCCTTCAACAGCGTGACGCGGCAGTTGACCGGAAGGACGCTGTCGACCGACGTGCTGGTCTGGCACCGCGACGAAAGTCACATTGATTTCACCAATGAAGTCCTGCCGGAAATGTTCAGCCATGCGACGGTGGCGCTGCCCCGTTCGCGCAGCAGCAGCATCGTCGGCCTGCCTCACGTCCCGGGTCGTGAATACGAAGTTTCGCGTGACGCGGCCTTCAGTGGCGCCGGGCGCGCCTGGCTGGCCTGGGAGAAGGAGCAGCGTCACTGGCGCCTCGGTCCTCTGACCGAAACATGGCTGCCGCAGCAGGGCTACCGGCGCTGCAACGTGCTGGACAGCCCGCGGGAACCCGTGCGCGTCGAACTGTGGGCGCAAATGCCTGAGTCGGGGCCGGGCACAGTCTGGCGCTTCGCCGATGACGCCGGACGCGAAGTCAGTCTGCGGCCGGGCGCGGCGTCCCCCGAGCCGTCGGGTGATGGGCAACACTACACGCTGTTCTGGGATTCAGGGCTGCCGCATGGCTATTCGGCGGGGCTGTATCGTCTGGACGCGAATGGTGGGTTGAAGGCGCAACTGGACGTGGGCCTTGAGGGAGCGCATGGCTGCCATGGCGGGACGCTGGCCGGGGCGGCGGCGGCGGGCGACAGCCTGTGGCTGGGCGTCTACGACTGGCGCAGTGGCGCGCGCCTGACGCCGCTGGACGTGGCCGGCGACCACAACCTTGCGCGCATCGGTTGAAACACTGGAACATGATTGGCACGTTATAATTCTGCACAAGTCATAAACTGGCAGACCGGGATAATGACGGAAATCAACCTGACACAAGCTGAAGCAGATGCACTCCTGGCGATGGAAAAGCGACATGAAACCGACTCAGAATACTGGTTTCCCGGAGCAGGCCAAACTCTTTCCATACCGCTCAAATCATTTGACGGGATTGAAAAATTTATCCTTGACTTGCGCCGAAGTGCTCTCATTCTTCAAAAAGTTACCATGCAAAATCGTGCCAGACAGGTAGTGGTTCTGGCGCGACTCGACCTGGCAGGAGCACCTCATCGCAATCCCGATGGAACGGAGATACCCACCCCTCATCTCCATGTATATCGTGAGGGCTTTGGGGACAAATGGGCAAGGCCTGTAACCCCGGAAAACTTCCCGTCGATTGGTGATGAGAGAGGGTCACTGAGTGAATTCATGCGCTATTGTAATATTGCTGTTCCCCCGTTTTGAATTGGAAACTGTTGTGATGATCACTGAAATCCAGGAGTTGACAGACCAGTATCTTGTTTGGCTTCGAGACAAGACAAATCTGCGTCCTGCAGGTGACAAGTGGGTGGAAATCACAACGCCCTATCTTGACAGACACAATGACTGTATCCAGATTTACGCAAGGCGTTCAAATGGTGGCTTCTTTCTGACAGACGATGGCGCGACTATTGAGGATCTGGAACTTGGTGGATGTAAACTGGATAGCTCCAAACGGCAAGGTTTACTCAAAACAACATTGAATGGTTTTGGCGTTGAGTTAAATCAAAAGGCGCTTCAGGTGCGCACGTCCAGCAAGGATTTCGCACTAAAGAAGCACAACCTTTTGCAAGCAATGTTGGCCGTCAACGATCTCTTTTATCTGGCATCTCCTCTGGTGGCGAGTCTGTTTCTGGAGAATATCGAGGCCTGGCTGAGAATCGCAGATATTCGATTCGTTTCAAATGTCAAACTGTCTGGTAAAAGTGGATTTGATCACCTGTACAATTTTGTGATTCCTGGCTCATCAATTTATCCAGAGCGAGTCTTGCTTGGTATCAATCATCCGGATCGTGCCAATGCGCAAAGAGTGGTGTTTGCCTGGGAAGACACGAAAGAGGCTCGTGCAGGTAATTCTCGTGCATATGTCCTCCTGAACGACTCGGAGAAACCGGTTTCAGATAATGTATTGACTGCTTTCACCAACTATGGTGTCAGTCCGGTCCCCTGGTCAACTCGCGAAAACGTACGCGAAGAGTTGGCAGCCTGAATTCATTAGCTGTTTCTTTTCCGGGAGCAGTTCAGTCGATGTAAACGTGCTGCAGGGTGAAAATGTCGCTGGCGTGTCCCAGCGCCAGGTCCTGGCCACTGCTGCGCATGCCACTGCCCCAGTCGTAAAGCGCCAGACGCAGGGCGTACTCGCCGGCCGGGAGGGCTGAAACGTCAATTTCCGGCTGCAATACAAGCACGTTGCCCCTGCCCAGGCCGGCATCCTGCTGGGCGACAGTTTCCAATGAGTTGACGTCGACCAGTTGCAATGACAGCGAATGCGCGTGGGACAGCTGTGAGTCAGCGCTGTGTAGCAGGAGTTCCACCCGCAGGGCGTCGTCACGTAATGTAATGACTGGTTCGGCAAGTGAGATGCCGCTGCCGAAGGAGAATCGTGCGGATCGCTGCGGACACCACGCGCCGGTCAGGGCATGGCGCTCCAGCACGAAGCCATGGGCGTCCAGCAGACGCTCGCAGAATGTGCGGCCGAGCGCTTCCATCAGGGGTGGAATGTCACTGCGATCGCGCGTCCGGAAGAGCAGCGAGACATAGGGAAAGCTTTCGTGCAGCGGCCTCACTGCGGCCAGCGGGTCGTCCACTGTGCGATTGATTATCTTCGCGGGAAGGTGCCGCGGCAGGCTGTACAGGCCTTCCGGATCCAGACGCTGAATCTCCTGATCGACCAGCAACAGGTCGCTGGCCGGCAGGCGTTCACGCAGGTCTCTGGCGATGCGATGGACCTGCGACGGATAGAAGTAACCGATTTCGAAGCGGTAGCCATCGATGATGCCTGGAGCCGCACCGACCAGGAACCAGATTGACAACAGGGTGACCGGCAGCGAGACGCGCTTCCCGGTTAGCCGGACCAGTCCTGTGCCCGCCGTCAGGGCAGTGAGGGGCCAGAGTGGCAGCAGATAGCGGTCTCCATGGGCCGGCACGCCACCGGTGACGAGACTCGCCAGGCTGCCCGCTGCCAGCAGGGTAATGGATACGAAGGTGAGCAGCCAGAAAGCATCGTGCCCCAGGCCGGCGTGCCGGCGGCGCAGACTGAACAGCACAAGCCCGACGACCAGGATCGCCACCAGCGTCGCCGCCTGGTCGGGTGAAGGGCGCGGCAAACCGTTGCCCAGCCAGTGAAAGAACTGCGCCAGCATCTGCTGAGCAGTCCAGCGCGTGATCCACTCGTCCGTTGTGGTCAGTGTGAAGTCAATACCGGCGGTCAGGGTGGCGAGTTGCGGCAGGGCCAACAGGACTCCGGCGGCGACCGGGAACACAGGTCGCCACCACTGTCGTGTCTTCGGCTGAAACAGCAGGTGATACAGGCCCAGCGCCGGCAGCAGCAGCGCGGCGTACCAGTTGGAGTAAAGCAATCCGGCGCAGGCGAGCAGCAGCGCGGCCTTTGGCACAGGCCCCGGCGACCGCCGGCCTTGTGTACAGCGCAGATAGCTCCAGACAAGCAACGTGGCGAAGAAGGCGGCCTGGCTGAAGGCCCGCGCAACCGCCATGTAGGTGAGGAAGAAGGCCGACCCGGCCAGAAACAGGACCGCAACCAGGCCGGTTTTCCACGAGAAGGCATCACGTCCGATACGCCAGACCAGGGCGAAGGTCAGCAACCCGGCATACAGCGGCAGGGCCCGGATGGCCAGTTCGCTCCAGCCGACCAGCCGGCTCCAGGCCGTCAGCAACAGGGGCCAGCCCAGGGACTGGCGTGGGTCCCGTTCGGCGATGACCGACCAGGTCCGCGCCAGCGTTTGCGCTTCGGCGCTGAAGTAACCGGCGTTGTGCAGCGACGCGGGTTCGTCACCGGTGAAGGCATTGCCGCCCAGATGCGGGATGACCAGGGCGCAGACCAGCAGCAGGAGCGGCAGCATCGCCGCCCATTCGGGCGCGGTCCGGCCCTGCTTGCTGTCGGAAATATGCGCAGGCAAGGAATGCTCTCAGGCGCGTGTCATGGTCGTTTCAAAGTAGGTCGACCAGGTGTCGCCGTCGGCCGCGGTCTCGGATCGCATTTGCAGCGTGCCGTCGCCTGGCAGCGCATAGACCACCCGCGCGCGCTGCGGGCCCGCCGGGTGCACCTGTTCAAAGATCAGGACCTGGCCGTCCTCGAGGCGTCCATCGTAGACCAGCAGGTTGCCCAGGTTGTTGGCCGCCCAGGAGCGGTAGCTGCCGTCAGCATCCGCCGTGACGCCGCCCTGCACCTGGTATTCGCCCATGCCCGGCAATTGCAGGTGGCTGTCAAAAAACAGCCAGCGCCCTTCAAGCTGCCGGCAAAAGCGCGTCTCGCCGCAGATGCTGCCGCCCGGGCCAAAACGCCCCGGATGCACGATGCCGCTGTTACGCCACTCACCGACGAAGGCATCCAGCAACGTCTCGTGCGGCGGCTTCCCTCCTGTTGCGTTCATGCCAGTCTCTACTCCCTCGTTTCCGTGGCGGGGCCCTGAAGCGGCAGCCAGACGGTGAAAATGCTGCCCTGGCCCGGCCCCTCGCTGCCGGCGTGAATGTTTCCGCCATGTGCCTGCACGATTTCGCGCGCGATGGCCAGACCGAGACCGCTGCCGCGCTGCGGGCCGCGCGTCTTGTCTACCTGATAGAAGCGTTCAAAGAGCCGGGGCAGCGCTTCCGCCGGGATGCCGGCGCCCTCGTCCGCCACGGCGATTTCCACGCCGTCGGCGCGGGCCTGGCTGCGGACCGTTACGCTGTCGCCGGCGTCGGAGAAGCGGATGGCGTTGTCGATCAGGTTGGTCAGTACCTGGGCCAGCCGGTCGCCATCGCCGCGCAGGGGCGGGAGCGCTTCACCGCACTGCTTCAGCGTGACCTTTTGCGCG
Source organism: Anaerolineae bacterium (assembly GCA_034422695.1). Classification (GTDB taxonomy): domain Bacteria; phylum Chloroflexota; class Anaerolineae; order Aggregatilineales; family Phototrophicaceae; genus JAGWBD01. Next base: position 234,307 of record DAOUJM010000001.1, read on the forward strand.
TCCGCCACGACATTGAGGCGTTGCAGCACGTCGTCGATGATCAGGTTAATGTCCAGTTGCTCCAGTCTGCCCTGCGGCTGCCGCTGCTGCAGACGCGCCAGGTCGCTGATGTCCGCGACCATACGGTTCAGACGGCCGGCCTCTTCATGGATGATGCCCGCCGCCGCCACCGGGTCCTGCGCCGCGCCTTCAACGATCGCCTGCGAATAGCCCTGGATGGAAGTGAGCGGTGTGCGCAGATCGTGCGATACGTTGACGAGGAAGTCCTGCTGCGCCTGGCGGGTGGCCTGCACCTCGCCGCTCATGTGATTGAAGGCGATGGCGACCTCCTGCACCTCCAGCGGGCCGGCAACCGGAACGCGTCTTCCATGCTGGCCGCGGGCGATGGCGCGCGCGCCGGCGGCAATCTGCTGCAGGGGACGGGCGATCGTGCGGCTGACGGCCAGGGCCATCACGAGAGCCACCAGCGCGCCGGCCATGGCGGCCTGCAATAGCGGCGCGCCCAGGGCCGAGCCAAATTCATAGAGCGCCTCACCCAGGGTCTGGCGCGGTTGCGGACTGGCCAGTACCACTGCCTGGATTGTGGCGCGGGAGCGGCCGGCAGCCAGGCCGATGAAGAGCCACGCGCTGCCATCCGGGTCAGCGAAGCTGCCGGCGATGACCTCGCGCCGGCTGTGTTCTCCGGCAGAAAAGGCGGTGCTGATATCCGGATCGATGCGCAGCGGCAGCACTGCGTCCGGCTCGTAAATGCCGCCGCTGTCAAAACGAACGCGGGAGACCCGGGACAAGTCCAGCACCATGACGCGCATATTTGTCGCGCTGGCGAGGTTCTGCAACGACAGGTCCGCCGGACGTCCTGCCGGTCGTATGACGGTGGCGACGTCCTCCAGCTCCAGACTGCGCAGGCCGACCTGCAAATTACCCATGAGCTGGCGATACGCGGCCAGCGGCGGCGCCGGTCGTGTGCCCAACACGAAGAGCAGGGTAACGACGATGACGCCGAGCGTGACGGCGATTAGCAGCAGATAGGAAAGCAGCAGGCGGGCGTGCAGTTTCATGGCTGCTGCGGCTCCAGCCGGTAGCCGACGCCCCAGACGGTCTCGATGCCGGCCTGCATGCCGACCAGCTTGTGGCGCAAATGGGCGACGTGGACGTCCACGGTGCGTGTTTCGCCGGGAATCTCGTAGTCCCAGACGAGGTTGAGCAACTGGTCCCGGCTGAAGACCATGCCGGGACGCCGGGCGAGGACATGCAGCAGGTCGAATTCGAGGCGCCGCAGCCTGATCTCGCGCCCGTCCAGCAGGACCCGGTGCTGCTGCGGGTCGATGCGCAGGTTGCCAATGACCAGGGCCTGCGCATCCGCCGGAGCGCTACGTTGACCGGCACTGCGGCGCAGGATCGCGCGAATGCGCGCGACCAGTTCGCGTGGGTTGAAGGGCTTGGTCAGATAGTCATCGGCGCCCAGCTCCAGGCCCACGATCTTGTCGACGTCGTCGTCGCGCGCGGTGAGCATGATGACGGGCAGGTCACTGGCAGCGCGCAGCCGGCGGCATATTTCGCGGCCGTCCAGCCCGGGCAACATGAGGTCGAGCACCGCAAGGTCGGGCGGCTCGGCCAGCAAGCGCTCCAGCGCGACCTGACCGTCGCCGGCGCTGGCGACCTGGAAGCCCTCACGCTCCAGATACAGGCGCACCAGGTCGATGATGTGTTGCTCGTCATCGACCAGAAAAATTCTCTGACTCATGGAGCGACGTCGAGACGCATGTGCAGCACCTCGCGCAGCGGACGGAAGAAAAGCCGGCGCAGCACCTGGCTTGCCGGCAGTTCGTCGTCCGGGTGTTCCAGTAGCAGGGTCTGGCGACCGGCGCCAAAGCGGCGGATGGCCGTTCCCAGCAACGCCTCGGCCAGGCCCGCCCGCTGCGACTGGTCCACCAGCAGGGTCAGGCGGGACGAAGCGGCGAAGAGTCCGTGATCAATGCGCAGGCTGGCCAGCAACTGCGTTTCGTCCCGGGCGCGGATGACGAGGCGCTCCTGGCCGCGCATGTTGAGCCAGTCGTTGAGGCGCTGCTGCAGGGGCCGGCGAAACTGGTCGCGCCGCAAGGGCCGCTGCCAGCCCAGCCCGCCGCGTTCCTGCGGCCGCAGCCGCCGCGCCAGCTCATATTCGGCCCGCCACTCCCCGCGGCGCGGACGGGAAATGCGGGGCGCGTCGGCACTGCCGGCCGGCAGGCTGCGGATGCTGGCGTCGCGGCGCCAGTGCGTCCAGGCGCGCTCGTCGCTGAAGCCATGGCGCGCATAGAGGCGTCGCGCGGCCTCGTTGTCGCCATCGACCTGCAGCAGGGCGAGCCGCCCGCCGCGGCGGCGAATCTGCGCCAGGCCGGCCTGCACCAGCTGGTCGCCGATACCGCGGCGGCGAAAGTCCGGATGGACCCCGACGTTGGCGATCAGCCAGGTGTCCGGTCGTGGCTTGTTGCTGGCAAACAGCGAGATGTTGCCCACCAGACGGCCCTGCGTTTCCCAGACGTAGCCCAGGCCCATGCCCTGTACCAGATCGCTCATGCCGGGCAGACCGCCCAGGCCGCTGCGACCCAGCAGGCGCATTTCGCGCACCGCCTCGCGGCCGGCCTGGTCCATGCCCGGGTTGAAGACCAGTTCAATCAGGTCGGCCAGTTCGACCAGATCGCTGCTTAATCTGACCGGGCGCAGCCCCTCGACCTTGCGGCTGCCATGCGCGGCTATCGTGGTCACGCTGTCCTCCGCCGGCGACAGTCCCGACCAGTATAGCGAATAGCGTCTGACGGGCGGCCATCCCCGGTTGCGCCTGCCGCAGGCGTGTGGATAATGGCGCGTTCCTGGCCCCGTAGTTCAGTGGCAGAACAGCGGACTTTTAATCCGCGTGTCGCAGGTTCGAATCCTGCCGGGGTCACAGGAAAGGCCGCCACGCCGCGCCGGCGTCGTCGTGGCTGCCCGCCGCTATTGCCGGTCGCCTTCCTCCTGCCAGCGCACCCGTTCCTCCCGCAACTGGCCCAGCAGGGCCTCACGCGCATCCTCATCGGCGAAGAAAGTGCTGTGTTCGAAAAAGACGATCAGCGCTGCCAGACGCCGCAGATTGCGCGCCTGTTCGCCGGACTGTCGGGCCACGTCACGCCGGCGCAAAAGCCGGCGCCAGGCCGGTTCTCGCGCCCAGGACGGGGGAGGCCGGTGTTCGGCGATGATGAATTCCGCCGCCTGAAAATTGCGGGTGATGGCCTGGTGACCGGCGCGTTGGGTCACGCCCAGCATGACGGCGATGACCAGCGCCATGCCCGCGCCGATGAAGACCAGCGACAGGCACAGCAGGTCCATGGGCGCTATGCTCCCTGCGAGACCCCCGCCAGCTCCAGTTCGCCGGCGAAATGGCAGGCGCTGAAGTGACCCGGCGTCACCTCCTCCCAGGGCGGCGCCTGCTCGCGGCAGATGTCCTGGGCATGGCGGCAACGTGGATGGAAGTAACAGCCGGAAGGCGGGTTGGCCGGGTTGGCGACCTCGCCCGGCAGGATGATCCGCTCCATCTTGACTTCGGGATCGGCGGTGGGCACGGCGGAGAGCAATGACTCGGTGTAGGGGTGCTTCGGATTGTTGAACAGGTCCGCCGTTTCAGCCATTTCGACCAGCTTGCCGACGTACATGACGCCCACCCGATCGGAAATGTGCTCGACCACGGACAGGTCGTGGGCGATGAACAAATAGGTCAGGTTGAACTCCTCCTGCAGGTCCTGCAGCAGGTTGAGGATCTGCGCCTGAATCGAGACGTCCAGCGCGGACACGGCCTCGTCACAGACGATGAGGCGCGGCCGCGGCGCCAGCGAGCGCGCGATGCCGATGCGTTGCCGTTGTCCGCCGGAAAAGGCGTGCGGATAGCGCTTCAGATGCTGGACTTCCAGCCCGACGACCTGCATCAGTTCCTTGACGCGTTCCTGCAGTTCGGCCGTTTCCGCCAGGTTGTTCTCGCGAATCGGCTCGGCGATGATGTCCAGCACCGTCATGCGCGGATCGAGCGAGGAGTAGGGGTCCTGGAAGATCATGTGAAAGTGACGCCGCAGTTTACGCAGCTCGCGGCGATCGAGTTTGGCCAGGTCCTGCATGGAACCGTCCGGCAGGCGCATCAGGACGAGGCCGCTGTCAGGATCGATGCCCCGCACAATGCAGCGGCCCAGCGTGGTCTTGCCGCAGCCGGACTCGCCGACGAGGCCGAAGGTCTCGCCTTCACGGATGTGGAAGCTGACGTCGTCCACGGCGCGCACCTCACCGACCTGACGACGCAACATCCCCTTCTCAATCGGGAAGAACTTCTTGAGGCTGTGCACTTCCAGCAGTATTTCGCCGCCGCGCCGTTCAGGCATGCTGCGCCTCCGGCATCGCCCTCTCTTCCGCTTCACTGTGCAGGAAACAGCGCACGAAGTGTTCCGGCGCCAGTTCGACCAGCGCCGGCTGCGCCCGTTCGCAGCGCCCCTCGATCAGATCGTCGCAACGGGAGCAGAAGCCGCAGGCCACCGGTGGATCGATGGGCACGGGCACGTTGCCGCGAATGGCGTCCAGGCGCGTCCCCAGGCTCTTGCCAAGGCGCGGGATGGAATGCAACAGGCGGCGCGTGTAGGGATGCAGCGGGTTGCGGAAAAGCTCGACCGTGGGGGCGCGCTCGACGATGCGTCCGAGGTACATCACGTTGACCAGATCGGCGATTTCGGCGATCACGCCGAGATCGTGGGTGATGTACATGATGGCCATGCCGTACTGCTCCTGCAACGAGGCCAGCAGGTCAAGAATCTGCGCCTGCACGGTGACGTCGAGGGCGGTGGTGGGCTCATCGGCGATGAGCAGGGTGGGGTTGCAGGAGAGCGCCATGGCGATCATGGCGCGCTGGCGCATGCCGCCGCTCAACTGGTGCGGATATTCGTCGATGCGTTGCGGGGGGTTGTTGATGCCGACCTGCTCCAGCATGGTCAGGGCGATGTCGCGCGCCTCACGCTTGTCGGGCGTGCGGTGCAGGCGAATGGCCTCGATGATCTGCGCGCCGACGCTGTGCACCGGCGAAAAGCTGGTCATCGGCTCCTGGAAGACCATCGAGATTTCGCTGCCGCGGATATCCCGGATGGCCGCGCTGCGCAGGCCCAGCGTGGCGAGGTCGACCTGCGCGCCGTTGCGGCGTCGAAACAGCAACTGACCGGCGGTGACGCGACCGGGCGGCGGCACAATTTGCAGGATGGACTGCGCCGTGACGCTCTTGCCGGAGCCGGATTCGCCGATGATGCCGACGGTCTGGTGCGCGGCGATGCTGAAGTCCACCCCGTCGACGGCCTTGAGCGTGCCCTCGTCCACCTGAAACCAGGTGCGCAGGCCGCGCACGTCGAGTACCGTGTCGCTGGCGTTCATGGGCCCAGGATCGTTTGCCGGTCGACGTCGTCCTGCTGCTCGAGGATGCGCGCTTTCCATGCCGCCGGCAGCGCCTTCACCCGTTGCAGCCAGGTGTCTTCATGATAGCGGACGTTGCTGGTCTGGAATGCCGGGTTTTCTGCGTCGCTCAGGTTGCAGTCGAAACGAATGAGATAGCAGCCGTTGTCGGGCCCGCCGCCTTCGGGGTTGATGTGGGCCAGCCCCCAGCGGACGCCACGCCCGTCGCCGTTGTCGGCGAAGGCATCCGGGCAGAAGGGGCCGGGCGCTTGCGGCGGCAGGGTCACGTGGGCTTTCGGCACGAAGTTAAGCCCGTCCTCCGCGTACTGCACCGTGTCTTTCTCCGGCCCGTCAAGGCTTAGCAGGGCGGCGATGCCCCCGCGCCAGGGCCAGAGCATGGTCTCGTGGCCGGAATTGGTGACCGGGTTGAGCGGCGACTTGACGAAAGGCCCGGCCGGATGGTCGGCCATGGCCACGCCCTGCGCGATGCGCAGGTTTTCCGCCGGTCTGTCCACCGGCGTGCCCTTGTAGTACAGCCAGATCTGCCCCTTGTAGACCAGCGGGTAGGGGTCGTGGATGGCGCAGCCGTCCCATTCCTCAGGCCCGCCGCGCAGCACCACCGGGTGATCGACGCGCGTCCAGGGGCCCCAGGGTGAATCCGCCCAGGCGGCGCTGACGCTGACGCAATCGAACTTGCGCCAGCGCGTGGTGAAACATTGGTAGTAGAGCCAGAATTTGCCTTTCCAGGCGAGCACGTCGGGCGTGGAGAGCGAACGGTCGCCATAGCTGCCCCGCATTGCGCGCGGGACGGCGACGCCCTGTTCCTCCCAGTCAAAGCCGTTGCGCGAGGTCGCGTGGCAGATGTCGGCCAGGTCCCAGTCCACCGCGGGGGTGTCGTCGTCGGCTTCCGCGTGCCGCTCCATGCCCAGCGGTGGCACACTGGTTATGCGACGCGTGTACCAGACGTGGTAGTGATCGCCGATTTTCAGCACCTTGGAGGGATCGCGGCGCGACACCGATATCCTGTCGTCGCGGCCAATGCCGCTAACCGGGGAGTAGTGAAAGGTCGTGTAAAAGGGGTTCGTGCGGTCTTGCTGCAAATTCCAGTGGTCGTAGAGCCGCGCCGTGGCGGCGCTGATCGGACGGTCGGCGGGTTTACCCCTGGCAAGGCGCGCAGGGAAACTTCCGCTCGTCTGGATTTCGTCCATGAATCGCTCCCCGGGCAAGCATGAAGACGGGACATGGCCTGCTGTCGCTGGCGGCCAGCTGCGATATTGTAGACAATCTACAAAATCCTGCAACGTGTCTTTTGTGGAGCGGGCATGATTCGCGACTATCTCATCGTGGGCGCCGGCTCCGCCGGCTGTGTACTGGCGAACCACCTGAGCGCTGACGGCGAGCGCAGCGTGGCCCTGCTGGAGGCCGGCGGGCCGGACACGGCGCCGGACATCCGCGTCCCCGCGCGCTTTACGGACCTCTTTCACACGGAGATCGACTGGGGCTACCGGACCACGCCCCAGCCCGGCCTGAACGGGCGCCGCGAGTACATTCCCCGCGGCAAGGTCTACGGCGGCACCAGCTCCATCAACGCCATGGTCTACGCCCGCGGCCACCCCTCCGATTACGATCGCTGGGCCGCCGCCGGCAACGCAGGCTGGCGTTACGCGGAGTTGCTGCCGCTCTTCCGCGACATGCAGCGTCAGCAGCGCGGCGCCTCGGCTCACCACGGCGCGGACGGGCCGCTGCACGTCTCCGACCCGCCCGACCCCAACCCCCTGAGTCTGGCCTTCGTCGCGGCGGCGGGGCAGGTCGGTCAGCCGCTGCGCGACGACTTCAACGCCGGCGAACAGGAGGGCTTCGGTCTCTACCAGACGACCACGGTGGACGGCCAACGCTGGAGCGCGGCCGATGCCTTTCTGCGCCCGGCGCTGGAACGCGACAATTTCGAGGCCTGTCCCTGGTCGCTGGTGACGGAACTGCTCTTCGACGGCGAGCGCTGCGTCGGGCTGCGCTGGCAGCGCGACGGCGCAACGCAGGAGGCCTTCGCCAGGCGTGAGGTGATCCTTTGCGGCGGCGCCATCAATTCACCGCAACTCCTGCTGCTCTCCGGCATCGGCCCGCCGGAGCAGTTGCAGCGCTGCGGCATCCCGCTGCGCCATGCGCTGCCGGGCGTGGGTCGCAACCTGATGGACCACGTTCAGGTGCCGGTCGCCTGGCACTGCCTGGAGCCGGTCTCGCTGGTGGCGAAGGAGGAGCCGGCGCAACGGGCGCTGTACCGCGAAGAGCGACGCGGCCTGCTGAGTTCCAACCTCGGCGAGGCGGGCGGCTTCGTGCGTCTGAATCCGGCGTCACCCGCGCCGGAGTTGCAGTATCACTTTGGCCCGGGCTGGTTCATCCGTCACGGCTTCGGCGATCCGCCGGGGCATGGCTTCACGGCCCTGACCGGTCTGGTCGCTACGCAGAGCGTTGGCGCGCTGGCGCTGGACCCGGACAATCCGCAGGGCCCGCCGCTGATCGACCTGGCCTGTCTGACAGATGAACGCGACCTGCAGGTGCTGCTGGCCGGTGTGCGACTGGCGCGTGAGATCGTGGCCGCGCCGGCCTTCGATCGCTACCGCGGCGAGGAATTCCTGCCGGGCGCGGAGGTGCAGGACGAGGCCGGCCTGCGCCACTTCCTGCGCGAATTTGCGACGACGATTTACCATCCCGTGGGCAGCTGCAAAATGGGCCAGGATGAACAGGCGGTGGTCGACGAACGCCTGCGCCTGCGCGGTCTGCGGGGCCTGCGCGTGGCCGACGCCTCGATCATGCCGCGCATCATCAACGCCAACACCAACGCCCCCTGCATGATGATCGGCGCGAAGGCGGCCGCCATGATCATGGAAGACGAGGGCACGCCATGAGCGAAGTTGAGAGCGCGGCTGCACGACGTCTGCGCGGGCAATGGCGGGGCGGCCGCAGCGAATTCTCCACCGCCTTTCGCTACAGTGAGGTCGCCGGCATTGGCGAGGAACCAGGCGTCACCCGGCGCGACCCGAGCACAGTGCTGAAGATTGGCGAGCATTACTACGTCTGGTACACGCGGCGGCAGACCGCGGCCAGAAAGCGACAAATGCCGCCCGGGGAGCAATCCTGGAACATCCCGGCCTTCGACTGGGACCTGGCGGAAATCTGGTACGCGACCTCGACGGACGGCTTTCACTGGGAGGAGCAGGGCGTGGCGGCGCAGCGTGGCCCGCGTGACGCTCACGACGGCCGCTCGATCTTCACGCCGGACGTGCTCTACGCGGAAGGCCGCTACTGGCTCTACTACCAGGCGGTCGGCCATCCCTACGGCATTCGCACGCGCAACACCGTCTGCATGTCCCGGGCGGACTCGCCCGACGGCCCCTGGCAGCGCTGGCCGCAGCCCGTGCTCGAACCCGGCGAGCTTGGCGAGTGGCTGGGGGACGCCGACGACAACGAGGTGCAGCGCTACGGCGCCTGGGACAGCCACAAGGTGCACGACCCCTTCATTCTGCGCCGTGAGGGCCGCTACTGGCTGTATTACAAGGGGCAGCCGATGGGCTGGGGCACGCGCCACGACCGCGGCATCGGCCTCGGCGTGGCCATCGCCGACCGGCCGCAGGGCCCCTTCCTCAAGTCGCCGCTGAATCCCGTCACCAACAGCGGCCACGAGACCTGTCTCTTCCCCTGGGGCGCCGGCGTCGCCGCCATCTGCGGCCATGACGGGCCGGAAAAGGACAGCGTGCAGTACGCGCCGGACGGGCTGAACTTCGAGGTGATGGCCTACGCTGTGTTGCCGCCGCCGGCGCCCGGCCCCTTCGCGCCCGATTCGTACAACGACACGCGCGACGGCCAGGGCATCAGCTGGGGCCTGGCGCATATCGCCACCGAGGAGACGAAGGGCGAGAACTCCTGGATCATCCGCTTTGACTGCGATCTGCGCCGCGGCCGGCGGCGACCCGGCTTCCAGCCGACCCACCAGGCTCTGCCCGCCAGCGCCTGGCTTTCCCCGGACCTGGCCATCAACGAAGCCAACCGCCGGCCGCGTCGCTGGCATCCGCAGACCCCCGCGCCGCCGCCGCATTCGCCGCCGGAACGCCGCAGCGCCGCCACCCGCCGCGTGTATGCGCGTTACGGCGTCGGCAAGGACCAGATGAGCGAGTATTTTTCCGCCTTCCGCTATGCCCTGGTGCCGGGCCTGGAGCCGGAGCCGGGCGTTTCGCGGCGCGATCCCTCCAAAATCATCCGCGTCGACGGTCTGTACCACGTCTGGTACACGCGTCGCGCCACAGAAAACGACGGGTCAGGGTCCGCGCCGGCCGACGGGCGAACACCGGCCTGCGACCAGGACCTGGCGCAGATCTGGCACGCCACCTCGGCGGACGGCCTCCACTGGCGGGAGCGGGGAGCGGCCTTGCTGCCGGGGCCGGCCGGTAACCTTGACGATCGTTCGGTCTTCGCGCCTGACGTCCTGCTGCACGGCGGCTCCTGCTGGCTGTACTACCAGACGCTGCAGGGCCAGTGGACGCCGGACGCGACCATGACGATCTCTGTGGCGCGCGCGGAGTCGCCGCAGGGACCGTGGCAACGCCTGGAGTCGCCGGTGTTGCAGCCGGGCGCGCCAGGCGAATGGGACGCCGGCCGTCCGCACGACCCTTACGTACTTTTCTGGCGCGGGCAGGTCTGGCTTTTCTACCGCGGCGAACGGGGCGGCGCCGGCGGCAGCGGTGGGTGGGGCGTCGCCCTGGCCGACGACCCGCGCGGCCCTTACCGCAGGTCGCCGTTGAACCCGGTGACCAACAGCGGCCGCGCGCCCTTTCTCTACCCCTGGCGCGAGGGCCTGGTCGCCATCACCGGCCAGGCCGGCCCGGAAGCCAACTGCGTCCAGTACGCGCAGGATGGCCTGAATTTCGAAATCATGGGTCGCGTCAGCGCGCCGCCGGTCAGCGCCGGCCCGCTGCTGACGGAAGCCTGGTGCGACGCCGCCACGCCGGCAACGGGTGGCAGGGGAGTCGCCCGTGGCCTCGCGCATTGCGCCCAGGGCGAGGACGGCCTGCTGCAACACAGTTACCTGCTGCGCTTTGAATGCAACCTGCGCCGGGGCGAGGACCGGCAGGACTTCTATCGCAGCTGGAATTACCGCTTCCCGCCGTCGGTCTACTTTTCGCAGGACTTTCGCCTCACGCCGGCGCAGCGCGCGCAGGCCATCGAACTGATGCGCGCCGGCGACGTGGAGACCTCCGCTCCGGCCTGAACTACTGGATGTTGTCCGCCAGGGCCAGCAGGGCTTCCTCGCGCCGGCCGCTGCGAATCGCGTCGAGGATGCGCCGGTGTTCGCGCCAGCTGTCCATCAGGTCGCTGAAACGCGTGTAGTGCATCATCATGCGCATGACGACCGGCTGCCACAGGGCGAAGATATCGTGATCGCCATGTCGCTGGATCAGGGCGCGATGAAAACGCAGGTCATGTTCGACCAGCGCATCGGTGTCGCCGCGCTCGCAGGCCGCGCGAATGTCATCCAGAATCGCTTCCCAGGCGGCGAGATCGGCGTGGGTGATTGAATCGAAGAGCGCATCCAGCACGAAACATTCGATCTCACGGCGCAGGCCGGCGACCAGCGGCCGCACCGGCGCACTGGTACTGGGCGCCACGCGCACGCCCTTGTTGGGCTCCAGCACCAGCAGGCCTTGCTGGGTCAACTGACGCAGGGCCTCGCGGATCGGCCCGCGACTGACGGCGAAGCGTTGCGAGACCTCGATTTCACGCAGCGGATCGCCGGGTTTCAGCTTGCCGGAAAGCACCTCCTGGCGCAGCAGGTCGGCGATTTGCTCCGGCAGCGTGCGGAAAAGTTCGGCGTCGCGCATGGGTTCAGACTCGTTCATTGTTTGTAGGGGTCGGCGGCGTCGCGCAGGGCGTCGCCCACGTAGTTGAAGCTGAGCACGGTAATGATGACGAAAAGGCCCGGGATGAGCAGCCAGGGACTCTGGCTGAGCGCGCGGATATTTTGCGCGCCCTGCAGCAGCACGCCCCAACTGACCGATGGCGGGCGAATGCCGATCTGCAGGAAGCTCAGCGCCGTTTCCGAGATGATCATGAAGGGCACGGAAAGGCTGAGCGCCACGATCAGGAAGCTGGCGAAGGAAGGCAGCAGGTGTTTGACGATGATGTCGAAGTCGCTCATGTTGGAAATGCGCGCCGCCATGACGAAATCCGCCTCGCGCAGTTCCAGCAGCTTGCCGCGCACGATGCGCGCCAGGTTGGGCCAGCTGAGAATTGACAGAATGATGGTGATGCCGAAGTACACCTGGGTGGAGGACCAGTTGGCGGGCAGGGCCGCGGCCAGCGCAATCCACAGCGGGATGTGCGGGATGGAGATCAGGAATTCGATGACGCGCTGGATGAACACGTCCACGATGCCGCCGTAGTAACCGGAAATGCCTCCGATCAGGCAGCCCAGCACAAAGCTGATGACCACGCCGATGAAGCCGATTGAGAGCGAAATGCGGGCGGCGTGCATCGTGCGCGAATACATGTCGCGCCCGAATTCATCCGTGCCGAAGAAAAAGACCACGCCCGGGCTGTCGACGTTGACCAGGTGTATGTCGGTCTCGATCAGGCCGAGAAACTTCCAGGGCTCGCCGCGGGTGAAGAAACGCAGGGGATAGCGCTGCTCGCGGTTCTCGTTGTAGATGCGCTGCAGCGTGTCCATGTCCAGCGTCTGCTTGACTTCGTAGATGAAGGGCGGGAAGTGGAAGACGCCGTCCTCGTCGAAAAAGTAAATGGTGTGGGGCGGGGCCTTGGCGTAGCCGGAATGGCGCAACAGGTAATCGCTGGTGGAGAGAAACTCGGGAAACAGCGCGATGAAGTAGAGCACGGCGATGATGCTCATGCCCACCAGCGCCAGGCGATGGCGCCGGAACTTGCGCCACATCAACTGCCACTGGCTGGCGAGATAGTAGCTTTCGTTGCGTTCCTGCTGACGGGTGGCGGTCTGCGCGCTCATGGAGTCGACGGGTCCCCGCTCAGGCCACACCCCGGTCCATGCGGATGCGTGGATCGAGGATCACCAGCAATACGTCGGACACGGTGGTGCCGAAGACGGTCATGACCGTGATAAACATCAGCAGGGTGGCCGTCAGGAAAGTATCCTGGGCGATGAGCGCCTTGAGCAGCATGGGGCCGACCGTCGGCAGGCTGAGCACGATGGCGGTGATCACGCCGCCGGAGACCAGCGCCGGAAAGAGGCTGGCCAGGCCGCTGACGATGGGGTTGAGCGCCAGGCGCACGGGGTACTTGAAGAGCAGCGTGGTCTCGCTGACGCCCTTGCTGCGCGCGGTGATGACGTACTGCTTGTTCAGTTCGTCCAGCAGGGTGCCGCGCAGGACGCGGATCATACCGGCGGTGCCGGCCGTGCCGACCACGACGACCGGGATGATCAGATGCTTGACCAGATCGCCGATCTTCGCCAGGCTCCAGGGCTGGTCGATGAATTCCGGCGAAAACAGGCCGCTCAGATTGTGGCCGAAGAAGCGGAAGGCGACGTACATCATCACCAGCGCCAGCATGAAATTGGGCACGGCCATGCCGATGAAGCCCACGAAGGAGACGAAGTAATCGCCGACGGAATACTGGTGCGTGGCGGAATAGATGCCGATGGGGATGGCGACGGCGTAGGTGACGACGGCGCTGAGCAGGGCGATGGAAAAGGTCAGGATCAGGCGCTCGCCGATGATGTCGCGCACCGGCTGCTGCCAGGTGTAGGAGAAGCCGTAGTTGCCCTGCAGCACGGCGCTGAACCAGTTGAAGTATCGCATGTGCAGCGGCAGGTCCAGCCCGTAGCGCTGGCGCAGGCCCTCGATGATTTCATCGCTGACGTTGCCGCCGGCGCTTTCCAGGCGCTCGATCACTGAAGACAGGTAATCACCGGGCGGCAACTGGATAATGATGAAAGTCGCGATGGATATCAGCCAGAGGACGATGAACATGTAGATGAGGCGCTGGGCGATGTAACGCAGCATGATCGCGTCCCGCTATCCGGGCCGGGCCCTTGATTATCGTCATTGTAATCCGGGGCTGCAGATTGTCAACAATATACACTTGACAATGAAGTACTGCTGTGTCAGGCTTTCGCCACTGGCGATGCCGCCCGTGGAGCCCCCATGCGCCTCGAAGACATGGAGACCCGCCTGTACCGTCTGCCGCTCAGCCACCCCATGAGCGACGCGACGCATGGTCTGATGACGCATTTCGAACTGGTGACGGTCTCCCTGCGCGACGACGAGGGGCGCACCGGTCTGGGTTACAGCTACACCATCGGTGAAGGCGGCGCCGCCCTGCGCGCGCTCATCGACAGGGCGTTGTGCCCCCTGCTGAAGGGCTCCGACCCGCGGCGCATTGAGCAAATCTGGCAGCGCATGTGGTGGCAGTTGCATTACATTGGCCGCGGCGGGCTCGCGTCCTTCGCCATGGCGGCGGTGGACATCGCGCTCTGGGACCTGCGCGGCGCGCGCGAGGGCGAGCCGCTCTGGCGCCTGCTGGGCGGCTGCAAGGGCTGCGCGCGCGCCTACGCCGGCGGCATTGACCTGCAGTTGTCGCTGGACGATTTGCTGGCGCAGACGCAGGCCAACCTCGATGCCGGCTTCCGCGCCATCAAGATCAAGGTCGGGCGCGAACGTTTGCGCGAGGATGTCGAACGGGTGCGCGCCGTGCGCGACCTCATCGGCCCCGACATCCCGCTGATGGTCGACGCCAACATGCGCTGGACCGTCGAGCAGGCCATTCGCGCGGCGCGGGCCTTCCGCGAACATGACGTCTACTGGCTGGAGGAGCCGACGATCCCGGACGATTATCGCGGGCACGGCCGTATCGCCCGCGAAGGCGGTGTGCCGCTGGCCGCCGGCGAGAACTTCCGCACGGTCTACGAGTTCCGGCATCTGATGGCCGAAGCGGCGGTGGACTTCCCTGAGCCGGACGTTTCCAACATCGGCGGCATCACACCCTGGATGCGGGTCGCCGGCCTGGCGCAGGCGCACAACCTGCCGGTGACCTCACACGGCGTGCACGAACTGCATTTGCATTTGCTGGCCGCCGTCCCCAACCCGTCGCTGATGGAAGTGCACAGCTTTGGTCTGGAGCGCTTCATGCACGACCCGCCCGTCCTGCGGGAGGGCATCATGCAGGCCGGCGACGCGCCCGGCCACGGCGTGTGCCTGGACGTGGACGCCATCGCTGAATTCGAGCAGGACTGTCGATGAACAACTCTTGCCTGCCGCCGGCTGCCCAGGTCATCATTTTGCGGGAAAGCGCAACCTTTACCCCGATCGTATCCGTTTATTGGAGGATTCCGTCATGAAGTTTCGTTACATCGCACTGGCCCTTGCCAGCGTCCTGCTGCTGTCAACGGTGGCGGTCGCCCAGGATGACCTGGTCTACCCCTTCCAGTACGGCAGCCTGGACGAATTCACGGCGCTGACGGGCAACAGCATCGACAGCTTCGGTGAGGCGCCGCAGCTGGCCGATCTGGTGGCCGCCGGCGAGTTGCCGCCTGTGGCGGAGCGTCTGCCGTCGCAACCGGTGGTCGTGCAGCCGCTGGAGAGCGTCGGTCAGTACGGCGGTGAACTGGCCGGCCCCTCGGCCGTGGCGACCTGCTGTGGCTGGGACGTGCTGGAGATGCGTCTGCAGAAGCTTTTCACCATCGATACCGACCTGTTTAGCATCATCCCCAACATCGCCCTGGGCTACGAGGTCAACGAGGACTCGACCGTTTACACCATCAACCTGCGCGAGGGTCATCGCTGGTCGGACGGGGAGCCCTTCACCAGCGAGGACTTCCGCTTCTGGTTTGAGGACATTCTCGGCAACACCGAGTTGACCGCCTCGCCGGGCGGCGTTTGGGCGCCGGGTGGCGAACTGGCGCAGTTCGAAGTGCTGGACGAGACCACCGTGCGCTACACCTTCGGCCGCCCGCACCCCGGCTTCATCGTGACCCTGGCCAGCGAGGTCGGCCACCGCGGCTACCGTCCCGCGCACTACTTCAAGCCCATGCACGCCGACTACAACGAAGAGGCCGATGCGTTGGCGGTCGAGAGCGGTTTTGATGACTGGAAGGCAATGATCCGGGCGCGGCTGAACCCCTACAACTTCACCTGGAACCTGGGCTCCGAGACCGACCCCTCGGCGCCGACGCTGAACACCTTCCGCTTCGTCCGGGAGGACAACCTGGGCAACAAGTTCTACGAGCGCAACCCCTACTTCTTCAAGGTCGACGTGGCCGGCAACCAGTTGCCCTACACCGATACCCTGCGTCGCATCCTGGTGGAAAACCTGGAGGTGCAGGACCTGAAGGGCATCGCCGGCGAGTACACTCACTATGGCTGGGGCCAGGTGGCGAGCTACCCGACCTACAGGGAAAACGAGGAGGCCGGCGGCTACCGCACGGCGCTGGTGACCTACAGCCGCGGCAACGAGCACGTCTTCATGTTCAACTTCACCCATGAGGACGAGGGACTGCGCGAGATCTTTTCGGACGTGCGCTTCCGCCAGGCGATGTCGGTCGCCATCAACCGCGAAGAAATCAACGACCTGATCTACTTCGGCCTGGCGACGGCTTCGCAGGCCGCGCCCACGCCCGATTCGGCCTTCTACGAAGACTGGATGACCGGCTACTACGCGCAGTACGACCCCGACCTGGCCAACCAGTTACTGGACGAGATGGGCCTGGACCAGCGCGACGGAGAGGGCTTCCGCCTGCGCCCCAATGGCGACCCGCTCTTCCTCAACCTGCAGATCTCCGTGCCGGAGGAAGCCTGGTCGCGCATCGCCGAACTGGTCGCCGACTACTGGAACAAGGTCGGCGTCAAGATCAACTTCAAGCTGATCGACAGCGGGCTGTACACCGAACTGCGCAACGGCAACCAGGTGCACGTGGCCTCCTGGGGCCATGACATCGTCGACATCGGCGAGATCGCGACCGGCCTGACCAACCTGCGGCCGCGCTGGGGCGCGCGCGCTTCCGGCCGTCTGTGGCAGGACTGGTTCAACAGCGACGGCGAGAGCGGCATGGAGCCGCCGGACGACATCAAGGCGCTGTGGGACCTGGGCGAACGCTACCTGCAGGCGCCCTACGGCTCCGAGGAGTACTACGAACTCGGCAACGAGTTCTACGACATGCACTTCGAGGCGCTGTACATGATCGGCACCATCCAGCTGCCGCCGCAACCCCTGCTCTTCAAGACCAACCTGCGCAACACGCCGCCTTCGGATACCGAGGGCCTGTGGAGCTGGAGCTACCGTCAGTGGGTCATGTTCATGCCGGAGCAGTGGTACTTCGAGTAAGTTTCGGCAAGACGTCCCGACATATTGGGGGAGGTGTGGCCAGAAGCCACACCTCTCTTCTTTCAGTAACAGGGCCTGACGTCATCGGGTCTGCCGGCGACATGGTGTGTCTGCGGGCGACATGATATGTCGCCCCTACGGGACACGAAATGGTGCCGCTGGTGTGCTTCGGGCTTGCGCCCTCGCTACCCCTTTCCAGGGATGCTTCGGGCTTACGCCCTCGCTACCCCTACATCATCCGCTGCAGGGGTAGCGAGGGCGTAAGCCCGAAGCATCCCGCAGGGGCGATTTACCAAATCGCCCGCCCCGGCTGTAAAACAATTTCTGAAATCCACCAAACTCGCCACTCCCCGGCCATTGTGATTTAGCGCGCAGCCCGCAAGACTGTTACGCTACGCAGCGTCCATAGTCACCCGATTACTGCCGGAAGGGCATTCGCATGCAGGTCATTGAGGCCATTGCGCAGATCATGAAGCAGGAGGGCGTGGCGTTTCTCGCGACCTTCCCCACGACGCCGGTCATCGAGGCCGTCGCCGGCGCCGGCATCCGGCCGATCGTGTGCCGCCAGGAGCGGGTCGGGGTGGGCATCGCCGATGGCTTCGCCCGTATGAGCAACGGGCAGCCCGTCGGCGCCTTTGCCATGCAGTTTGGCCCCGGCGCCGAAAATGCCTTCGCCGGCGTCGCCACGTCTTTCTCCGACTCCGTGCCGCTGCTCGTTTTGCCGCTGGGTCACCGGCGCGACCGGGCCCAGGTCTTCCCCCACTTCAGTTCGGCGCGCGCCTTTGAGTCCGTGTTGAAGTCGGTCGAGACGATCAACGTGGCGCACGACGTCGGGCCGGTGATGCGGCGCGCCTTCAATGCAATGAAGCAGGGCAGGGCGGGGCCGGCCATGGTCGAGATTCCGGATGACGTGGCCCTGCAAGAGGTCGACGAGGCTGCCCTCGACTACCGGGTCGTCAAGGCCACGCGCACGGCCGGCGATCCCGGCGACATAGAGGCTGCGACCCGCGTCCTCATGCAGGCCCGCCGGCCCGTCATCATGGCCGGCCAGGGCGTCCTCTACGCAGAAGCCAGTGAGGAACTGGTCGAGCTGGCGGAGGCGTTGCAGGTGCCGGTCATGACCACCATGGAGGGCAAGAGCGCCTTCCCGGAAGACCATCCCCTGGCGCTGGGCGCCGGCGGCGGCGGCGTTATGACGGGCCCGGTGCACCGCTTCCTCAATGACGCGGACGTTATCCTGGCCGTCGGCTGCAGCCTGACCGCCCACTTCATGCACGTCACCATCCCGTCCGGCAAGACGATCATCCACGCCACCAACGACGAGCGCGACCTCAACAAGAGTTACGCGACGGAGCACCCGATCCTGGGCGACGCCAAACTCGTGCTGCGTCAGTTCATCGAGGCCGTCGGGGAAACGGGTGGCGGGGCGGCCGACGGCGCTGCGACAAGGGCCACCATCAGGCAGGTCGGGGAGGAGTGGCTGGGGGAATGGCTGCCGAAGTTGACCTCCGCCGAGGTGCCGATGACGCCCTACCGGGTCATTTGGGAGTTCATCCAGCTGGTCAACCCGGCTGAAACGATCGTCACCCATGACTCCGGCAGTCCGCGCAACCAGTTGCTGCCCTTTTACCGCGCCACCACGCCGCGCGGCTACATGGGCTGGGGCAAGTCCCACGCGCTGGGCACCGGCCTGGGCCTGATCATGGGGGCCAAACTGGCCTGCCC
This sequence comes from Anaerolineae bacterium, assembly GCA_034422695.1. GTDB lineage: Bacteria > Chloroflexota > Anaerolineae > Aggregatilineales > Phototrophicaceae > JAGWBD01. The sequence goes on from DAOUJM010000001.1 coordinate 252,799, forward strand.
GGACAAGTTCTGCGTGAACTTCATGGGCGACGCGGCCTTCGGCATGACAGGGCTGGACTTCGAGACGGCGGTACGTTGCGACATCCCGGTCCTGACCGTCGTGTTCAACAACTCCACGATGGCCATTGAAACGCCCGCCCGTACCGTGTCGCATCGGCTGTACCGCACGCGGGACCTCGGCGGCGACTATGCCGACATGGCCCGCGCCATGGGCGGTTACGCCGAGCGCGTCGAGGACCCGGAAGACGTTGGCGCGGCGTTTCGTCGGGCCAAAGGGGCCACGGAAGCGGGCAGGGCCGCCCTGCTGGAATTCATCACCAGTGAGGAGATCACGTTCTCCAACTTTCGCAACGTCTCATCACACTGAAGGAAGTTGAAGTGCGCCCGGTACCCGCAGCGGGCGCCTGCAAGTCAGAAAACCTGAAGGGAGCGCAGGTCTGTGAAACCAAGAGTCTGGGTTGGAATAAAGTCTCCGTCCGCTGCCATCCTGGCGCCCCTGAATGGGCTTGCCGAGCTTTCAACGGGCGGTGACCTGGACAAGTTGCCCGGTTCAACGGTCGTGGTTAGTGGCGGCGCCAACACGACGGATGCCGCCTTCATGGACAGGGTCGGTCCCTCGTTGCAACTTCTGGCCATGCCCGGAATCGGTCTGAACCACATAGACATCGCCGCCGCCAGCGAGCGCGGCATTCTGGTCTGCAACAATCCGGACGCGCCCACAGAATCCACGGCGGAACATACGGTCGCCCTGCTGCTGGCGGCGGCGAAACGGGTCGTGACCGGCGACATGCAACTGCGTGGGGCGGACATTTCCCGCGCCGACATGCGGGGAACCGAACTGCGTGGTCTGACTCTCGGCGTGCTGGGCTACGGGCGGATCGGCCGACGCGTTGCCGAAATCTGCGCTCACGGGCTCGGGATGTCCGTGCTGGTCCATGACCCCTTTGTGGAACCGGACCCGCAGGGGGTGGCCGGGGTCCATTTCACGGATGATCTGGACAGCGTGTTTGCGCGGGCGGACTGCGTCACGATTCACACGCCCCTGACGGCCGGGACGCGCCACCTGGTGGGCGAGCGACAGTTGCGCCTGATGAAGCGCGGCGGCTATCTGATCAACGCCAGCCGGGGACCGGTGCTCGACGAGGCGGCCCTGATCAGGGCCTTGCAGGATGGACACCTGGCCGGGGCCGGCCTCGACGTTTTCGACCCCGAACCGCCGGAAGCCGACAATCCCCTGCTGGGCATGAGCAACGTGGTGGTGACGCCCCATATCGCGTCCTTTACGGAGGCCGGCGTCCAGGCGATGTGGGGCGGGGCCGCCCGTCAGATTGCCCAGGTCCTGCGCGGCGAAAGGCCCACTCACCTGGCCAACCCTGAAACCTGGCCGGGAAGGGTCGGCCAGGCCTGAACAGGTGCGGGCCTGCCGCAAGGGGCAAGACATCCCGTGAGACCGAGACTCTGGATTGAATTCCCGATTCCTGCAGAATTTCTGCTGCCTCTGGCAGGCCTGGCAGAAATCGTTAACGGCGATGACCCGGGCAAACTGGCGGGATCGACGGTGGCGATCCGCGGTCCCGGACACGCAATCGATGCCGACTTCATGGACAGCGTCGGCCCGCAACTGCAACTGCTGGCCATGCCCGGCACCGGCCTGGACCACATTGACGTCGCCGCCGCCAGCGAGCGCGGGATACTGGTTTGCAACAACCCCGACGCGCCCACCGGGTCAACGGCTGAACATACGGTTGGCCTGCTGCTGGCGACTGCCAAGCGGATCTTCAGCGGGGGCATGCAATTGCGGGCAGGGGACGTGGATCGCGCCAGTCTGGTCGGGACCGAAGTGCGGGGACGGACCCTGGGCGTGCTGGGTTACGGTCGTATTGGCCGACGCGTGGCGGAAATCTGTGCCCTGGGGCTGAATATGTCCGTGCTGGTTTATCTTCCCGTCGTCAGGCCGGGGCTGCCGCGGGCAGAGGGCATCAGTTTCACGACCGATCTGGATGCGCTTTTCGCCCGCGCTGATTTTGTGTCCCTCCACGTGCCGCTCAAGGCGGAGACGCGCCATCTGGTCAGGGAACGCCATCTGCGCCTGATGAAACCTGGCAGCTATCTGATCAATACCAGCCGGGGGGCGGTGATTGATGAGGCGGCCCTGATTCGGGTACTGCAGGACGGGCATTTGGCCGGCGCCGGCCTGGACGTGTTCGATCCGGACCCGCCGGCGGCTGACAACCCCTTGCTGCGCATGTCAAACGTCGTGGCGACGCCCCACATCGCGCCCTTTACCGATGCGAGTTTCAGGGCGATGTGGCGCGGTGTGGCCGGTCAGGTTCGCCAGGTGCTTGCGGGAGAGCGCCCCGCCAACCTGGCCAATCCCGACGCCTGGCCGGGAAGGGTCGGGCAGGGTTGACGCGCTACCAGGCGTAGGCCTCGGGCGCCTGGCCGCCCGGCCCCGGCCAGATTTCATCCAGCCGGGCCAGCGCTGCGTCGTCCAGGTCGATTTCCAGCGCGGGCCGGCTGCCAGTGACCTGTTCCACGGTGCGCGGCCCGAGGATGACTGACGTGAGCACGGGATTCTTCAGCAGCCAGGCGAGCGCCACGTGGGCCGGTCGCTCGCCCAGGTCGCGACAGAGGGCCTCGAAAGCATCGAGTCTCGCCCTGAGGTCAGGCACAAGCGTATCGTAGACCGGCGTCCGCCTGCCGCGGCTCGCCCTCTTCAGTATGCCGGACAACATCCCCATGGCCAGCGGGCTGTAGGCCAGCAGGCCCAGGCCGTACTCGCGACAGGCCGGGATGACTTCCAGTTCAATCATGCGCTGCTGCAGGTTGTAAACGCTCTGTTCGCTGACCAGGCCGAGGAAGTTGCGCGCCGCAGCCCGCTCACAGGCCTGGACGATGTTCCAGGCGGCGACGTTGCTGCTGCCCACGTAGAGCACCTTGCCCTGCTGCACCAGCAGCTCCATGGCCTGCCAGATTTCTTCCCAGGGCGTCTCGTACCGGCGCTGCGGGGGTCGATAGAGATCGCCATAAGGGCGGGTGATGCCCTGTTCGTATTCCCAGGGCTGCGGCAGACCCCGGTCGACGTGGTGGATCTGGTAGAGGTCGATGCGGTCCGTCCCCAGGCGGCGCAGGCTGTCCTCGCAGGCCTGGCGGATGTGAAAGGCCGACAGTCCCCGGTCGTTGACCTCGTCGCTCATCGGGAAGTACACCTTGGAGGCCAGCACGATCTGCCGCCGGCGGGCCCTGTCCCGCGCCAGCCAGCGCCCGATGATTTCCTCGCTCAGCCCGGGCCGGCGGACCTCCCACCAGCCGTAGATATCGGCCGTATCGAGGAAGTTGATACCGGCTTCAAGGGCCGCGTTCAGGATGTCATGGCTTTCCGCTTCGGAGGCATGTGGCCCCAGGCTGGCCGTGCCCAGGCACAGCCTGCTGACCACCAGCCCGGTCCTGCCCAGATGCGTGTATTGCATGGCCCTTGTCCCAATCTTCAGATCGACGTTGCTGCTTTCAGGTGCCGCCGCCCGCGCCAGGCCAGGCCGGGCCGCCCGGGACGCAAGGGTTACCAGGCGTAGGCTTCGGGCGCCTGGCCGCCCGGCCCCGGCCAGATCTCGTTAATGCGGGCCAGCGCCGCCTCATCCAGCTCAAGCTCAAGGGCGCGCAGGTTGTCGCCCAGTTGTTCCGTGGAACGCGGCCCCAAAATCGTCGCGGCGACCACCGGGTTCTGCAATAGCCAGGCCGTGGCCATGTGGACCGGCGATTCCCCCAGGTCGCGGCAGAAGGACTCCCAGGCGTCAACCCTGGCCTTCATTTTCTGGTCAAGTTCGTCGTAAACCGGCGTGCGGCGGCCTTCGGCGGCCTTCTTCAGGACGCCGGCCAGCAAGCCGCCGTCGAGCGGCATGTAGGCCAGCAGACCGAGGCCGTATTCGCGACAGGCCGGAACGACTTCCAGTTCCACCATTCGCTTGTTCAGATTGTAGAGGCTCTGGTCACTGACCGGGCCCAGGAAATGCCGCTGCCGGGCCCGTTCGCAGGCCTGGGCGATGTTCCAGCCGGCGAAGTTGCTGCTGCCCACGTAGAGCACCTTGCCCTGCTGCACCAGCAGCTCCATGGCCTGCCAGATTTCCTCCCAGGGGGTCTCCGGTTTGCGGTGGCCCGGCCGGTAAAGATTGACGCCCGGTTTGGCCATGCCCCATTCGTACTCGGTGGGCTGCGGCGCGCCGCGGTCAACGTGATGCATCTGGTACAGGTCGATGCGGTCCGTTCCCAGGCGTCGCAGGCTGTCTTCGCAGGCCTGACGGATGTGAAAGGCCGACAGACCGCGGTCGTTGACCTCGTCGCTCATCGGGAAGTACACCTTGCTGGCCAGCACGATTTGTCTTCTGCGCGCCTTGTCCTGCGCCAGCCAGCGCCCGATGATTTCCTCGCTCAGCCCGGGCTCTTCCCTGCCGCCCCACCAGCCGTAGATGTCCGCCGTATCGAAGAAATTAATGCCCAGCTCCAGGGCCCTGTTCATGATGTCAAGGCTCTCCGCCTCGGGCGTAAAGGGGCCAAGGTTGGCCGTGCCCAGGCAAAACCTGCTGACCACCAGCCCCGTGCGTCCCAAATGCGTGTATTGCATGTCCCCTGGCCTTTCTGCAGCGCACAGCGCCTGGCTGTGTGTGAGCGGACATTGGCGCGACCTGTTCGCGCCACAGATGATAGCGCAGCCGCCGGGCGGAGACAGGATGCGCGCCGCGGCCACATTTCGGTAAACTGGTGCGGCCTGACGCCGGCTTTCCGATGAGTTGTGGTAGCGTGACGTACCGCGGGACACAGCAAGGGGAGTAACCACATGACGCCACGCAGCGCGGCCATGGCGCGCTTCGCCGGGCCGGACATCCACAGCCCCTGGCACAGCAACTTCCGCTACAGTCCGGCGCGTGGCCTCGGCCATGATCCTGGCGTGACGCGCCGCGACCCCAGTTGCATCCTGCTGGTGGACGGGACTTACCACGTCTGGTACACGCGCCATGCCGGCCCGGCGGCCGTCGGCCACGAGCGCGCCAGTGACACGCTGCCGGCCATGCCCTGGGACCTGGCGGAAGTCTGGCACGCGACCTCCACGGACGGACATGTCTGGCAGGAGCAGGGCCCGGCGGTCCGGCGCGGCCCCCAAAATGCGTATGACGAGCGCAGCGTGTTCACGCCTGACGTCATGGCGCACGGGGGACGCTACTATCTGGTCTATCAGGTCAGCCCGGCGCCGACCTGGCGCTGCACGCCGGAATCAATCGCCATCGCCTGGGCCGACAGCCCGGATGGCCCCTGGACGAAGAGCGACGCGCCGGTCGTCGAACCGGACGAGTCGGGCGAGGTGGACGAACGCGCCCAGCCGGAAGAGGCCACTGTGCGCGGCACCTGGGACAGCCTGCGGGTGCATGATCCGGCGCTGCTCTTCCGCGACGGGCGCTACTGGCTGTACTACAAGGGCGAGGGCATCGGCTACAGCAACCAGGAGTCAAAGTGGGGCGTGGCCGTCGCCGACAACCCGCTGGGCCCCTACCGCAAGTCCGCGCTGAATCCGATCACCAACAGCGGCCATGAGGTCATGGTCTGGCCCTGGCAGGGAGGCGTGGCCGCCCTGCTGACCCGCTGCGGGCCGGAGCGCGACACGATTCAGTACGCGGCGGACGGCCTCAACTTTGAGCCGCGCGCCAGCATCAGCCGGCCACCCGAGGCGGCGGGCGCCCTGCGCGTCCCGCAGTCGGAGAACGACCATCCCCTGGCCGGGCTGGCCTGGGGCCTGTGTCATATCACGCAGTGGAGCCTGCACGGCGTCCGCCAGGGCAGCGACACGCTGGGGCTGGCGCAAATCGCCACGCCGCGCGACTTTTTGCTGCGCTGGGACAGCGACAGCAGTCGCTCGGCTTTCGTCTAGTTCAGCGATGCCGGCAGGGGAGGTAAGGATGAAACGTACAGCTTTTGCGGTTGTCATGGTCCTGATGCTGGTGAGCGCTGCCCCGGCGCAGGAAGCGACCCTGCCACCCTTCAGCGACGTGACCGACGAGGCCGGCGTGGGCCTGGCGCATGCCGGCACGGCGCCGGGCATGCCGCTGGGCAACGGCGTGGCCTGGGGTGACCATGATCGTGACGGCTGGCCGGACCTCTTCGTCAGCAACCAGGGCGGCCCCAACGCGCTTTATCGCAACCTGGGCGATGGCAGCTTCGTCGACGTCGCGGAAGAGGCCGGGGTCAGCGCTGCGGCAGACTTCGGCAGCGGCGCGGTCTTCGGCGATTACGACAATGACGGCTGGCTCGACCTCTTCGTGGCCAATATCGGCGCCAACCGGCTCTTCCGCAACCTGGGCGATGGCCGCTTTGAGGACGTGACGGCTTTCACCGGCCTGGGCGACGAGGGCTACAGTCAGTCCGCCGCCTGGGGCGACTACGACAGCGACGGCTGGCTGGACCTCTACGTCAGCAACCACATCGGCCCGGAGGGCAGCGCGGACCGCCTGTGGCACAACCTGGGCGACGGCCGCTTTGAGGATGCCTCCGGCCTGTTGCCCTGGCGTCTGCGCTCGGGCGCGGCTTTCGTGGCCAGCTTCGTGGACTACGATGACGACGGCGACCAGGACCTCTACGTCATCAACGACAAGTGGTTCGGTGAGACCACCAGCAACGTCCTGTGGCGCAACGAGGGGCCAGGCCCGGCCAACGGCCCCGGGCGACACGACTGGCGCTTTTACGACGTCTCGACGCACACGGGCACCAGCTACACGGTCAACGGCATGGGCCTGGCCGTGGGCGACATCGACAACGACCTCGACCAGGACCTGCTCTTCACCAACATCGGCGCCAACGTACTGCTGGCCAACCGGGGCGACGGTCGCTTCCACGACCGGACGCAGGCCGCCGGCGTGGCGCGCGCCAGTCTGGCGGACGGCAGCGAAGCGCTGACCTGGTGCGCGCTGTTTTTCGATTTTGATCATGACACCTGGCTCGACAGTTTTCTCTGCGGCAGTCCGCTGGACAGCGGCGACGGCCAGCCGGACGCGCTTTATCACAACCGCGGTGATGGCAGCTTTGTGGACATCAGCGCCCTGACGGGGATGGACGCGGCGCAGTGGACGCGCTCCGGCGCCTGGGCGGATTATGACCGCGATGGCGACCTGGACCTCTACCTCGCCAGCTACGGCCAGAGCGGACAGCTGTGGCGCAACAACGCGCAGGCGAGCAACTGGCTGACGCTGGCACTGCGCGGCGTCACGAGCAACCGTGACGGCATTGGCGCGAAAATCTGGCTGGACGCCGGTGGCGTGACGCAGTTGCGCGAGATGCGCAGCGGCGAGAGCCTGGGCGCGGGCAACGAATTGCTGGCGCACTTCGGCCTGGGCAATGCTGACCGTGTGGCGCGCATCGAAATCGCCTGGCCCTCCGGCACCGTCCAGACTCTGGTGGACGTCCCGGCGCGGCAGCATTTGATCGTCGCGGAGGCGGCCGGCTACGGCCATGACCATGACCTGCGCGTGAGCCTGGCGCCCGGTCACGGTGACAGGATCGTCTGCGGGCAGCCGTATCAGCTCGGCATCGACGTGCGCAACATGGGGCGCGCAGCAGTAAGCGAACTGGAACTGCAGGTTTCGGTTGCCGGGAGCGACGGGTTACAGGAGCTGCAGACGATCAGCCTGTCGAGCTCATCCGGCGACACCTTGTTGCCGCCAGGGGAGACCCTGCGCCACCTGCATACCGGGTCGTGGCTGGCGCAGGCCGGCGTCGACTACGCGCTGGAAGTGGAGGTATTGTCGCCAGAGGATAAATGGCCGGCGAACAACGTCGACCACGTCACCCTGACCGGCGCGGCCCTGATAGCGCCAGAGGTGCCGCTGATGCCGGCCGAGTACGAACCGGGCGCGGCGGCCGTCGCCGGCGATTTCAATGGCGATGGGCTCAACGACCTCTATCTGGTCAACCACGGCCAGACCAACGCCCTGCTGCTCAACGACGGCGACGGCGGCTTCGTCGAGGCCGGCGCAGCGGCGGGCGTCGCTCACGGCGGCTTTGGCGTGGCGGCGGTCGCGGCGGACTTCGACGGCGACGACGACCTGGACCTCTACCTGCTGAATGCGCGGCAGCCGGACCTGCTGTATCGCAACCGCGGCGACGGCGTCTTCGAGGCCGTGAAGGACGCGGGCGTGGGTCAGGAGGCGCGCAGCAGTGAGGCCGCTGTGGCTGCCGACGTTGACGGTGACGGCGACCAGGACCTGTATCTTGTGCACCAGCGCGAGCGCAACGAACTCTGGCTGAACGATGGCGCCGGGCGCTTCCGCCTGGCGGAGGCCGGCGTCGCCGGTCGCGGCATCGGTCGCGCCGCCGCCGCGGACGATTTTGACGCGGATGGCGATATCGACCTCTACCTGGTCAATGACGGCCAGCCCGACCAGCTGTTCCTCAATCAGGGTGACGGCAGTTTTCTGGATGGTGAACTGACGGGCAGCGCGGCGCAACGCAGCCCGGGCCGCGCCGTCGCCGGCGCCGACTTCAACGACGACGGGCTGCCGGACCTCTTCGTTGTCAGCGCCGGGCGGCCGGGCGCGCTCTACCTGAATGCGGCCGGGGGCGGCTTCAGCGAAATGCCTGGGATGATTGCCGCCAGCGGCAGCGACGCCGTGGCCCGCGATTTCGACGGCGATGGCGCTGTTGACCTCCTTGTCACGGGCGGCCAGTCCAGTCAACTCTGGCTGAATCGCGGCGACGCGAGTTTTCACATGGTCAGCGCCTGCTCCGGCCTGGACGTGGCGGGTGGCGCCGTCGCCGCCACGGCGGCCGACTTCAACGGCGACGAGCTGCCGGAGCTGTATCTGGTGAAGGCCGGCCTGCCCGATCTGCTGTTCACGAACCACTACGGCGCGGGCGCCGCCTGCCGGGAGGCCGGCGCGTGACCCTCAAACGCTCGGACGTGGTCATCACGCGGCCCTGCAGCATGGAGGACTATCGGCGCTATCGCGCCACGGCGCTCGCCTGGGGCTTCCTGCCGGAGCCGGACCGTCGCGGTCTGCCGCCGGATGGCGAAATGATGCGCGACGTCGACGAGGCCCATCGCTGCGGCGCCGCCTTCCAGGGGCGCGTCGAACTGGATGCCGACTGGATCGGCATGATCGATTACGACCCGGACTACATGGACTCGGTCGTGCTCGATATTGAGGGCCGGCCCCAGTACACCTGGTGGACGCATCGCTACCGGGGCAACCCTTCCTGGCACTTCTGCACCAACGCGCCGGGCTATCGTCGTTACCTGTTTCACCAACTGGAGCGGGTCATGAAGGCCGGCACGGACTGGCTGATGATCGATTCGGCCATCCCGACCATCGGCGCGCTCACCGCCCGCTATGGCGGCTGTTTCTGCCCGCACTGCATGGCGGGCTTTCGCGACTGGCTGGGGCAGCGTCTGTCGCCGGAAGAGCTAACGGCCGCGGGCATCGTGGACCTCTGCCGCTTCGACTGGGGCGACTTTTTGCGCGAACGCGGCATCGACGACGCCCGTTACCGCGAAGACATCCAGGCGTACCCGCCGGTCATCCCCCTGGCCGGTCACTATTTCGATTACCAGTGGCAGGAAGTTGACGCGCTTTTCCACGAGTTCAAACGCCGCGCCCAGGAGTACCCGGACAGTTACGTGCCGATGAGCTCGAACTCGCCCTGGTACTGGCCGCAGTTCCTTTACGCCGTCGCGGCGCATGACTTCTACACCAACGAACTGGAATACCATCCGCCGGAACGCGAAGTGTTCCCGACTTCGCCAATTTATGCGCTGAAACTGGCCGAGGCCTTCGGGCACCTGGTCGGCATCACGGGCGTACCGCGCGCCTTCGAGCCCTACCGCCTGCGACCGCGTCCCGGGCATATCCGCCTGTGGATGGCGCAGGCGACGGCTTTCGGCCACGTCTTCATGGTGCCGGCGAAGATGTGGACGCTGCGCATCCCCGGCGAGGCCGACCGCTGGTACTACAGCGACCCGGGCGACTACGAGCCACTGTGTCATTTCATCCGCGACCACGCCGCGCTGCTGGACGATTACGAAGCGCTGACCACCGTGGCGCTGGTCTTCAGCAACAACGCCGTGCGGCAATTCGTCAGTGAAACGCGCAGCGGTCGCCTGGGCGGCCAGGAGCGCAGCGCGCCGCAGACGCCGCTGCAGCAGGCCACCCTGGCCCTGACCCTGGCCAACATCCCGGCGCGCCTGCTCGTCGCCGGCGATGACAAGCTGCCTGACCAGCTGGAAACAGCAGATTTCTCCTCCTTTCAGGCCGTCGTGCGCTTTGAGCCGTCGCATTTGAGCGACGAACAGGAAGCGCGGCTGCGTGAGGCCGGTGAGCGGCTGCACACCTGGAGCGCCGCCGACGAATTGCTGGCCGCACTGGAGCGACCGTTGCGTATCGACGGGGCGGCGGGCATCGTCGCCGTGCCGCGTCACAAGCCTGAAGACCCGACGGCGCCGGCCGTCGTCCATTTGCTCAATACAGACTACGACGCCGACGGCGATGCGTATCGCCCGCAAGGCGATTTCACGCTGGGCCTGACTCACTGGTTGTACGGCCGGGACTTTGGCAGGGCGCGCCTGCACGCGCCTGGCCAGCCGGCCCAGGCGCTGGATTGCGACAGTGACGACATGGGGACGCAGGTGCGCGTCCCGCGGCTGGACATGTGGGCCATCGTTGAGCTGGAGTGAATGAAAGGGAAATCCGTGACTGACACCCGCCGTCCCAACATTGTGCTGGTGATGACCGACGACCAGGGCTATGGCGACCTGGGCTGCACCGGCAACCCGGTGTTGCGCACGCCCAACATCGATGCCTTTCATGACGACAGCCTGCGCCTGCGCGATTACCACGTGGGCCCAACCTGCTCGCCCACCCGCGCCGGTCTGTTGACCGGGCGTTACGCCAACAGCACCGGCGTCTGGCACACCATCGGCGGGCGCTCACTGCTGCGCCAGGATGAATACACGCTCGCCGACGCCCTGCGCGCGGCCGGCTGGCGCACGGGCATCTTCGGCAAGTGGCACCTGGGCGACGTCTCGCCCTACACGCCGCTGGAGCGCGGCTTCGACGAGGCCATCGTGCATGGCGCCGGCGGCATCAGCCAGACCAACGACCACTGGGGCAACGACTATTTCGACGACGTGTATCGCGACAACGGCGTCCTGCGCCAGTTTGACGGTTACTGTACCGACGTCTGGTTCCGCGAGGCGCTGGCTTTCATCGAGCGCCAGCGCGAGCGTCCCTTTTTCTGCATGATCACGCCCAACGCGCCGCACAGCCCCTGGAACGTGGAGCCACGCTACAGCGATCCCTACCTTGGGCAGGTGCCGGAAGCGCGCGCCCGTTTCAATGGCATGATCGCCAACATCGACGAGAACTTCGGCCGGCTGCGCGCGCGTCTGGCGGCACTGGGGCTGGAGCAGGACACCATCCTCATCTTTTCCACCGACAATGGCACGGCCGGCGGCGTCAGCGTGGATGAAGACGGCCACGTGGTTGATGGCTACAACGCCGGCATGCGCGGCATGAAGGTCTGGCAGTACGAGGGCGGCCACCGCGTGCCCTTCTTCATGCGCTGGCCCTCCGCCGGACTGGCGGGCGGGCGCGACGTCGAGCCGCTCTGCTCGCACATCGACGTCAAGCCGACCCTGCTGGACCTCTGCGGCGTGGTGGACGACAGCGGGCCGCCGGTGCATGGTCGCAGCCTGCGGCCGCTGCTGGAGGGCGACGACGGCGACTGGCCGGAGCGCAGCATCGTCACCGATACGCAGCGCCTGGTGCGCCCCGTCAAGTGGCGCAAAAGCGCCGTGATGCGCGGTCCCTGGCGCCTGATCGACGGGCGCGAGCTCTACAATCTCACGAACGACCCCGGTCAGCGCGAGGACATCGCCGCGCAGCAGCCGGAACTGGTGACGCAACTGCGCGCGGACTATGAGCACTGGTGGGAACTGGTCAGCGAGCAGTTCGAACGCGACATCCCCATGGCGCTGGGCGCGCCGTCCGCCCCGCAGACGCTGCTCACGGGGCATGACTGGCGCAACGAGGACTGCGATTGCATCGTCTCCCAGGGCCACGTGCGCCAGGGCCATGACGCCGAAGGCTACCTGGAGGTGGAGGTGGTGCGGGGCGGTCGCTACGAATTTGAATTGCGTCGCTGGCCGCCGGAGACGCAGCACGCCATCGACGCCGGCATTGAGGGCGACGACGTCGAGTGGCGTCGCGAGTGGGTCGAGCAGCGCTTCTGGTACTGGTACACGGGCGGGGTCGCACTGCCGTTGACGCATGCCACGCTGCGCATCGACTACGCCGACGGGCGCGCGCCGCTGGAGTTGGCGACGGCGATCGAGCCGGGCAGCCGCAGCGCGCGTCTGGGCGCCGACCTGGAGCCGGGCGCGGCGCATTTGCGCGCGCGCCTGCTGGACGACGAGGGCCACGCCCGCGGCGCCTATTACGTGCAGGTCAGGCTGCTGGAAGGCGAGCCGGCCTGACATTTCGGGGCAGCAACTGGCCCACGTCCACCGGAGGCGGGTGACCTCAACCCTCGCTGACCAGCGGATCGCCGGCGGCGCGCTGCCAGTTGCGCAGGCGAGCGCGCATGCGCTCCATCACGTGCTGGTAGCCGCGCAATGCCGACAGATCGTTCATCTCCAGCGGGTCGGCCTGCAGGTCGAAGAGTTGGGTGTGCGCCGCGCCGCTGACCCGTGACTCGATCAGCTTGAAACGTTCGCCGCGCAGGCTGCGCATGTGCGGCTGCGCGCCCGGGTGACCCTGCCCCGGCTGCCAGGCGGCGAAGAGCGAGCGACGGTGGCGCGTCCGCTGACCAGACAGCAGGGCGTTCAGACTGAAACCCTCGTTGGTCTCCGGCAGGGCGCAACCGGCACGCTCCAGCAGGGTGGGGTAGAGGTCGTGCAAATAGCACAGGGCGTCTGAACGCTGGCCGGCGACGATGCCCGGGCCGCGCAGAATGAGCGGAATGCGCAGGCTGTGCTCGTAGAGGTTCTGCTTGCCCATCAGGCCGTGCTGACCGACGGCCAGGCCGTGGTCGGCGCAGTAGATGACGATGGTGTTGTCGGCCAGCCCCTGGCTTTCCAGCGCCGCCAGGATGCGCCCGATTTCGGCGTCCAGCTGCGTGATCATGCCGTAGTAATCGGCGACGTGCCGGCGCATTTCGTCGCCCTCGCGCGGCTGCGCGGCCAGCATTTCATCGCGGACCTCGCTGATGCCGAGATCGAAGGGATGCGTCGCCACGTAATTGTCGGGCAGTGTGATGTCATCCGCGTCGTAGCGTTCGGCATAGTCGCCGGGCGGCGTGCGCGGGTCGTGCGGCGCGGTGAAGGACACCCAGGCGAAAAAGGGCTCCTCATCGTCGGGGCTGCGCGACTGCAGGTAGCGGATGGCCTCGTCGGCAAACATCGTGGTGGAGAATTCGTCGTTGACCTCGAGCCGGCTTTCGTCCTGGCTGCGCACGGCCGCCCAGGGGTAGACGGGCACGGCGTACTGGTCGGACATGCCGCCGAGGAAGACCTTGCCGCCCGTGCTGAAGCAGCGCGCGTAGCTTTCGCTGTGATTGTGCCACTTGCCGATGCCGCAGGTGCTGTAGCCCTCCTGCCACAGCAACTCCGGCAACAGGGGCGCGTCGGCCGGCAGCGGGTCGGGCGTGCGGAAGAGGCCGCGACCGCTGAGCAACATGCCGCGGCTGGGCAGGCAGACGGCGTGGGAGGTGGCGCCCATGATCGCGGCGCGGGTGAAGGCCGTGCCCTGCGCCATCAGGCGGTCGAGGGTCGGCGTCGCCACCGGCTCGTGCCCGAGGGCGCCGATGGCGGAATGGCGATGGTCGTCAGCGATGAGCAGCAGGATGTTGGGTCGGCTCATGTCAGTCCCTGTCCATTCATTCCAGTGACGGTGTTGAGGGAGGGGCAAGACACCCCGTATTGTTCACGCACCAGAGGTTTGTATAGTCCAATCACATATTCCTCGTGCATGCGTTGCTGAATCTGTGAATTCAGATTCTTGTTGGCGCTGACCGGCAGCATGCGCCGGTTGCGATCCAGGCGGCGAACGCCGATGTGTGGCACCTCAAATCCCGCTTCCCTGCCGATCTCCGCCAGGCAGTGCTGCGTCTGTGTGTCCATCCCGCGCATCACGGAACTGCCGACGACCAGGATCGCGGCCTTGCCCGGTTGCAGCACGCGGTACATCTCGCGCAGTACGCGCTTCATCTCCGAGTAATAGCGGCGCAGCGCCTGCGCCTTCTTCCCGTCCAGTGCGGCCAGCGCATTGAGCACCTCGCCAGTGAAGGGTGGCAGCGTCGCAAAGGCAAAACCGGCCGTCGCGTCCGCGCCAATGTACGTCGCGCGTCGCATTCCCAGCGCCTGGATGGCATGGCCCAGCCACACCAGGGCGAACTTGTGCGAGCGCATGTAGTCGATGGCATTGGAAGCATAGGGCGGCGAGGTGACGATGAGGTCGACGCTCTCGTCCGCAAGGGGCAGCCGGCCGGCATCCCCTTCCTCCACCCGTGGCCGGGGCAGCGAAGGCGGCAGGGACTTCAGACCTTGCACGTTGCTTTCCAGGCGGCGCTGAAATTCGTCCAAAGGGGACTTCAGGGTTTTGGTCAGGAAACGCGCGCGATGTTCGGGCACGGCGGCCCTGTTATCAAGGATGACCTTTCCCGCAGAGTCAACCACCAGTTTTGCACGATGCGGGCGGGTATGCGCCAGGTCGAAGGCCAGGGAAACCCCACCGGACTTGGTGATGATGGTGGCGGAAAAAACGAGCGAAAGGAATATCCTTTCACCGGCGTCGGGAATACTTTCGATTTGTTCCAGCAAGGCTTGCAGTTCTGCCTGCGTTTCTCGCGCGAACCAGTAATCCACGAACTTTCCGGTCTGCGAGTCGAAACGGTCGGCCAAACGATGCTCAATCCCCGCCAAATCACCTGAAAGCACAGACCTCGCGCGAGACAGCAGGGCATGTCCCTGTTGCCGGAGTTCATCAGCGGGGAGCGGCGTTGTTTTAACCCGCGTTTGCAGGCAGGCGAGCGGGTCGATATCGAAGCCGCATGCCTGCCGCCCGCTCAGGCAGGCCTCAACGATGGTAGTACCCGACCCCATCATGGGATCGAGGACAAGGTCTGAAGGCATTGTCAACGCATCGATAAACAGACGGGCCAACTGTGGCGGAAATTTGGCAGGAAACGCATGAAATCCGTGCGTAGCGCTTCCCGTTGGCTGTTTGTGAAAATCAAGATCGCCTTGCAGCAATGCAGTCAGACGATCGAAATATTTGTTGCCTGTTTTGCGCAGCGATTGTTCATCGGCGTGGGCGGGGGCGCGCATGACTCAATCCACGTCCAGTTGATAGCGTTGGTCGCCGACCTCAGCCTGCAGGCGGTGCAGTTCGTCCTTCAGCGCGGCGACGGTGGCGGCCATGTCCGGTCGGTCGATCAGGTTGTGCAGTTCGGCGGGGTCCTCCTGCAGGTCGAAGAGTTCCCATTCGGGCTCGAAACGCTCACCGACGCTGCCGGCCTGACCCAGACCGTCGGCATAATAGTAGATCAACTTGTGGCGCATCGTGCGCACACCGTAGTGGGCGTAGACGTTGTGGTGCGAGCGGTGCATCCAGTAGCGGTAGTAAAAGGACTGGCGCCAGTCCGACGGCGCGTTGCCCGCCAGAATGGAACGGAAGCTGCGTCCCTGTATGTGCGCGTCGGGCTCGATGCCGGCCAGTTCGAGGAAGGTGGGCGCGAAGTCGACGTTGAGCACCATGTCACTGCTGTGGCGGCCGGCCTCAACAAGACGCGGATAGCGCATGACCAGCGGCATCCGCAGCGACTCCTCGTACATGAAGCGCTTGTCATACCAGCCGTGGTCGCCGAGGAAGAAGCCCTGGTCGGAGGTATAGACCACGACCGTGTCCTCCGCCAGACCCTGCTCGTCAAGCCAGTCCAGCAAGCGGCCGACGTTGTCGTCGATACTGGCCACGACGCGCAAATAGTCCTTGATGTAGCGCTGGTAGGCCCAGCTGCGCAGTTCGGCCTCGGGCATGTCGCGCGGGATTTCGGCCTTGAGGTCGCTGTCGTGCATATGCACGCCGACGCGCATTTCGGCGGCCGCTGCCGCGGCGGCGCGCTCGCTGTAGTCGTCCTGCAGGGTGTCGGGCTCCGGCACGTCCTCATTGAGGAAGAGGTGGGCGTGTTTGTCGTCCGTCACCCAGGGGCGGTGCGGCGCCTTGTGCTGGCACATGAGCATGAAGGGCCGTTCGCGGTCGAGGCCCTCCAGCCAGTCCAGACTCATGTCGGTGATGATATCGGTGGTATAGCCCTGCACGACGCGGCGCCGGCCGCCGTCAGGTCCCCTGAAGATGAAGGTCGGGTTGTGATAGATGCCCTGGCCGGGCAGCACGGCCCAGTCATCGAAGCCGGCGGGGCAGTGGGCGGGACCGGTGCCGAGGTGCCATTTGCCGAAGACAGCGGTCTGCCAGCCGCCGGCCTGCAGGGTCTTGACGAAGGTCGGCAGGCGGTTGTCCATCTTCGTGGCGAGGGTGGTGACGCCGTTGACGTGGTTCCAGGTGCCGGTGAGGATGGCGGCGCGGCTGGGCGTGCAGATCGAATTGGTGCAGAAGCAGTTGTCGAAGCGCATGCCGCCGTCGGCGATGCGGTCCAGGTTGGGCGTCCGGTTGATGCGGCTGCCGTAGCAGCTCATGGCGTGCGCGGCGTGGTCATCGGACATGATGAAGAGAAAGTTGGGCGGACGGCTCATGCCTGCTCCCGTTGCAAACTGGTCAGGCGGCAAGTGTAGCGCGAATCAGCGGCCCATCCAGCCGCCGTCGACGGTGAGGATTTCGCCGGTGACGTAATCGGAGGCCGGCGAGGCGAGGAAGAGCGCCGCGCCGCGGAAGTCGTCGGGGCTGGCCCAGCGCCCGGCGGGGATGCGCTCCAGTATCGCCTGATAGCGGGCCGCGTCGTTTTGCAGGTCGATGGTGAGTTCGGTGGCGACGTAGCCAGGGGCGATGGCGTTGACCTGCACGCCCTGGCCGGCCCATTCATTGCTGAGGGCCTGGGTCAGGCGCGCGATGGCGCCCTTGCTGGCGGCGTAGGCCGGGACGCGAATGCCGCCCTGAAAGCTCATCAGCGAGGCGATGTAGATGATCTTGCCGCTGCCGCGCGCCAGCATGCCGCGGCCGAATTCGCGGGAGAGGATGAACTGCGCGTTCAGATTGACCTCAAGCACGCGGTCCCAGTCCTCATCGCTGAAATCCACGGCATCGGCGCGCGGGACGATGCCGGCATTGTTGACCAGGATATCAACCGGTGGCAGGGTCGCGTGCACGTCGTGGATGAAGGCATGGAGCGCGTCGCGGTCGCCCATGTCGCAGACGCGGGCGTGGAAGTGGCGTCCGTGGGCGCGCACCTCCGCGCCGACCGCGCCGCCATCCGGCTCCATGTTGCGGCTGACGCCGATGACGTCCGCGCCGGCTTCGGCCAGGGTCAGGGCGATGGCCCTGCCGATGCCGCGGCGGCAGCCGGTGACGAGGGCGGTCTTGCCATCCAGGCGGAACAGGTCGGGCAGGGGCATGGGCTACTCCGGCTCTGTGCGTACAACGCGCGCGATGGTAACGACGTGAAGCGGCCGGCGCCAATGTGTGACTTGCGTTACAGCGATGCCGTCGCTTGCCTGGGCCCGGCCAGGTTCCGCTTGCATGCTGTATTATGCTTGCCCTGGCGCCGGCGGGCGATACGGTTACAGTGACGACAGATGGCGGAAGCAACGAATGACGACGCCCCGTGACGGCACTGTCAACTGGTATTACAGCAATTCCGATACGCTCGAACGCTGTATCACCACGCCGGATGAACTGGCCATGGCTGTACGTTCCCGGACCCCAGGGGCGACCGGTATCGTCGTCAACGTAGCGAATGGCCATAGCTGGGCGGGGCGCTTCAGTCGCAGCGGCGCGCCGGCGCTCGCTATCAACGGGGCCGACGACGTACAGCGCTGGTTCAGCGCGCTTGACGCCGCCGGTCTTGCCCTGCATGTCTGGGCCGTGCCAGGCGGCGTTGACGCAGGTCGCGAGGCCTTGCTGGTTGCGCAGGCCGCGTCAGTGCCGGGCGTGCGCTCACTGGTGCTGGACGTCGAGCCCGGTCGGCATTACTGGCAGGGAGGCGCCGACGAGGTGAAGCAATTCATGGAGACGCTCAGCCGGGCAGTCCCCGACAGCCTGCACGTCGGCATCACCGTAGACTCACGCAGGAAGCGCATGCTGGCGGACATCAGCCTCGACGCCTGGCTGGCCAGCGGTCGCATTGGCAGCATCCAGCCGCAGGCCTACTGGCATGACTTCGGCATGGACTGGCGTTCCTGCCTGCAGCGCGTCACCGAAACGCTCGATCGCTACCGGGATACCAGTGTGCCCGTGTACCCGGTGCTGCCAACTTATCCTCACCCGAAGAACGGCGCTCCGCTGCCGCCGGAGGAGCTGGAGGCGGCCCTGCGCTTTACCCGCGCCACCTGGCAGGGCGTCAGTCTGTTTCGCCTTGGCGGTGCATGCTGGCCGATGGACCTGTGCCAGGCGATCAACCGGGCCCTGGCCTGATCTTGTAACGGCGAATCGTTTTGCCCGCTCAACCCTGGCAGATCGAGCCGCTGACGAGGGCGGTCTTGCCATCCAGGCGGAACAATTCAGGCAGGGGCATGGGCTACTCCTGCGGGCAGAAGGAAACGATGGCGATGGTACTGCCGGGACACTGCCGGCGCCCTCATTGAGCCTGTCCGGATGTTCCGCAGAAATTGCATACATGTCCGGTTGGCCGGGCCGCAGAGCATTGCGCCGGCCCTGGCGCAGTGATATTTTGAGCGAAAGTTCAGTCAATGGAGTAACAATGATTCTACGGGGCAGGCACCTGGCGCAGGGGGTGCTACTGTTGTTCTGGGGTGGCTTCTGGCTACTGAATGGTCTCGACAAATTCTTCAACGAGCCCGGTTTCTTTGGGGTAACGCGGGACCACAAGTTCATCGGCTATTTTGCCAGCATCGGCCTGCCGGATATCCTCGCGCTCTTCGTGCTTTACAGCGTCGCCGTATTTGAGATTCTGCTCGGACTGTGCTTCCTGGCAAGCCTGTTGCCCATGAGTTGGCGCATGATGCTGATCATGTTCAACTTCCTGGCCAGCATGGTGATCTTTGTCTTCTTTTGCTTCGGCGACATCCTGTTTGGCGATCGCGCCGAACTGCTGGAACACGCCACCTATCTCATCCTCGTGCTGGCGACTTTCAGTCTGCTCTTTGGCGCCAAACAGCGCGCCAGGACCTGGGAAGACATGACCATCCGGCTGATGAGAATGACGAGCCGCCGGACAGGGTCCTCCAGGCCCTGACGTTTTGCGGCTGCAATTCCCGAACGCAGCGTCGAGAGCGTTTAACAGTGGGCTCCAGGCGCGCCATCGTGGGTCGTGACCGTGCCGCCAACGCCACCAGTCAGGCCACCGTTGAAGATCACGTGGAAGGTCTTGTTTTCACCATCCGGGCCCATGGCGATGACGATGTTGCCATTGCCCTGTTTGGTCGCGGCGATGCGGTCGTCGGCACTGGCCTTGAAGCAAGCGACTCCGGCGGCATTGACCTCGGCCTGCGTCACCCAGAAGGCGAGCTTTTCCTCCGTCGCCGACACCAGGCGGTTCACCACCAGCGCCGGGCCGGAACTGTGATCGGCGCGGTAAATGCGACCCAGGCCGCCGAGATTGTTCGCCAGTTCATGCACCTGTCCGGGGAAGGTCAGGGCGGTCCCGGGCTGGACCTGCACCTCGGTCGTTTCGGTTTGCTGCTGTTGCTGTACCTCTGGCTGTGGTGGGCTGCTGCCGACGCAGTTCCACAGTCTGTGAAGCCCGGCCATGGCGTCCTGCATGCTGGCCGGGACGATCGAGAGCGGAGCCGACGCCGTGACGAAGTCCACGCGATTCGAGTGGGCCCCGGTTTCGCCTGCATGACGGCGGTTATGGAAGTCCGTCGATGCCTGGTACTCCCTTTCGCTGCCGGGTGAACTGAAGCGGCTGTCACGCCGGCTGAGCCCGGGGAATAAAAGCGGGACCTCGAACGCCATGGCGTGCGCGCTTTCCTGAAGACTGAACAGGGGTTGGCTGTCTGGCAGCCAGGCGAGGGAGCGCGGGTGGCGATAGCCGCTCGTCCAGGCATCCGGCAGGGACAGCAGTGGTAACTCCGCGTCTGCCCAGGTTGAAGTACGGGAGTAAATGGCAGCGGCGTTGCCGGGGAAGGCCGCAGACTTCAGTGGCGAGGCATTCGCTGCGCGCAGCGTACCGGCGTTGTTCGCCGGGTATGCCAGAGAAGTCCCTCCGCCGTTTCCGATCACACAGGTTGAGTCATTCGGCCGCACTCCGGCCAGGACTTGCCCGGCGGCGACGTCGAGGCTGAATGCAAGGGGCTCCGCCAGCTGTTGCGCGCTGACGGGCGACAGCAGGGCGACCACAATCGCAACGAACAGCGCGATCCGGAACATGTTCACTCCTCTCCTCCGGACGACAGGTTAGCGCGTTCGCACCCGTTATGCAATCTGGATATGTCCATCCGGCGTCAGCGCGGCGTGATGCGGGCGTATTCCGGCCACTCGAGCACAAAGCCGAGCCGGTCGCGCAGCATGGTCTGGAAATCCGACAAAAGGGTCGCGTCCGCGCGGATCTGCCTGGGCCGCAATCCCTGCGCCAGGCACCAGGCGGCCAGCGCCCCGGCGGCCTCGCCGATGTTCCATTCGACGGGGTGCAGGCGGTAACAACCGTTGGTGATGTGCGTCACGCCGGGGTTCTTGCAGGCCGGCAGCAGATTCTCCACGCGCTGCGGGATGAGCGCGCCCAGGGGGATCTGGAAAGGATAGCAACTGATATCGACGTAGCTGCGCGGCGTCGTGCCTGGGTGCAGGTCAATGCGGTAGCTGCCAACGCCGACTGAATCCGGAAAACGTTCCGCGCCGACCAGCCCCTCGCGCTGCTCCACGCCGACGTGCTGCTCCAAGACGGTGAAGTCCGCCTGGATGCGGCGCGATTCGCGCACGTAGACGTATTTCGCCAGGCCGTCTTCAGTGCCCGTGACGTCGCGACGCAGGCGCAGGCCGGGGTAGCCGTAACCGCCGTCGTGGCGCGGCGCCCCGGTCTGCATCCAGTAAAGGAAGGAGAAGCTGAGTTGGCGGCAGGCGCGCAGGTTGGCCTGAACCTGCTCCTCCGCGACGCCCAGCAGCGGCCCCAGCCAGTAGTCGATTTGCGGCCAGTTCACCAGGGTGATGTCGCTGGGGAAAGCGCCAGGCGTGAAGTAGTCCTTGCAGAGGATGCGGCGGTAGCGCCAGAAGTCGGCCTGGCCACCGGTGGCGAAGAGCGGCCGGCAGACTGGCTCAAGCGTGACCGGATCGGGATAGCGCCAGCCCAACTGCGGCCCGGGCCAGAAGTCCGCCTGGTAGCTGCGCCAGAAGTCGTAGTCCTGCGGGCGTTCGATGACGTGATTCTGGCCCGGCAGCCAGTCCACGGCGAAGCACCAGGTGACGGCCTGCTGGTCCAGCGGGTCGGCATCGCCGGGCAGGGCGTGCAGCTCGCCGGTCTGCGCCTGACTTTCGGCGCCGATGACGTGCTCCACGCCAGCCAGCTCCAGCAGGTCGCCGAGCTCGGTGGCGTCGAGGACCCATTCGGCGCTGACCGTGATCTCGTCGCCGCTGGCCAGGCTGCGCAGCGTGACGGCGCGCACGCGGTCGCCCTTCGTTTCGGCGCTGACCGGGACATGCCGCCGCCAGATTTCCAGGTGACCGCTGCTGCACCAGGGGGCCAGCATGGCTTCGATGACGGCGAGGGCCACGCGCGGCTCATGGCAGAGGCGGCTGACGACCCCGTTGCCGGGGTTAAGGTTGACGATGCCGCGCGCCTGGTCGGTCAGCGGGTAGTGGCGGCGGTAATAGTTACGCACGCCCTGCGCGAACTGCATGTAACTGCGGGTGGCGCCAGTACCCTCGATCCAGGGGTGCTCGTCGGGCGGGACGGCCTGGGCGGTCAACTGGCCGCCGATCCAGTCGGTCTCCTCGCTCATGATGACGCGCCGGCCCAGGCGCAGGGCCGCGAGGGCCGCGGCCACGCCGCCCGTGCCGCCGCCGACAATGAGAATGTCCGTTGCCCGTTCGCCGGTCATGCCCGCCTCCCGCACGCCTGGCACAGGTTAACAGGGCCGAATCAGGCCTGCCAGGTTGACACCAACCGGGGTTGTAGGTACAACTTTTCAGACCTAAAAAAGGGGAGCGACGTAATGAACATGCAACGTATCGCAATAGTGACCGTAGCCCTGCTGCTGGTGGTAGCCCCGCTGGCCGCGCAGGAAGCGACCACCATCACCTGGCTAAACTGCTGCAACTGGCCCTCCGAAGAGGTCATCGCCGAATTTGAAGCCGAGAACCCGGACATCAGCGTTGAGGTTGAGACGGTCGGCTTCAACGCGCTCTTTGAGCAGATCCAGGTTCGTCTGGGTGGCGGCGCGTCCGACCCTGACGTGCTTTCCGTGGATGTGCCCGTCACGGCCGGTTACGGACTGCGCGGTTGGCTGCTGCCACTGGACGATGTGTTCAGCGACGAGGACCGCGCCGACTGGTTGCCCGCCGCTCTGGCCGCCGGCACCTACAACGGCGAGTTGATTTCCGCGCCGGTCAGCACCTCCACCCAGTTGCTCTTTATCAACTCGGACATGTTCGAAGCCGCCGGCATCGACGTGCCTGGCGTCGACGATCGCCTGACCTATGAGCAGATCGCCGATATCGCCGTGCAACTGACACAGGACACGGATGGCGATGGCGTCACCGACCAGTGGGGTTTCAGCTGGGAGCAGACCGTTCGCATCTACCAGTTGCAGCCGCTGGCGGTTGGCCTGGGCGGCCAGTCCATCGGCGATGACGGCCTGACGGTCGACGGCGTCATCAACTCGCAGGCCTGGATCGACGGCTTCAGCTTCTACTCGGACATGTTCAACGAACTGCAGGCCGCGCCGCAGGACGACACCATCGGCACCAGCGATCTGTTCTGGTCCGGCAAGATGGGCATGATGATCGCCGGCCCGTGGAACATCAACCGCTACCTGCGCGAGGCGGAAAACATCGACTTCAACTGGACCGTCGCCCGCCATCCCTACTTTGAAAATGGTGAGGTCACCACGCCAACCGGCAGCTGGCACATTGGCGTGAACATCAACAGCGACAGCCCGGACGAGGCCAAACGCTTCGTGCAGTGGATCTCCACGGGCACGGGCGCCGAGGCCTGGTGGCGACGCGGCAGCGGTGACTTCCCGGCGCAGCAGTCCGTGCTGGAGCTTTTCCAGACGGACGAGGAGTTTGACGAGGGCGTCCAGTACTTCCTGCGCGTGGCCGCCGACGAGGCGACCGTGAACCCGGACCCGCGGGCGGTGTCCCCCGGCTACCTTGAGTACGAACAGATCCTGCAGGATGCCTTCCAGGACATCCGCACCGGTGTGGACGTGGAAGAGTCGCTCAACCTTGCGGTCACCCGCATCGAAAGTGAAATGGCAAAGTACCGCGGCTAGTTGACTGACCGGCACAGATCGGCCGGGGGTTGCCTGACGCAGGCGGCTCCCGGCCACGGCCGCACAGGTAAAGCCCTGCAATGACCGGACGCGAGCGTCTCATCCCCTATGTCTTTCTGCTGCCGGCGCTGGCGTTGATCGTCATCTTTAACCTCTTTCCCACGATCGCCACCCTGATCGAAAGCCTGCACGGCAACTCGCTCGTGCGCGGCGGGCGCGTCTTCGTCGGGCTCGGCAACTTCAACCGCGTCCTCAACGACCCCGTTTTCTGGAAGTCGATGCAGGTCACCGGGTTGTTTAGCGTGCTGGTGAACCCGATTCAGGTGGTGCTGGCATTGGGCCTGGCCCTGCTGGCCAACAGCAGGGTGCGCGGCATCAGCATCTTCCGCAGCATCTATTTACTGCCGGTGGCGGTCTCGATCAACGTGACCACGGTGGTCTGGGGGCTGATGCTCAACAGCGAGGGCGGCCTGATCAACGGCATACTGACCCTGGTGGGCATCGAAAGGCAGCCCTTTCTGATCTCGCCGTCACATGCCCTGTGGTCGATCATCATTCTGGCGACCTGGAAAGGCGTGCCCCTGTGGACGCTGTTCTTTCTCGCCGGACTGCAGGGCATCCCGCAGACCGTCATTGAGGCAGCGCGCATTGATGGCGCCGGCCGTTGGCAGAGCTTCCGCTTCGTCACCCTGCCGCTGCTGCGGGGCGTGCTGCTCTTCGTGCTGGTGGCGGACACGGTGGCCAACTTCCTGCTCTTCGCGCCCGTGCTTTTGCTTACGAAGGGCGGGCCTCAACTGAGTACAAATCTGGTCATGTACGAGACCTACCGGCGCGGCTTCGTCTATGGCGATCTGGGCGTCTCATCAGCCATGTTGTCGCTGATGTTGCTGCTGGTTTTCGCCGTGATTGGCGTCCAGTTCACGCTGCTGCGGAGGCGTACCTGAGGGCGCTATGGGTACACGTTCCGGCGCCCTGACCCCGAAGGCGCAGTCACTCCAGATGCTGCGCCGGCGTCAGCATGTGTGGCGGCGGAAGGGCGAGCGCCTGCTGGTTTACACCTTGCTGGTGCTGGTGGCGCTGCTGGCGCTGCTGCCGTTGATGTGGGCCTTCGCCGCTTCCTTTACGCCCAACGCAAAGGTCTTCGAGTACGCCTTTCCCTTCTCCCTGCGGGCCCTGTTTCCGGTCGAGTTTACGCTGGAGGCCTATGATGCGCTCTTTGCGCGCGGCTTCGGCAACGCGCTGAAGAACTCCTTCTGGCTGGCCGGCGTCACGGTCGTGCTGGGCGGCACGATCAACGCGCTGGCCGGGTTCGCCTTCGCGCGCTTCGAATTTCGCGGCAAACGCATCCTCTTCCTGACTGTCATCCTGCTGCCCTTCCTGGTGCCGGTGGACCTGACGGCGATCCCGCGTTTCATCCTGGTGAATACCCTGGACTGGCGCAACACCTGGCAGGCTTTAATTGTCCCCGGCCTGGGCAGCAGCCTGGCGATATTCCTCTTCCGCCAGTTTTTCGAGGAGATACCCCAGGACCTGATCGACGCCGCCCGGGTTGATGGCGCTTCCTGGTGGCGCCTGTTCTACAGCGTCGTCCTGCCACTGTCCCGGCCTGTATTGATCACGGCGGCCCTGTTCCTCTTTCTGCAGCAATGGGACGCCTACTTCTGGCCCCTGCTGGTGGCGCCGCGGCCGGAGTTGCGTCTGGTGCAGGTGGCCATTTCGGCGGCCGTTGAGGAACACCGCACGCGCTGGAACGAGCAACTGGCCGGCTCCATGCTGGCCGCCATCGTGCCGATCATCCTGTTGCTGCCATTCCAGCGTTACTACATCCAGGCGGTCACCAGCAGCGGCATTAAGGACTAGACGTTCGCCGCGCGCACCCGCGCCAGGTCCAGTTCGACTCCCAGACCCGGCCCCTGCGGAATGACGAAGCGACCGGCGTTGACCTCCAGCGGCGTCTGCAGCAGGCTGTTGGCCAGTTCCACCACCGGCGGCTGATACTCCAGCAGGTACAGGTTGGGCAGGGCGGCGCCCAACTGGACGGAAGCGGCGATGCAGGGCCCGAGGCCCACGCTGAGGTGCGGCGCCATGCGTACGTTGAAGGCCTCGGCCATCTGGGCGATGACCATGGATTCCGAAATGCCGGCGCGGCCGATGTCCGGCTGCAAGACCGTGGCGGCGCGCTGCTCCAGCCAGGGACGGAACTGGAAACGGGTGCGTTCGGTCTCGCCGATGGCGACCGGCAGGGCGAGCCCGGCGACCAGACGGGCGTGTCCGGCG
Organism: Anaerolineae bacterium; assembly: GCA_034422695.1. GTDB lineage: Bacteria > Chloroflexota > Anaerolineae > Aggregatilineales > Phototrophicaceae > JAGWBD01. The sequence goes on from DAOUJM010000001.1 coordinate 278,666, forward strand.
ATGTCTTCCGGGTTAATGGGCGCCTCGAAAAAGCCGGCCTCCAGTGCTTCCAGGCGGCGTCCCAGTTGCAGCGCCTCCTCGGCTGTATAGGCCCAGTGGGCATCCAGCAGCAGGGCGGTCCCGTCGTCAAGCGACTCGCGCAGGCGCTGCATGGTGGTGGCATCGGCGCGAACGCCATACCCGGCGGAGAGCTTGAAGGCGTGAAAGCCCTTGCCCTGCCAGTCCAGCGCCAGTTCCACGCGTTCATCGTCCGTGGGGCGCGGCAGGCCGGAGACGTAACAGGGGACGTCCGTGCGAAAGGCGCCGCCCAGCAGTGCATGCACGGGCTGGCCCAGCAGCTTGCCGGTGGCATCCCACAGGGCGATGTCCACGGCGCTGATGGCATCCAGCATGTGGCCGCCGTAGTAGCCGCGGTCGCGCATCAGGTCGTACATCAGGTGCCAGAGACGACCGGCGCCCGGCAGATCGCGGCCCAGCAGGGCCGGCGTCAGCAACTGCTCGATAATGCTGCAGACCACCTCGGGCGCGACCGGCGCCAGTGCCTCGCCCCAGGCGGTGATGCCCTCGCTGGTGCGCAAGCGCACGAAGACCGTCTCGTAGGTGGCGGAATAGAGGCAGCGGTAGGGCGGGCGCAGAAAGTAGTTGCCAACGTCCGTATGCGGTGGCAGGGCCCCCAGGTAGGCCTCGTCACGGCGCAGGCGAACGGGCAGGGCGTCGATACTTTCGATGGTCATGGGCTGGCTCCTGTGCGGGAAAGGCAGCGTCCATTGTAACGCGGGCGCCTGGCCGGCCCCCGGCGCCACGCGCCGCCCGGTCGCCGCTGCAGTCGCTCCGATGCCCTTGCAGGCGGCGATCGGCACTTGGCAGCGCGTCCGGCAGGGCTTATAATTCCGCCGTTCCGGAGAGCGCAAAATGCGGCGGGGAAGCGGCCATGAAGGTGATTCTGCTGGACTATGTCTACAAACACGGCGTGGCCGGCGAGGTGATCGACGTCGCTGACGGGTTCGCGCGCAACTATCTCATCCCCTCCGGCCTTGCAGTCAAGGCGACGCCCGCTGAACTGAAGCGGGCCACGAAGTTGCGTGAGCAGGCAGCCGCGCGCCGTGCTGCCCTTGAAAACCAGCTGAACGAACTGGCCCGGCAAATTGACGGCGTGGAACTGGTCTTCAGTCGCCGCGCGGCCATCACCGGCAAGCTCTTCGGTTCGGTGACTTCACAGGAAATCGCCGATGCGCTGGAGGAGAAGACCGGTGTGGACATCAACCGGCGCCGCATTGGTCACCAGCCGCTGCGTGAGACCGGAACGCACGAGGTGAAGGTGCGTCTGGGCAGTGAAATGGAACCCGCGCTCCAGATCACCATCATTGCGGAGCAGGACATGGCCGCCTGGCTGGCAGAACAGGGCGAGGCGGAAGAGGCGCCGGCAGAAGAGACTGCGGACGACGGGCAGGACGAGGTGGCGGAAGCGACGGCAGTTCCCGACGGGGAAGCAACCCCCTGATCTCCCGCCCGCCGCCGGCCCTGTAAGCTGACCGGCTGCGCAGTTCATCCCCCTTGCAGCGATGGATGCTCAGGCGCTGGGGCGCTTGTTACGCGAGGCCCGCGAGGCCAGGGAAATCTCCCTGGCCGACGCGGAGCGGGCGCTGCGCATACGGCAGCGGATCCTGATCGCGTTTGAAGATGGCGTCTTTGACCTGCCTGATTCCTCGGCGGTGCAGTTGCGTGGTTTGCTCGGCAACTATGCGCGCTATCTGGGGCTGGACGACGCCGGCATCCTGGAACAGCTCGAGCAGTTGCGCCATGGCACCCGGCGCCGGCAACGCCGCGAACGCGGTCGCCGCCGTCCTCGCCATACCCCGCGACAGCCACAGCCTGTCCCGCAACTGGACTTCGGCGGGGGCGAAAGCCTGCAACTGCGCCGGCGTCGGCGCCGCAGCTTTTTCAGCGCCGTGCTGGTGCTGGTTGTGGGCGTGGGGGCGCTTGCCGTCATCGGCCTGGTCGCCTTGCAGTTTCTGGCGGAACCGGAGGAGATTTTCATGGTTGACGGGGAGGTGCCCCGGCTCGTCCCGCCGACGTCACTGCCAACCACCGTGGCGCGGCAGGATGCGGTCCCGGCCCCCGGGAGCAACCCGGCGCGACGCGAGCGCCAGATCACCCAGATCTGGAATGGCAGCGGCGTGCTGGTGACGATCGAGGCAGCGCAGCGCACCTGGCTGCGTCTTGCAGCGGACGGTGAAGAGGAGTTCGTTGGCATGTTGCGCCCCGGTGAGCACGTGGAGGTGGCGGCGCGCACGGAAGTAGCGCTGACGGCCGGCAATGCCGAGGCCCTGTTGATCACCTGGAACGGGCAGGAGCAGGAAGTTCCCGGTTTGCGCGGCCAACTGGTGGAGATGGCCTTCACGCAGACATCCATCACGCTGGAGGCGGGCGTTGGCTTCGAGCCGACGCCGGAGTTCACCGCGACCCCCCGGCCAACCTCGCTGGTCGACGTGGGCGCGCTGCTGGGCACGCTTTTCCCGGAGACCACACCCGGTGCCCCGCCAGGATCGCTCTTTCTGCCGGCAGCGACAACGCCGCCGCCCGCCGTGACAGATATCCCCCCTGCGGAGAGCGAAACAGGGACCCCGTCGGTGACGGCGACCGCCACAGAAAGCGCCACGCCCACGGCTACGCCCACCAACACGCCGACGGCGACGCCGGTTGACACGCCCACGCCCACGATCAGCCCTACCGCAACCGCGGTCCTGCCGCCGCGGGTGACCATTGCGCCACTGACGCCGGCGAAGTCGCTGCAGAATGGCTAAAATCGCCCGTCCTGCTCAGGGAGAATGATGATGGAATTCACACTGGATTTGCCGGAATGGGCCCTGCGTGAAAACGAGGCGCTGCCGCCCGTTCTGCCAACACTTGAAGAACGCATGGCCGCCGTCATTCGCTTTTCGCGGCTGAATTTTGAGCGGGGCACCGGCGGCCCCTTCGCAGCCGGCGTGTTTGAACGCGATACGGGCGCGCCGGTGCTGATTGGCGTCAACCGGGTGATGCCCCTGCAATGTTCGTCAGCGCATGCCGAGGTGACGACCCTTACCCTGGCGCAACAGGTGCTGGGCACCTGGGACCTGGGCGCAGCCGGATTGCCCGCCTGTGAACTGGTGGTGAACTGGCGCCCCTGCGTCATGTGTTACGGCGCGGTGATCTGGTCCGGCATCCGCTCGCTGGTCATTGCGGGCAGCGGGCCGGAACTGGAAGAGATCACGGGCTTTGACGAGGGGCCGATTCATCCCCACTGGCAGCAGGAGCTTGAAAGGCGCGGCATTGACCTCGTTGACAATCTGCTAAAGGATGAGGCCGTGGCGGTGTTCCGCGACTTCGCGGCCAGCGGCAGCATTGTTTACAATGCCCGTCAGGGTGACGGGGACTAAAGGTTTCAATGTGGCTGGACCAGAAATGAGCGACCCGGTGCTTCAGAAAGTGTCACCACGTACAGTGGCGGAGTTCGAGGGATTCCTGCGGGCTGCCCCTGAAAAGCCATATCACGAGTTGGTCGATGGACGCATCGTGGAGAAATCAACGCCGACAGATGTCCATGCCACGCTTGTCAATCGCCTTTGCTTCTGGCTGACTGTGTGGGCGCGTGAACGCGGGCTCGGCGAACCGGGGCCGGAACGCCGCTTCGTCTTCCCGGGAGACACGCAGAATTCACGTCAGCCGGACGTGTCGCTCATTTTAAATCCGGACGTCCCGCTTGTGTGGCAGGGCCCTGTGCAGCTGGTACCGGACCTGGTGGCAGAAGTGCAGTCGCCGGGAGACACGCCAGGCGAAATGCGTGAGAAGGCAAGGTTTTATCGAGACAGTGGCGTGCGTCTGACCACGCTGCTTTTCCCTCGTGAGAGAATGGTTGAACTGTGGCGACCGGGCGTGGAAGTTGAGGCAGTCGGGGCGGGAGCTGTCATTCGTGACGACTCCCTGTTGCCTGGCTTTTCCCTGCCGACCACGGAGCTTTTCGCAGAGCGGCGTGGCGGACAGGGCCAGACTTGATGAACAGGGACGACTTCTATCTGCTCAGCCTTGGCTGCGCCAAGAACACGGTCGATTCGGAAAGCATGGCCCAGGTGCTGGGTCAACAAGGCATGCGCGGTACTGGCAGCCCCGACGAGGCCGCCGTACTGATCGTCAACACCTGCGGCTTTCTGGAGGCGGCGCGCGAGGAATCGCTGGCCGCCCTGCGCCAACTGGTGGACGGGCGACGCGAGGGGCAGATGGTCATCGCCGCCGGCTGCCTGGCGCAACGTCACGGCAGCAGTCTTGTGCGCGACGTACCGGGTCTCGACGGCGTCATCGGGACGCGTCGCTGGATGGACATCTTCGACCTGGTCCAGCGTCTGCGGCAGCGCAAGTTTCCGGAACCGCTGTTCCACCTGCCGACGGACGCCAAAAGGGTCGGCCTTGATGAGCGCGGTGTGCTGCGCGCCAGCGTGGAGGGCGCCAGCGCCTGGCTGAAGATCGCGGACGGCTGCCGTCGTCCCTGCGCCTTCTGTACCATCCCGAAGATCAAGGGAACGGCCGTCAGTCGCCCCGTGGAGACGCTGGTGGCCGAGGCGCAGCGGCTGCAGGCACAGGGCGTGCGTGAACTGATCCTGATCGCCCAGGACACGACCGATTACGGCCATGACCTCGGCGTGAAGGACGGTCTGGCGCGCTTGCTGGAGGCCCTGGTAGCAGCGGCGCCGGACATCCCCTGGCTGCGCATCATGTACGCCTGGCCCGGCTACGTGACCCCGCGCCTGATCGAAACGATGGCCGCGCAGCCGCAGATCCTCCCCTACCTGGACATGCCGCTGCAGCACGGGCACCGCAGCACCCTGTTGCGGATGCGGCGGCCGGCCAACATTGAGTGGGTCCACGAGACCCTGCAACACATGCGCTCGCTGATGCCACAGCTGGCCCTGCGCACGACCTTCATCGTCGGCTATCCGGGCGAGACCGACGCTGAATTTGAAGGCCTGCTCGACTTCGTGCGCGAGTTACAGTTTGACCGGGCCGGCGCCTTCCGCTACTCGCAGGAGCCGGGCACGCCCTCCGCTGCCTTGCCGGACCAGGTGCCTGAGGAGCTCAAGCAGGAACGCTACGAGGCGCTGATGACGCTGCAGCAGGGAATCAGCCTGGCGAAGAACCAGGCGCTGGTTGGGCGGACGATTGACATTCTGGTCGAGGGCCACGGCGCCGGGGAGGACGCCCACGGTCGTCCTGCCGGCGGCACGCTCAGCCTGGGACGCAGCTGGCGCGATGCGCCGGAGATCGACGGCTACGTTATTGTGGAAGGGGAGTTGCCCCCCGGCGAGATCGTGCCGGTGCGCGTCACCGGCGCAACGGCCTACGACCTGTTCGCCACTGTCGACTTGCAGACCCCGGCCGCCATTCAGCCCGGTCAGATTCTGGCTGCCGGTGACGTCCAGATGCAGGAGTTGGCATGAACGCAATGCAGAGGGAAGGGCCGGGACAGACGGATGCGGCGGCGCAGGCGTTGTTGCACGGGTTCATCACCGGGCGCCGCAGCCCGCGCAACTATCTGGATCGACCGGTCGAGCGCGCGGCGCTGCTGTCCCTGCTGGAGGCGGCGCGGCGGGCGGCATCATCCAGCAACACGCAGCCCTGGAACTTCATCGTCGCCCGCAGGGAGGACGAAGCCGCCTGGGAGAAGCTCTACAGCTGTCTGCTGCCGGGCAACCAGACCTGGGCGGGCGGCGCGGCGCTGCTGATGATCGTCGTGGCGACCGTCGAGAGCGGAGGCCGGGCCCTGCGCAGCAGTTATTACGACACCGGCCTGGCGATGGGCAACCTGACGGTTCAGGCGATGGCGCTGGGCCTGATGTTGCGCAACATGGGCGGCATCGACCGCCGGCGTGTGCGCGAGCTCTATGACATCCCGGCCACCCACGAGGCGATCTGCGGCGCAGCGCTGGGCTGGCCGGCGCCACCCGCAGCCCTGCCCGAACAGCGCCGCGACTTTGAACTGGAAGCGCAGGAGCGCAGACCCCTGGACGCCTTTGTCTTTGGCGAGACCTGGGGCGAGCCGGCACAGTTTCTGTAGCGCGGCGAGCGGGGAATTGCTCAGCGCAGCTTTATCCCGACGGCCATACCGTCGCCGACGGCGATGATGGTGCTGGACAGACGCGGCTCCGCCGCCAGGGCGCGATTGAAGCTGTCCATGCCGCCGTCATCCGCCGACTCCGGGGCCAGCACGCGGCCGCCGCGAAAGGCGTTGTGGGAAGCGATGACACCGCCGACGCGCAAGTGCTCCAGTGCCCAGGCGAGATAGTCCGGGTAGCCTTCCTTGTCGGCATCAATGAAGACCAGGTCCCAGGGCGCCAGCGCCGACAGACGTTGCAGCGACGCCAGCGCCGGCCCTTCGTGCAACTGAATCCGGTCTGTGAGACCGGCGCGTTCAAAGCTGGCGCGGGCCACGCGGGCGTGCAGACTGCTGACTTCCAGGGTGTGAAGCACGCCGCCTGGCGGCAGGGCGCGGCCCAGCCAGGTGCCGCTGTAGCCGGCCAGGGTGCCTATTTCCACGATCCTGCGCGCGCCCACCGCCTGGGCCAGCCATTGCAACAGGCGGCCTTCCTGGGCGCTGAGGCTGATTTGCGGCATGTTGTGAAGCCTGGTCTGCGCCTGAATCCAGGCGAGCACCTCGTCTTCCTGCGCAAACAATTCAGTGACATAGGCTCCACGGGCGGCTTTGTCGTCCATTCCTCTCCTCATTTCTGGCGCGCCCGAATCCTCTCGACCGGGCGGTCACGATGAATGATGAAGTGATCGAAATCGCGCGCCAGCAGCGTTGCCGGAAAGATGGCGCGCGCCTCCTGCTTGATGTCGCGCTCGCGGTAACGGCGTGAAACGTGCGTCAGGATCAGGGTGTCGACGTCATTGTCGGCGGCGAGCAGGGCTGCCTGGCGGGCGGTCAGGTGCCCAAAGGCCCGCGCCGTGGCGGCGTCTTCATGCAGAAACGTGGCCTCGATGACCAGCGCGGTGGCCCCGCGCACAAATTCACCCAGGTTGCCCGTGTCGCCGCAATCGCCAACGTGGACGTATTTCGCGCCGCGCAGGGCCGGCCCCAGCACCATGTCCGGCGTGACGCGGCGCCCGTCCGCCAGCGTGATGGCATTGCCGCGCACCAGTTCGCGTCGCTCCGGCCCGGCCGGGACTCCCAGCGCCTCCGCCCGTTCAACGAGAAAGGGGCGGTGAGCCTTTTGCTGGAAGACAAAGCCGAAATTGCCCCTGCCACGATGATGGACCGGAAAGGCGCTGACCGTGAATTCCCTTTCATTGAGCAGCAGGCCGGGTTTTATCTCGTGCAGGCGGATATCAATGGGGAGACGTTCGTAGTTCAGGACGACGCCATAGAGCAGGGCCTGCACCCGACGCAGGGGGTTGCGCCCGGCCCGGATATCGATTTTGTTGATGTTTTCCCAGCTGGTTAACGTGGACATCAATCCCCCCAGGCCAAGAATGTGGTCCAGGTGGCCGTGGGTGAGGAGAATGTTCCCGAGGTTGCGAAAGCCGACGCCGCTGCGCAGGATCTGGCGTTGCGTGCCCTCGCCGCAATCGATCAGGAAACGCTGGTCGCCGGCCAGCAGCAACTGGGCCGGCAAGCCCCGGTAGACCGACGGCGCCGAGGCCGAACTGCCCAGCATGACCAGTTCGAACACACTCAGCCTTCCCTGTCAGTGACGGTGAAGGTCTTGCCACTGAGAAACAGCCGCGTGCCGCGCAATTCACCCTCATGCAGGATGGAGAGGCGCTGCCCGTCATTGCGTCGATAGGCGCCGATGGAAACGAGGTAATCACCGGAGGGCGTGATCTCGGGCAGGTTGACGTGCGTGACCTGAATGAGAATGTCGCGTGGCAGCAAACTGGTCGGCAGGACGCTGATCAGGTCGTTTTGGGAAGTAATCGTGGCCGGGTCGGGCGTGACGTGGGTGAAGAAAAGCAGGTCTGGCGGCAAGGCTCCATCCACGCGCCACCAGGTCGTCGAAGTAATCACTTCACCGTCCTGGTATTCCCGCATGGTCAGGGGCTCGTAGCCCAGAAAGGTCAGATTGCCATCGAGTGAGACAGGAGGCAACAGGCTGTCAGTGCCGCCCGGCGCTTCGGGCGCGAGTTGTAACTGCGCAGTGGTGGTGAAGCTGCCGACCTTGTCGCCCAGTTGCTCGCTGACGTCCAGGACGAAGACGGCATCCGGTGGCAGGGAGGGGTCCTGCGGCAGGGCGCCGCGTTCCAGCCAGTCGCGCAGGAGCGGATGCATGGTCTTCAGGGTTGTCTCGTCCGGCAGGATGATCTGTTGCAGTTCGCCACCGCTGGCCAGCACCAGCCCGGTGCGACAATCCGCAAAGCGAAGGGTCTTGCCACGATCATGAAGCAACAACAGCATGCGCCAGGCATCGCTGAGATATGGCGCCGGTTGCTGATTTACGGTTGGGAGACAGACGACAGTGGGGATGTCGTCCGCGCTGCGATCGATGTGGCCGGCCAGTTTCCCGATCCGTTCATTCCAGGCGGAGGCAGTCGCCGGCGCCGCTGCCCAGACGTTGAAGAGGTCGTGACTCGTCCAGATGATATTGAAGGCCGGCAGGATGACGAGCACCGCGAAAGGGACCAGGCGCGCGCCCCGCCCACGACTGAGTGACAGGGTCACCACACCGAAGCCAAAGAAGACTGCGATGAGCGGCAACAGGACGGCCATGGAGGCAAAATCAGGGCTGTCGTTGCCAAGCAGGGCGGGAGGCGCCAGGGCCAGGGAGAATATGAGGGGCAGGGCAAAGCGTGGCCGGTGACGCACCCGCCAGGCAAAGAGCACGCCCGCCAGGATGACCAGTCCACTGAACAGGTCAATCATGGGACGGCCGGGCAGATTGTGCAGCGGGCTTGAGTCACCGACGAAAAGGAAGCCGAACAGATTTCTGATGATCGATTGCAGGGGAGGACTGGCGCGCAGGTCATAATCTCCGAGCAGGCGCACGAGACCGCTGAGTTCGAACAGGCGCAGTGTCGACAGCCCGTAGGGAGCCAGCACAATGACCATCAACAGCAGGGTAAAGGCCAGTGAGAGGATCAGGGCAATGGTCAGCGGGCCCTGACTGCGCGTCAGCCAGTAGATAAATGCGAGGGCGCCGGCGACAAGCCAGAATTGCACCGGATGGATGTAAAACCCCAGGGCAGCCGTCAGCCCCAGCGCCATGAAGACAAATGTATCCGGCAGACGCTGTCCTATGCGCGCCGGTACGGACAGGGCCCGGGCCATGCCCAGCATGATGGCGGCAGCGAGCAGGGGCGCCAGGGTCAGTGGGCTGACACTCCGCCCCAGCAGAACGGGCCAGAGGCTCACGGCCAGCAGGGCCAGCGCTGCCAGACCGCCCTGCAGGCCGCACAATCGTCTGGTGAGGGTGTAAACCAGGGCCAGGGTCAACAGGCTGACGAAGAGGGACAGCGCGCGAAAGCCGATGGTGCCGCCACCGGTCAGGCCAGTGCTGATGGCCAGCAGTGTCGGGTAAAGGCCATCCAGCCCCCGGGGGGCCTCGCCCGGGGACTGATTGTAGAAGACTGCGATTTGTCCGGCGCGCAACGATTCGACGACCCGCAGGGAAGCGTACTCATTCTCGTTGAGGCCGGGAGGCAACGCCGGCAGGCGATAGGTGCGCAGCAGGGCTCCGATGAGCAGCAGCAGCGTTGCCATGGCGATGCCGGTGCGGGAGGACAAGGCAGTTCTCCAGAGAGCGGGAACCGGGGGGCAGAGTGTTCAGAGCGACGTGGCCCAGGCGGTAAAGACCAGCACCAGCAAACCGAGAGCAACGCTGATCCGCGTGAGCCGGACTTCCTGACGCCGCAGCCGTACCCACTCCGCCGCGTCTCCGCGATTGCGCTCCAGCAACCAGCCCGCGCGTTCCAGCGCCGGCACCACACGCCACTGCAGCAGGACCCCGCAGATCACCATCCCGGCCATGGCCACGTGCTTTAACAGGATGGCGCGGCTCCAGGAATTGTTGAATTGTAACATACCTTCGTAATGGGGGTCGGCGGTCATCTGGAAGAGACCGGTGACGATCAGCACGACCAGGCTGAGCCAGGTCAGGGGTTGAAAGCGCTTGCGCAAGCGCTGCAGAAAGCGATGGCGGCCGGCGTCGTCAGCCAGACTGCGGCGTGTCTCGGGCCAGACCAGCAGCGTCAGCAGGGTGAGGCCGCCCAGCCAGACCACGGTCGCCAGCAGGTGCAGGAAGAGGCTAGCTGCAAGGAGTGACGGGGACAAGACCCAGCGCCTCCGGGCTGTCCGGGGCCCGCGCGGGAATGATGCGTGCGCCGCAGACCTTTTCCATGTTTGCCAGGTCCAGGTAAGCTTCCAGTACCTGCATGTCCGGCAGCACGATGCTCCACCAGTACTGTTCGTCCTGCTCGTCCCAGGCGGGGTCGGCGATCGACAGGGTGGTCATCAGGCCCAGCCAGGGGCGCCAGTGTCGGGCGGCATAGCGATAGGCCCGCACCAGGTAATCCGCCTGGGTGGCCTCATCCACGGCAAACCAGGAATAGTCTTCGTTGCGGCCCTCAACGTCGCGCGTCCAGCCGCTTTCCAGTACCGCGACCTGGCGGGCAGCATCGCCGTTCTCAACCATGATGCGACGCATGTCCTCCACCCGCCGAAAGGTGAAGAAACGCTGTCCGCCGGCAGCCTCGACCTCATCCGGGTCCGCTTCCGGCGGGGCATCATAGCCGGGTGCATGCAGGCCAACGACGTCGACGTGCTGCTGAAAGCCGGCATTGTAGAGTTCCTGCAGGTACAGGTCATCCGGGCGCACCGTAGCGCTTAAGGTGCCGGTGGGCGCCAGCCCGGCCGAGATGACAATGGCCTGCGGGTCAGCGGCGCGGATGGCCTCGCTGCACGTTTGCAGCAAGCGGACGTACCCGGCGGCGGATGGCTCATGGCCGCCCCATTCCCGCGCAAGGTTGGGCTCGTTCCAGATCTGGTAGGCGGCGATGCGTCCGGCATGGCGCCTGGCGATGGCGCCGCACCACTCGCCCCAGGCGTCCATGTGCCCGTCGCCTGGCGGGACGTCAACGGGTTCAGCGCCCTGCGACGCGCTGTTGGCTTCGCGCACCCAGCCGGGTGCGTGTCCCAGACGCGCCACCATCCCGAGTCCCCGCTTTTCGATTTCGTCGAGCAGTTCGTCGACGCGGCCAAAGTGGTACTCACCCGGGAATGGCTCGGTATCCGCCCAGGCGATGCCCTGTTTGACGTGGCTGAAGACCATCAGACGCACGAGGTCAAGCCGCCAGCCCGTGAGGCCGTCATCCCACCAGAGGGAGGTCTGGATGCCGTAGGTCAGTGACGTGAAAGGGGGATCGCTGACAGCGGCAGCAGCCAGCGGATCGGCTGGAGGCCGACGCAGGTATATCGCAACTGCCAGGACCAGCAGAAAGAGGCTGACCCCCGTCCAACGCAGCAGGGCGCGCCTCATCCGCCTTCGGCGCTCTCCAGTCTTCGTTGCAGTTGCCAGGCGCCAAGGTCGTCATACAGGGGACGGAACTTCCAGTCCTTGCCAATGATCGAGTAGGGAACGTTATCGTTTTGCGGGTCCCAGCCGGCCTGTGGCCCGTAGTTGAAATTCCAGACGAAGGCCAGCCAGATATCCCCCCATTCTTCCATCAGGTCCAGGGCCTGGATCGTCCAGCGCGACTGTTCCTCAAGGGTGTTGTCATTGGCGAATTCGAAGCCGGGAGGATAATCGTCCAGGTCTTCCGTGGAAGCCCAGCCAAACTCGGTGACGCAGAGCGGTTGATCGCCGCCGGCCAGTTCGATCTTGTCCGAATAGGTGCGCAGGGTGCTGTAGAAACTCCAGCTGTGGTGCGGGTTGTCGAAGGGGCCCCGGAAGGTGGCCGCGGGATCGTTGACGACCTCGTTCCAGGGGACATTCGGGCCGATGTTGTAGCCGTTGTGATGCGCGCCGATGCAGTCCGCGTAGTTCAGGAGGCCGGCATCGATCAGACCGTCAAGGTAGGCAAAGTCATCGACGGCGCTGATGCGCCCGTCCGGTTCAGTCCAGCCGCCGGTGGGCGAAAGCGCTCCGCTGATGATGATGATGCCGGGGTCCAGCGCCTTGACGGCCAGGGTCGTATCGCGCAACAGGGACACGTAGTCCGCCGGTACCAGGCCACGGGCGGATGTCCATTCGCGGTCGAGGTTTTGCTCGTTCCAGACCTCGATGGCATGCACCATGCCGGGATAACGCTCCACGATGGCGCTGACAAATTCGACGTAATCCTCATTGTGTGCCGGTGGGCCGTGCCGGCTGTGATCGACATTTTGCTCCCGGGCCCATTCGGGCGCCGTGACGATGGAGAGCATGACGCGCAGCTTGTACTGCGCCGCCAGCGGCAGCGACAAATCGAGCGCTGCCCAGTTGTAGCGATTCTGTTCCGTCTCCACGTGCTCCCAGCGTACCTGTTGCTTGTACCAGCCCAGGCGCAGCTTGTTGGCAACGTCGCGCATCCAGGTCTCCTGGTTGTCGGGATTGAGGTCGGGGCTTACCTGTACCTGAATACCAGGCTGGAAACTGCGATCGGAAACGGGCAGCGGTGTTGGCCTGGGACGCTGTTCGTCCGGGCCGGCCACAACGATTTCCGGCGCGACAGAGGTAGGCGGCAGTGTGGGCGCAGGGGCCACCGTCGCCAGGACGGGCATATTCTCTTCGATCTGCATCGCCTCGGGCAGGGGCAGGGCGGCATTGCTGGCCGTCGTGATGCTGCGCGGTTCCTCGATGAGGCCATAGACGAAATAGATGGCAAGAAAGGTACCGGCGCCTATCAGCAGGGTGATGATGGCCCAGACAAAGGCGAAAATGTGAAGGCCGCGACGCGAGCCTGACAAGATTTGCCTCCCCTTCAATCGCTCCTGACTAGCGAGCGGCAGCGATGGCGCTGCAGGCAGGGCAGCTGCCGTCCGGACGAAGCATGGCGTAACCGGCCTGGGGATCTGCACCATAGAGCGTGAAGTCCACGTTCCAGACAATGAGCAGACGCACCTTGCCGCTCTGTGAAGAGAGAGCGATGGAATCGGCCAGCCAGGCGGCCTGCTGCTGGACGGTGACATTCGCCGCCCAGGAGAAATGTGCCGGTAGCGGCCCGTAGCCCTGCGGGCTCAGGTAACCCAGCTCGGTGAAGCACAGGGGTTTGCCGCCCGAGTACTTCGCATACTCGTTGAGCATTGGCTGGAAGTAGTAGGAATAGTGATAGCCACCCGGATGACCGGACTGGCCCCTGGGCGAGGAAACACCGGCGTTGTAGTGCGCGCCCAGGCAGTCCATGTGATTCGTGCCGCCGGCCGCAACGAACTGTTGCAGGAAAACATTGTCGTCGCAGCCACTGGCCGTGCAGCGTCCACCGAAGAAGCCGGTGGGCGCCGGCGCGCCACTGATCACCATGGTGCCCGGGTTGGCGCCCTTGATGGCGCTGTAGGCGCGCCGCATCAGGTCGGCGAAGCTGTTGCCGTTGATCTGCCCCTGCGGCCATTCCCGGTCAATGTTGGGCTCGTTCCAGACTTCGATGGCATCCGCGCCCTGGGCGGCGACCTGGGCCAGCCAGGCGACAAACTCATCCATGTAGGCGCCGCCGCGAGCCGCCAACTGGTTCTTGTCACCCAATGCGCCGATCAATATCTTGAAACCATTGGATTTCGCCGCGCTGATCACGCCGCCGGCATCGCCACCCGGGTGGCGCACCTGCTTTTTCATCCAGGTCATGCCGGACTGGCGCATCGCGTTAATGGCGCGGGCGCTGCCGGTGCTGGTCACGTGACCGCCGTATTCGAAGGCGCCGGCCCGTATGCTGCCGGAAGCGGGCGCGACAGCCGGGGCCTGTTCAGCGGCCGGGGGCTGGACCACGGCCGGTCTGGGGACCACGACCGGCGCCGGTGTCGGTGTCGGCGTAGGCGTGGGAGTAGGAGCGAAGAGACCGATGGCCCTGCCGTCACGAGCCACGGCATCCATGCCGGTCACCACGTCCACGTTGATGGCGTAGTTCCCGTCCGGCGCAACCAGCGTCACGCTCAGGACCTCATCCAGTCCGGTCAGGGATTCTCCTGCCACGCCATCAGCGCCTTCAATGCGCCAGCGCAGGGCAGGCTGTTGCGTCTCCGGCGCGGTGGGCAACTGTAACTTGTACCCCAGTACCGCGTCGGTCAGGTCGTGCGACTGGTCCGGGGCCAGCAGGCCCTCCAGGCCAACGCCGGCCAGTGCAAAGGGCAGGGTGCGTTCCATGCGGGAGCGGAGGGTCGCGCCAGTGGTCAGCCAGTAGCGAGTGGGCGGGGAGTCGCCATCAGCCAGATAGTCGACCCAGGGCGCCATGGCCAACGGGTCATAGCCGGTGTCCGCCTTGTGGCCATCCAATCGCGCCTCTATCACCGTACCCGGTTCCACGGCGCCCTCATCGGTGGTTTCGACCTCGATAGATACGTCACCCAGCCCCGCCCAGGCTTCGGCGAGGCCGACCTTTGAGATGTACCCGTTCGTTTCGCGCAGGGTGCGGGCGCTGTAGCCGGCCAGCAGTCGTTTGCGCTCCACCTCGCCAACGGCGCGTCGCAGCATGAGTTCTGCCGTCTGGCCGGTGCCATGGGCCCCCGGTTGCAGGGGCAGGCGCAACAGGAAGTAATCGGCCTGGCGACCGAGCGCCGGCCAGTCCCAGGCGCCGGTGTCCAGCTGACCGCCAACGATTTCCGCCGGCGGCACCACGACGCCCAGTTTCAGGCCACTGTCTGCCAGACTGGCGGACAATTCCCGGATGAATTCCGTAAAGAGACGGCCTTCATCCGCTTGCAGGCCGCGCCAGTCGATCAGCAGACCGCCAAAGCCACTGCCGGCGAAGGCGGTCAGTTGCGCGACGTGCTCCTGCCGAAGCTCGCGGTTGGCAAGGATGCTGCTGACGGTAACCGGATCTATGGCGCGCTCGTCAACAAAGTTGCGCACCACGGGCATGACCACGTAGCCGCTGTCAAAGTCAAAGCCGGCCGCAAGGCTGCCGCCCAGTCCCCCGGTCAGGGTCGGTTGAATACCGGCAGGAGCCACGATGTTTGCCAGTTGCGCCACGTCGGAGGTCAGCGTGTGCTGCACGTCCACAGTGACCAGGACTGTGGGTTGAGGCGGTGGCGCTACCTGAAAGAGCGCCAGTTGCTGTGGCAGTTGATCTACGGTGGCGCGCAGGGAGGTTGTTCCCTGTTGCGCGGAGGGCAGGAAGTTCCAGTCCATGCCATCCCAGCCATAGAGCGAATAGACCGGCGCAGCGCCGGCCAGCGCCGGCAGGGCCAGATCAAGCGTGATGGAAGACGGGGCGGAACCGACGCTGGAGATGGAAAAGACCGGGCTTTGCAGGGCCAGTTCCGCGGGCAGGGCGGCGCGGGCCGCACTCACCCACTGCGGCCCGGGGGCAGCGGCGAGGAAATCGCCGGCCGGCATGGCTTCAATGGCGACGCTGAAGTCTTCGCCCGGATCGGCGGCGTCGATCTGCAGGGTCAGACCATTCGGATGACCCAAGGCGATCCTTTCCGTGTTGAGCGAGAAATAGCAGGGGCCGAGAGGGCCGGTGGGGAGGTTTAATTGTGACAGCAAACAGGCAACATTTCTGTTGACCGGCGGCAACAGCAGACCGGCAGCGACGAGCACCGGAACCAGACAGAGGGTCGCCAGTCCGCTCAGCCAGCAGCCGCAGCAGCCCCCGCGTCGGCGTCGACGGCGCGGCGGTGGGGCGTCGGCGCCAGGATTGACGGCTTCGGGGGGTCTGTCCTCCAGGTCTGCATCTGTCACAAGGGGGCTGAGTGGCCGGGTATCGCCCTGGTCGCTTGCCATGTAAGGTCCTCTGGTCTTGACGACAGCGTTCAGGCTGGCGCGCGGCCGGCATGTTGGCTCCGACCCGGCGGCATTGTAGCAGTGGCCAGGGGCAGCGGCAAGCGCGCTGCCCGCGCCAGGGCCGCGTTACAATGGCCGCCCGACTGGCAGGAGATCCGTCCATGACCGGCTTTTACGCGCAGATCGCGCGTTACTACGATGCCGAACATCGAGACAAGAGCGATGATCTGGCGTTTTACGAAAGACTGATCGACGCACAGGGTGAGGGCCCCCTGCTGGAAATCGGCTGCGGCAGCGGACGGGTCCTGTTTCACCTGGCGCAGCAGCTTGAGCAGGTGCACGGCATTGACCGGGAAGCGGCCATGCTGCAACTGGCGCGGCGGCGTCTGGCGCAGATGCACAGCGAACTGCGCAGTCGCATTCAACTGTTTCAGGGGGACGTGCTGCGCGTGGAACTGTCGCGGCGATATCGTTACCTACTGCTCTCCTACAATTGCCTGATGCACTTTCATTCAGTCGACGGGCAATTGCGCCTGCTGCAACGTTTGCGCAACTGGTTGCTGCCAGAGGGTCTGCTGGTCATCGATTTGCCCAACGCGGGAGAGGCCTTCGCCAGCGAAGACAGCGAGGCATTGACGCTGGAGCGCCGCTTCATCGACCCCGACACGGGTC
Source organism: Anaerolineae bacterium (assembly GCA_034422695.1). GTDB lineage: Bacteria > Chloroflexota > Anaerolineae > Aggregatilineales > Phototrophicaceae > JAGWBD01. Next base: position 295,216 of record DAOUJM010000001.1, read on the forward strand.
ACCTGGTCATGCAGCAGGCCAGCAGCCGCCTGGACCGCGCGACGCAACTGATGCACACCACCTGGGTCTATGATGAAATCGATGGCGACGGCGCGCTACGGCGGACGCTGGCGCCGGTCGTGTTTCGCCATTTTTTCCGCAGCGAACTGGAACTTCTGCTGCGTCTCGCCGGCTTCAGCATCGACGCCTGTTATGGCGATTACGAACAGGGGCCCTTTGAGGATGGTTGTGCGCGACTGCTGGTCGTCGCGCGCCGTGAATGAAGGCCGTCGCGCCGCGCTCAGTCGGCCTCGACGATGACGGGCATTTTCCCGCCAAGCTTTTCAACGAATTCGGTCAGAACGTCCCAGGTGAGCGGGAAGCCACGGGTGTCAGCGGCTGCGAGGTACATGATGACATCCGAGATCAACTCGACGTCATCATCCAGGTCGACCTCGCCATCAACGAACCAGTTTTCCGCCCAGTCGACGAGCTGGGGCAAGGTCGTTTCGTGGCGGATGAAGGAATACAGCTTCGCAAGCAGAATTGCTTTCGTGACCATGGCTTTCCCGCTGTCCTGAATTACAGATACTTGTGCCCGCGATCTTCGGGATACTTGACGTGATGCTCAATCATCACGTCCTCATCGTCATAAACTTCCTGCACCACCCTGATTGTAACCTCATTTTCGTCCACAACCTTTACCATTCGTTGCCAACCAAAATCTCCCCCGGCCCGCACTTTCCAGTAGCGACGACCGCCACCGGGCAAATCTTCCCAATCATCAAATCCACGTTCGTTCTGCTCGCGCGTCGCCATCAGGCGCGCATATCCGCCAGCAGCGCCTGATACTCCTCTTCCGCCAGCGGCCGCCAGGACTCGCCGCGGCGCGGCCATTTTTCGTCGCCCAGAATCTCGCGCACGCGCTCCAGGGGCACGGGCGTCACGTCCGCGCGGGCCTGTATGACGCGTGATGGCAGCAATTCATCGTGCTGCTCACTTTCCGGACGCATGCCGGCGCCATCTGCAAAGCTGCCAGTCACCTCAATCTCGCCGACGATGGACTTCGTGCCCTTCGCCTTCGAGCCTTTCGCGCGGCCGGTCGTTTCGTAGAGCAACATGCGCGTACCGACCGGCAAATGCTCCGCCCAGCGTTTGGCGGCGCGGCCGCTAAAACCGATGGTCGGGTCGCTGTCCCAGCCGGCCCAGACCAGTTTGATTCCCTTGTTGGTCATGCTGTTTCCCTTTCACCAGGGCGTAGCAACTCGGCATACAACAATGTGTAATCCTCTCTGGTTATCGGGCGCCAGCTGTCGATTTGGCGCGGGAAACGTCCTTGATACGGTCCCATCGCCAACTCCGGCGTATCGCGCTCAAGAATGTCTCGCACGTGGGCGAGAGGGACAGGCCTGGAACCGGGAGGAAGTGCGCTGAAATCCAGTTTAAGCATATGGGGATAATCCGGATTATGGGGTGTTTCACCCTCTGTATCTGCAAAGCTTCCGGTCACGATGGCGTCATCCTGGATGGATTTCAGTTCCTTGACGTAGATCAGAACGCGAGTTCCTGCAGGGATATCATGTTCCCAGCGTCTGAAGGTAAAGTCGCTGAAACCTATTCTGTTAATGCTCTTGTTGTGGGCATAATTGCCCCCGATAACCTTAATGGCGTAGCCGGTAAACTTTTCCATGAACAGATCTCCTGCCCGGAACTCTCAGGCGTGGCGGACGCCGCGGGTGTTGAGACGGATGACGTAGAGCGAGCTGGTCGCCGTGATGTAGAGCTGGTCGAAATCAGGGCCGCCGAAGCAGCAGTTGGCGATCGGCTCGGGCACCAGAATCTTGCCCAGGCGCTCGCCCCCCTCGGTGTAGACCTGGATGCTGTCCGCCGAACTGGTGTAGAGGTAAGCGTTGCGGTCGAAGCGGATACCGTCCGGCAGACCCGGGTTGATCTCGGCGAAGAGGCGACCGTTGGTCAGTGAGACGCCATCAACGACGTCAAAAACCCGGATATGGTGTGGGCCGTCGGGGTCGTGGGTGGCGCCGGTATCGGCCACGTAGAGGCGCTGTCCATCGGGCGAGAAGGCGAGGCCGTTGGGCTTGACCATGTCGTCGACCACACGCGTGATGTCAGCGCTGGCGGGATCCAGGCGGTAAACGTGACAGCCGTCCTGCTCGAAGGGGCTGGCGTGGCCCTCTTCCGTGCCGGGCAGGATGCCGTAGGGCGGGTCGGTGAACCAGATGCTGTCATCCGGGCGCACCACCACGTCATTGGGTGAATTGAAACGGCCGCCCTGGTAACGGTCCGCCAGAGTGACCACCGTGCCGTCGACTTCGGTGCGGCTGACGCGGCGCGCGCCATGTTCGCAGGTGGCGAGGCGGCCCTGGCGATCGAGGGTGTTGCCGTTGCTGAAGTTCGAGGGCTGGCGAAAGGTCTCCAGACCCCGCGCCGCCGACCAGCGCAGCATGCGGTTGTTGGGGATGTCGCTCCAGACCACGCTGTCATCCGGCAGCCAGACCGGCCCCTCCGCCCAGATGCAGCCGTCCGCCAGCTTCTGCAGACGCGAATCCGGCAGCAACAGGGCCCTGAAACGCTCGTCGTATACCTCGAAACCGTCAGACATGAAGTCACTCTCCCGGGTTGTCCTCGCTCGCCGGATAGTAGCGAATTCGCGTCAGCCCTGCAGCGCCTGGTCGAGATCGGCGATAAGGTCGTCGGCGTGTTCAAGGCCGACCGAGACGCGCAGCAGGTTGGGCGCGGTCATGGTGACGCCCTTTTCCATGGAGGCGCGATGTTCGATGAGGCTGTGTGTGCCGCCGAAGCTGGTGGCGCGGCGGAAGAGTTTGACCCTGCCGGTCAACGCCAGCGCCGCCGCGGCGTCACCGCGCAACTGGAAGGACAGCAGGCCACCGTAGCCGCTCATCTGGCGCCGGGCGACGTCGTGCGCCGGGTGAGCTTCCAGGCCGGGGTAGTTTACGCGCTCAACGGCCGGATGACTTTCCAGAAAACGCGCGACCCGCAAGGCGTTGTCTGCGTGGGCGCGGACGCGCAGGGGCAGGGTCTCGATGCCGCGCAGGGTCAGCCAGCACTCAAGCGGTGAGGGCACGGCGCCACCAATCTGCTGAATCTGTTGCAGGCGCCCGAAGCGCTCGTCAACCTCGCGCGCGACGACCACGCCGCCCAGCACGTCGCTGTGACCGCCGAGATACTTGGTGGTGGCGTGCACGACGTAGTCGGCGCCCAGTTGCAGGGGCTGTTGAAAGACGGGCGTGGCGATGGTGTTGTCGCAGGCGACGCGGGCGCCGGCGTTGTGGGCGACGTCGGCGATGGCGCGGATGTCACAGACTCCCAGTTCCGGGTTGGAGGGCGTTTCGAGCAGGACCAGACGGGTCTCCGGGCGCAGGGCATTGGCGACGTTTTCCGGGCGCGACATGTCGACGAAGGTCGTGGAGATCCCCTGCTGCGCCATGATGTCGGTCATGATGATGCGGATGCCGTAGTAGAGCACGTCGGGCGCCACCACGTGGTCGCCCTGGGCGAGGGTCTGCAGCAGGGAATAGATCGCCGTCGAACCGGAGGCGAAGGATGCCGCCGCCGTTCCCCCCTCCAGCGCGGTGATGCGCGCCTCCAGCGCCAGACGATTGGGGTTGCCAAGGCGACTGTAAACGTATTCCAGTGGGTAGCTGCCGTCCGGCGCGCGTTCGTAGGTGGTGGAAAAATGCACCGGCGCGACGATGGCGCCGCTGGCGGGATCGACCGCGTGACCGGCGTGAATGGCCTGGGTTTCCAGCTTCATGGCGGGCTCCCTTTCAGGCGCGCAACGTCGCGCCCAGTTGACTTTCGGCGGCGCGCGCGATCTTGCGATGCAGCCTCGCCACCTCGCGGTCGGTCAGCGTGCGGTCATCGGTCTGGTAGACGAGGTTGAAGGCCAGGCTCTTGTGGCCCGGCGGGACGGGGTCGCCGGTGTAGACGTCGAAGAGGCGCAGTTCGCGCAGCAGATCGCCACCGGCGCGGCGCAGCACGGCTTCCACCTCCGCCGCCGGCACGCTGTCGCGCAGCACCAGCGCCATGTCCTGATAGACGGGCGGAGTGAGCGGGAGGGCTTGCACCGGAAAGCCGCGCCACTTGCTGCGCGCCAGCAGAAGTTCCAGGTCCAGTTCGGCGACGTACACCGGCACGTCCCGCAGCCCGAAGGCCCCGGCCACCAGGGGGTGCAGTTCTCCGGCGTGGCCCAGCGTCTCGTCGCCGCTGCACAACGCCGCCGAACGGCCGGGATGGAAGCTGGCGTGCGTGCCGCGGCGCCAACTGACGTCGGCCACGTTCAGACTCGCGAGCGTCTTTTCCAGCAAGCCCTTGAGATCGAAGAAGTCCAGCAGGTCGTCGCTGTCTGCACCTTGCCAGTCCGGCAAATCACGTCGGCCGGTCATGAGGATGGCAAGTCGGCGCGGCTCCTGCGGCAGTTCCTCGCCCCGGGCCGGCAAATAGACCTGGCCGATTTCGAAGACCTGCTGCGTCGCGCGCCAACGGGCGTTTTCGACGGCGGTATCCAGCAGCCGGGTCAGCAGCGTGTGGCGCAGCACACGACGGTCGGGTGCGATCGGGTTGAGCAGTTCGACGTAAGGCAGGCTGTGGTAACCGGGGCCGCCGCCGGGAGTCAGCAGGGCCTCGCGTTCGGGCGCGGTGAAACGGTGCGTGATGGTCTCGCGCAGGCCGAGCGTCACCAGCAGGTCACGCAGAAATTCTTCATGCTCCAGCGCCAGGTTGGCGTGCAGGGACGGCATTTCGTCGGCGATCATGCTGTCCGGGATGCGGTCGTAGCCATGGATGCGCGCCAGTTCCTCGATGAGGTCGGCCTGCCCGGTGACCGGCTCGCGACTGACGTCCAGGCGGTGGTCGGGGACAGTGACCTGCAGGCGTTCGTCCTCCACGGCGACCTCAAACTCGAGGCGGCGCAGGATGGCGGCGGCCTCGGCGGCGCTGAAGCTCACGCCCATAATGCGCCGGATTTCCGCGAGCGTGAGAATCACCTGCACCGGTCCGGGCGGCAGGGGATATTCGTCGATGATGCCGGCGGCGACGGCCCCGCCGCCGCCCTGGCGCATCAATTCAATGCCGCGCGTGACGCCATACGAGGCCTGGGCCGGGTGCACACCGCGGCTGAAACGCGCGCCGGCGTCGGTGATGACCTTCTGCGACTGCATTGTGCGGCGAATGTTGACGGGGTTCCAGTTGGCCGCTTCGAGCAGGACGTTGCGCGTGTCGTCGTCGATTTCGGTCTCGGCGCCGCCGATGACGCCGCCCAGGCTGAGGATGCCGGCGGCATCCAGCAGAATGATGTCGTGCGCTTCCAGTTGGCGCTCCGCGCCCTCAAGCGTGGTCAGGATCTCGCCGGGGCGCGCCGCGCGGGTCGTGATGGTCGGTGTGGCGCCGGCGGCGCGGGCCAGCAGTTTGTCGTAATCAAAGGCGTGCAAGGGCTGCCCCAGTTCGAAGGTGATGTAGTTGGTCACGTCGACGATGTTGTTGATGGGTCGCTGGCCCACCAGACGCAGGCGCTGCTGCAGCCACTGCGGCGAGGGGCCGACCTGCGTATCGCGCAAGAGGGCGAGGGTGAAGCGGGAGTTAAGCTCCGGGTCCTCGATAACGATGGCGGCCTGGCCATGGATGGGCGGGCCGTCAGCCGGCAGGGCAGCGGAGGGCTTGCGCAGCGGCTTGTCCAGCAGGGCGGCGATCTCGCGCGCGACGCCGAGGATGCTGAAGCAACGCGCCAGATTGGGCGTCAGTTCGATATCCAGCACGACATCGCCAAGGACGTCCTGCAGGGGCGTGCCGGGAATATGGCTGTCCTCATGATCCAGCAGCAGGATGCCTTCGTGCTCGTCGGAGAGGCCCAGTTCCTTTTCGGAACAGACCATGCTGCGGTTGGGGATGCCGCGCAGGGCGCGTTCCCGCAGGCGCATGCGCTTCGGCTCTGCGCTGTGGCCATCCAGCAGTTCGGCGCCTTCCATGGCAAAGGGCGCCCAGAGCGGTGGATCGAGAGGTCCCACGTCCTTGTACCCGAAGAGGTTGGTGGCGCCGGTGACGCACTGCTCCAGGTCAGCGCCGCCGTAGTCGACCATGGCCAGCACGAGACGGTCGGCGTTGGGATGGGCGCGCACCTCGCGGATGGCGCCCAGCAGGACTCTTTCACGGTCCCAGATGAGGTGGTCCGAGACCGGCCAGCGTACGCCCTCGACCGCGCCCTGGGGCAGGCCCAGGTAGTTGATGGCGGCGACCTCGAGGCCGGCCAGGGTCAATCGTTCAGCGAGCAGCTCGACCGGGACGTCGACGTCGACCAGTTCGCGCAACCAGGACAGGGGGACCAGCATATTGACTCCTTACGCAGTCAGATTGTCTGCGGTTGATTCAGGGACGGGCATGGCGGCCTCCTGCGCGGCTTCGGCCAGGCGCGATCAGAACTGTTCCAGGAAACGCAGGTCGTTGCCCCAGAAGTAGCGTATGTCGTGGATGTCGTGGCGCAGCATGGCGCTGCGTTCCGGGCCCATGCCGAAGGCAAAGCCGCTCCAGACGGCCGGGTCGTAACCGCCGTTGCGTAGCACGTCCGGGTGCACCATGCCGCTGCCGGCGATCTCCAGCCAGCCGCTGTACTTGCAAATGCGACAGCCGGCGCCGCCGCAAAGGAAGCACTCGACGTCGATTTCCATGCTGGGCTCGGTGAAGGGGAAGTAGGAGGCGCGGTAACGCACGCGCGCGTCCTCGCCGAACATGCGGCGGGCGAAGGCGGCGATGGTGCCCTTCAGGTCCGTCATGCGAATGTCGCGGCCAACGGCGAGGCCCTCCACCTGATGAAACTGAATCTCGCTGCGCGCCGTGATCTGTTCGTAGCGATAGCACATGCCGGGCAGGATGACGCGGATGGGGCGCGTGCCATTTGCACCCAGTTCGCGCATGGCGTGGATCTGCCCGGGCGAGGTGTGGGTGCGCAGGATGACGCCGGGCGTGGTGGTGTGGAAGGTATCCTGCATGTCGCGCGCGGGATGGTGGGGTGGCAGGTTGAGATACTGGAAATTGAACTCGTCCGTTTCCACGTCACGGCTGCGATAGACCTGAAAGCCCATCTCGCCCCAGATGCCGGCGAACTCGCGCAGGGTGCGCGTGGAGGGGTGCAGGCCGCCGGAACGACGCCGGCGCCCGGGCAGGGTGATGTCGATCTCGCCTTCTTCAAGATCCTGCGCCAGTTCGGCGGCGCGGACCAGCTCCGCCCGCTCCTCCTGGGCGGCGGTCAGCAACTGGCGCATCTCGTTGGCGCGCCGGCCGTATGCGGCCCGCTCACCCTGCGGCAACTGTCCGGTCTGGCGCAACATGGCCGTGATGGCGCCGCGCCGGCCCAGCCAGGCGCTTTCCCAGGCCTGCAGCGCCTCACTGTCCCTGACGGCTGCCAGGGCCTGCAGCGCCTCTTCGTAACGCGCTTCAAGTTGCTCGTGCATGGCTGGCTTCCCTGCCTCCGGTTGACGCTCCGTCACGCGGCCCTGTCCCGGGCAAACAAAAACTCCCGCCCCGTTCAGGGACGAGAGTTGGCTCCCGCGGTACCACCCTGGTTGGCCGCCGGCAGCGACCCGCTTGTCATGCCTGGTAACGCCGGCGGGCGGAGCGGACTACTGACCCCTGCGCGGGATGTTCACCGCCCGGCTCGGGAGGGAATTTCGCGGCGGCGCGTCCGCCCGGGCTTGCAGTCAGGGCCCCGGCTCCCTGGTGACGCCTGCGCCACGAACTGTCTCCGTCATGGCTGTTGCGCGCCAGTATGCCGCCCGGCGCGGAAAATGTAAAGAGTCAGTCTGTCGCGGACTGTACTGACCCTTTTTCACGCGTATTGAGATGTTTTCACCCGCAAGCTTCTCTTGACAGGTCGCAGCGACCAGGTCACAATGGCGCCTGCCTGCAGGTCCGCGGCCGGGTCCGGTCCTGCGGGGCGAACGTGGACCCGGCAGGAAAGGCGATCGTGGGCGAGAAGATCGTCATTGAGCCCGGTGCCATCTATTCGCGGCAAGAAGCGGCGCAGGCGCTGGGCATCAGCCTGAGCACGCTCAAGCGGCTCATTAACAACGGTCATTTGCGCGTCAGCAAGCCGGATGGCATGCGGCGCATCTTCATCACCGGGGAGAGCATACTGGACATGCTGGGCGAATCGTCCGTGGGCAGGGGCGCCTGAGATGCGGCAGCTGACGCGAATGCTGTTTGCGAGCGACGTGTCGCGCCGGACGGGGCTGCGTGAATTTGGCCCTGTCAATAATGGCGCGCGCGGGCGCACCCGGCACTTTGGGCACAGGGAGAAGCCAACCGGGCGTTGATTTTCACCTGAATGCCAGTCCTGAATCGCAGGGCGTGAGGCCGGGAGCGCAACCGGTTTCACGCCCCTTTTGTTTCCGCCAGTGGCGACCTGGGACCTGTGAGGAAGACATGACGCCAGAACACAATTACGATACCCGACCCACCATCGACGTCGACGGGCTGGCCAGTCAACTGGAACTGCTGGATGCCCTGCACAGTGCCGCCAGCGAGGGGCAGTTGCAGCAGGCCTGTCCCCTGCCGGCGAAGGACCTGAAAGCGTGGCTGGGCGAGATGCAGTACCTGGCCGGCGAGACGCTGGCCGAAATGGAACGCAACTCCCGGCCACCGCTGCGATTGTTAACGCCGCAGAAAGGCGAACGTCGCCGTCCTGCGATATAGTACCTGGCCGACCGTGCGGGATAGATGGAGCCGGGGAATGGCAGCTGTGATTAGTGGACGGGTGCTCTTGCTTAACGGCAGCAACTGGGAGCCGCTGGCCGTCATCGGCGTGCCGAGGGCCATGAATCTCCTGCTGGCCGGCAAGGCTTTCACGGTCGAGGAGAGCGGCCGCTTCCTGCGCACGGTGAGCGAGCGCTTCGCCGTGCCCTCGGTGATCGCGTTGCGCACCTTCGTCAACGTGCCGCGGCGGCGTGCCCACTGGAGCCGCAAGGGCGTCATGGTGCGCGATAACTACAGTTGCATCTACTGCGGCGCGCGGCCCGGCAGCCTGCAACGGGGCAAGGTACTGGCGCGCAGCGACCTGACCATCGACCACATCCTGCCGCGTTCGCGCGGCGGGCGTGACCAGTGGACCAACACGGCTTGCGCCTGCACCGCCTGCAATCACCGCAAGGGCGACCGCCTGCCGCACGAGGCCGGAATGAAGCTGCTCAGCGAGCCGCGCACGCCCCGCACCAGCTATCTGGTCATCGCCGTTGGCAGCGGCCAGGACTCCTGGAAGCAATACATCGAATTCTGAGTCTGGTCGCCGCATCCCGGGTTGAGCGCGCCGCAATCCACTGCATCGATTGACTTTCACTGTGCCCGGGGTCGTTGGCAACAGTGACCCTGGCCGCCATGATTTCTGCAAGCAGATATCGTTGGCAGCCGACTGGCATTTCCGAATTCCCGGCGGCGTAAACTGCGGAGCAGAATTTGAAAGCATTCGCCCGAGTCGGTAACCTTGTTGCTGAATACAAAGCCACAGGAGAGTTAAACATGAAACATTCTCGAATACGTTTGGGCAGTCTGTTACTGGTTTTGCTGCTGGCGTTGACGGTCAGCCTGGTGTCGGCGCAGGGGATTCCCGACGTGCCGCGCGAGGACACCGTCATACTCGACATTGACGGCGGCGCCGCCACCAACCGCGCGCCCTTCAGCCACAATCAGTTGTTTGGCGGCACGTCGGCCGGCGGCAACGTGGGCACCGGCCAGGTGGTCTACGACCCGCTCTTCGTGTTGAATTACGAAAGCGGCGAGATCGAGCCCTGGATTGGCGAGAGCATGACGCCTTCCGAAGACTTCATGACCTGGACGCTGAAGATTCGTGAGGGCGCCTGGTGGGCCGATGGCGAAACGCTGGATGCCGACGACGTCGTGTGGACGGTGAACCTGCTGCTTAACGACGAGACGCGCCGGCTGGCGCGCGCCGCGGCGCTCCAGAGCTGGACCGAGTCGGTCGAGAAGATCGACGATCTGACGGTGCAGTTCAACCTGAGCAAGCCCAACCCGCGCTACCAGCTGGACTACTACTCGGTGAAGATCGGCGGCAGCTTCCTGCCCATGCCGGAGCACCACTGGTCGCAGATTGAGGACATCTTCGCCTACGCCAATTTCGACCTGGAGAACGGCCATCCGCTGGGCAGCGGGCCCTACAAGATGGTCAGCGCCAGCGAGAACGAGTTCATCTACGACCGCGATGACAACTGGTGGGGCGCGGCCAGCGGCTACTTCCCGCTGCCCGAACCGCAGCGGCTGATCTGGGTGCACACGGGCAACGACGACGTGCGCTCCCTGCTGGCCATCGACAACCAGCTGGACAGCGTGATGGACATCACCGTCGGCGCCTGGGACGTCATTCGCTCGCAGAACCCGAACTACGTCACCTGGTCGCAAGACCTGCCCTACGTCTGGTTCGGCCCCTGCGCGCGGCGCGTCACCATCAACCACACGGTTGATCCCTGGGGAGACCCGGAGATGCGCTGGGTGCTGAGCCACGCCACCGATCGCAGCGAGGTGGTGCGCATCGCCTATGAGGGCGTCACCGTGCCCTCGCGCACCAACTTCCCCGAGTATGGCGGCCTGCAGGTCTTCATCAACGCGCTGGAAGAGGCCGGTCTGACCCAGTCGCCGGTGGCCGACGTGGCTGCCGCGCAGGCGATCCTGGAAAGCAAGGGTTACGCGCTTAACGACGCCGGCATTTACGAAAAGGACGGCCAGGAACTGGGCATCGAAATCCAGGCCCACGAGGGCTTCATCGAGAAACGGCGCATCGCCGAGAATCTCGTTGAGCAGTGGCGCGGTGCAGGCATCGCCGCCACGCAGGTAAACGTGGCCGGCGGCACCTGGAGCGACAACAAGGCGCTGGGCAACTTCGAGGCGACCGGTGACTGGGACCAGTGTGCCAGCGTCAACGAGCCCTGGGGCGGTATGGACCGCGACAACGTCGCCTGGTACGCGCCCATCGGTGAACGCGCTCCGGGCGGCAACAACTTTGCCCGCTGGAGTGGCGAGAAGGCCGAGGCCTACAGCGCCATCGTCGACCAGATGGGCGTCCTGCCGCTGGGTGACGAGGCCATCATGCCGCTCTTCATGGAGGCCATGGGCATCTGGTACGAGGAACTGCCGACCCTGCCCATCACCCAGGCGACCAAGCTGATCCCCTTCAACGAGACCTACTGGACCGGCTGGCCGACGGCGGAGAACAACTACTTCCATGCCCCGACCTGGTGGCACAGCACGTCGAAGATCATCCTGAACCTGAAGAAGGCCGGCTGACGCCTGACGGGTTCCCATGAAATGCAGGCCCGGCTGCCAGAGGTGGCCGGGCCTCTTTTTCACCATGGCGGGGACTTTATGAGCGAACGACCGAACGTTATCTGGATCTTTGGCGACCAGCACCGGGCGCAGTCGCTGGGCTACATGGGCGATCCCAACGTGTCGACGCCGCATCTGAACCGTCTGGCGGA
>DAOUJM010000002.1:0-334071 GCA_034422695.1 Anaerolineae bacterium
CGCACCTGCCTGTTCAATTGCTCGGCGGCTCTGACGACTGCATCCAGGGTAGCGCTACGTTGCGCGGCGTTTTGAGTGGCCGTGGCGCGGGCGGCAGAAGTGGCAGTGGCAATGCGTTGCGTGGCGACCTGGGTGGCAGTGACTTCGGCGGCGCGGGTAGCCGTGGCGATGCGTTGGGTGGCGACCTGGGTAGCCGTGGCCCCGGCAACTGACGTAGCGGTCGCGTTGCTGCGTTGCACCGCGACGCGCGTTTCCGTCGCCTGGGCCACAGAAGTGGCAGTGGCGATGCGTTGCGTGGCGACCCGGGTCGCGGTGGCACCGGCAACCTGCGTGGCGGTCGCGCGACGCTCAGCCACGATCTCTGTACTGGTCGCCTGTGCGGCGGTGGTGGCAAGCTGTTCCATGGCGATCTGCGTCACCGTCGCGCGCGCGGCGCTGGTCGCTGTGACGCGCTCCCGGTTCCTTTGCACGATCGCCGTCGCGCGGGAAGCGGCGGTGGCGCGCCGTTCGACCGCCACCTGGGTGCTGGTGGCGCGGGCAACGGCTGCGGCCTCGGCGGCGACGGCTGTCATCTGCTCACCGGCGACCTGCGTGGCGGTCGCGCGGGCGGCGCGGGTCGCCGTCACGCGAGCCCGGTTGCGCGCGGCCAGGGCAGCGGAACGGGCGACGGAGGTCGAGCGCCGGTTAGCGGAGGCCTGGGTGGCCGTTTGTTGCTGCTGCGCGGAGGCAGTCGCCGCCACCAGGGCGCGCTGCACTTCCGTCGCAGTCGCTGCCTGGGCAGTTTCAGTGGCGCGGCGGTTTTCGACGGTCCGGGTTGCCGTCTGCGCCGGGCCCGGGCTCACCGAGAAACTGTAGCTTGCCTCGGTGACGTTGCCGACCTCGTCCCGGGCCAGGATGACGAGCGTATGCTCGCCGGGAGCGAGGTCCAGAATGGCAACCTGGGCGCTGCCTTCCTGCAGCAGAACCGGCGCCCCGTCGATGAGCGCTTCCACCTGGAAGCCGCTGCCCTGACCGCTGACGTTGACTGTCAGGTCAAGATCGCTCTCGACAATTGACCCCGGTTGCACGCCCTCCAGATCGATTTCCAGCGGCAGGCGCGCCACTTCGAATTGCAGCGAGGCCGTATCGACCTGGCCGCCGGCGCTGCGCACATTGACCTCCAGCGTGGCGTCGCCGGGTTCGAGATCAGCAGCCTGCAGCGTAATCCGGTCGTCCTGGTCGGCAAGGGGAACGTCGTTGAGCGTATAGGCGACGTCCGTCACGGGCAGCTGGCTGCTCTGCACCGTGACGCCCAGTTCGGCGCTGTCTGCCAGCAGCGCCCCTTCCTGCAGCCCTTCAATCACAAACTGGATCGGGAGCGGAGGCACGGTGAAGACGTAGACCGGCCTGACGGTTACGCCGCCGGTGTTGGTGACCTCGAGTTGCAGTGTGTGTTCGCCCGGTGACAGCGTGTTGGGGTCGATGGTGAAGACCAGATCGGGCCCGAGCGGCTGAAATGGCCCGTCATCCACACGCCAGCTGGCCGTGGCAAGGGCGGTCTGCCCGCCAACCGTCACGGCAAATGTTTGTTCCTCATCAATTTCACCGGTCGGGTCCGGCTCGACGCTGACCTCCGGCGGCAGGGCGCCGATTTCGATTTCAAGTGTGGCGCTGCCGCTGTCGCCATCGCTGTCGGTGGCGCTGAATTGCAGACTGTGGCCGCCCGGGCTTAGCGTCACGGGATCGACGCGCACGGTGAAGGGCGGCCCGGTGAGCGGTACCGGTTGCGCGTCATCCAGCGCCACCGTGACGGCTGCGATGCCGTCATCCGCCACAACCTCGGCCTCAAGCTCCACCGGTTCCAGAATCGCTTCGGAAAGCGTCGGGAAACTGAACACGGGCACGGGGACCGGTGCGCGCAGTCTGCCGCTGTCGCGCACTGTGCCCCAGGGCGTATCGACTTCCAGTTCGAGTTGCCAGATACGACCGTCCAGCGGAACGTCGACGTCCAGGGTCACGTCATACTGGGTACGCAACAGGTCGGCCAGGCCTGTGTAAATTTCATTCAGTTCCTGCGGCGTCGGGGACTCCGTGAAGAAGGCGTTGGTGACGCTGGACAGCCGTTCCAGGTAGCTGCGGTCCGCCCCGAAGCCCAGACCGATGGTATAGACGGGCACACCCTCGATCACGGCGGCGCGATGCGCTTCTCCCCGCGAGACCGTGGAGCGATTGCTTTCATCAAAGTGGGCGCCGTCGCCGAGCAGAATCACGGCGCGGCGCGGGTTCTCCAGGTTGGCTGCCAGGGTGATGGCTTGCAGCGAGGCATCGTAAAGCAGGGTCTGGCCGCCCCAGACCAGGCCGTCGATGACGCTCATCAGGGTGTCGCGGTCGGTCGTGAAGCCCTGGACCAGATCGATGCTCGACGAAAAGGTCAGGATGGCGACCGGGTCGTCATCGGCCATGGTGTTGACGAAGGCCGCCGCTGCTTCCCTGGCCTTCCGGATGGGGGTTCCGGCCATACTGGTGCTGACGTCGATAACCAGCACGACGCTGATGGGCACGGACAGGGGATCGCTGAAGCTGACGACGTCGACGACGCGGGCGTGTTCCGCCAGTGGGCCCACCACCCGGAAGTTGTCGGGCGTCAGGTCGGGCAGTGGCTGGCCAAAACTGTCAAAGGCGTTGACCATGACGCTGACGCGCGGCAGCGCCGCCGGGTTGACGCCGGTTATCTCAATTCGTGGCCCCGGTGATTCCTGGGCAAGGGATGTGCTGACCAGCAAGGTGATCAGCAGTGCAGCCAGCAAAAACTTCCTCAACATGCCCCCCGTTGCCCCACGCGCTGACCAGCCGTCCCGCGCGAACCGGCGCTGCATGGTAACCTGCCGTCGCCATTCTGTAAACAGCGGATGCACCAGGCTCCGAATGTTATACTTTGGCCAATGTACCCGCAGCGGACACAGGAATCCGTCATGGAATTAAGCCCGGACGCCGTGCGCGAGATCGCTGCCCTGGCGCGACTGGAACTGGACGAGGAGGAAATCGCGCTGTTTGCGCAGCAACTCTCCGCCTGTCTGGACCATTTTCGCAGTTTGCAACAGGTTGACACCGCCCAGGTCGAACCCACCGCTTCCGTGTTGCCCCTGCGCAACGTACTGCGCGCCGACGTTGCCGGAGAGGCGTTACCGCCGGCCGAAGTCATCGCCAACGCGCCGGACGTGGAGGGCAATCAGTTCCGCGTCAGCGCCGTGCTGGACGACTGAAGCTCCTGCATCCCGAGCCAGTGCTGCACCCTGGCCTGCATGCCGGCGTCCATGTTGCGTTCCACCCCGGCCAGCCGTCGTTCCGGAATGAAGGCCAGCACCTCCCGTTCAAACACTGCGGGTTCATCCAGCGTCGCGCGAAAGTCGCGCGGAGTCAGTCCCCAACGGCGGCTGAGAATCTCCAGCGTTTCGCTGCGGCCGCGTAACTGGCGCAGAATCATGTCGCGCATGGTGCGCAGGTCCGCGTCATTGAGGAAGGGCAACCAGGACGCAGGTTGTGCCCGCGCCAGCGCCATGCTGATATCTTCGTCAATGGACTGATAATCGCGCTCGTCACAGCGCGTCAGCAACAGGGTGATGACCAGCGCCAGGCGACGGCGCTCGCCGGAATCGCTGACGCCGCGCATCAGCGGCCACATGATCTGTTGCGTCCAGATCGCGTCCATGGTCAGGTGCGCCAGGTAGCCGGCGAGGAAAACGCAATGCGCCTCGTCCGCGGGCCGCTGCAATTGCGGATACTGCCGCAGCATCGCGCGCCAGGGATGCTCGCGCAACTCTTCATCGTAGCGATAGAAGTGCGTGTCCTCGCGGCTGCCGGGCGCGTGCAGCCGCGTGGCGTCCGCGGCGATGTTGCCCAGCAGAAAGGCGGGCAACTCATGGCGCAGGCGCGTACGGGTGTCAGGCAGCAGGTCCGGGTTGTGTAACAGGCGACTGGCAGCGGCGAGGTGCGTAAAGGGGGTGGGCATGGGGTTTGCTCAGCGCTGACGCCGGTCGGCGAGGGCGATCAGAAGACCCGGCAGTATGCCGGGGGGAGTGGCGGGAGTGACACTTGTCGCGTCATTGAGTATCATATCTATTCCATGCATTTCCTTCATCGAAGCATCGGTGGAGGAAAGCCTACTGCCGAATTGATGAGTTTGGCAAGAGAACTGGATCTGTGATGCTTACCACTCGCCTGAACGTATCTCGCGTGATAGATTATCACCCCCCTCCCCCCCCCCCCCCCGCGATCGGCAGCAATTTCCAAACCTGACTCAATTGCCATAAACATGCGCATATTTGGCTTGACGTGCCTGCTTGTCGCGCTGTTTGCCTTCCCGGCCGTCCCCGTCCTGGCGCAGACCAACCCGGCCCCGGCCACCTGTGGCTTCCCGGCCGGCGTAGCGGGAGCGCGCACATTCCACAGCACAGCCACCTACACGCTAACAGACCATTGCCAGCAGTCCTGGCGCCTTTCCTGCGATAAATCGGCCGCCACGGATTCCCCGGTCACCATAACCATCAATGGCGCGGGGAAAACCATCACCGCCTACAAGGACAATCAGGGCAACCTGGATGTTTTCCGGTTTACGGGAAAATGCGCGCTTGTACTAAACAACGTGACCATAGCAGGCGGCGGGTATCAGGACGCGGCTTCCGTGTTGCTGACCAACCCGGACGTCGCCTCCAGCTTCACCAACGTGACCTTCACCGGGACGGATTACATCGCCTTGAGAATTTCCGACCAGCGCGAGAATTCGCCCGGCACAACGCATACGCTGGACAACGTTCTGTTCGCCAACACGACGGGCCGCTACTTCTCCACCGCGCATGGCATGCCCTCGGCGCTGCAAACCATCGGCAAGGTGAACCTGAACATCAACAATCTGGCGCTGCGGAACGTCCGCGGCGGCAACTCGGCCATCGGCGCCAATGACACCTATATCGTTGGCAGAAGGGTCTCAATCGGCACGATCAGATTGACGGGCTGCCTGACGGTCGATGGCGTCTTCCCGCGCGTCTGGTATGGCAATATCGTCGACAACAGCGCGGGCCCCTGCAGCGACGCGGTCGGCAACGAAGGGAGCGGGAGCGCCGCCATCCAGTACCCGCAGGCGCCGAATTCGGCCTGCGGCCTGCCCCTGAGCGGCTTCATTTACGGGAAGCATACTTTCAGCCTGGACGGCGACTGCGCCCTGACCGGTCCGCTGTACATCCCTTACGAGTCGGAAGTCGTCATCAACGGCAACGGCCGTACCATCAACGCCGCCGCCGTCGAAACAGCCATGCACACGGCCGGCCCGCTGCTGCTGAGCAACGCGGTGATCAGCGGGGCGCAGAACAGCCCCGTCATCACTTACCTTAACAACCGCGCCACCATCGCCAATGCCGAATTCCGCAACAATGCGGGAGCGCTGGTCTTGCAGGACGGCCCCGTCACCCTGAGCAGGACGCTTGTCGAAAACCACAGCGTCGCCTCCGGCAGCCCGGCAAGCGCGGTTTCGGTCCTCAAGTCGGCGCGGGTGGACATCCGCGACAGCGTCTTCCGCGGCAACAGCGGCGGCCAGGGGGCGCTCAACGCCGGCGCGCCATTTCGCTACGGGGCGAATCCCGCCACAACGCTGGCAGGCTGCATCACCTTTGACAGCAACACCCCGACCGACATCATCGACGCCAGCAGTTTGCTGAGGGACAGCCGGACAGGGCCCTGCCCGCCCGACATGATTTTTCTTGGAGTGTACGTCCCGCCCACGCCGACCACGGCAGGCAACGCGCCAGTTTTCTATTTCGCGTGTCCGGCGGACGAAATCTGCATTTGCGGCGGGATACCTGGCGCGGTGCCCATTGGCGCGGCGGCTTGCGTCTTTCGCGAAGATGGGAAGCTCAGCGTATATGGCATCGACGAGCAATCGCGAGGCTTCTTTCTGGTGGAGGCGAGCCGGCAGCAGGTCAATGCGAATGGCATTGGCATGGTCGCCAGTTCGCCTGACGGCTTCGCCGCTGTTTACAAGATGGAAGGCGGCGACGTCAAGGTTTCAATCGGCCCCGATAGCGAAAGCAAGCTCTTGCATGCCACGTTTGACGGCGGCGTGAAAGGCGCAGTCATCGATACGCACACAACTTACGCGCCGGCGCCAGAGTTGGCGGACGCCGCCCCGACGGCAGTCGCCCGGGCGGAAGTCACCCAGGCGGAAACCGGCGCGACCGCCTTGCAAGGCTGCATGGTGACCACGCAGTATATTCTCAACTTCCGCGACGCACCCGCCGGCAATGTCAAATACTTCCTGCCTTATGATGTGACGCTGACGGCGATTGAACGCACGGCGGACTGGTTCAACGTGGACTATCACGGGGAGCGGGGCTGGATCCACGCCGATTACGTGGAGCCGCAGGGGGACTGCGCCTTGCAGCGGCGAGGTGCGTAAAGGGGGTGGGCATGGGGCCTGCTCAGCGCTGACGCCGGTCGGCGAGGGCGATCAGAAGACCCAGCAGCAGGCCAGGCGGAATGCCGAGCAGGAGGTTGCCCAGCAGCAGGCCCATGATGACGCCGCAGACGAGACCGGCGCCCAGGGCGAAGGCCATGCGCCGGCCGGCAAGGGCGCTCATTCCTCCAGGTCGGATGCGCGAAACCGGGTTTCGCGCCAGGCGGCAAAGGCGGACTGTAACTTCAGGCGTTGATACTTGCCGGTCGAGGTCACCGGTACGTCCTCACCAAAAACGACGACCTTGGGACTCTTGGCAAAGGGCAGCCGCTCACGACAGTGGGCCAGTACGGTCGCTTCATCCAGTACGGCGCCTTCGTGGGGCACGACCCAGGCGCCGACTTCCTCGCCGTACCAGATATTGGGGATGGCGATGGCCAGACCGGCGCGCACGCCGGGCAGTTCCAGCAGGACTTCTTCAATATCCAGCGGGCTGTACTTGACGCCGCCGCGGTTGATCAACTCCTTGATACGGCCTGAGATGAAGTAAAAGTCGCGGCCGGCATCGTCCTGCAGGTAAAAGCCTTCGTCGCCGCTGCGGAACCAGCCAAAGCGGAAGGTCTCCTCATTGGCATCGGGACGGCGATAATAATGCTTCATGACGTTGTGGCCGCGCACGCAGATTTCGCCCCGTTCGCCCGGCCCCAGTCGCCGGCCGCTGCCATCGGCGGCGAAGATCGCCATCTCGTTGGGCGCAATGGGACAGCCGATGCTGGGGTAGTCGAAATCCAGCAGCCAGTGCCGCCGCTCTGCCCGCGTCAGACTGACGGGCAGAAAGCAACTGTAGCAGGTGGTCTCGCTCAGGCCGTAGCCGTGCAGCAGGGTCAGGCCGAAGCAGTCCTCGAAGTCGCGCGCCAGGGTCAGGGACAGCGTGCCGGCGCCGCAAATGAAGTGGCGAAAGTGCGCCAGGTCTTCCGGCTGCAGTCCCGCGCCATAGATGCTGTGGCCGGCCTCCCGGTTCCTGGCGGCCTGCTCGATCAGATACTGCAGGAGGGTCGGCACCACGCTGACGACGTGCACCTGTTCGTCAACGACGCGCCGCCAGAAAGCCCGCACGGAAAACCGCCGGTTGAGCACGGTGGAGCCGCCCGTCAGCAGCGGCGTGACCAGGGTCACGACGGTGCCGTTGACGTGATGAATCGGCAGGACGCACATCATGCGCTGGTTGCCGGTGATGCCCTGCCAGGCGCTGATGCCGGCGGCGTCCGCCAGCAGGTTGTACTGCGTCAGCACCACTCCCTTGGGCGCGCCGGTGGTGCCGCTGGTGTAGACCAGCAGGGCCTCATCTTCCAGCCCGGGCTCCTCATCCCCTGGCCAGGACCCGGCGCCAGGCTGTGAATCAGGTTGTGGCAGCTCCGCCGTGGACAGCAGGTGGCGGATGCCGCCGCCGGCGTCGTCATCCGCGCCGGCGCTCAGGCGCTGCGCCCGCTGCAACTGGTCAGATTGGGCAAGACAGACGACGGCCTCACTGTTGCGCAGGATGAAGGCGATACGCCGGTCGTCCTCGTCGATGTTTTGCGGCGCGACGGCGGCGCCCAGCGACCAGCAGGCGAAGTAGATCAACACCGTATCGCTGTGATTGCTGCAGAGGGTGGCTACCCGGTCGCCGCGACGCAGGCCGAGGTCGTCGTGAAGGAAGCGGGCGATCTCCTGCACCCGCGTGCAAAATGTTTCATAGTTGAACTCGCAGCGCCGGCCGTCGCCGTCGTGGAATACGAGAAAGACCTTGTCCGGCGAGACAAGCGCCTGCGTCGTCAGCAAATGGCGGAAGTGGCGCCAGGGGACCATGCGCCGGCGCGGCGATATGCCATGCACCTCGTGCGCAGCGGCCAGCTTCTCTTCCGTGCCGTGACCGCTGACGCTTTCGTCGCCGGCTTGCACCGGGTCTTCGCTCATCCCGCACCTGTGGCTGCCGGCCGACGGGTGAAAGTCTGACTGGCCTGCTGCCCGGCGGGGAATTATAACTACAGCGGCAAGCGGGAACAAAGCGGAGCGCATCGGCCATGTCGGCTGCAACCCTTGTCATCGGCGCCGGACTGGGCGGGCTGGCAGCGGCCCTCGAGTTGCAACGCCGTCACATACCCTGCACCCTGATCGAACTGCGCCGGCGCGCCGGAGGCAGCATCAGCAGCGAACGCCGGGACGGTTTCGTGCTGGACGCCGGCCCCCTTGCCCATGAGAGGGCGCCGCTCGACTCCCTGCCGGACATGCCCTGGCCGGAGGACGCCTTCTTCCGGTTGCAGCAGCAGGAAGGCGGCCGCCGGCTGTATGCCCTGCGCGAAGGCAGCGAAGCCCTGATTAACGCGTTGACGGCCAGCTTGCCGGCGGGCGCCCTGTTGACGCGCTTGGCGGTCAGTTCGCTGGGGCCGGCGGGCAAGGGCTTCGCCATTTGCCTTGAGAACGGCATGGTGTTGACGGCGCCCGCCCTGGTGCTGGCCGTTCCCGCGCAACAGGCCGGCCGTATGTTGTACAACCTGTGCCCGCGGGTTGGCGCCGCCCTGCGCGGTTTTCACCATGACCTGATCACCTGCGTTTCCCTCGGTTACCGTCGCGAGGACGTTTCCCTGCCAGTGCCGGCGCCGCCGGACACCGGCTTTGCCTTCTGTCACTGGACCACGCACGAAGCGCGCGTGCCTCCCGGTCACGTTCTGCTGCAGCTGGGGCTGCGCATGGTGCCGCCCGACGCAGCGCCGGACAAGGTCATCAGCGAGTTGCAGGCCAACATGGGCTGGCCGGCGACGCAGCGCGTGGCGCGGGTGGACCACTGGCCCGGTTCCCACTGTCTGGAAGTGCACGCGCCGGGGCATGCGCAGCGCATGGCGTCGCTGAGGGCGCAACTGCCCCCGGGCATGGCGCTCGTTGGCAGCGACTATGGTCCGCCGGTGCTGGAAGAGCGCCTGCGCCAGGCCCGCAACGCCGCCGCCGACGTCGCCGCCTGGCTGCAGCGTCAGTCGGACAGGCGCGCCAGATAGTCCGCGCCGCTGAACACCCGCTCCGTCACTTCAGCCTCGGCCAGCTCATCCGCAGCAAGCAACCCGAGTTCGATACGCGCCCTGGCGGCCAGACGCAGGGAGCCACTGACGACCACCAGTTGCGCGTCGCTTGCGCGGGCGCGTCGCAGGGCTGATGAAAAGTCGGGTTCGACGCGCAACTGCGCCCGCTGCAGGCGAACGGACGCCGCCAGGCGCCGTGGGTCCGCCGCGCGGTGGCCGGGCGCGCGGGTCAGCACCATGCAATAACGCGGGTCGTCGAAGACCTGCAGCCAGGCGGCGGCATTTTTGTCCGCCAGAAAGCCGGCGATGAGGCGGACGCCGCCGGCGGCAGATGACGTGTGTCGCTGTTCGATGCCAGCGCGCAGATAGCGCGCCGCGGCTGCTGTATGCCCGCCGTCGATCAATACGGGCGGGCCGTCGGCGGGGGCGACGCGCTCCATTCTGCCAGGCAGCGCCGTGGCCTGCGCCACAGAAGAAGCGAAGCTGTCCCCGATCTGTCCGGATTTGACCAGCAGCGCGCGCGCGGCTGCCGCGAGATCCCGGTCTGTGAACCGCAAGTCGGCGCCCTGACGGGTCGCTTCCTCCTGCAGGATGGTTCTGACAGCCGGAGTCTGGCGGGCGCTAACAGCTTGCCCCTGCGTCTGTATGATGCCGGCCTTGTGCCAGGCCACAGCTTCCAGGCTGCCACCAAGCCAGGCCGTATGCTCGGCCTCGATGCGCGCCAGCAACGCCAGGCGATTGGGGGCGGCATTGACCGCGTCGAAGCGGCCGCCCAGTCCGGTCTCAAGCACGGCCCATTGCGCCTCACGTTGCCGAAACCACCACAGGGCCAGCGCCGTTGTGCGTTCAAAGGTGCTGACCCTGTCGGGCAATGCAGCCGCGGCGCGGGCGACGAGCGCTGCCCCGGCGCCCAGTTCGTCTGTGCCAATGCGCCGGCCGTCAAGCAGGATGCGTTCGCGGAAGCTGTGCAGGTGCGGGCTGAGGTAACATCCACTGCGGAGGCCGCCGGCCTGTAACAACAATGCCAGTTGGCGACAGATGCTGCTCTTGCCGCTCGAACCGGTGACGGTGATGACCTGCAGTTCACGCTGCGGATTGCCCAGCGCGCGCAGCAGCGCCTGCATGGTCGTCAGGGAACGCGGGTAATCGCGCCGCCGGACCGGTTGGCACAGCTGGAGCAGGGCCCGGCGCAGGGACTCTGAAGACATCGATGCAGAAATACTCCGGTTGCGCAGCAGCCAACAACGTGCTAGAGTTTAGCCAGCGTTACAACTGCCGGTAGCCATTGGCTGTGTCCGAAGACAGCGACCCACCTGACTCTTGCAACACCCATAGCGTGCGGTGTGGCCACGACCAACCGGTTGTGGTTCGTGAGTCCGCGCCAAAACAACTGAATACAGGTTGTCATGTTGACCCCTGAACCGGCCCAGGCCCTGCTACTGCTGCTGCTGTTACCGGGTCTGGCCCTGGTGAATCTGCTGCAGGCCGTTCTGGACAACATGAACAGTACGGCGTTGCGGGAGCTGGCCGATAGCGGTCACGCCGGCGCGAGACGTGCGCTGGCGCTGGAAATGGCGACGGAACGCATCGCCCTGGCGCGACAAGCGGCATCCCTGCTGCTCGTGCTGGCGCTCGCCTGGCTGACTCGCGCAGCGCTGCTGCCGCCGGACGCCGGCATTTTGCAACAGATTGCGCTGCTGCTCGTCGCGGGTCTGGTCATGCTCGTCGTGGGTCGCCTGTTGCCGGCGGCGCTGGGGGCGGCCTGGGCGGACCGGCTGGCGCCAGCGGTTGCCGGCCCCGTGACCGCGCTGCTCTGGCTGGCCTGGCCCCTGCTGGCCCTGCTGCTGCCCCTGAATCGCTACCTGCGACGCATCAGCGGCGCGGCGGGACTGACGGTCAGCGTCACCGAGGAAGAGATCATGACCCTGGTCGATGCCGGCCAGAAGGAAGGCGCGATCGAGATTGAGGAGAAGGCCATGATCTTCTCCGTGCTCCAGTTTACCGATACGCTGGTGCGCGAGGTGATGGTGCCGCGCATCGACGTCGTCAGCGTATCCAGGGACGCCACGCTGCAGGAGGCGCTGAAACTCGTCGTCGACAGCGGCCATTCGCGCCTGCCGGTGCATGATGGCAACATCGACCGCATTGAGGGCCTGCTCTACGCCAAGGACCTGCTGGCCGCCTGGCTCAGCGCCGCTGAACAGCCGCCAGGCGTCCAGAAGCTGGTGCGACCGGCGCATTTCGTGGCCGAGGACAGGCGCGCGGACCTGGTGCTGAAGGAATTGCAGTCCAGCAGGATTCACCTGGCCATCGTCCTGGATGAATACGGCGGCACGGCGGGGGTCGTGACGCTGGAGGACCTGGTCGAGGAAATCGTCGGGGACATCCAGGACGAATATGACGTCCGCGAGGAAGCCGACTACGTGCAGCAGACCGAGGACGAATACAGCATTGACGCCGGCATGGACCTGCATGACGTCAATGACCTGCTGCAGGTGGACCTGCCCACGGATTCCAGGGACACCCTGGGCGGCTTCATCTACGATCTGCTGGGCCGCGTGCCGCAGGTCGGTGAGGTGTTGCCCGTGACGAACCACGGCCTGACGTTGCGCATCGATTCACTGGACGGCCGGCGCATTCGCAAGGTGCAGGTCACGCGTTCCGGGCGTTCGCTGGCCCCGACCGCCGACGAGCCGGGGCAGGAAGCATGAACGGAGACTGGAGCCGGCGGCAACTGGTCGAGGCGGCTATCGAGGCATCCCGCCAGGCCTACGTCCCCTATTCGCAGTTCCCGGTGGGCGCGGCGCTGCTCACCAGGGACGGCCGGGTTATCGCCGGCTGCAACGTCGAGAACGCGGCCTATCCCTCGACCATATGTGCCGAACGGACCGCGCTGGTCAAGGCCGTCAGCGAGGGCGAGCGCGACTTCCGCGCCATCGCCGTGGTGACGCGCAGCGGCGGCTCACCCTGCGGCAGTTGCCGTCAAATGCTTTTCGAGTTTTCGCCCGGTATGCGGGTACTGGTGGCGACGCTGACGGGCGAGATTTGCTATGAAGTGGCCCTGAACGAGTTGTTGCCACACGGCTTTGGCCCGGCCGAGCTGGACGAGTGAGCGACACAGCGTCGACGCGGCGGCAACGGGCCTTTCGCAGCGACGCCATTATTCTGCGGCGACGCAACTTCAACGAGGCCGACCGCCTGCTGACCGTCCTGACGCCGACTCATGGACGGCTGGACCTCATTGCAAAGGGCGCGCGCCGCCCGGCCAGCGCCAAGACCGGCCACGTCGAACTGTTCACGCGTAGCGAGTTGCTGGTGCATCGCGGTCGCGAACTGGGTCTGGCTATTCAGGCTGAACTGCGCAAGCCCTGGGAGCCGCTGCACCAGGACCTGCAACGCGGCGCCTGGGCCGGCCACGTGGCCGAACTGGTGGAACGCTTCACCAATCCCGGCGATGATGACATGCAGTCGCTGTTTGCGCTGCTGGATGCCACCTTTGACAGACTGTGCGAGGAGCGCGACGCGCGCCTGGTGGTGCGCCACTTTGAGTTACAGTTGCTGGATGAAACGGGCTTTCGACCAGAACTGCAGCGCTGCGTCGCCGGTGGCGAGGTGATCGTCGCCCAGGACCAGTTTTTCAGTCATGCGGCCGGCGGAGTCGTCTGCCCCGCCTGCGCCGGACGCGGCGTCGGTCAGTTGCGGCTGGCACAGGCGACCCTGCGGGTCCTGCGACATTTGCAGCGCAGCCCCTGGGAGCAGGTGAGGGCCCTCAACATCCCGGAAGGGCTGCACAATGACCTGGAGCGCATCCTGACCGCTTACATGACCTGGGTACTGGAACGTCGACTGCAGGGCGTGGATTTCGTGCGCAGGGTGCGCCGGCTGCGCGCGACGGCCAGCCAGCGGGAAACAGGGAGAAACGAACTTGCACAGTGAATCACCGGCCCGCGAATCCAGGCGTATTGCCGGCGTGTACACCGTGGACCTGCGCGCCCATGCGGACGAGCGCGGGCGCTTTGCGGAGACCTTCAGGCGCGGGTGGTTCCCGCAGGTGAACTGGGACCGACTGCAACTCAACCGTTCCGACAGCCGGCGTCACGTCCTGCGCGGGCTGCACTGGCACCGGCGCCAGGTGGACTACTGGGTCGTCACGCGCGGGCGTATCCGCGCCGCGCTGGTCGATCTGCGCCAGTCCTCGCCCACCGCGCGCGCCGTGGAACTGGTCGAGTTGGGAGCGGACGCGGGGCCGGGTCTGTTCATTCCGATCGGCGTGGCGCACGGCTTCCTCGCGCTTGAGGACGCGACGCTGACCTATGTGGTGAACAACTACTATGACAGCACGGACGAGCAGGGGCTCGCCTGGAACGATCCGCAACTGAAGATTCCCTGGGGCCTGGATACGCCCTTGCTCTCGGCGCGCGACGGCGGCAACCCGACGCTGGCGGAGCTGGAAGCGGCGGGCCTGCCGGATTGATCAGGGGGCGCCGTTCGTCCCGGGCGGGCCGGGATCTTCCGCTGCTTCATCCCGGGCGTGTTCAAGCCAGGCGGCGATCCACTTCATGGCATCGACCGCGCTTTCCGGATTGTGTTCACCGGCCAGCACCTGCCGCTCGATGTTCGGTCGCACCAGCGTGTTGTGGCTGCGCTGGTCACCCATGGCGCTGATCAGCAGCGCCAGTTCACGCAAGTCATGGGCCAGCACAGCCCGCGCGTTCGGCGACAGGTCCCCGCTGCCGGCAGCCAGTTCGGCGCGGAAGGTCTCTTCGTCGAAGCCGACAGGTTGGTGACTGCGGGGATCGAAGGCGGCCGACAGGTGTTGCAGCAGGTCGAAGACGCTGTCGACCGTGGCTGCAAAGCCGGCCATGCTGTGGTTACCCAGCATGCGCCGAAAGGCGAGGATGGTTTGCACGATTTCACGCTTGCGGGCCAGGTGCCGGCTGGCGGCCAGACTCTCGTCCAGGCGCGACAGGTCAGCCGTGCCCAGCGAGCGCGCCCAGGCGCGCCACCAGGTGGTCAGATGCAGTTGCAGTGAGGGACTCCAGCCCAGCGCTTCCTGCAGGCGCAGCAAAACTGTCATGAGTTGCGGGTCCGTCGGTGACCCGCAGCGCGAACTGAAGATACGGCGGGCAACGGAGCGGGCGACCATCTCGTCGCGGGCCGAGCCGGCGTATTCGAGCAGTTGCCAGAGTGCGTCGTCGCCGATGCGCAACTCCTCGTCCTGCTGCAGCAAACGCGCCAGCAATTCGGCGGCGGGCAAGGCTTCGCGACTCCAGGCGCGCATGCGTAACAGGGCCAGGCAGGTATCCGCCAGAATCTGGCGCGGCAGGCTCTCGGGCAACTGGCCGAACAACGTGACCAGGTCGGCGCTGCTGCGCTGGCTGCGATGCGCGGCGTCCGGCAGGGTGCCCGCCAGCAAATCTTCCTCAGCCAGCCTGGTCGAAAAGTCAATGAAGAAGCTGTCGCGGCCGTCCGCCAGCAGCAGGGCAGCGAGATTGCCCAGCGCCGACGGAGGCAACCATTGCGGGCCGTCCCCCAGCCAGGCCTCCACAATGGCCTCCGGCCGGAAGCATGCCGGCAGGTCGCTGCGTTGTTCGGCGCGATAGAGGAGCCAGACCTGCTCGAGTACGGCGCTGCTGATCGCACCGGCGACCCGGGCCTGGGTAGCGCGCGCGATCGCGATCAGGAAGAATTCGGGGCCGCGTCGCTGCAGGGTCAGCAGGGGGTCGCCGGCGTGGTCGCGCAAGACGAGACCGGCGTTGTCCGGCAGGGCGGCCAGCAAGCCCTCGTCCGCCAGCAGGTCCTCCAGGATTTCAGGCGTATGGCGCAGGGCGAGTTCCAGTAGCTGCAGGGCGAGTTCACCATCGTCGTGCGCCCGTCCCCGCGCGGCCAGCAGGCCATCCCGCAGAATGGAAGCCAGTTCGTAGTGTGGCGGCTCGTGGGCGACGAGCCTTAACCAGTTGACAATGGTCGCTGCATCCGCCTCGCAAATGGCGATTTGCAGGGAACAAAGCGCTGCCGCCTGCAGGCGCCGGCGCCAGTCCGCCCCCACGTCGGCGGAGGTTGCCAGATGCGCGCGCACGAAGACATAGACGGCATCGGGACGGTGCTGCAGCTCGTTGACGAGCACCGCGCCCAGGCTGGCATCAAGCGCCGGATCGGCGTCCATGTGCAACGCAACCAGCCGGGCAGCCTCCCCGTCGCGCCTGTCCAGCGCTTCCTGCAGCAACTGTTGCAAGAGCTCCGGCAGCAGGGTGGCGGGCACGGGCAGGCCGGAACCCAGCAAGGCCTTGATTTCGTCAGTCGGAACAGCGCGTCCACTCTCAAACCCCTTGACGAGCAGATGTTGCTGCGCCAGACGGTCCAGTCCTTCGGCCAGCCGGCTGCCGGCGGGCATCTGACCAAGGCCATCAATGGCCTGCAGCAGCCGGTCTGTCTCGCCATCCCACCACTGGGCCAGCAGGGCGACGTACTGGCCGCCCGGCATCGTCGCCAGGGGGAGTTCATCGCCGGCGCGCCAGCGGCTGGTATGGAGCGTGGCGTCACTGAAGAGAACGGCGGGCGCGTCCTTGCTGATTTCATTGACGTTGCTGGCGAAGCCCAACAGCGCGCGCGCGTCGGCCGGCAACAGCGCCATCAACGCCTGTACCAGCGCGAGACGGCTGCGTGTGCTGCGCGACTGCCCTTCCAGCAGCAGTCCCCGCTCGTCCAGGGCGGCGGCCAGCAGGCGCAGGAGAGGGGTCAGGTCGCCGTCGTGCGCCTGCAGCAATTCCTGCAGGCATTCCCGCCGGGCCTCGCTTGTCCACGGGGGCGCGGACGGTGGGCTTTCGGCCTGCCGGGCTGCGGCGACGAGTGGCAGGATGTTGCCGGCGGCCGCGCGCAACCGTTGCGGCTCCAGCCAGACGAACTCCTGCCGCAGGTCGCCAACCGCTTCGTACCAGGCGAAGGCCAGCAGGTCCCGGTCCCCGTGGCCGGGGAACAGGGCCACGGAGAGCGTCTGCTGGCGCGAACTGCCTGGCAGTGGCGCCAACGACCTCGGCGCCGGGCCGACGAGGTCCGCGCCCGCGCCCGGGCCTTCCGAAACAGCGGGCGGCGCCTCCCGCCAGGGATCGTCCGCTTGCGAAGCGGCAGGATCGCTGTCCCGCTGCACGGCGTTAACGTTCAAGATATCTCCCGCTACCCGTACAGGGCGACAATGTAGCGAGGCGACCCTGAGCGGGCAAGCCCTGGCGGACTTAACAGAAGGTCTGCACCGCCTGCACCAGGGCAACCAGATAGCCCGTGCACCAGGCGCGGCCGCGATGGTGCCAGTCGCTGTCATCAAGCATGGCGGGCACGTGGTCGTCGATCAGGAAGCCATCGAAACCGACCTCATGCAGCGTGCGCAGGGCCGCGAGCATGTCGACGTTGCCCTCATTGGGGAAGCATTCCTGGAAGCGCGGCACAGTGCCCTGCACGTCACGGAAGTGCACGTAGAATATGCGTCCGTCCCCGCCGAAGTGGCGGATGGCAGCCAGCACGCCCTCGCCAGAGTCCTGGTCCGTGTAAAGCATTTCCGAAAAGCAGCCGATGCAAAAGTCAAGACCATGGGCCGGGCCCGGCAGGGCATCCAGCACCTTGCGAAAGTTCTCCGCCTTGTAGAAAAGTCGTTCGCGCCCGTTCAGCGAGGGCAGGGGCGGGTCGTCGGGATGCAGGGCGATGCGGACGCCGGCCGCTTCCGCCACCGGTAGCACCTGCTCCATAAAGCCCAGGTAAGTGTCCAGCAGCAGGGCCTCGCTGTAGTCCTGTTCCACGCTGCCGACCTGCGCATTGGTGAACTGGCCGGCCCGGGCAGCCTCCAGGTCGAAGGCCGTGACGGTCACGCCGCCGCGACCGCGTCGGGTCGGGGTGCGCCAGACGCCCTCGGGCATCCAGTTGAGGCCCAGCAGCGGGATGCCGGCCTCGCCCATGTTGCGCACGATGCGCTGGTAGTTCCCGACCTGCGCCTCCCGGCCCGGCAGGCCGAGCATGGCCTCAAGATAGAAGTCGCGCGGGACGTTCTCGATGGCTTCGAGCTCAAGGCCGAAGTCGTTGACGCGCTGCTTCAGGCGTTTGAGGTTCTCCAAAGTCCAGTAGCCATCCCTGCCGGGCAGGTCCTGGGTGGGGCCGGAGATGTTGAACTGCACCCCGCTGACGCCCAGCTGTCTGGCGTAGGTCAGGTAGTCGTCAGTGGCCGAATGGTATTGCCCGATGGCGACGCGCATTTGCTGGCTCCTTAATTCATATGTGATCGCTTAAACAAAAGTGAACAGGTAAAGTTCTCAAATTGTGCATTAACTAATTTGCTCGGAAACAACGCAACAAGGAAGACTTGGTGGAAATGGACAAGGACGGATTCTATCACATCACACACATCTCAAATTTGGAGTCGATACTTAAGCGTGGGCTTTATTCTCATGACCAGGTCAGAAAGTGCAAAATATTGCCCAGCATTGTTTACGACAGAGACATTGTGGAATGGAGAGGGTATATCCCTACTGCCAGGAGGAAAAGTCTTCATGAGTATGTAAATCTGTACTTCAACCCGCGCAACCCGATGATGTATCGAGTGAAGGTGCATGAACGGCGTGACGTCGCTGTTGTCCAGGTGAACTCCAGGGTCCTGGATCGAAAGGATGTATTATTGGCTGATGGCAATGCAGCGGCAAATGCCACTGCTTTTCATCCTGTCGACATGAAAACACTTGCACAGTTGAGGCAACAGGTTGATCGTGAATCGTGGAATGACCCGGATGAAGCTGTAAAAAAAGAGAATAAGAGAAAGATGATGGCGGAATGTCTGGTGCCTGAGCATGTTCCGCCGACCATGATCGAAGCTGTGCATGTTGTTGATCGACGGAGCGCGGACAGGGTCATGCAATTGCTGTCCGGAACTGGCATACGGCTCATTGTCAATCCTCATATGTTTTTCTCGTCGGGCAAGAAATGGGAATATGTCAAGAATGTTCCGCGTCCAGCGCCGGTAAGTCATCCGCGTTCAATTCCGCAACACAGCGGCAAGAAGGTTGCCATTCAGCCAGTAGAAACGCCTGCCCAACCGTCACCGGTTTCACCTGTCGACACATCTGTCGACACTCCTGCAAACACTCCCGAATCAGCGTCCGCAATTCCATCTGCCGCTGTGCAGACCGGGACGCCTGCGCCAATTCGACGGAAGGGGCCACAGGCCCTGAAAAGCGAGGTCAAGGCTCCAATCGCTGATCACACTGTTTCATCACGAGCAGGCAAGAAGTCACGCACTTCGATTCAATGGGATTGGCTAGTTTTTTTGATATTGATGATTTTCTTTGTGTTAGTGTCATACGAAGTGAGTCGCCTGCTCACGAGTTGAACTGGAATATCTGACCGCAACACAGGTTGCAATACCGCACCAAACATGGACGGAGCAGCGGGGCATGGTAAAACTTGTGCGCAATCCTCCCGACCGATTTTTCACTTTACATAGTGGAGACAACTTGTTTCATTCCGGGATGCAGACGCTGGTTATCCCCGTGAATACACAGGGCGTGATGGGAAAGGGACTGGCGAAGGAGACAAAGGAAAGATTTCCGGGCATATTTCGCAGATACATTGAACTCTGTGAAGACGGTGATTTGCTCATCGGTAAACCTCGTCTTGTGAAGAAATCCAACACACAAGATGCACGTCGGCGTTCGAAACTGCCGCTATTCCCAGCAATGGATCCCGGTCACAGTCGTTCCCAAAAGTACTTTCTGCTCTTCCCCACAAAGGGGCATTGGCGCGAAAAATCGAAGCTTGACTACCTTGAAACAGGCCTGAAGCATGTCAAGAGGTACTACAAAACAGTTTCCTGGAAACTGGAGTCTCTGGCGGTGCCTGCGCTTGGCTGTGGGCTTGGTGGGCTGCCCTGGCAACAGGCGGGCCCTCTGATGTGTAATATACTTGCTCAATTGGAGATTCCGGTCGAACTGTATCTTCCTCACGAGAGGTCTGTGATTCCACCCGAACAACTCACAACAGAATTCTTGCTGGGAGGAGACTGACGTATGCGCAAGGTCCTGGTCACTGGCAGCGCGGGGCGCGTTGGACGGGCCGTGGTGCGCGAGATGCGCGAGCACGGTTACCAGGTGACGCCGGCCGACCGCATCCGGCAGCTTCGCGACGAGGTGCAAGGGATTGACCTGCAGGACCTCGGCCAGGTGATCGGCGTGATGCGCGGAATGGACGCCGTCGTCCATATGGCGGCGATCCCCTCGCCCCGGCGGGACCCGCCCGAGGTGGTCTTCCGTAACAACGTCATGTCTACTTTCAACGTGCTTGAGGCGGCGACCCTGCTCGGTGTGCGCAACATCGTGACGGCCAGTAGCATATCCGCGCTGGGCCTGGCCTTCTGCCACCGCGACTTCACCCCTCTGCGCCTTCCGCTTGACGAAGCGCACCCGCTGCTTTCCCAGGACAGCTACGGTCTGTCCAAGATGGTTGGTGAGGAGCTGGCGGAAGGCTACGTACGGCGCACGCCGGACCTGGCGGTGGCCAGTCTGCGTTTCACCTGGGTGCTTGACCAGGAAGAAGCCATTGTTGCGCGCAAGGCCCGCGAGCAGCGGGAGACTTCCGGTGGCGGCGCCTTTTGGACCTGGGTGGACGCGCGCGATGCCGCCAGTGCCTGCCGCCTGGCCGTTGAGAACAACCGGCCGGGGCACGAGGCCTTTTACATCGCGGCGCCGGAGATTCGGCTGGATATCCCGGTGGAAGAACTGCTGGCGCGGCACTTCCCTGGCGATTATCCGATCGCGCCGGAGATCCGGGGCGATGTCAGTCCGGTCGATTGCAGCAAGGCGCAACGCATGCTGGGTTGGCAGGCGCGCTGGAATCTGGACGGCAGTGAGCGCAAACCATGAGATCTGACTGGCAGGCATCCCGATGATCCCGTCACCGGTCCTGGCTCGCCACTGATGCGCGTCCTGCACGTGCATCGTGTCACGGCGTTGGGTGGTACTGAATCACATCTGCTGGACCTGCTGGAGAACATGCGGGGCCTGGGAATTGACGCGCAACTGGCGCTTCTCACCAGGCGCGACCGCCCGTTGCCCGAGTATCGGTCACGACTGCGGGAACGCGACATTCCCTGTCACGCGTTTACCCAGTTCGGCCACGTCAATCCGCATGTGCTCTGGTGGCTCTACCGACTGATTCGACGACAGCGGCCGCAGATCGTTCACACGCATCTGATCGATGCCGACCTTTACGGAATGCTGGCGGCGCAGGCGGCCGGCGTGCCGGTGAAGATTATCAGTCGGCATGCCATGAATGCCTTTCGCCGTCGCGAACCCATTCGCAGTATGAACCGGCAACTCTGGCGCATTGCTGACGCCGGCATAGCGATTTCGCATGCCGTCGCCGAATTTCTGGAACAGGTTGAGCGTACGGCACCGTCGAAAATCAACGTCATACATTATGGACTGGACAGGGAGTCCCTCCCCTGTGAAACGCGGGCGGTCCTGCGGCACAAATTGTGCAGTCACCTGAAGATTGAGCGCGATCGGCCAATCATGGCCGTGGCCTGTCGCCTGATAGCGCTGAAGGGAGTCAGTTACGTCCTGCAGGCATTTGCCGGGGTGCTGGAGCAATTTCCACAGGCGTACCTGGTCATCGCCGGCGATGGCGTATTGCGCGCGCAACTTGAAGACGAGGCCGGAAAACTGATTCCCGGGGACAACTACCGTTTTCTCGGCTGGTACGATGACGTACCGGCGTTGCTGGCCGCCTGCGACCTTTTTGTAATGCCCAGTCTGAGCGAAGGCCTGGGGCTGGTGTATCTGGAAGCCATGTCACAGGAACTGCCGGTGGTCGCCACCAACGTCAGCGCCATCAACGAGATCGTGATGGATGGGGAAACCGGAATACTGGTGCCACCCCGTGACGTTCCGGCTCTGCGCAATGCGCTGCTAACCCTGTTGCGTGAGCCGACCCTTGCGCGTCAGATGGGAGTGAATGGGCGCCGCCGCCTGGAGGGGCATTTTCAGGTAAGGCGAATGGTGGACCAAACGGTTTCACTCTATGAAGAACTTCTGTCCGGCAAGAGCGAGGACGGAATTCGCAGCTCGACAGCGCATGGCTGAACAGCGCCGCTACCGCTACCTGTACGCGCCTGCAAGATGCTATACTGAGCCGTTGCGACGCACCCCGCGGGGACGAAGATGCCGGAAATCATGCAGGTTGTCCCCATCCTCATCGTGGGCTTCGCGGCCTCGCTGATCCTGACCCCGCTGTCACGCCAGCTGGCCCTGCGCCTGGGCGTGATCGACAGGCCATCACAGCGCAAGTTGCACCTGGACAGCAAGCCGATGATGGGTGGCCTGGCCATCTATCTGGCGCTGGCGCTGGCCTTGCTGCTCTTCAGCCCGGCGCGGCACATTGCGGCCCTGGCGGCGGTGCTGGCCGGTGCGGCGCTGCTGGCGCTGCTGGGGTTGCTGGACGATCGCTACGATCTCTCCTGGCGTCGCAAGGCGCCGGTGATGCTGCTGGCGGCGCTGGGCATCGCCGCCAGCGGGGTCAAGGTCGCGCTGGCCGGCAACGACTGGATCGACGTGCCCCTGACCGTGATCTGGGTCTTCGTCATCACCAACGCGGTCAACTACCTGGACAACATGGACGGCCAGTCAGCCGGTTCAACGGCCATCGCCGCCGCCTTCTTCCTCATGATCGCCTGGACCCAAAACCTCAGCCTGGTGAGCCTGCTGGCGGCGGCCGTGCTGGGCAGCGCCCTGGGATTCCTGGTGTACAACTTCAATCCTTCCAGCAGCTTCATGGGAGATATGGGCACCCTGCCGCTGGGTTTTATTTTGTCGGTGCTGGCCATCAAGTTGCAGTTTGACCAGGGGTTTTCGCTGCGCTGGTTCATCCCGGTCTTTGTGCTGGCGTTGCCGGTTTTCGACGTCAACCTGGTGACCTGGACGCGCATTTTTGAGGGACGTTCACCGGCGGAAGCGGGCGTGGACCACACGTCGCACCGCTTGCTGGCCGCCGGCCTGGGCCAGCGCCAGACCCTGGTGTTGATCCTTGCCGGGTGCACGCTGTCTGGCCTGCTGGCGACCTGGCTCAACGCGGCGGCGCAGGACCAACAGGCGCAACTGGTCACCATCGGTATCGGGGCGCATTTGCTGATTGCGGCGCTGATGGTTCAACTGCGACGGCGTCAACGACAGGCCGAAGCAGGGCGGGATGATCGTTGATGCGCGTGCTGCACGTCATGCGGGCGACCGGCGTGGCCGGCGCCGAAAGACATTTGCTGGCCCTGCTGGGTGGATTGCGGGCGGGCGGTACCGACGCACAACTGGTCCTGCTCACCTCCCGTCAGTGTGCGCTGGCTGACTATCGTGCGCGCCTGCAGCAGTGTGACATCCCGCACCGTGCCTTTGCCATGCGCGGCCATCTGGACATATCCCTGCTGAACTGGTTAAGGACCCTGATGGTTGAACTGCAACCGGGGATCGTGCACACGCATTTGTTTCATGCCGACCTCCACGGTGCGCTGGCGGCCAGGTGGGCGAAGGCGCCAGTCCTGATCAGCAGCCGCCACAACGACAATGCCTTCCGGCGCCGGCAGCCATGGCGCGCGATCAACCGGCAACTGTGGCGTATGGCAGATGCCGGCATCGCCATTTCGCAGGCCGTGGCGGATTTCGTCGTCGAGGTGGAGGGCGCGCCGCGGGACAAGCTGCGGGTGATCCGTTACGGCCTGGATCATCAGGGCGCTGCGAAGGCCGACCGGCAGCGCCGGCGCGCCAGGGTGCGCAATGAACTTGCCGTGGATGATGCGCAGCCGGTCATCGTGATGGCCTGCCGCCTGGTGGAACAGAAGGGGGTCAGCGACGCCCTGCAGGCCTTCGCCGGCACCCGCGCCGACTTTCCGCAGGCCCGGCTGGTCATCGCCGGTGACGGCCCCCTGCGCGCCTCGCTGGAGAATGAGGCGGCGCAGGCCGGTCTGGCGGGCAGCGTACGCTTCCCCGGCTGGCGCGATGACGTGCCCGATCTGCTGGCGGCCGGCGACCTGTTCCTCATGCCCAGTTTGTGGGAAGGCTTCGGGCTGGTCTTGCTGGAGGCCATGGCGCAGGGCCTGCCGGTCGTCGCCTCGCGCGTCAGCGCCATCCCCGAAGTCGTCGTCGATGGCGAGACCGGCCTGCTGGCCGCGGCAGGCGACGTGGCGGCCTTTCGCGCTGCACTGTTGCGTCTGTTGCAGGACCGGTCACTGGCGCGTCGCATGGGGGAGCAGGGCCGGCGCCGGCTGGAGCAGCGCTTCAGTGAAGCGCGCATGGTGAACGAAACCGCTGCGCTGTATCGAGACCTGTTACAGCGAACATGACGGCCCGCCTGCTCTATCTGGTAAACATCCCGCGCTTTTTCATGTCGCACCGCCTGGCGCTGGCGCTGGCGGCGCGCGCTGCCGGCCACGACGTGCACGTCGCCACCTCCTTCCATGACCGTGAGAACGTCAATCGCATACGCGCGACGGGCCTGACCTGGCACGGTTTGCCATTGCAGCAACATGGCACGAATCCGCTGCTCGAGCTGAATGCGCTGGGCCGCATCCTCGCGCTGTATCGTGAACTGCGCCCCGACCTCGCGCACCACGTGACGGTCAAGGCCTTGCTCTACGGCAACCTCGCCGCGCGCCTGAGTAACGTGCCGGCGGTCGTCAATACGGTCAGCGGTCTGGGCTACGTCTTTTCCTCGCAGGACAGGCGCTCACGCCTGCTGCGCGGCGCCGTCAGCCAGGGTTACCGGCTGCTGTTGCGCCATCCCAACGCCTGCACCATTTTCCAGAATCCGGACGATCGCGATCATTTTGTTCAGGGCGGCCTGGTGCGCGCCGACCAGACGCAGGTCATCCGCGGCTCGGGGGTGGACGTGACGCATTTTGCTCCCCGGCCGGAGCCCGCAGGAATCCCCCGTGTACTCTTCGTCGGGCGTCTGTTGTGGCAGAAGGGCCTGGCCGGGTTTGTGGCAGCGGCGCGTCAGTTGCGCCGGGAAGGCATTGTGGCGCAGTTCACCATCGCCGGTTACGGCGAGGCCGGCAACCCGGACAACGTTCCGGCCGAAACCCTGGCCGGCTGGCAGGACGAAGGGCTCATCGACTACCTGGGACAGCGGGACGACATGCCGCAGGTCTACGCGGACGCCACGCTGGTCTGTCTGCCTTCCTGGCGCGAGGGCGTGCCGCGCGCGCTGATCGAGGCGGCCGCCTGCGGCCGGGCGCTGGTGGCCAGCGACGTCCCCGGCTGCCGCGAGATCGTGCAGCATGAGGTGAACGGTCTGCTGGTACCGCCGCGCGATCCCGCCTCACTGGCCATTGCCCTGCGTTGCCTGCTGCAGGATGCGTCCTTACGCCGGCGCATGGGCGCGGCTGGCCGCGAACTGGCCCTGCGCGAGTTTTCGCTGGAGCGCGTCAATGCGGAAACGCTGGCGCTCTATGAGCGTTTGCTGGCCGGCCGGGTGGCGCGGTTCAGGGGCTGACCAGGTTGTCCCGGATGTAGTCGAAGTTGATATCCAGTCCCAGGCCGGGGGCCTGCGAGACGTGCACGAAGCCCTCGTCGTCCATGGGGTCGGGCAGGGCGTTCAGCCAGGGCGGCGGCGTCTCGTAATCGATGAAGGGATGCAGCAGGCCGCGTTCGTGGAACTGCCCGGCGACGCTGGTGGCGCAGAGCGCGTGCAGGTTGCCGATGCCGTTGCCATGCGATTCGCATTGCATGCCAAAGGCCTCCGCCAGGTGGAAGATCTTCATCATGGGCGTCAGTCCGCCGACGTCCTGCGTCCCCACGCGGGAGATGTCCGCCGCGCCGCGCAGCATCCACTCGGCGCGCGTTCTCAGCCCGCCCCTGGCGGTCTCCGGGCCGCAGATCTGCAGGCCCAGCTGTTCCGTCAGCCAGATGTAGGAAGACACGCTGGCCTCGTCCATCGGCTCTTCCAGCCAGTAGTAGTCGAGCTTCTCCAGTTCGCGGCCGAGACAGAGCGCCTCCTGCCGCGTGTAGTAGTGGAAGGGATCGAGCATGAGGAAGATGTCCGGGCCGACGGCCTCGCGCACGGCGGCGCAGGCGGCGACGTCGCGCTTCACGTCCGGCGCGCCAGGCAGGGGCGTATTCCAGGTGTGCAGCTTGATGGCCTTGTAGCCGCGCGCGACCAGTTGCAGGGCGAAGTCGGCGTAGGCCTGCGGTGAATCGAGCCCGCCGGCCAGATCATCGCCGCACATGGTGCTGCCATAGGCCGGCACGCTGTCGCGGAAGGCGCCCAGCAGGCGGTAGACCGGCTGACCCAGGGCGCGCCCGGCCAGGTCCCAGAGCGCCTGGTCGATGACGTCCAGCGCCCTGTCGCTCAGCGTGGAGCCATCGCGCTGGCGCTGGTACAGGTTTTGCCAGATGCGCTCGCGGTAGAAGGGGTCCTCGCCCAGCAGCAGGGGCCGCGCCAGCCCCTGCGCCATGGCAACTTCCTCGCCGAAGCTGTAACCGCAGACGCCTTCGTCCGTCACGATGGTGAGCAGATTTTGCTGCGCCTCGTGCGCTGCGGCCGGGTGAGCGTGCCCCTGTACGTCCTTGCTTTTGTCGCTGGTGTAACGGAAGGTCTCAACGCACAGATCTGTAATCTTCATACTGCCTCACAAAATGTGTGCCGGTGTCGCGGACGTGGTAACATGGCCGCTGCGGAGAACAGGCGAACAAACCATGCCGGTCGTTGAACAGCGCGTCACCATCAACCGTTCGGTAACGGATATATTCCGCTTCATGAGCGATTTTGGCAACAATCCCCGCTGGCAGCCGGCGGGCATACGCCTGGAGCGCGTCGGCAAGGTGCGCATGGGCGACATGATCGTGGGCAACCAGCGCATGCTGGGGCGCATGCACTTCGTCAACGCCGACGTGGTGGACTACACGCCCAACCAGCGCCTGGCCTACACCGGCGTGATGGGCGGCTACAACTTCCGCACGACCTACGACTACAACCGCGTGGGCGGCGGCACGGAAGTCATCATCCGCACCGACATTCGCATCCCCTGGTTCATGTTCATGTTCCGCCCCTTCCTGCTGGGCGGCATTCGCGGGCAGCTCGGCACTTCGCTCGAGAAGCTGAAACAGGTGATGGAAGACCGCCTGGACCTCAGCGCGCCCTCGGGGTGAGGGCGGGCAACTCCCCGGAGTGACCCCATGACAAATCAATCGCAGCAGTCGTCCGGCGGCCCAGGCTGCCTTAAAGTGATGGGTATCCTGACGCTGGCGATGCTCGTGATAATGCTGGCGTTGGGTGTACTGGCCTGGAATGCAGCAGGAGCAAAAATCGAAGACATCCAGAAAGGACTCGCAGATTTCGGCAGTTCAATTGCCGGGTTACCACAGAACATCGCAAGGTCAGTGGAGGAGGCACTAAAGAGTGAAACTCGTGCCAGCGTTGAGATGGAGCGTCTCGTCTTGACTTCGGTTCAACCCATGGGTCAGCTGGTAACAGTCAGCAATCAGTATGCCGAACCTAACATCTCGGTAAGTGTCCAGGACGGATTTCTTGGCCTTTGTGGTAGTACGGTAAATCATGTTGTTGAGGGGACGGTTGAGGCGGGACTGGACCTTTATCAGGTGGAAGCGATAGACATCGTACATGACGAGGCAACAGACAGTTGGGTCTTGCAATTGCCACCGACAGAACTGACCAGTTGTCGCATCGATTACATTCGTCAGTACGAGCGTTCGTTCACGTTATGTCGCAAGGATTGGGACGAATACCGCTTGCTGGCAGAATCTGTTGTCTTGCCGAAAATCCGGGACGAAGCGTTGGCAGAAGGCATTCTGTCAAAGGCGGAAGAAGAGGCACGCTTTACTCTGGGCAGTTTCCTGCGTGCCCTGACAGGCAGTAGCAATGTCCGAATTGAGTTTCGCAATGGCCTGGCGGCTGAGTATCCGGCCTCTTGCACGCGGGAACTTCCTGAAGGATGGGTCTTTGATGAGGAAAGCGATTCCTGGCTGAAGGAGTAGCAGCCTGAACTCACCACGCGCCGTGGCGTGGCAGCAGTCACAGGAAGCTCATGCCGATAGTCTGAAGGCCAGGGCTCAGGGCCGCCGGCGCCGGCGCAGCAGACGGATGCGCCGCACACTGCGTCCCACCCGCCCGCGGTCCGAACTCCACAGCGCCCAGGGCGCCTGGGTGATGTCCGCCAGGAAGAGCAGCACGTCGTCGTAATTGACGCGCCAGCCGGCGAAGGCCGCCCAGGCGGCCTCCCGGTCCTCGCGCAGCGGCAGCCCGCCGGCCGCCAGGGTCTCACAGGCGTCATCAAACTCCTCGCGCGTGATGCTGACGGGCACGTCCGGCCAGAGCGGGTCGTGATCGTATTCGTAATAGAAGAAATCGGCGATGCGGCGCAGGGAGGTGTAACCGGCGCGCATGCAGAGTTGCGCGGCGGGGTCGGGCGGCCTGTCCACGGCCGCAGTCAGCAGCGCGCCGGCGTCCATGATGGCGCCGGCGGCGGTCACCCAGGACTGTTCGGGCACGGGCGAGCGAAAGAAGATGAGCGGCGCCAGCGAGGTGTGGCTTTCCTCCAGCTCGGTGAACCAGACCTCCCACTCCTGCCAGGTGTCGCGCAGGTCCCCAAAGCCGTCGATGCGTTGCAGGCGCAGCAGCATCTCAATGGCTGAAGGCGGTGTGCCGGCGCGCACGGCCAGCATCTCGACGCGGGCCTCGCGGCGCGAAAAGGCGCCGTACATGGTTGGCAGGTAGGCGATCAGCAGGGCCACCAGGCCGAGGCCGAGGGTCGCTTCCGAAAACTGGACGATGGTGATGCCGACGCTGATGAAGGGCGTCGTGCCCAGGGTCAGCAGGGACGAACCGCTGACCGTCAGGGCGGTCTCCAGCTCGTTCACCCCCAGCGCGCGATAAATCAGCGCGTAGCCGAGCGTGATGCAAACGACCCAGACGAGGGGCAGAATCAGCAGCGTCACCGGCGCAAAGAAAGCCAGCACGCGGTCGCGCTCGCGCCAGTCACGGTAGCCGCGGAGCTTCATGTAGACGTTGAAGAAACGCCCCGAGGCAATGAAGACAAGGCGCGTCAGAAAACTGTTTTGGGCGCGCGGCACGACGAAAGTGCGCACGGCGGAGGCGATGGTCCCCAGCACGAGCCCCGCACCCAGGCAGAAGAGCAGGGCGCGCGCGAGCGATTGTGCGAGCCAGGCGGCCTGTTGCTCGCTCACCACGCGCCGCGGCGCAGCAGCAAATGCGGGAAGGTCATGATGATGATCTGCAGGTCGAGCCGTACCGACCAGTTTTCGATGTAGTAGATATCCAGCAGGCACATCTCGTCGAAGGGCACGTTGCTGCGCCCGCTGATCTGCCACAGACCGGTGCAGCCGGGGATGGTCTGCAGGCGCTGCAAATGCCAGGGTTCGTAAAGCGCCACCTCGTCCGGCGTGGGCGGGCGCGGCCCCACCAGGCTCATTTCGCCGCGCAGTACGTTGAAGAACTGCGGCAGCTCGTCGATGCTGACGGCGCGGATGTAGGCGCCGACACCGGTGATGCGCGGGTCGTTGCGAATCTTGGGGTGGCGCGGGTCCTCGCCCGCGGCCTGCACCAGTTCCTCGCGCATGCTGTCGGCGTCCGGCACCATGCTGCGCAGCTTGTACATGCTGAATTCACGGCCGCCCTCACCGACGCGGCGTTGCGGATAAAAGATGGGGCCGCGCCCTCCCAGCCGGACGGCGAGCGCGGCCAGGGTGAGCAGCGACAGCCACAGCGGGGCCGTAAGCAGGATCAGGCCGACGTCGATGGCGCGCTTGATGAAGCGGTCCGTGCCGCGGAAGCGCTGTTCCATGCGGCCAAAGCCGAGCAGGGGGATGCCATCCAGGTTCTCGACCTGCATTTGACGCGTGTTCAACTGAAACACGTCCGGGACAGCCCGGACGTCGGCGCCGGCCTGGCGCGCCGTCAGGGTGATGGACAGGATGCGATCATGCTCCGACCAGGGCAGGGTGATGATGACCAGATCAATCCGGTGCCGGCGAATGGTTTCACCCAGATTGTCCAGCGTACCGAGGCCCTTGATACGGCCAAGATCGACCTGGTCGATGAGCGGGTTGTCATCCACGAAGCCGACCGGTTCGTAACCCAGTTCCTTGCGCGCCACCATCGCGCGCAAAATGGCGCCGCCGCTCTCGCCCCAGCCGACGATGAGCACACGCTGCACGCCGATGCCGCGTGAGCGCAGGTAGCCGAGCAGCAGGCGATGGAGGATGCGACTGAGCAGCAACAGGGCGAGCGTCAGCACGGCCACGTAGACCAGCATCAGGCGGCTGCTGACGTAGGACTGGGTCACAAAGAACAGGGCCAGCTGGGTCACGGTCACCGTGGCGATGCCGTTGGCGCTGATCGTGGATTCCTCCACCAGAGAGCGCCCGCGCACCTGGCGATACAGGCCATTGCTGTTGTGCGCGAAGACCAGCATGACTGCGTAGAGCAGGGCAAAGGGGATGTAGGGTTCGAATGGCGCCTGATTGTATTCGAGGACGGGACGCAAGAGATTCAACTGGTAGCGGACGAAATAGCCCAGCACAAATGCCAGCAGCGCCAGCAAAAAATCGACAAGCGGCAGGACCCACGCCGGCAGCGGCGAGCGGCGTGGACGGGGTGGCGGCAGATGCTCTGCCGCAGACGCCCTGCTCCGCCGTCTGACCCTGCGGCGCAGGGCGGGTTCCCTCAGGACCTCGCCGGGTTCAGGGCGCATGCATAGCTCCCGATAGTGCGTTCTGCCGTTTCGCGCCAGTTGAAGCGCAGGGCCTGTTGCCGGCCGCGCGCGCTCTCCTGCGCCCGCCAGCTGTCACTTTGCAGACTGTGTTGCAGGGCATCCGCCCAGGCATCGACGTCTGTGGGTGGCAGACAGGTGCCGTCCACTCCGGCGACTTCCGGCAGCGACGAAGCGTCTGCAACGATGACCGGTGTGCCACAGGCCATGGCTTCCAGCACCGGCATTCCGAAGCCCTCGTACAGTGAGGGATAGACGAACACTTCGGCAGCATTGTACCAGAGTGCGAGTTCCTCCGCCGGAAGAAAGCCAGGGAAGTATACGCCCCCGCCAGGGCCCAGGCGCTCTGCCGCGGCATGGATCTGCCCGTGATCCCAGCCCTGCGCGCCCGCCAGTACCAGCGGCAATGCCGGCGACAGACGGGCGCAGGCGTCAATCAGCGTCACCAGATTCTTGCGCGGCTCCAGCGTGCCCACGAACAGCCAGAAGCGCTCCGGCAGCCCCTTGCGCCGGCGGAACGCCGCTACCTCCGCGGCGGGCAAGGGGCGAAAGCGGGTCGGATCGTATCCTGGGCGGGCGATGTCGATACGCTGTGGCGGAATATCGAGCAGGTCGGCGACGTCCGCCGCCGTACTTTGTGAAATGACGATGACGCGGCGCGCGCGCTGACAGCTGAGGCGCGTCAGCAGCTGCAGATAGCGCCGTCGCGCCCTGGTCAACACCTGCGGGTAGCGCAGGAAGCTGAGGTCGTAGACGGTGACCACCAGCGGCCGGGTCAGCAGCAGGGGGCCCACGAAGGCCGCCGCGTGCAGCAGATCGAACTCATCGGACTGAAAGGGCCAGGCCAGTTGCTCCCACAGGATTCGTCGCCAGGGAGCCTGCGTATCCAGCCGGGAGCGACGCAATCCCAGGCCGGGGAAATCGGCCTCGCTCTCCCGGCCGCACAGGACGGTGAAGCGCCAGTCCTGCGTCGCCACTGCCGCCAGTTCCGCGAGGGTGTGCCACAGATAGCCGTGAATGCCGGCGCTGCGGTAGCTGCGCTGGCCGGAGAGCAGATGGGCGTTGATGCCGACGTGGGGCATGGGTCACGGTCATGTTACTGTGCCGGGCACAGAGCCTGGATTATAGTCCCGCGGAAGCGGTGCGGCAGGGTGGGCGTGGACGGCAATCCGAAAGAAACGGGAAACTGGGTCCTGCGGGACGAGGCCGGGCGCGGCTGGATCAGCGAACTGGTCTGGGCGCCCCGCGGCGCGGCGCTGGCGCTGGCCGGCGCCACGGGGGTCGCGCTGTTCGCGCTGGCCCACGACCAACTGCAGTTGCGCGCCGTGCTGGAGGGGCATGCCGGGCCGGTGAAGGGCATCGCCGTTGCCCCCGATGGCGCCTTGCTGGCTTCCGCCGGCGCAGACCGCAGCATCCGGCTCTGGCATCTGCGCGATGGTGCCGCAGCGCGCAGGTTTACCGGCCATGAAAGCTCGGTGGAGCGCGTTGCCTTCGCGCCGGACGGCAAGCTGCTGGCTTCCGCCGGCGCGGATGCCACGCTGCGACTGCACGACGTTGAGACGGGCATCGAGCGAAAAGTCATCCGCAGTCACAGCGACGAGGTTCGGGCCCTGTGCCATGGCGCCGGCGGCAGGTTGCTGGCGAGCGGCGGCCGGGACCGGCAGGTCTGCGTGCATGAAGCGGCCACAGGCGCCCTGCTCCGCAGCATTCAACACGGCGACTGGCTGCGGGCGTTGCTACCCTGGCCGGCGGATGACGCCTGGCTGCTTTCAGCCAGCCGCGACGGTGAGGTAAGGCTGTGGCCGGCCCATGGTGGTGAAATGCGTCTGTCGCTGGTGGCGGATCATGGCGGTCTGGACTGCGCGGCGTTTTCGCCCGATGGCCGGCTGCTGGCCACGGGCGGCCGGGACGGCGCCATCCGTTTCTGGCGCGTGGCCGATGGCGCGCCCCTGGGCGTCATCCAGGCGCATGAGCGACCGGCGCTCACCCTGGCCTTCAGCCCGGACGGGCGTTGGCTGGCCAGTGGCGGCGGCGACAACCGGCTGCGTCTGTGGCAGCGGGCCGCGCATTGAGCGGGGTTGCCGGCTCTGCTATACTGCGGCGCCGGAGCCCCTGTAGCTCAGAGGACAGAGCAGAGGTTTCCTAAACCTTGTGCACAGGTTCGAGTCCTGTCAGGGGTACAAGCGACGGAGCCCCGGGACATGCAGGTGATTCTTGCGCATGGAGCGCTGGGTGTCTGGGACGAACTCATCTTCCTCGGCATCACGGTCGTCTTCGCGCTCATCATGGTGTTGAGCTGGTTGCGCAGCCGCAATCTGGTTGACGAGGATGAGGAAGAGGAGACGCCCGACGGGGCCGGGCACTTCGGCCTGGACTGAGTAGGCGCGTTTGCCGTGGGTGACGCTGCTGGTACACTGGCCGCGCCGTGCAAAAGAGGAGTTGGACAGCAAACTGTGCTGGTGGACGTCGTACTGCCCAACCTGGGTTTCGGGATGGAAGAAGGACAGTTGCTCGCCTGGCTGAAGGCGCCGGGCGATGCGGTGCGCAAGGGCGAACCCCTGGCGGAAATCGAGGGCGACAAGACGACCGTTGAGTTGGAAGCCCTGGCCGACGGCGTGCTTGAGGAGCAACTGGTCCCGGCGGAGACGACCGTGCCGGTGGGCACCGTGCTGGCGCGCATCCGGCGCGAAGGGGCCGCCGGCGCCGGGCCGGCGACCGTCCCGCCCGCGTCAGCGTTGCCGTCGGCTGCGCCGCTGCCACCTGCGCCGGCGCGGGCAACTGCCACTGCTACAGGGCCGAAGTCGGCGCGCAAGGTGAAGCTGCCGCCGGCGCTGCGCCGCCTGGCGCAGCAACATGGCATCGATCTGGAGCAACTGGCCGCCGGCGCCGAAGGCGGGCGCATCACCCGCGCGGACGTGGAGGCCATGATCGCGGCGCAGGCGGCGACGCCGGCAACGGCGCCCGCGCGTGAGGCCGTGCAGCTATCGACCATGCGCCAGATCATCGCGCGGCGCCTGGCGCAGGGCATGCAGGAAATGCCGCATTTCTTCGTGCGGGCCGAACTGGACTTCAGCGCCGCCCTGCGCGCCTTGCCGGAGGGCGTGGGAGTCAATGGCCTGCTGCTGTGGCTGACGGTGCAGGCATTGCAGGATGTGCCGCAGTTCAACGCCACCTTCGAACAGGGGACGCTCTGGCGCCACGCCGAAATCGACCTGGCGCAGGCGGTGGCGCTGCCGGATGGCCTG
Source organism: Anaerolineae bacterium (assembly GCA_034422695.1). Lineage (GTDB taxonomy): Bacteria > Chloroflexota > Anaerolineae > Aggregatilineales > Phototrophicaceae > JAGWBD01. The sequence continues at coordinate 33,487 of DAOUJM010000002.1, forward strand.
CTGACGCCGGTGCTGCGCAATGCCGGGGCGGAGTCGCTGGTCAGCCTGGCCGGGCGCTCACGGGACCTGGTGGCGCGGGCACGGGTGGGTCGGCTGAAGCCGGAAGAAACGCAGGGGGGCAGCTTCACGCTGAGCAACCTGGGTGTGGTGCAGCAGGTGGACGATTTCACCGCCATCATCAACCCGCCGCAGGTGGGCATCCTGGCGGTGGGCGCCCTGCGCGAACGGCCGCTGGTCATTGATGGCGGCCTGCATATCCGGCAGACGGCGCGTCTGACCGTATCCGCCGATCACCGCATTGTGGATGGTATGCTGGCGGCACAGTTGCTGGCGGCTTTTGACCGGCACCTGCAGGCCTTCGGCGCCTGAGGCCGGTCGGTAACAAGAGGAAGGACAGGAGATGAGCACAAGCCTCGACGCGGCAGTGCGCCGCAAGATGCTGGCCAACATGCTGCTGGTGCGTCACACCGAGGAACGCATCCAGGAGCTGTTTCTGGAAAACGTGATCCGCGGCACCACGCACCTCTGCATCGGCCAGGAAGCGGTCTCGGTGGCCATGGCGGAGGTGGTGGATGCGACGCGCGGCGACACCGTGACCTGCACTTACCGCGGGCATGGACACGCCCTGGCGCTGGGTATGCCGCTTGCATCGCTGATGGCCGAGATGATGGGCAAGGCCTCGGGCTGCTCGAAGGGCAAGGGCGGCTCGATGCATCTGGCTGACCTCGACGTCGGCCTGCTGGGCACCTTTGCCGTGGTGGGGGCCGGGCTGCCGGTGACCAACGGCGCCGCCCTGACGGCGCAGATGCGCGGCAACGGCGCGGTATCGATTTCGATTTTCGGCGATGGCACGCCCAACATCGGCGCCTGGCATGAGGCGGTCAATCTGGCGGCGGTGTGGCAATTGCCGGCCGTCTTTCTCTGCGAGAACAATCTCTATGGCGAATACACGCCCTACGACGACACCGCGCCGGTGCCCAACGTGGCCGATCGTGCCGCCGCCTATGGCATTCCCGGCGTCATCGTGGACGGTCAGGACGCCGAGGCCGTGCACGCCGTGCTGCTGGAAGCGGTCCAGCGCGCGCGCGCCGGAGGTGGCCCCACCCTGGTGGAGGCGCAGACCTATCGTTACCGGGGCCATTCGCGCAGCGATCCCGCCACCTACCGGCCGGAGGGCGAGCTGGAACGCTGGCTGGCGCGCGACCCGATCAACATTCTGGCGGACCGCATGCAGGCGGAGGGTCAGTTGACGGCGGCGGATTTCGAGGCGCTGCGGGCGGAGCAACAGGCCGAGGTGCAGCGCGTGACCGAATGGGCGATGAACGAGCCCTGGCCGGCGCTGGACGAGACCTTCGAGGATATCTGGGTGCCGAGCGCTGACGGCAGCGCGCTGCAGGAGGGAGCATAATGGCCACGATCACCTGTCGCGACGCCGTGGTGCGCGCGCTGGACGAGGAAATGGCGCGCGATGAAGACGTGATTTTCTTCGGCGAGGACGTGGGCAAGGCGGGCGGAGTCTTCAAGGTGACGCCCGGTCTCTACGAGAAATACGGCGGGCGACGCGTGCGCGATACGCCCATCTCCGAAAACGCCATCGTGGGCGCCGGCGTGGGCGCGGCGGTGACCGGCATGCGTCCGGTGATTGAGTTGATGTTTGCGGACTTCGCGGCGGTGACGCTGGACCAGATCGTCAACCAGGCGGCCAAGCTGCGTTACATGTCCGGCGGCCAGATCTCTGTGCCGCTGACCATCCGCATGGCCCAGGGCAGCGCCGGCGGTTTCGGCTCGCAGCATTCGCAGTGTTGCGAATCCTGGTTCATGCACGCGCCGGGCCTGAAGGTCTGCGTGCCCTCCAACCCGGCCGATATCCTGGGCCTGCTGAAAAGCGCCATCCGTGATGACAACCCGGTGATCTTCCTTGAGCACAAGGGACAGTACGCCGAACGCGGCGAGGCGCCCGGGCACGCCGACCATCTCGTGCCGCTGGGCGCGGCGCAGGTCGTGCGGGAGGGCAGTGACGTGACGATCGTGGCCGTCCAGCGCATGGTGGGCGTGGCGCTGCAGGCCGCGGAGGCCCTGGCGGCGGAAGGCATCGACTGCGAGGTCATCGACCCGCGCACGCTGGTGCCGCTGGACATGGAGACCATCGCGCGCTCCGTCGAAAAGACCGGTCATCTGGTCACGGTGGAGGAAGCCGTGCGCGCCGGCGGCTGGGGCGGGGAAGTCGTTTCACAGATTACGGAGAACAACATCTGGTCGCTGGAAGGGCCGGTGGTACGCGTCACGCTGGGCGCCGGCATCATCCCCTTCAGCGCCCCGCTTGAGGAACATTTGATTCCCGGTCCGGAGGACGTCATCGCCGCCGTGCGGCGCTCGCTGGACGCCTGATCATGCAGACCGTGGTGCTGGAGCAGCCGGGCCGGCTGGCATTGACCGACACGGCAATGCCGGCGGGCCCGCCGGCGCCTGGTGAAGCGCTGGTGCGGGTGCAACGCGTCGGCGTTTGCGGCAGCGATCTCAAGGCCTTCAAGGGCGAGATGCCCTTCCTCAGCTATCCGCGCGTCCTCGGCCATGAACTGGGCGTGGAGATCGTGGACATTGGCGCCAACGACGCCGGCCTGCGGGTCGGCGACCGGGCGGCCGTGGAGCCCTATCTGAACTGCGGTCACTGCATCGCCTGTCGTCGCGGCCGCACGAACTGCTGCGCTTCCCTGCGCGTGCTCGGCGTGCATACGGACGGCGGCATGCGCGAGGTTATTCGCGTCCCGCTGGACAAGCTGCATCGTTCGGACGCCTTGTCGCTCGACCAGCTGGCGCTGGTGGAGACCCTGGTCATCGGCGCGCACGCCATTCGCCGCGGCGCGCCACAGGCGGGCGAACAGTTGCTGGTGATCGGTGTGGGCCCCATCGGGCTGACGGTGATAGCCGCTGCGGCAGCCACCGGCGCCGAAATCATCGCCATGGACGTCAATGCAGGGCGGCTTGAATTTGCGCAGGAAATGCCTGGCGTGTCCCACGCGGTCGATGCCCTGGACCGGCCGCTGGAACAACTGGCCGACATCACCGACGGCGACATGCCCACCCAGGTCTATGACGCTACCGGCAGCGCCGCCGCGATGAACGCGGCCTTCGACACCCTGGCGATGGGCGGCGTACTCGTTTTTGTCGGTCTCGTCGACGACGACATCGTTTTTCACGACCCGGAATTTCACCGGCGCGAAATGACGATCATGAGCAGCCGCAACGGCACGGCTGAAGACTTTCGTCACGTCATCGACCTGGTGGAAACCGGCGCGATCGATACCATGCCCTGGATAACCCACCGCGCCAACCCGGCGGAACTCATCCGTGATCTGCCATCCTGGCTGGACCCGGCCAGCGGCTGCCTCAAGGCGATGATGCACTTCTGACGCTGCGGCCCGCAATCGTGAAAAATAGCACAAGTTTTGCTATGCTGGAGCAACTGTTCCGGCTGGCGGATTGACCATTCATGCGAGCGAGGCTGGTCCTGTTCTGCGCGCTGGCGGTCTTGCTGCCGGTGGTGCCGGCGGCTGCGCATGGCTATGTCGTGCGCGCCCTGCCGGAAGACCGCGCTGCGCTGGAGCATGCGCCCTTGCGTCTGCAGTACTGGTTCAGCGAGAGCCTTGAGCCGCTATTCAGTTCCATCACCCTGCGCGACAGCGCCGGAGCAGCGCTGGCTGAAGGTAGCGTTTCGCCTGACAATCCCCTGCACATGAGCCTGGCTGTCCCCGCCGACCTGCCGGACGGGGCGTATCTGGTCGATCTGCGGCCGGCCTTCGCCGGCGATGGCCACGTGGTGGCCGGGACGCGGGTCTTCTTCGTCGGTCAGGCCGCGGACGACTCCGTCGCCGGCGGCAGCGCCTGGGCCATCGACCCGCTGGAAGCGCTGTGGCGCGCTGCGCTTTACGGCTCCTGTCTGTTGCTCTTCGGGACGCACGCGCTTTACAGCGCCGTGCTGCTGCCGGCATGGGGCAGGGGCGCGCACCGGGCCGGCGGTCTGCCGCCACGGCTGATGCGCCGTCTCGGCCATGTCGCGTTGGCGGCGCTGGTGCTGGCCTTCAGCGCCAACTTGCTGGCCATGCTGCAGCAGAGCATGGTCTTCTTCGCTGCGGACGCCACGCAGGTGCTGGGTCAGGGGCTGTGGCAGGTGGTGCGCATCGGTTCCCGCTTCGGCGACGTCTGGACGGCGCGCATGTTGCTGCTGGCGCTATGTGCCTTGCTGGTCGCGCTGGCCGTTCGCTGGCGCCGGGAGAGGCCGGAGCAGGTGAGACCCTGCTGGTCGGCCAACCTGTGGCTGACGGCCCTGCTGGTGGGCACTTTCAGCGTCAACAGTCATGCCGCCGGTTCGCTGCGCCTGCCCTGGCTGGTGCTGCTGACGGACTGGCTGCACAGTCTGGCCGCCGGCGCCTGGAGCGGGGCGCTGGTGGCGCTGACGCTGGTCATGCCGGTGGCGCTGGCCCCCCTGGCCCCGCCGCAGCGGGAAGCGGCGTTGCAGGCTGCTCTGCGGCGCTTTTCCTGGCTGGCGCTGCGCGCGTTGGCGGTGCTGACGGCGAGCGGTCTCTTCAGCGCCGTCAACTGGATCCAGCGCCCCTCCGACCTGGGCGGCACGGACTGGGGGCTGGCGCTGCTGGCCAAGCTGGCGCTGGTGGCCCTTTCCCTGCTGGTCGCGGCGGGGCAGACAGGCGCCGTTGGCGTGTTGCGCCGCCGCTCATTCACCGCGCTGAAGGGCCTGCGTCTGGAAGCCGCCCTGCTCACGCTGGCGCTGGTCCCGCTGGCCCTGCTGGCCGCTGCGGCGGTGCCGGCGCCGGACTTCGGGCCGTCGCCGCCTGTACCGACGGCGTCGCAGGAGCTGGACGGCCGGCGCGTCGAGCTGGCCATTGCGCCGGGTGGACCGGGCATCAACAGTCTTGATCTGCGCATCCCGGGCGCGCGCCAGGTGGAGTTGCAGCTGGTGGCGCCGCGACGGGACTGGCGCAGCAACTGGCTGGAGGCCGCCGCGGTGGGCGAGGGACTGTTCGTATTGAGCACGGACGTCATCGACGACGCCGGCGCCTGGCAGACTTTGGTGAATTTCAGGGATGAAAGCGAAGCGTGGCAGCGCGTCGCCTTCGCCTGGGACATCGAGCGCGAGGCCGCCACGCCAGACTCCCTGCCGACGGGCCGGCAACACTGGCTGGCGCTTTTGCTGCTGGCCCTGGCCTGTCTGTGGGCGCTGCTGACGCCGATCAGGCGCGCCCTTCGCTGGCTGGACTGGCGCCCGGCCAGCGTGGCCGCCGCCATCGCCGCGACGCTGGCCTTCGGGCTCATCATCGGCCTCGGTGTAGCGTTGGTGGCGCGCAATCAGGCCGCCTACCGCGAGGTCCTGTGGCCAATGCCGGCGATCGTCAACCTGGCGCTGCCGGACGCGGCCTCACTGGAACGCGGGCGTTCATTGTATGATGCGCATTGCTCCTGGCAGGAGGCGGCGCTGGAGGAGTTGCGCGCGCGCCTGCCGCGCTTCCGCGATGAGCAACTGTTCGGCATCACGGAGGACGGCTGGCGCGGCCTGACTCCCTGCGCAGCCGACCTTGAGGACGTTGAGCGCTGGCATCTCGTCAACTACATCCGTACGCTGGCCTGAGGGACGATGATCGACATCATTCACCACTCCGCTGACGCCCAACTGGCGCGGCGCCTGCAACAGCAACTGTCGCCAATGGAAGTGAACGCCACCCTGGTGCTGCTGTCACCGGCTGCTGCCGAAGATGAGCAGCTCCTGGCGCAACTGGAACGCGCGCTGGACGCCGGACGGCGTATCGTGCCACTGCTGCCGGCCAGTGGGCAGGTACAGCTGCCCACGCTGATCGAGCATCTGGAGCCGCAGGACCCGGACGATCTGGCAGGGTTACAGCGGCGTCTGCAGGAAGACGGGTCCATGCGCCTGCGCGTGCATACGGCGTCGCTGCGCGCCGGCAACCGCCGCACGGCGCTGGTGCTGCTGCTGTTTGTGGCGATCATGTTTCTTGCGGCCCTCTATGGCGTCGGCGTGCTGGGGCTGCAGTATCCGCACCAGGAATATGACGAGGTGGAGGAGCGGGTCGTCGCGACCCGGGATGCCTTCATTGAACAGGCCCTGCCGCGCAGCACGGAAGAGACGGAGGCTTTCCCGGTCACCGTCGAGGCAGCCGCCACCGCCTTGCGGCCATTGCTGAGCGCCACCGCCACCGCGCGAGCCGACAACTGAGTGCCGCGTGCTCTCTCTTCGTTGCAGTCCGCCTCATCGTGTCGCAACGACGTGAGCCGTTAATGCAAAAGGCGCCGGCGGGGTAGCTGCCCGACCCGGCGCCTGTGTTCTGCAGCGGTGGGCTACGCCGACGTTTCGCCTTCGGCTTCGGCCTCCAGCACCAAATCGACGTTGCGGCCGTGGATGCCGGTGGCGCCACTGGGGCGAGTGCCGCGAACACTTTCAATCTGCGGCTCACCCTCGCCATCGACGCTGCGCACCTCGATGCGATGCCGGCCGTCGCTGAAGGGCAGGTCAAAGCGCCAGATCACCCAGGTCTTGTCGGAGAGGGGCTCGCGCAGTTGGGCTTCCTGCCACTCGCCCTCGTCCATGCGAACCTCGACCGCCGAGATGGAGCGATCGCCGGCATGGGCGATGCCGCCAACCGGGATGTAGGTGATGCCGTCGCTGATGAAGGCCTGGTCGGTGGCCACCACGTCGATCACGGAGGTGGTCTGCATCAGGGCCTGCTCGTCCCAGCCACGGGTGACCCAGTAGCCTTCCTCGTAGTCCTCGACCACCTCGATGCCGGTGATCCACTTGGGCTGTTTCATGCCGTAGCGGTCGGGGATGTAGATGCGCAGGGGAAAGCCGTTGCGCTCCGGCAGGGGCTGGTCGTCCCAGGCGTAGGCCAGCATGACGCGCTCGTCCGCATTGATCAGGTCAATGTCAACGGTCTCATGGAAGCCGTCTCCGCCAAAGATGCGCAGGAACTGTGCGTCTTCCTGCACCTTGGCCCGCGTCAGCAGGTCCTGCAGGCTGAAACCGGTCCACTTCTGCGTACCGATCAAATCGCCGCCGATGCGGTTGGAAATGCAGGAGAGCGTCAGGTACTGGTCCATTGGCCGGAAATCACTGCGCAAATCGGCCAGCGTCAACTCCAGCGGGTTGTCCACCATCCCGGTGACCGGCAGGGTCCAGGTCGCTTCCTCAAACACCGGCGGTCGCGAACTGATGTCGATGCGATAATGGTTCTCGACCGGCGTCAGTTCGGGACGGGTACCCGGCACGGGCTGCACCGCCGCATCCTCGTTGGGCAGGGGGCCGCCCGTCGAACTGGCGTAGCGCACCGGCGAGGCCGTCCCGCCGCCCTGGCGCAGGAAGGCGCCAACGCCGGCGCCGACCACGGTGATCGTCGCCGCGGCGCCGCCCATGCGCAGCAGAAAGCTGCGCCGGTCGATCGGCTCGGCCGTCACGCCGGCAGGGTCGTCGGTGGCAGGCGCGACGGCCAGCAGCGCGTTGTACAGGGCTGCGAGGGCCAGACCCCAGCCGGCAAAGGCGACCAGGATCCAGAGAAAGTTGACGACAGGCGCGGTGAGCGCCGAGAAATTGACGTCGTTGCTCAACAGGGCGACCGGCAGCCCGAAGACGAGGCCGGGGACGAAACCGGCCTGGAAATCCAGGCGGCTGTCTCCGCGGCGCCGGGCGAGGACAAAGAAGACCGCAGCGATGACCACGCCGGTGATGACCATGCCGGCGATGCCCATGATCTGTTCGGCCGCCTTGGCGGCGGTGGACGTTTCGCCCAGCTGCAAGGCGGTGATGAGGGTGACCATGGTATCGATGGCGAAGGTGATGAGCCCGCCAGGCAGGTTGCGCGCGGCCCAGTCGAGCACGTCAAAGGGCACGAAAGGCGTGCCCAGGAAGGCATCGGCAAACCAGAATATGGCGACCAGCGGAATCGTCAGCAGCAGACCTGCCAGCGCGCCGTAGCCGGTAGCCCGTCTGTTTCCTGTGACCTGTGCGGAAATCGCTTCACTCATGACCACGTCCCGTCCTGTGTGAATTCAGTATACAACACGTATACGACACATTGTCCATGACCATCTTGCGAAACCCTTACGCGTGGCAGGGGACTGGACAGGGGCGTACAATTGACGGGCAGGTTTCCCGGAGAAAAATTCCAGTGATCATCGTCGACGCGCACGAGGACATCGCCTTCAACTGGCTGGCCGGCGGCCGGGACTGGCGCCGCAGCGCGCTGGAGCTGCGGCAGGAGGAAGCCGCGCTGGCGGAGAAGCGCCGGGCCGGGCTCGCCAGCACCGGGCTGCCCGAGTCGCTGGCGGGGGGCGTGGCGGTTATCTGCGCCACGCTGTTCACCGCGCCGCGCAGCCGGCGCGCCACGCCCTGGGACGAGCTCTGCTACAGCGACGCGCAGGAGGCCTTTGCCCTGGCCTCCGCGCAACTCGACTGGTACGAGCGGCTGGCGGATGAACATGGGCAGATCAGCCTGGTGTTTGATGAGAATCAGCTGGATGCCGTCCTGGCGACCTGGGGTGAAGGGGCGCCGGCAGCCGCGCGACAGGTCGGGCTGGTGCTGCTGATGGAAAACGCCGACCCGATTATCGAGCCGGAACAGTTTGAGGAGTGGTACGAACGCGGCGTGCGCGTCGTCGGCCCGGCCTGGACGGCTTCGCGCTACTGCGGCGGCACGGGTCAGCCCGGCCCCCTGACGGATGAAGGGCGGGAATTGCTGGAAATCATGGCGGAGTACGGCGCCCTGCTTGATCTCTCGCACATGGCTGAAGAAGCCTGTCGCGAGGCGCTGGACCGCTATGAGGGCCCGGTCTTTGCCAGCCACAGCAACCCCCGGCGCTTTTGCGATACGGACCGGCACCTGGACGATGACCTGATCCGCCAGCTGGCGGAGCGCGACGGCGTGGCCGGCGCCGTGCTTTACAATCGCTTCCTGAGCAACACCTGGAGCGGCCCGCCGAGGTTGCCGCTGGATACCGTGCTGCAGGTGATCGACCACGTGTGTCAGTTGACCGGCAGCGCCCGCCACGTGGGCATCGGCAGCGACCTGGACGGTGGCTTTGGCGCGGAAAGCGCGCCGCAGGAAATCGATACGGTGGCGGACCTGGGCCTCATTGGCCGGGGCCTGGCCGGGCGCGGTTACGAGGCAGATGACGTGGCGGCGATTCTGGGTGGCAACATGTTGCGGGTGTTGCGCAGAGCGCTGCCGGAAGGCTGAGGCAGTGGAGCGCATTGGCCAGATCGGGATCCTGCTGGGAACGGCGGGCATCATACTGGCGGTGACCGGGCTTTTCCCCGGCCTTACCGGACTGCCCCAGGCTCACGGCATTGGCGCGCTGCAACTGGTGACCCTGCTGACCGGGCTCGGCCTGCTGGTGCTGGGCGCGCTGCTTTACGTCAAGGCGACCTTCTATCCGCGGACGCCGGCGACCTTCACCCAGCAAATTGCCGTGCGCCTGTCATTGACCGCGCTGCTCATTGCCGGCATGGCCGGCGCGGCGGACGTGCTCGGTTTCGGCTCGAACGTGCACGCCCTCTACGCCGAGGACACCTATCTGGGTCCGTTACAGACCGCCGGCCTGATTGGCGGTTTCCTGGTGGCTTCCGGCGGCGTTCTGCTCTATGCCCTGGGAGGCACCCCGGAGCAGGAAGACGGCGTCGATTGAGCGCGCCGCTGTGCGTCAGGCGCGGGCCAGGCGGTAGATCACGCCGGCATAATCCAGTACGTAAAGTTCGCCATCCTCGTCTTCGCCGAAGGAACTGATCTGCACGCCGGTGGCCCTGAAGAGGATGTTTTGCCAGTCTCCGGCGGCATCGCGCCAGGCGGCCCACATATAGCCGCTGCACCAGTCGCCGTAAAGATAGATGCCCCGCAGCTCCGGCAGGCTCAGGCCGCGATACACGTAGCCGCCGGTGATGGAGCAGCCAACCTCATGGCTATATTCGAATGCCGGCACTTGCATGCTGCCGGCAAGCGGCTCGCCGCTGTAGGGCAGGCTGCCCTCCATGGAGCGCCAGCCATAGTTAACGCCGCCCGGGCTGTCGGCGGGCTGGACGTTGACTTCCTCCCGCCGGTCCTGGCCGACGTCGGCGATGTAGAGTTCGCCGGTGAGGCGGTCGAAGCTGAAGCGCCAGGGGTTGCGCAGGCCCCAGGCCCAGATCTGGGGCGCGAGCAGCAGGTTCTGCGTCAGGCCGGGATTGTCCGGCGGAATGCCGTAGCCCTGGTCCACGTCGACGTCGAGGCGCAGGATGCTGCCCAATAATGTGGCGGGATTCTGGCCGTGGTTTAGCGGGTCGCCGGCGGCGCCGCCGTCGCCGAGACCCATATACAGGTAACCATCGGGGCCGAACGCAATCTCGCCGCCGTTGTGGTTGGCGTAGGGCTGGTTAACCCTGAGGAGCGGCAAACGGCTGCCAAAATCGACCATCGTCGGGTCGTCGGGACGCAGGCTGTAACGCTCCAGCAAGGTATCGCCGTTGTTGTCGCTGTAGTGCACGAAGAAGCGGCCGTTGTCGGCGAAGTCCGGATGAAAGGCAAGTCCCAGCAGGCCGCGTTCGGAAAAGGACCTTGTCGAATCCCGGCTGACGAGATTCCTGATATCGAGAAAGGGCTCGGCCTGCAGGACATCGTCAACGAGGACGCGGATGCGGCCATTTTGTTCGAGCACGAAGAGGCGACCGCTGCCATCGCCGGCGTGAGTCAGGTATATCGGGCGGTAGAGCCCGGCGGTGACGGGGTGCAGCCGATAGCGGGCCGGCTCCGGCGCGACCGGCGGTGGTTCTGCAACGGGCGTTTGCGCGGCGGGCAGGGTCTCCTGCGCCGACACTGGTAGCAGCGTCATTGTCAAAATCAGAAGCAGGGGAACAAGGCGCATCAATGACATCCTTGCCGGTCGTACTCACCGGACATGAAGGGCGAGCCAACGGCCAGATAGCGGTAACCCTTGCGCAGCAGGTCGGCGTAATCGGGAATCATGCGGCGTCCGTCGATGATGAGGGCCGGCGGCTGGAGGTGGCGCTCGATATTGAGTGACAGGCCCCGAAACTCCTCCCAGTCGGTTGAAATGAAGAGGCAGTCGCTGCCGCAAAGGGCCTCTTCCGCGCTTTCGAGGTAGCGGATGCGGCTGAACAGCGGATTGCGGGACGGGTCCAGCGCGCGGCTGGCTTCCGGGATGGCCAGGGGATCGTAGGCGTGCAGAACGCGCGCGCCGGCCGCCAGCAGGGCTTCTGCGACCGCAAGTGACGACGAATCGCGGACGTCGTTGGTCTTCTTCTTGAACGCCAGACCCAGCAGGGCCACGGTCTTGCCGCGAAAGTCGTAACCGGCTTCCTGACGGGCGCGTTCGATGAGATAGACCTTCTGGTACTCGTTGATGTCGAGCACCGCCTCCAGCAGGCCGGTGTCCTGCCCGGCTCCGCCCAGCTGGTGGATCAGCGAGCGTATGTCCTTGCCGAAACAGGAGCCACCGGCGCCGTTGGAGACGTAGGAGCCCCAGGTGCTGATGCGCTCGTCGGAGGTGACGCCGCGCTTCAGGTCCTCCATACGTACGTTGGGGAAGGTTTCGGCCAGACGCGCGCCAACGCCGTTCCAGAAGGAAATGTAGGTGAGCAGCAGTGTGTTGCTGACGTACTTGATGGTCTCCGCCGTTTCGGGCGTGGTCTCGATGTACTGGATCCGCACGTGATTGTGAAACTGGGAGTAGAGGCGGCGGATGCACTCGAAGTCCTCGACCCGGTCCGCGCCCACCACGACGCGGTCCGGGTGACGCGAGCGGGCGACGGCCTCGCCTTCCGGCAGGAATTCCGGATTGGATGCGATGCCGAAATTCCCCACGCCGTGCTCCAGCAGAAAGGCTTCCAGCCGGCGCGCCGTGCCAACCGGGACCGTGCTCTTGTTAATGATGACCACCCGACGCGGATCGCGGCGGCCGGCCAGCAGGGGGGCCAGCGTGGCCAGCGCCTCGAAGTAATAGCTCAGGTCGGCGGAACCATCCGCGCCGGAAGGGGTTGGCAGACAAAGGAAGATGGCATCGACGCCCTCGATGACGGGCCCGGGGTCATCGACAAAGTGCAGCGTGCGCCCGCCATATTCGGCGATGATATCGGCCAGACCGGGCTCGTTGACGTAGTGCTCGATGGCGTCGCGCCGGCCGCTGCGAAAGGCGGCCAGCCGGGCACTGTCGACGTCACAGGCCCAGGCTTCATGGCCGTACTCCGCGCTGACGGCGGCGTGGGTCAACCCCACGAAGCCGGCCCCGACGACGATGAGTTTCACCGGCACCCCCTGAATGCACTGCCTGCGTCCTGCGCCAGTCTATCACAGACCGGTGGCATCACCCCGTCGGCTCCTGCATCAGGCGGGCAACGCGACGCCCCAGTTCGATGGCGTAATTGGTGCCGCGGTCCCAGGGATAGACCTGGCTCATGTTGGCCAGGAACAGGCCGGGCCAGGGCGTCTGCAGGGGCGGGATGGCCGCACTGTGGTTGACGCCCGGGACGGGCTGGGCGTAGGGCGCGCGGAAGACCCAGGCCTTGCGCACCTGCTCCTGGCGGAAGTCCGGGTTTATGCGCGTTAGCGCTGCGCTGAAACGCCGCACCAGTTCCTCTTCACCCAGCTGGAACCAGGCGTGGTCCGGCGGCACGTAATCGCCGCAATAGACCAGCACGTCGCCGCCGTAGTGACGCCGGTCCATCCAGTTGGTGTGCTCCACCAGGGCCAGAAAGGGGAACTGGCTGCGTTCGCGGTCCGGGCTGCTGGCGGGCAGGCTGAGCCAGTAGGTGCCGTCGACCAGCAGCGGTTGCCTGAGGGCGAGGACGACGCAGACCGCGCCGATACTGCGCAGATCTGCCAGCTGTCGGCCGTAGGGACTGTCCGCCAGGCCATCGCAGAGGCGCAGCATGAGCCGCGGTGAGGTGGTGCTGAGAATTCGATCGAAGCGCCGGACGCTGCCATCGGCAAGGTGCAGCGCGAGCGCGTCGCTTTCGCGGGCGATGCGCTGCACACGGGCATTGAAGTGGGTTTCTGTGCCATGGCGGCGACAATCAGCGGCGAGTGCATCCAGGAAGGCCTGAAAGCCGCCTTCGAAGGTGCCGAGGCGCAGGCTGCGGGACACGACCCGCGCCCACAGCCAGGCCATGTTGACCTCGCGGTAGCGTTCACCGAACTTGCCGATGAGCAGGGGCCGCCACAGCCTTTCGTAGGCCTCCTGCCCCATGTGGCGGCGCAGCCAGTCATGGGCCGTCACCGCTTCCAGCGCGCGCCAGTCACGGGTGAGCTTGAGTCTGAGTCCGGTCAACCCCATGCGCAGGATGGCCGGCGGCGACAGCGGCAACAGCAGCGCCGAGGGGGAAATTTCGGCGCGATACACCTTGCCGTCGATCCAGTAGCTCGTCTTTGGGCGCGGGAAGCGCAGCTTGTGGCTGAGGCCCATCTCCTCGATGAGACCGAGGACGTGGCGGTCGCTTTCAAACCAGTGGTGATAGAATTTCTCCAGATGCCAGTCCCAGCCGTCATCGCGAAAGCCGGCCGCCAGCCCGCCGGCGCGATCTTCAGCCTCGAAGAGTTGCACCCGGTGCCCGGCGCGGGCGAGATCGCGGGCGGCGCCCAGGCCGGTCGCGCCGGCGCCGATGATGCCAACCTCCAGTGCAGCCTTCACGATCTGACCGGGCTTTTGCCAGGAAACGCGGGAATGGCCGGCACAATGATGGTAAACTGGGTGCAGGCGCGCTGCCGCACACAAGGATTCCCATGAGCGAACATCCGGAACACGAGGACTCCCCGGACTGGCTGCGATCGATCGAGGACCTGGCGAACGAACAACTGGGTGATGGCTCGGCCTGCGAACAGGTCCATCCGATCGTGGTGCGCTGGTTCGAAAAACTGATGCAGGGTGAACCGCCGCTTTCACGGGACGCCGTGCAGCAGGCAGTTTCATGCCTTGCGACGGAAGTATACTACAGTACGCCCGTGGAAGTGGCCGAAGCGCTGGAAAACACGCTGGAGGAAGAAGACGTCATCCTCTGGGTGGAACAGATCCTGCTGATCGGCCGCGCCTTCGAGGGCGCCCTGCGCAGGGGTGAACTGGACGATCTGTAGCCGCTCAGCCGCTGCCCTGTGGCCCGCCAGGCGGCTGCGCAAGAGCGTCAGCGTCCCCCGGTCATCGCCTCATTCAGGTGAACATCATGTTCGATCCCCGTCACGTCGGCCTGTATTTCAACGAAGACCAGGCGAGACGTGCACGCGACCGGCGCGATACCGAGCCGCTGCGCAGCGCGTGGAAAGCGCTGCGGCAACGCCGGCCGACGTCCACGAGCGGGCAGGTGCTGCAGAAGGCCCTGCTGTATCGTCTGGACGGCGACCTGGAGGCCGGCGTCCACGCCCTGGACGCCTGGCCGGCTGCCGCTGCGGCAGCAGCGCAAGGCGTGGGTCGCTTCGCGCAGATCGCCGGGCTGCTGGTGCAGGCCCAATGTCACGAGTTGCTGCACGATCACCCCTCCTTCACCTGGCGCGGCGCCTGGCTGAAGGGCTATGCCGGGCGGGTGCAAATGCGCCTGGCGCAGGAAGAGGGCCTGCTGCACGTGGAGTTGACGTGGCAGAACCTGTTGCGTCTGGCCAGCGCGATTGTGCTGGAAGACGAGGGACGCTTTCATCAGGCCTGTGACCTGTTCCGCGACAGTGTGCGCCGTGACCTGCATTTTGATGGCTACATTCGCAAGTCAGCCGCCGGGCAGCGCGGCGGCAGCCTGGGGCGCATGTTGTTGACGGCCCAGGCGCTGACCCTGTGCGCGGAAGCCGCGACCCACGCCGGTGAGCCATTGTGGGATTATGACGATCGCGGTGTGTCGGCGCTGACCCCCACGCCCTACCTTTTGTACTACTTCTGGTATCCGGAAAAGTGGCGCTGGGATGGCGAGCTTGATGGTGAGGCTGTGCCGCAGGAGGGCGATGGCGCGCCACTGGCCGAAGAGGCGCGCGCCCTCTACCGGCGGCACGCGGGCCTGTGGGAGCTGGCGCAGGCGCGCAGCCCGTCGCAGGACCGGCAGCAGTTGCTGGATGAATTGCGGCCTGTCTACGATGAGCAGGGGGGTGGCCCGCTCACCTTGACGCACGCCGCAGTGAAGGATGTCCCGAGCGGGAGACGTCTCTTCGGTCGCGTGCGTTTCTGAAGGCGACGCTAGAGCGCCCCGGTCAACAGCAGCCCGGCGATACTCAGGTAGATAAACAGGCCGCTGGAATCCACCAGCGTGGAGATCATGGGCGCGGAGACGACCGCCGGGTCGATGCCGAGACGACTGGCCAGGAGCGGGATCAGCGAGCCCATGACGTTGGACCAGGTGCAGATGACGATGATGGTGATCCCGATGACCAGCGCCAGCTGCAGGTCCTGATCCCAGAGCCAGGCCCGTACCCCGCCAACCAGGCTCAGCGCGAGCCCGAGCAGCAGGCCGCCCAGCAGTTCGCGGCGCAGAACGCGCCAGAGATCGCTGAAGTGGATGTCGCGCAGCGCCAGGCCGCGAATGATGGTGGAGACGGTCTGGGCGCCGGTGTTGCCGCCGGTGCCGATCAGCAGCGGGATGTAGAAGGACAGCTGGACCACCGCGGCCAGACGCGCACTGAACTGGCGCAGTACGGCGCCGGTCAGGGTGTCGGCGACCATCAGCAGCAGCAGCCAGCCGAAACGGTTGCGCAAGACGCGCAGGAGCGACACGGTGAAGTAGGGCTGGTCCACCTTGCCGCGCTCCACGGCGCCGAAGCGCAGGATGTCCTCGGAGTTCTCCTCGACGAGGACGTCGATGATGTCGTCGACGGTGATGATGCCCAGCAGCTGACGCCGGCCGTCCACCACCGGAATGGCGAGGATGTCGTATTGCGCCACCTCGCGCGCCACGTGCTCCTGGTCCGTCTCGGGGTGGACGCTGACCACGCGCGTCGTCATGTGGTCGCCAACGCGGGCGGCCGGCGCGAGATTGATCAGTTCGCGCAGGGAGAGAACGCCCAGCAGGCATCCCTCGTCATCCAGCACGTAGAGCTCGCTGACGGTCTCGGCGTCCTCGTCCATGCGACGGACGGCATCGAGGGCCGCCGCGGCCGTCATGCCGGGCTGCAGGCTGACGTAGTGTTCGGTCATGAGGTGGCCGGCGCTGTCTTGCGGGTAGCGCAGCAGACGGCGCACACCGGCCGCCTCGTCGGCGTCCATGGCCGCCAGCAGCGCATCCTGCTGTTCGGGCACGTCCTCGGCGAGGATTTCGGCCGCGTCGTCCATCGGCAGGCGACCCAGCAATTCAGCGGCCTGGTTGAGCGGCAATCTCTTGAGCAATTCGCGGGTGGCATCGCGGCCGATTTCATCCAGCACGGCGGCCGCCAGTTCGTCGTCCAGCAGCTGGAAGATCTGGTACAGGCGGATCGACTCCATGCGCTCCAGCATGTCCGCGATGTCCGCCGGGTGATGCCCGGCCAGCAGCGAACGCAGTCGCGCCAGTTCACCGGCATCAATTGCCGCATGGAGCCGGGAGTTCAGACGTTCATGTGGCCTGGCCATGGCACCTCCCGCCTCCCTGGTTCCTGTGGCAGGGATTTTCCGGCTCAGTCCGCCCGGTCGCGAAACCAGCGACTTTCATCCTGCTCATCGTTCTCGTCTTCTGAATCGTCATCGTCCGGTTCATCCGGCAGATCCTCGTCGCCGGCGATGAAGAGTTCGTCATCATCATCGTAGAGCGGGGCCTCGTCATCCTCGTCAAACTCGCTGATGTCGAAACCTTCGTCCTCGACGGGTTCCAGCTCCTCCGCCAGCTCCGCTTCTTCCTCAAGCAACTCGTCGTCGTCCGGCTCAAGGAATTCGTCATCATCGGGAAAGTCTGGCATCCGGGTGGCGGACGCAAGCAGGTCAAACTGTGGCATGGGGTTCTCCCTGAGGTCAGGCATTCAGCACTGGCGACGCCAGCGGGGGCGATCAGCCGGCCTGGTCGGCCAGCTGCAGGAACCAGGAATGGAAGCGCAGGTCGTCGGTCAACTCGGGGTGAAAGGCCGTGGCCAGCAAATGTCCCTGGCGCACGGCGACGATCCGTCCGTCAGCCAGGCGCGCCAGGACGTCAACTCCCTCTCCCGCAGAAGTAACCACCGGCGCGCGAATGAAGACGGCGTGCCAGGGAGGGTCCCCCAGCACCGGGATCTCCAGTTCCGTCTCAAAGCTGTCAAGCTGTCGGCCAAAGGCGTTGCGGTCGACGCTGATGTTCATCAGGCCGAGAATGGGCTGGGCGTGATGGTCCAGCCTTTGCGCCAGAAAGATCATGCCGGCGCAGGTGCCCCAGGTCGGGCGGCGGGCGGCAAAGCGGCGCAGGGGCTCCACCAAACCGGCGCTGACCGCCAGCTTGCCGATGGTGGTGCTTTCGCCGCCAGGGATGATCAGGCCATCCAGGCCCGCCAGCTGTTCCGGCTGGCGCAACTCGACGGCGTCCGCGCCCGCGCGGCGCAACATGTGGACATGTTCGATGAAGGCGCCCTGCAGGGCCAGCACGCCAATTCTTGCCATGGTTCACGCCCGAAAATGCGTCACTGTGGGCAATGGTATGCAGGGTCAGGGCACGGTCAAGTGCCCGTCAGGGCCAATGTCGCAAGTCGTTACATGCGTTGCCGCCGCCGGGTGAAACGGGTAGGCTCAGCCAGGCTGCACAGTGGGGACGGGAAAATGACGGAAGTGGAACTGCTGCTGGATTGCCGCAACACCCTGGGCGAGGGCCCCATGTGGAGCGTGGCGGAGGGGGCGCTCTACTGGGTGGACATTACGGGCGAAAGCGTGCACCGGCTGGACCCGGCCGGCGGCCGGCATGAACAGTATGCCGTTGGTCAGCCGGTGGGCGCCATTTTGCTGCGCGCGGGCGGCGGTTTCGTGCTGGCGCTGAAGAACGGCCTGTACACCTGGCGGCCAGGTGAAACGCCGCAACTGATCGTGGACCCGGAGGCGGACAGGCCGGCGAACCGTTTCAACGACGCCGCGGTTGACCGCCAGGGGCGGCTCTGGGCCGGCACCATGGAGGATGGCCGGGAAGCCGTTGGCGCGCTCTACCGGCTGGATCCCGACCGCAGTCTGCACGTTATTGAGACCGGTGTTTTCGTCTCCAACGGTCTGGGCTGGAGCCCGGACAACCGGACCATGTACTTCTGCGACAGCGGCCGGCGCAGCATCCGCGCCTGGGACTTCGACCCCGGGACTGGCGCCGTCAGCAATGAACGCCCCTACGTCACGGCGGAGGAGGGCGACGGCGCGCCGGATGGCCTGACGGTCGACAGCGAAGGCTGCGTCTGGTCGGCGCGCTGGGGCGGCTGGAAGGTTGTACGGCACGATCCGCAGGGACAGATCATCGATGAGATTTCGTTACCGGTTTCCTGCGTCAGCAGCGTGATGTTCGGTGGGCCGGACCTGGACGAGCTCTACATCACCACGGCGCGCACCGATATGCTTGAACATGGCGGCGAACAGACCCATGCCGGCAGCCTGTTTCGCGCGCGTCCCGGCGTGACGGGACTGCCGGAAGGGGCCTGGGGAGGGTGACATGCAGGCGACGCGTGATTTTCTGACGGGGCTGGGCCTGCCGGCCGGCGACCCGGGCGATTTGCCTGAATCGGCAAAGCGCTTCCCGGACGGCGCGCAGTGGCGCATCGAGATTCCCAGTTGCGAGGGGCCGGAGGTGCTGCGCGCGGTGCTGGAAGAAGCCGAGGCGCAGCGGACGCGCATACACCGCATCTCGCAGGGCAGCGGCATCATGTTGCAGACCGACGCCGAAATCCGCGAAATGGCGCAACTGGGGCGCGAGGCCGGCATTGAGGTGAGTCTGTTCGTCGGGCCGCGCGCTGCGTGGGATACGGGCGCGCAGGTGACGGCCAGCGCCGGCAAGAACCTGGGCGCGCGCCTGCGCGGCATGGAGCAGGTGATCTACGCCGTGGAGGACATTCGCCGCGCCTGCGCCCTGGGCATACGCTCGGTGCTGGTGGCCGATGAAGGCCTGCTGTGGCTGGTCAACGAGATGAAACGCGCCGGTGAACTGCCGGCGGGACTGGTGCTCAAGATATCGGTACAGATGGGCGCGGCCAACGCGCTCGCGGTGCGCTGGATGGAGCAGCTGGGCGCCGGCACCTGCAATCCGCCCACGGACCTGTCGCTGCCGCAGCTGGCCGCCATCCGCCAGGCCTGCGACCTGCCGCTGGATATTTACGTGGAAGCGCCGGATGACTTCGGCGGCTTCGTGCGCCATTACGAGATTCCGCAAATGATCCGCGTGGCCGCGCCGATGTACGTCAAGCTGGGTCTGCGCAACTCGCCGAACATTTACCCCGCCGGCTATCATTTGCAGGCGACGGCCGTGGCGCTGGGACGCGAACGCGTGCGCCGCGCCGCCATCGCGCAGGATATCATCCGGCGCTATTGCCCGGATGCCACAACCTCGCCGACCGGAGTCGAGGACCTCGGGATTCCGGTCTGAGCGCCACTTCAGTCGACGCGGCGCCGACGCGGGTCGACCACGTCACGCAGCCAGTCGCCCAGCAGGTTGACGCCAAAGGCGGTGAGGGAAATGGCCAGGCCGGGGTAGATCGACATCCAGGGGAAGATATACAGAAACTTGCGCCCGAGGGCCAGCATGTTGCCCCAGCTGGGCACTTCCGGCGGTACGCTGAGGCCGAGGAAACTCAGGCCGGATTCGTAGAAAATCATGGCCGACATCTCAAAGGTCATCAGCGTCACCAGCGGGCCAACCAGATTGGGCAACAGGTGGTGCAGCAGGATGCGCCAGGTTGGCGTGCCCAGACTGTAGGCGGCCACCACGTAGTCTGTGGTCCTGAGGCGCAGCACCTCGCCGCGGGCGAGACGCGCGAAGACGGGCGCGTCGGTGACGCCGAAGATGATGATGACGTTGAGCAGGCTGCGGCCGAAGACCGTGGCGACGACGATCACCAGCACCAGGTAGGGGAAGGACAGCAGCAGGTTGACGACGGCGGAAATGGCGGTATCCACCCTGCCGCCCAGATAGCCGGCCGCCATGCCCAGGGTGACCCCGATGGCGCTGGCCAGCAGGACGCCGAAGAAGCCCACCGCCAGCGAAATGCGCGCCCCGTAGATCACCCGGCTGAGGATATCCTGGCCCAGCTGGTCCGTGCCTAGCAGATGCCCGGGCAGGCCATTTGGCTGCCAGGCCTCCGGCTTTTTCGAATCCAGCAAACTGCCTTCGGTCGGGCCGTAGGGCGCCAGCTGGTCGGCGAAGACGGCCGTCAGGACGACCAGCGACACCAGCACCAGGCCGATGAGCGCGCCGGGGTCGTGCAGCAGGCGGTTCAGCCCGTAGGGAAGGGTAAAGTCAAGTCGCCGGCCGGGCTGTCCCGGGGAGAGCGCGTCAAATATCCGGGCAGGCATGTCAACGCTGCCCCGCCCTGGGATCGAGCAGATCGTAAATGAGGTCGGTGAGCAGGTTGATGCTGATGGCGAAGGTGGCGATGAAAATGGTGATGGCCTGCACCAGCGGAAAGTCGCTGTCGCTGATGGCGTCGTTGAGCAGGGTGCCCAGGCCGGGCCAGGCGAAGATCGTTTCGATGTAGACCGAGCCGCCCAGCATGTAGGTGAAGTTGACGCCGACCACGCTCACCAGCGGGATCAGGGCGTTGGGCGTTACGTGGCGCAGGGTGATGACCGCCTCGCGGACGCCCTTGGCGCGGGCAGTGCGAACGTAACTTTCATGGGTGATTTCCAGCACGGCCGAGCGCAGCAGACGCACCATCTGGCCCATGCTGGTCACGCTCAGGGCGACGGCCGGCAGAATCAGATGCTGCGCGCTGTCGCGCCCGAAGCTGGGCAGCAGGCGGGCGTTAACGGCGAAGACCAGGATCAGGATCATCGCCAGCCAGAAGGAGGGGATGGTCTGGCCGGCGAGGCCGATGGCGCGGGCCAGCAGGTCAAGCGGCGAGCCCGGGAAGACGCCGCTGATGATGCCCAGCGGCAGGGCGACAATCAGGGCCAGCAGCAACGCCGCCAGCGCCAGCTCCATGGTCGCCGGCAGGCGCTGCATGATCAATTCATGGTTGGGCAGATGCAGGCGCAGCGACTTGCCCAGGTCGCCGCGCAGGGCGTTGCCAAACCAGGCGAGGAACTGCTCGCTCAGCGGCCGGTCAAAGCCGTGGGCCACGCGAAAGGCCTCGCGCTGCTCGGGCGTGGCGTTGCGGGCCACCATCAGGCCGACGGGGTCACCGGTCAGCCGGACGGTGAAGAACACCAGCAACAGCACCCCAATGATGAGGGCGATGGATTGCAGCAGGCGCCTGAAAAGAAACTGGAGCATCGTCGTGGTTTCCGTCACATAACCGGCGGGCCCCGGTCAACGAAAGTGCCGGGGCCCTGACTTTAGCCGTCAACTCCTGCCTGATTCAGATACCAGGTCTCGGTCGGCAGGGGCCTGTAACCGGTGACCCGGCTGGTGGTGGCTTCAAAGATGTTCAGCGTATAGAGGTAGACGAAGGGCGGATTGTCGAAGAGATAGCGCGAGAGTTCGCGGTAGATGGCGGCCCGTTCGTCGCGGTCGATGGTGGCGGTCAGGCGGTCAATGTAGTCAGTGATAATGTCGTCCACCCAGCTGGTGTAATACAGTCCCGGATAATGCGCGCCTTCGATACGTGGCAGGGCTTCGCCCGCCGGGGTGGACCAGCCGTCGACGAACATGGGGCCGGTGCTGCCATAATTCGGCTCGGACCAGAACTTGCTGGTCGTCAGAAACTCAAGTTCGAGGTCAATGCCAACGGCAGCCAGGTCCCGCTGAATGGAGAGACACACTTCATTGATGTTGGTATAGGCATCGGCGGGGCAGGTCAGGCCAATG
Organism: Anaerolineae bacterium; assembly: GCA_034422695.1. Classification (GTDB taxonomy): domain Bacteria; phylum Chloroflexota; class Anaerolineae; order Aggregatilineales; family Phototrophicaceae; genus JAGWBD01. The sequence goes on from DAOUJM010000002.1 coordinate 55,382, forward strand.
GTGAACCCCTCCGCGTAACCGGCTTCCGCCAGCAGTTCCCGGGCTCGTTGCGGATCATGGGAGTAGGGTTGAAGTTCCGGATCATACCCCAGGTTGCCGATGGCCGTGAAGCCGGTCGCCAACTGGCCATGGCCGCCGAAGAGGGCCTGCAGGATGCCCGGCCGGTTGATGGCATGGTTGAAGGCCTGGCGCACCAGACGGCTCTCAACCGGCGTGCCGGCGCCGCTGTTGAGGTTCTTGAAGGCGACGTAGAAGACGCGGTCGTTGGGGTAGGAAATCACCCGGACGCCCGGATTGCTCTCCAGCAGCGTGGCCTGTTCGACGTTGAGTCGATTGACGATATCCACCTCGCCGGTCTGGATCGCCGCCATCCGCGTCGTGCTGTCGGGAATGACGCGCATGACGACGCGTTCCACCTTTGGTTCGTCCGGGTTCCAGTAATCGGGAAAGGCCCGCATGACAATGCGGTCGCCCGGCACCCACTCTTCCAGCATGAAGGGGCCGGTGCCCACCGGCGCTGCCTGAAAGCCTTCCAGACCGACTTCTTCCAGATAGCGCGGCGGCAAGGCGAACCAGCCCTCGACCAGGTCGATGAGGAACAGGGCGTCGGGCTCGGGCGTCGTCACCCGCACGGTGTAGTCGTCCAGCGCTTCCACGCTTTCCGCCGAGGAATAGTACTGCGGGTATTCGTTGCCGGGCGTCAGGCCATACTCCCAGGCGGCCACGATGGCTTCCGCGGTGAACGGTTCGCCGTTATGAAAGGTGACGCCCTGGCGCAGATAAAAGGTGTATTGCGTTGACTCTTCATTCACTTCCCAGCGTTCCGCCAGACCGGGATGAAGCGTTCCCTGATCGTCCAGCCAGAGCAGCCCGTCGTAAAGCTGGCGGGTGACGGCGATGGTGGTCACGTCGGAGGCGTTGGCGATGTAGAGGGCGGTTGGGTCGTTGGGCAGCGCGATGACCAGTTCGCCAGATGGCTGGGCCTGTAGCGACAGGGTCGGGGCAAGCAGCAGCAGTGTCAACAGGCAGCGACGCAGGGTGCGCATGGCATTGTCCATTCGTGTGAAGAGTCGAAAAGCGTCACAGGGCACGGGGATTGTAGCCAGCCGCTCGGTGAATTGAAAGCGACGGTTCCCGGCTGGCGACAATCCCGGCGTGCCTCAGGGCTCTGCCCCTGTTCCCTCCGGCGCCGCTAGCCGTCCACGCCGACGTCATTGAGGTAAAAGGTCTCGTTGGGCAGCGGCTGATAGCCGGTCACCCGATTGGTGGTGGCCTCGAAGAGATTGAGGACGTAGAGATAAATGTACGGCGGATCGTCGTACATGTAGCGCGACAGTTCGGCATAGAGCGCGGCGCGCTCATCGCGATCGACCGCTCCTGCGATCTGCCCCAGGTACTCCACGATGTTCGGGTCTGTCCAGGTGCTGTAGTAGTAGCCAGGGGTCAGGGAACCCTCAAGGCGCCAGAAGGCCTCGCCATTGGGTGCAGACCAGCTGTCAACGTACATGGGGCCGGTGGTCGCATAGTGCGCTTCGGACCAGTAGGCGTTGGTCGTCTTGAACACCAGGTCGACGTCAATGCCGATGGCGCCCAGATCGCGCTGGATGGAGAGGCAGACCTCGTTGATGTTGGTGTAGGCATCCACCGGGCAGCCCATGCCGATGGCGAAGCCGTCGGGGTAGCCGGCCTCGGCCAGCAGTTCCCTGGCGCGCTGCGGGTCATGGGGATAAGGCTCGATGGATGGGTCGTAACCCAGGTTGCTGGGGATGGTGAAGCCGGAGACGATCTGGCCATGGCCGCTGAAGAGGGCGGCGACAATGCCGGGACGGTCAACGGCGTAATTCATGGCCTGCCGCACCAGTTTGTCTTCCAGCGGCGTGCCGGCGCCGTTGCCAACGTTCTTGAAGGCCACGTAGTAAACGCGGTCGTTGGGGTAGCTGACGATGTTCACCTCGGGGTTCATTTCCAGCAGACTGGCGTCGTCCGTATTCAGGCGCGTGACAACGTCCACTTCGCCGGTCTGGATGGCGGCCATGCGGGTGGTGGCGTCGGAAATGATGCGGAAGGTCAGTTGCTCAACTTTCGGCTGCTCCGGGTTCCAGTAGTCCGGAAAGGCGCGCATGACAATGCGGTCGCCCGGGGCCCAGCTTTCCAGCTTGAAGGGGCCGGTGCCAACTGGCGCGGCCTCAAAGGCCTCGAGGCCGACCTCGGCCAGGTAGGCGGGTGGGATGGCGAACCAGCCATTGGCCACCTCACTGAGGAAAAAGGCGTCGGGCTCCTGCGTCGTGATCGCGACCGTATGGTCGTCAATCACCACGATGTCGTCCGCCGAGCCGACCGAATCATAGTAGGACAACCACTGGTTGGTGGGGGTCATGCCGTATTCCCAGATTGTGCTGACGGCATGCGCGTTGAAGTCCTCGCCATTGTGGAACTTCACGCCCTCACGCAGATGAAAGGTGTAGGTGCGGCCGTCTTCACTGATTTCCCAGCTTTCTGCCAGGCCAGGCTGGATTGAACCATCACCCCCGTAACGCACCAGGGCGTCATAGAGCGGGCGCGTGGCGCTGATGGCGGTGACGTCGGAGGCGTTGGCGATATAGATCGCGGTGGGGTCGTTGGGCAGGGCGATGACCAGCTCGCCGGAGGGCTGGGCCTGAAACGCGGGGGCCACTGCCAGCAGCAGGAAAAGAAAAGTCAACGAATAGATGGCTTTGCGCATGATGCCTGTCCTTTCACAAATAACTGATAGGGTGAAGTTACCTTGTGAATTGTAGCACCCTTGTCCTGAAATCTGAAACGCGCGGACCGGTTGGCATGGGGCAGGTTACTATAGCGGGACAGGCAGTCTGGAAAGGCGGGCATGTATCTTCTGGTCAAACAGCAGCAGGTCGCCAGGCAGAACCTGGACCGCCGCGTGTTTCTGGATGGCGTGGCCGGCACGGGCAAGACGACCGCCGGCATCGAACGCGTCAAGCAACTGCTGCATGCCGGCGCGCCGCCGGCGTCGATACTGGTGCTGGTGCCGCAGCAGGCGACCGGGCTGCCCTGGCAGGACGCCCTGCGCCGCTCCCGCGCGCCGGGCGGCGCCGAGGTGCGCGTCACGACCCTGGGCAGCCTGGCGCGCGAACTGCTCGAACTCTTCTGGCCGTTGATCGCCGCGGATACCGGTTGCGCCGACGCGCTGGCGCCGCCCCGCTTCCCGGGCCTGGAGCTGTCGCAGTACCTGATGCGACGCTTCGTCGGCGCGGCGATCGAGCAGCAGGAGTATTTCCGCTCGGTCAACATCAGCCGCAACCGGCTCTATACGCAGATTGTGGACAACCTCAACAAGGCGGCCCTGGTGGACTTTCCGCCGGAGCAAATCGGGACGCGGCTGAAGGAGGCCTGGCGCGGCACGCCGGAACAGGCCTTCATTTACGATGACGCCCAGGCCTGCGCCAGCCTCTTTCGCGCCGGTTGCCTGCGACACAATCTGATTGATTATTCACTGCTCATCAGCATTTTGCGCCGGCAGTTATGGCCGCTGGAAACGGCGCGCGGCTATCTGACGCGCCGCTACCGTCACGTGCTGGTCGACAACCTGGAGGAAGACACGCCGGCGCTGCACGACCTCTTGCGCGACTGGCTGCCCCTGTGTGACTCGGCGCTGCTGATTTACGACAGTCAGGCGGGGCTGCGACGTTTCCTGGGCGCGGACCCGGAAGAGGCCAGGTCCTTGCGGGCGCTCTGCGAACTGCGGGTGACGCTGGACCGGCGACGCGTCATGAGCGACGACGTGGCCGCGCTGCACCAGGGGCTGGCCATGGCCCTGGGCAGGGACCCGGGCCAGGCGCTGAAGCAGGGCGATGCGCGCGCCGCCCTGCGCTGGCCGCGGGGCGCGCGCTGGCACCCGCAGATGATCGACTGGGCCGTGGGGCACATCGCCGGCCTGGTGCATGAAGAGGGCGTGTCGCCGCAGGAAATCGTGGTGCTGGCACCCTTCATGCCGGACGCCCTGCGCTTCGCCCTGCAGGTGCGGCTGGACGAGTGCGACGTGCCGCAGCGCTCGCACCGTCCCTCGCGCGCCCTGCGCGACGAGCCGGAAGCGCGCACCCTGCTGACCTTCGCGCGCCTGGCGCATCCGACGGCCGGGCAGGCCCTCAGCCGCTTCGACGTGGCCAGCGCGCTCACCAACGCCATTGCCGGACTGGACCTGGTGCGGGCGCATTTGCTGGCCGAGGCCCTCTTTCGCGACGGCATTCTGCTGCCCTTTGATCGCATCAGCGACGCGCGCCGGCAGCAACGCATCACCTTCCTGCTGGGCGAAAAATACAACCGGCTTTGCAACTGGCTGGCCGCCGTCCCGCCGGAACTGCCGCTCGACCTGTTCTTCAGTTCGCTCTTCGGCGAAGTGCTGTCGCAGCCGGGCTACGGCCTGCATGAGCGCCTGTCAGCCGGGGCCACGGTCGCCAACCTCGTCGACTCGGCGCGCAGTTTTCGTCAACTGCTGGAGGACATCGACCCGGAGGCGCCGGTGGCCGGCGACTACCTGCGCATGGTGGAGGAAGGCGTGCTGGCCAACCAGTACCTGCGTGACTGGGAACTGGACCGCCGCGAGGGCGTATTGCTGGCGCCGGCGCACACCTTTCTGATGGGCAATCGCCCGGTCGACTACCAGTTCTGGCTGAACGTGGGCAGCAGTGGCTGGGGGCGGCGTGTGTACCAGCCGCTGACCCATCCCTGGGTGCTCAGCCGCAGCTGGCCGCGGGGCCAGGTCTGGCTGGATGCCGACGAGGAGGCGGCCGGACGCGAGGCGCTGGCCAACGTGGCGCTGGGTCTGCTGCGCCGCTGCCGCAGGCGCATCTATCTGGGCATCAGCGAATTCGGCGAGCGCGGCCTCGAAGAGCGTGGGCCGCTGCTGCTGGCCCTGCACAACATGCAACGTTTCCTGGAGCCTGAGGTCGCGGATGTTCAGGCCACGTAAGTCCCAGCGGGCGGTACTCGCCTGGCGCGGCGGCAGGATGGGCGTTTCGGCGGTACCGGGCAGCGGCAAGACGGCCACGCTGGTGGAGCTCGCGGCGCGGCTGGTGCGCGAGGGCCAACTGGCGCCGGACCAGGAAGTGCTGGTCGTCACCCTGGTCAATTCGGCGGTCAACAATTTCTCCGCGCGCCTGGCGCAAGGCCTGCAGGGCGGCGGTGATTTTCTGCCGGGTCTGGCGGGCTACCGCGTGCGCACCCTGCACGGCCTGGCGAATGACATCGTGAAGGAACGACCGGGCCTGGCGGGCCTGGCGGATGACTTCCGCGTCATCGACGAGCGCGAGGCCGGCGAGATCCTGCAGGAAGCCGTGGAGCTTTGGCTGCGCAGCAACCCGGGCGCCGGCAGGGGTTGGCTTGACGAGGCCTTCCTGCAGAACCGCAGGGTACTGCAACAAAACTGGCCGGCCCTGCTGCGTGACGTCGCCGGGCGCTACATCCGCCAGGCCAGGGACGGGGAAGAGGACCTCGACTGGCTGAACGCACGGCTGCAGGGATCCGGCGCGTCGCTGCAGTTGGCGGAGATCTGCCAGGCGATTTTTGTCAGCTACGAAAGGGGCCTGCGTTACCGCGGCGGCATCGACTTCAGCGACCTCATCCGTCTGGCCCTGCGCGTGCTGAAGAGCGACGCGGACTATCTGGCGCGGCTGCAGCGGCGCTGGCCCTGGATACTTGAGGACGAGGCGCAGGACAGCAGCCGGCTGCAGGAGCGCATATTGCGCCTGCTGGCCGGGCCGCAAGGCAACTGGGCGCGCGTCGGCGACCCCAACCAGGCGATCAACCAGACCTTCACCACAGCCAGCCCGCAACACCTGCGTGACTTTCTCGCTGAACCCGACGTCATCGCGCACGACATGCCGGAAAGCGGACGCAGCGCGCCGGCCATCATCCGTTTGGCGAACGATCTCATCGACTGGTCGCTGCATCATCCCCAGGGGCAGGTGCAGGAGCTTCAGCCGCTGCGGCCGCCTTACATTGAGCCGACGGGCCCGGGGGACTCCCAGCCCAACCCGGCGGACAGCGAGGGCTATCCGCATCTGCATCACGCGGCGCTGCATGCCGACGAGGAGCGCGCGCTGGTCGTCCGCTCCCTGCAACACTGGTTGCCGCGACACCCGGAGGCCACGGTCGCCGTGCTGCTGCCCACCAACTTCAGCGGCAGCAAGCTGGTGGAGCAACTGCGCGCGGCGGGCGTCCCCTACAAGGAAATCCTGAGTTCCACGGATGGCACGCGGGCTGTGGCCGGCTCCCTGTGCCGCGTGCTGGACTATCTGGGTAACCCGCGCCGCGGCGACTGGCTGGCGGAGGTCTACCGCGTCTGGCGTCGGGACGAGCGGGACGATGAAGCGGCTGTCCGCAGCATTCAGCGCGTGGCAAACGAGTTGCGACGTCTGGGCCAGCCGGAGGACTATCTGTGGCCGCAGCCGGCCGACGACTGGCTCGATGACCTGGCCGGCGCGAACGAGGACCTGCGCCGGCATTTGATCGCCTTTCGCGTCACCATCCGCCGCTGGCAGGAGGCGGTCGACCTGCCGGTGGACCAACTGTTGCTCGGCATTGGCGCGGACCTCTTCCGCGATGAGATGGAAATCGCGACGGTGTGGAGCCTGGCGCTGGAGTTGCGGCGTTTCGCTGAACTGCATCCTGAAGCGCGCCTGCCGGAATTCACGGGCGAGTTGCGCTCGATTGCCAGCGGACGCCGCCGCTTCCCGGGCATGAGCGAGGACGACGGCGGCTTCGACCCGGAGAACTACCGGGGCATGGTGGTGGTGACGACCCTCCACAAGGCCAAGGGCCTGGAGTGGGACCGCGTCTACGTCCTCTCGGCCAACAACTACGATTTCCCCTCGGCCATGGAGGGCGACCAGTATTTTGCCGAACGCTGGTTCATCCGCGACGGGCTCAATCTGGAGGCCGAGGCACTGGCCCAGTTGCGGGCGTTGACGGAGGGCGCAGGATATCACGAAGGGGAGGCGACGCGCGCGGCGCGCAGTCTGCTGGCGGCGGAGCGACTGCGCCTGCTCTACGTCGGCATCACCCGCGCGCGCCGCGAACTGATCATCACCTGGAACACGGGCCGCCGGGGCGATCTCCACGAGACCCTGCCGGTCACCGCGCTGCGCGAGGCCCTGGCGCCGGAGCGCGCGCCATGAACCTGCCCGGGGACTTCGTCTTCACCCAGGGAAACCTGCAGGACTACGTCGACTGCCCGCGCCGCTTTGAGCTGCGGCACTTGCGGCGGCAACGCTGGCCGGCGGCGGAGGTCGACGACATGGCGGCCTTCGAACGCCATCTGCGGCAGGGCGAGCAGTTCCACCATCTGGTGCGGCAGAGTCTGCTGGGCATCCCGCCGGAAACGCTGCAGCCGCGCATCGCTGACGGGGAGGTCGCGCAATGGTTCGATACCTGGCTGGCCAACGGCCTGGTTGACGTGCCGCCGTCGCGCTGGCCGGAGCAGACCCTGACGGCCAAACCGGGCAACTGGCTGTTGCTGGCGCAAATGGACCTCGTGGCCATCGAGCCTGGCGGGCGGGCGCTGGTGCTGGACTGGAAGACCGGCCGGCACAAGCCGCGGCCCGGGCGTCAGGCGCAGCGCCTGCAGACGCGCGTCTATCGCTACGTGCTGGCGCAGGCCGGCGCGCGGTTGAACGGCGGCCAGGCGATCGCGCCGCAAAACATCGAGATGCGCTACTGGTACGCGCAGCATGGTGGCGCGGTGCTGCGCTTTCCCTATGACGACACGCAGTATCAGGAGGACGGCGCGCTGCTGCGCGACCTGGCGCGCGAGATCAATGCTTGCCGCGAATTCCCGCTCACCCCGGACGAACGGCACTGCCGCTTCTGCGTCTACCGCTCGCTCTGTGACCGCGGCGAAACGCCCGGCGCGCTGGCCGGGTGGGAGGGCGACGAGGACATGGCCCTCCCGACCGACGCGCTTGACATCGACGCGCTCGACGAGATCGCGTTTTGAAAGATGATTCTTGTGTACAATCCCAACTTGTGTTGCTAAATACCCTCAAGGAAGAAGACCATGAAGGCTAGCGAAACTCAACTACTGAAGTTTATGAACCAGAGAGATCAGCAGTTTGTAGTGCCGATTTTTCAACGAAACTACAGTTGGTCAGATAAAGAGTGCAGTCAACTCTTGGATGACATATGTCGCGTTGCTCAGGACGACGCTGAACAACATCACTTTGTTGGTTCAGTGATTTATATTCTTGAGGATATTTTCCATTCTTCGTCCATACAAAGACTGTTGGTGATCGACGGGCAGCAACGGTTGACGACCATTTCATTGTTGTTGCTTGCACTTGCTAATGCAGAGGAAAACGGACAAGTAGACAATCGTTTTCGAGACAGGGTTTACGATAGATACTTGCTTAACACAGAACAACCTGAAGGAGATGATTCGAGATACAAGCTTTGGTTGGCGCGTGGAGACCGCACTGCATTTTGCAATTTGATAGATTGCACTGCTGAAATCGAACAGTCTTCTCACAGAATAATAGAAAATTACAATTGGTTTCGAAGGCAGGTAGCAGCAACAACAATTGATGTGCAGACTCTTTACCATGGAATAAGCAAGCTTCTAATTGTGGACGTGTCACTCAAGAGAGGCCAAGATGATCCTCAGAGGATCTTCGAAAGCATGAATACCACAGGCTTAGACTTGTTTGAAGGAGATAAAGTACGAAATTTTGTACTGATGAAATTACGACCTGACGAGCAAGAAAGACTCTACAACAGGTCATGGTTTCCGATGGAACGTCGTTTTGATCCGGCCAGTACACAAAATGAAATAGACTTTTTTATCAGAGACTATCTGACCACAAGGACAGGGGTCATTCCAAACATCAGAGCTGTGTATCCGGCATTCAAAGAACATCTGCAATTCAGTTTGCGACCAATAGATGAGGTCGTAGATGAACTGGAACTGTATTCTCGATACTACGAACAATGCCTTTTCCCAAACAAGTGCGAAGACAAGGTAATCCGAACTTTTCTGGACAACTTCAACTACTTGCGAGTAAATGTCGTTCGCCCAGTGATTCTTGAACTCTTTGATGATCACTTCGGTTCCCGGATTCTTGACCTTCATTCATTGCGTGAAATCCTGAGACTGTTCGAGAGTTATGTCGTTCGTCGTGCCATCGTGGGAATACCAACGAACACCCTTAACAAGACATTTGCGACATTTCTGCGCCAAGTTGATAAGGATGATTACTTGAATAGTGTTAAGCGAATATTTCTGTCTTTGGACAGAAGTCGACGCTTCCCTGCAGGATTTGATTTAGCAGATATCCACGCACTCCAGTCTGATGATGAGTTTGGTGTAGCTTTCAGGTGCGAACCACTCTATTGGCGCTTAAGTAGTTGGCGGCTTAAGTTCGTTCTACATCGGATCGAAAACTATAGGCGCAAGGAACCGGTCGACACTAATGTGTTTTCCATAGAACACATCCTCCCCCAGAACGAAAATCTTCGCCCAGAATGGAAAGAAATGCTGGGGGAAAGCTGGAGCGAGACTTGGGATACTTGGGTTCATAACATTGGAAACCTGACGCTCACGGGCTACAACTCCGAGATGAGCGATAGACCATTTGATAAAAAGCGTGACATAGAGGGTGGCTTCGCAAGCAGTCCATTGTGGCTTAACAGAGGCTTGGGGCAATTGGAACGCTGGACTAAGGAACAAATGGTCGCGAGGAGAGATCGGCTATATTGTCGAGCGCTACAAATCTGGCCATACCCTCAACTAGATGCCTAACGCCCTAATCTGGCGCGCTCCGGTGCCGGTCCCGGTGCCGGAGGGGCTGCGCGCGGCCGTCGGCGGGCACCCACTGGTCGCGCAAAGCCTGGCGCAGCGCGGCATCCTGACGCCGTCGGCCGCCCGCCGCTTTCTCGATCCCGACCACTACGCTCCCGCAGCGCCGGACGAGTTGCCGGACATGGACGCGGCCGTCGCCTGCCTGCAGCGCGTCATCCGCGAAAGGGGCGAGGTCCTCGTCTGGGGCGATTTCGACGTCGATGGCCAGACGGCCACGGCGCTGCTGGTCACGGCGCTGCGCGACCTGGGCGCGTCGGTACGCTGGCACGTGCCCAACCGCTTCCGCGAGGGCCACGGCCTGGACCTGCCCACCCTGCAGCAGAAACTGGGCGACGCCGCCCTGCTGTTGACCTGCGACACCGGCATCGGCGCGCATGAGGCGACCGCCTGGGCCCAGGGGCAGGGCGCGGCCGTCGTGGTCACCGACCACCACAAGCTGACGGACTCCCTGCCGCCGGCCAGCGCGGTCATCAACCCGCAGCGCCTGGCGGCGGGCCATGCGTTGCGTGAACTGTCCGGCGTGGGCGCGGCGTACCTGCTCGTCAAGGCCCTGTATGGCGGCCGCAACTGCGAGCATCTGCTGGACCTGGTGGCGCTGGGCCTGGTGGCCGACGTCATGCGCCAGGTGGCCGACACGCGCTGGCTGATTCAACGTGGACTGCGAGTGTTGCGCGCTGCCGAACGGCCGGGTCTGCGCGCGCTGATGGCCTCCGCCGGCGTCAACGCGGCGGACGTGACGGAGAGCGATCTCGCCTACGCCCTGGCACCACGCCTGAACTCCTTCGGGCGTCTGGCGGACGCCGCAGCGGCGGTGGAGCTCCTGACGATTGACGATTTCGAACGCATCGTCCGCCTTGTCGACGAGGTGGAGGCGCTCAACCGCAAGCGACGCTTTCTCACGCGCCAGGTGCTGGAGGCGGCGCAGCAGCAGATTGAGCGCGATCCCTCGCTGCTGGATTACGCCGCGCTGGTGCTGTGGCAGAGCGGCTGGCATACGGGCGTGCTGGGCATCGTCGCCGGGCAGCTGGCGGAAGCATACGGGCGACCTGCCCTGCTGCTGGGCGAGCAGGACGGACAGGCCGGCGGCTCGGCGCGCTCGGTCGAGGGCTGCGACATCGTCGCGGCGCTGGATACCCAGGCCAGCCTGCTGCAGGGCCATGGCGGCCACAGCATGGCGGCCGGGATGCGTCTGGAGGCCGGCCACCTGGCCGAATTCCGGCGCGGCCTGTCACGCGCCGTGCGCGAGCAAATCGGCGAGGCGCCGCCGACGCAGGAACTGCAGATTGACGCCAGCCTGGAACTGGGCGAGGTCAACCTGGAGCTGGCGCAGGAACTGGGGCGTCTGGCGCCCTTCGGCAACGGCAACCCGCCGCTGACCTTTGCCGCGCATGACCTGCAGTTGCTGCGCCGCCGCAAACTCGACCGGCGCGGCGATCATCTGGAATTGACGGTCGTCGACCGGAAGGACGAGGAACGCCGCGTCATCTGGTGGTCGGGCGACGTGGCGGCGCTGCCACAGGGGCGCTTCGACATGGCCTTCAACCTGCGGGTGAACGTCTACCGCGGGCGACGCGAGGCCGCGCTGGAATGGGTCGGCGCGCGCGTCAGGGAAGATGAAATTGTGGTCCGGCGGTCCACCTGGGAGCCGCTCGACTGCCGGCGGCACCCCGCGCCACGAGAACGCCTGGCCGAATTGCTGGCGCAAGACCCGGAGGCCCTGGTCTGGCGCGAGGGGCCGGCGGAGGTGGAGGGCGTCGACCGCTTCGCCTTGCGCCCGGCGGAGACGCTGGTGGTCTGGACCATCCCGGCGGACGCCATCACCTGGCAGGCGGCGCTGAAGGAAGTGGCGCCGCAACGGGTGGCGTTGTTTGCGCAGGAGCCGCCCTGGAACACGCCGGAAGCGCTGCTGCAACAGGTAGCGGGGTTGGCAAAGTACAGTCTGCTCAGGCGTGACGGCCTGCTGCCCATGGATATCCTGGCGGCCCGTACCGCCCGGCCGCAGGCGACGATACAGACCTGCATCGACTGGCTACACTGTGGCAGTCAGTTGCGTTTCAGACGCGTCAACGAGGACGAGTGGCGCGTGGCGCGCGCGGCCGCCGGCGCCGTTCAGAGGCCGGACGGGGCGCCGGGCCAACGCTTGGCGCAGCAGATGCGGGAGACGGCCGCCTGGCGGCGCCACTGGCGGCGCATGCACCATTCCGCTTGACCGGTCTGACGCAAGCCTGGCAGAATACATGCGCTTCAGTTTCGCCCTTGCCGGCTACAGAAAGGCTGCCCATGAGCGCGCGTGAAACGGCTTTCACGATGGATACCTCCAGCATCAAGTACGGCCCGGGCGCGACCCGCGAGCTGGGCGCGGACATGGCGGCGCTGGGCGCGAAGCGCGTGATGCTGCTGACTGACGCAAACCTGATGCAGGGCGAGCCGGTGGCCGTGGCCGGCGACTCCCTGCGCGCCGCCGGCATCGACGCGGTGCGCTTCTATCACGTGCGGGTGGAGCCGAGCGACGTCTCTTTCAGGGAGGCCATCGAGTTTGCGCAGAAGGGCAATTTCGATGGCTTCGTGGCGGTCGGCGGCGGCTCGGTGATGGATACGGCCAAGGTCGCCAATCTCTATACCTGCTGGCCGCCGGAGGACTTTCTGGATTACGTCAACCCGCCCATCGGCCGCGGCCTGCCGGTGCCCGGCCCGCTCAGGCCGCTGATCGCCGTACCGACGACGGCCGGCACGGGCAGCGAGACCACCGGCGTCGCCATCTTCGATTATGAGGCCATGCGTGCCAAGACCGGCATCGCGCATCGGGCCCTGCGCCCGACGCTGGGCATTATCGATCCGCACAACACGGCCACGATGCCGCCCATGGTGGCGGCCTGCAGCGGGCTGGACGTGCTCAGCCACGCCATCGAATCGCTGACCGCGCTGCCATATTCGCGGCGCCCGGCGCCGGCGCATCCTGGCGATCGGCCCGCCTACCAGGGCGCCAACCCGGTCAGCGATATCTGGGCGGCCGAGGCCCTGCGCATGGTGGGCGCCAACCTGTTGCGCGCCATTCAGGAGCCTGATGACGTGGAGGCGCGTGGCAACATGTTGCTGGCCGCCGCGTCGGCCGGCATCGGCTTTGGCAACGCCGGCGTGCATTTGCCGCATGGCATGTCCTATCCGGTCTCGGGCATGGTGCGCGACTTTCTGCCGGAGGGATACGAGGTCAGCCACGCCATCGTGCCGCACGGCATGGCGGTCATCCTCAACGCGCCGGCGGTCTTTCGCTACACGGCCGGCGCCAACCCGGAGCGACATTTGTACGCCGCCGGCCTGCTCGGCCTGGACCTGAGCGATGCCGCGCCTGAAGACGCCGGCGAGATTCTGGCGCAGGGCATCATCGACGTCATGCGGGCCACCGGCATGCCCAACGGCCTGGCGGCGGTGGGTTACCGCGAAGCGGACGCCCCCGCGCTGGCGGATGGCACCCTGCCGCAGCACAGGGTTACGAAGCTGTCGCCGCGCCCGGCCGGGCGTGAGGACCTCATTGAACTTTTTCAGGCTGCCATGCGTTACTGGTAGCCGTCAGCGCAGCATCATCTCGAAGGCGGTAAAGGAGAGCGGCGGCAGCAGCAGTTCACTGCCGGTCTCGATCGACTGTACACTCAGTGGCCGCGCCACGACCCGGTTCGGCTCCTCGAAGCTGTTGGCGGCTTTCGGATCAGTGCCGCCGAGGCGCCAGGCCCGGACGTTGCGGGGCCGCACGTCAGGCCAGTGGAAGGCGAGCGGGACCGCCTCGCTCTGGCTGCGGTTGACCACAAACAGCGCGCCCAGATGCGTTTCCGGGTCATGGGTGGCGGCGACGTCCAGCAGGGGCACGTCGCCGTATTGCTTCGTCTCGTGTCGGGGTGATTGCAACAGCAGGTCGAGCGCGTTGCCGCCGGCCAGGCGACTGAAGAGCACAATGGGATAGAAGGTCGACTGCCTGAGCAGTTTGTCCGTCTCCGTCAGCAGGGGCGCGATGACGTTGACGATCTGCGCCAGACAGGCGATCTTCAGCACGTCGGCGCGCCGCAGGAAGAGGTTGAGCCACTGGGCCACCAGCAGCGCGTCCTCAAGGTTGTAGACCTCCTCGATGAGCCGCGGCGCCTCGTTCCAGCCTCCCTGCATGTGTTGGGCCTTGTACCAGACGTTCCATTCGTCCCAGGAGAGGTAGACCTCCCGTTTACTGCGCGTCTTCGCCTTGACGTAGCGCAGCACGCCCTCAAGGGTAGCGACAAAGTCCTCCAGCGCGATCGTCGTGGCGAGGTAGCTGTCAGTGTCGTCATCGCGGTTGGCGGCGTAGTAGTGCAGCGAATGGTAGTCCACGTGCTCGTAGCAATGCTCGAGGGCGATGCGGTCCCATTCGGGATAGGTCGGCATGAAGGAACTGGAGGAGCCGCAGAGCACGAGCCTGATGTCCGGGTCCTGCCAGCGCATCATTTTGGCGGCTTCCAGCGCCTTGCGCCCGTACTCATCTGCCTCCAGGTGGCCGATCTGCCAGGGGCCGTCCATCTCGTTGCCAAGGCACCAGTATTTGACGCCGTGTGGCTGCCTGTGACCGTTGGCGACGCGCATGTCGGCGTACTTCGTGCCGGGCGGGGCGTTGCAGTATTCGACGAGGTTGGCGGCGTCCTGAATGCTGCCGGTGCCCAGGTTGACGGCCAGCATGGGATCACTGCTGATTTCGCGGCAGAAATCGATGAATTCGTCGGTGCCGAAGCGGTTGCTTTCGACGGACTGCCAGGCGAGGTCGCGCCGCGCCGGGCGCTGCTCACGCGGGCCGACGCCATCCTCCCAATCGTAGCCGCTGAGAAAGTTGCCGCCGGGGTAGCGCATGCTGCGGAAGTTGAGTTCGCGCAGCGCCGCCAGCACGTCGCGGCGCAGTCCGTTTTCATCGGCATGGGGTGAGCCAGGGTCATAGATGCCGCCGTAGATGCAGCGCCCCATGTGCTCGGCGAAGCCGCTGAAGAGCAGGGGCGAGACCGGGCTGATGATACGATTGGTATCGATATGAACGTGGGCGGCTTCACTCTGCGGCACGGCGTCATCTCCTTGTTGGGGGACAGGAAAACAATTGTGACACAGGCATCAACGCCCGCCCATGCCGCGGCACAGGGTCACGAGGCTGTCGCCGCGCCCGGCCGGGCGAGACGACCTCATTGAACTTTTTCAGGCTGCCATGCGTTACTGGCAGCCGTCAGCGCAGCATCATCTCGAAGGCCGTAAAGGAGAGCGGCGGCAGCAGCAGTTTGCTGCCGGTCTCGATCGACTGAACATTCAGTGGCCGCGCCACGACCCGGTTCGGCTCGTCGAAGCTGTTGGCGGCTTTCGGGTCCGTGCCGCCGAGGCGCCAGGCCCGGACGTTGAAGGGCCGGACGTTATGCCAGTGAAAGGCGAGCGGCACGGACTCCGTCTGGCTGCGGTTGACCACAAACAGCGCGCCCAGGCGCGTTTCCGGGTCGTGGGTGGCGGCGGCGTCCAGCAGGGGCACGTCTCCGAATTGCTTCGTCTCATGCCGTGGTGACTGCACCAGCACGTCGAGCGAATTCCCGCCGGCCAGTCGGCTGAAGAGCAGGAAGGGGTAGTAGATCGACTGCTTCAGCAGGGCGTCGGTCTCGGTGAGGATCGGGGCGATGACGTTGACGATCTGCGCCAGGCAGGCGATCCTGAGCACGTCGGCGCGACGCAGAAAGACGTTGAGCCACTGGGCCGCCATCAGCGCATCCTCAAGGGTGTAGACTTCCTCGATGAGCCGGGGCGCCTGTTGCCAGTTTCCCTTCACCTCCCCGTAATCACCCGAGATGTTCCACTCGTCCCAGGAGAGGAACACGTCACGTTTGCTGCGTGTCTTCGCCTTGACGTAACGCAGCACGCCCTCCAGCGTGTCAACGAATTCCTCAAAGGCAATCGACGTGGCGAGGAAGCTGTCCGTGTCGTCGTCGCGGTTGTCGGCGTATTTGTGCATCGAATGGTAATCGACGAGTTCGTAACAATGCTCAAGGGCGATACGGTCCCATTCCGGGAAGGTGGGCATCTCCCAGGTGGAGGAGCCGCAGAGCACGAGCTGGATGTCGGGGTCGTGCCAACGCATCATTTTGGCGGCTTCCAGCGCCTTGCGCCCGTATTCATGCGCCTCCAGATGGCCGATCTGCCAGGCGCCGTCCATCTCGTTGCCGAGGCACCAGTACTTCACGTCGTGTGGCTGCCTGTGACCGTTGGCGACGCGCATGTCGGCGTACTTCGTGCCGGGCGGGGCGTTGCAGTATTCGACGAGGTTGGCGGCGTCCTGGATGCTGCCGGTGCCCAGGTTGACGGCCAGCATGGGCTCACTGCTGATTTCGCGGCAGAAATCGATGAATTCGTCGGTGCCGAAGCGGTTGCTTTCAATGGACTGCCATGCCAGTTCGCGCCGCGCCGGGCGCTGCTCACGCGGGCCGACGCCATCCTCCCAGTCGTAGCCGCTGAGGAAGTTACCGCCCGGATAACGAATGGAGCGGAAATTCAGTTCGCGCAGCGCCGCCAGCACGTCGCGGCGCAGTCCGTTTTCATCGGCATGGGGTGAGCCGGGGTCATAGATGCCGCCGTAGATGCAACGGCCCATATGCTCGGCGAAACCGCTGAAGAGCAGAGGCGAGACCGGGCTGATGATACGGTTGGTGTCGACGTGGATGTGAGCTGTCTTGTTTTCGGCCACAGGCGTTCCTTCCATGTGGGAATCTGACAGCCGTTAAGCCATCGTTTTCAGCGGCCGCCCATGCCGCCGGTCAGGGTCACGCCCTGAATGATGCGGCGCTGGAAGATGATGTAGACGATCAGGATGGGAATGGTCGAGAGCACGGCGCCGGAGAGCACCATGGGGCGGTACTGCATGCCGTAGGCCGAGTTGAGGATGGTCAGTCCCACCGGCAGGGTACGCGTCTCCAGGCTGTTGGTGACGATGAAGGGCCAGAAAAGGTCGTTGTAGTGCCCCAGAAAGACGAAGATGGCCAGCGCCGTCAGCGCGTTTGACGAGAGCGGCAGGACGATCCGCGTGAAGCGGCGCAGGTAGCCGGCGCCATCCATCACGGCCGCTTCTTCCAGTTCATGCGGAATTTGCATAAAGAACTGACGCAGCAGGAAAACGCCAAAGACGTTGGCCGCGCCCGGGAAGACCAGGGCGTTGAAGCTGTCCAGCCACTTCAGATCGCGCATCAGCAGGTAGTTGGGGATGAGGGTGACCTGGGAAGGGATCATGATGGTTACCAGCAGGAGCGCGAAGAGGGCGTTGCTGCCGCGGAAACGCAGGCGCGCGAAGGCGTAGGCCGCCGGCGCGCAAATGACCAGCACGGCAAAGGTATGGCCCGTCGCCGCCACCATGCTGTTCCGCAGCCACAGGTCGAGGCGCAGGTCCTGGCGCGTGAGCACGTCATTGTAGTTGAACAGCGTCGGGTTGACCGGAATGATCTGCGGCGGCCAGCGAGTGACTTCCTGGTTGGTCATCAGGGACTGTGAGAAGACCACCAGCATGGGCATAAACACGAACAGGGACAGCGCCACCAGCACCAGATAGGCCCGGAAATTGTTGTGCCACGCGCGTGTTTGATGCATGGATGCCATGGCCCGATCCTCCTGGTACTAATACTCCACGCGCCGGCTGATGACAAGAAATTGTACGACGGTCACGATGGCCATGATGACGGCCAGGGCCACCGCTACCGCGGCGCCATAGCCCATGCGGAAGGAAGCCCAGGCGGTATGATAGAAGTAGAAAATGACGGTATAGGATGAGCGTCCCGGTCCGCCATTGGTCATGATGAAGGGTTGCCCGTAGACCTGAAAGTGACCGATGACGCCGGTGACGGTGACGAAGAGGATGGTTGGCCGCAGCAGGGGCAGGGTGATGTTGAAGAAAAGCTGGCGACCGTTGGCGCCGTCGATGCGCGCCGCCTCATAGAGGTGCCCGGGGATGCCTTGCAACCCTGCGATGAAAATCAGCATGGGAAAGCCGAAGGCCCACCATATGGTCGTCAGGCTCAGCGCCGGCAGCACCAGGACCGGGTCGCCCAACCAGTTGACGGGTCGAATGCCGAAGAAGCTGAGACCATAGTTGATGACGCCAAACTGGGAGTTCAGCAACCAGACCCAGATGAGGCCCACCGCGCCAACCGAAAACAGCGACGGCATGTAGAGCAGTACGCGGAAAAAGTTGGCCCGCCGGATGGGTTGCGTGACCGCAAGGGCGGCCGCCAGGGCAACGACCGTCGTACCCGCGACAGTCATGGCGGTGAAGACGATGGTGTTTTTCAGGGCGAACCAGAAGACGTCGTCCCTGAGCAATTCCTCGTAATTGCCGAAAGCAACATACGGCCTTGAGGGACGCAGGGCGTGCCAGTCGTAAAAACTCATCTGCATGGCCGCCAGCATGGCGCGAGCGACGAAGATGGCGAAAAAGGCCAGGAAGGGCGCCAGGAAAAGCCAGGCGGCTATTTCCTCGCGCCTTTTCAGGTTGATCTCCGGCAACCAGGAAGGCCGCCGGTCCAGGCCCGCGCCGGGAGTGGCGGATGCGCCCGTCATGACAGATCAGGTCTCGTAACGCTGGCCTTCATCAGGTGGCGTTGCTCGCGCCGACCATGGCCGGAGGCGGGACGACCGCCCCCGGCCATCTTGCTCAGGAGGAGCTATTCGCCGCGATCAAGGATCGCCTGCATACGCTCGGCCGCGTCGTTAAGCGCTTGCTCGACCGTCTTCTGGCCGTTGAGCGCCGCGTTCAGTTCCGGTTCCAGGCCGACCCGGTACAGCTCCGCGGTCACGGTGCTGGAGAAATCGAGAACGCCGTGATCGGCGAAACTGGCGCCCAGCACGATGTTGGAGGGGAAATTCTCGGGGTCCAGCGACGCCTGCACGGAGAGCAGGGCCGGCACCTGGCCGGACAAGGCCCAGTGCCCCTGGTTGGCGCTTATCCACTGCAACAGGGTCTCGACGGCCTCCAGCTTCTCGCCCTCAAGAATTGCCGGCACGAAGAAGGTGTGCATGCCAAACCAGGCGGCCGGCTCGGCGCCGAACTGGTTAAAGGCGATGGCTTTGCTGTTGACGTCAATCGTTCTGGAGAAATTGAGGAACCAGGTGCCGGCGGGAAGCACGGATACGGAACCGTTGGCATAGCCTTCCCAGGCATTGAAGCCGGCCGGAACCGGCGAGACGTGATACTTGTGGACCAGGTCAACGCTGTTCTGCAAGGCAGCCATGCCGGCCTCGGAGTTGACGGTGATGGTCGTGCCGTCCTCGCTGACCAGGCTGCCCCCATGCTGCGCCAGATGGGCGAGGTAAATGACGCGCGGATATTGCCTCACAGAGTAACCCCACTGCACGACGTTCTCCGGGTCGAAGTCATCCGAGGCCGCGTTGTTGCCGTTGGCGTCGAGGGTCAGCTGCTGGAACAACTCGACCCAACCTTCGTAGGAATCCGGCATGGGTCCGTCCGGGTCCAGGCCGGCCGCCTCGAAGTGGTCGACGTTGATCCACTGGCCCATACCGTGGTTGTCCAGCGGTATGCCATAGAGCACGTCGTCATAGTGCATGCCGGCGTAGGTGGGTGGAGCGAGGTCTTCATCGGGCAGCCAGCCGCCGCCGGAGGTGTACCAGTCGCCCAGCGGGCGGATCACGCCATAGCTGGCGTATTGCGGCAACTCGGAGGCGTGCATGAGGACGAGGTCCGGCGGGGTGCCGGCCAGGAAAGCGGCCTGCAGCTTCGCGTAGAGCGTGTCCCAGGGGATGAGTTCGGCGGTCACGCCGACATCCGGGTTCTCGTCGACGAAATTGACCAGCATCTCGTTCAGGGTTTCGCCGTCGGAGCCGCCCAGACCGTGCCAGAAGGAGACCTTGAATTCACCTTCGCCGAGGTCCGTGACGACGGGGTCCGCATCCTGGGCCACTGCAGCAAGGGGCAATGCCAGAATTGCCAGCAGCAGCACAATGACCAACCTGAAAATGTTTCCGTTCATGACTCTCTCCATTCCTCACTACTATTGATGAAAAATACGACAGGTGCAGACTGACCCAGGCAACAGTTATTGTCCGGGCCAGCCTGCACTATGGTACCGCACAGACAGTCAGGTCTCCAGGAGCATCCTCCCCAGGGACTCTGGTTTCTGCCGCAAGCGCTTATTCGGCGCGGTCCAGAATTGCCTGCATGCGCGCGGCGCCGTCGTTCAGGGCGTCCTCGACGGACTTGAGGCCATTAAGGACGGCATCCAGCTCCGGGTCCAGCGCGGCGTAGAGCTCCTGGGTGACGGTGCTCTTGAAGTCCAGGAAGCCATAGTCCGTGAAGCTCTGCCCCATGACGATGTTGGAGGGGTAGTTCTCCGGGTCCAGCACTTCCTGGGCGGAGAGCAGCGCGGGCACCTGACCGGAACCGGCCCAGTAGACCTGATTCTCGCTGTCGCTGATCCATTGCAGCAATCGTTCCACCGCCGCCAGCTTGTCGCCTTCCAGACTGTCGGGGATCAGGAAGGTGTGGATGCCGAACCAGGTCGATGGCTGCTCGCCGAACTGCACCGTCGTCCAGGCCTGGCCGTTGATATCGGTGGTCATGAAGAAATTGCGGAACCAGGTGCCGGTCGGGATCACGGCCAGCTGGCCGGCCGCAAAGGCGCCCCAGGTATCGAAACCGGCCGCGGGCGGCGAGACCTGATACTTGTAGACCAGGTCGTGATACTGCGACAGGGCCTTGATGCCGGCCTCGGAGTTGATGGTGATGGTGCTGCCGTCCTCGCTGACCATGCTGCCGCCATGCTGGATGAGCAGGGTCAGGAAGTCCGCCAGCGGCCAGTTGCCGACGCCGTAGGCCCACTGGACCACGTTGTCGACGTCGAAGTCAGCGGAGGTGGGGTTGTTGCCGTTGCCATCCAGGGTGAGTTGCTGGAAAAGCTCCACCCAGCCTTCGAAGGTGGTGGGCTGGTCCATGTCCGGGTCCAGCCCGGCGGCCTCGAAGTGGTCGTTGTTGATCCACAGGCCGCGGCCGTGATTGTCCAGCGGGATGCCGTAGGTCGTGCCTTCCCACTGCATGCCGGCATAGGTGACGTCGGAGACG
This sequence comes from Anaerolineae bacterium, assembly GCA_034422695.1. Lineage (GTDB taxonomy): Bacteria > Chloroflexota > Anaerolineae > Aggregatilineales > Phototrophicaceae > JAGWBD01. Next base: position 76,321 of record DAOUJM010000002.1, read on the forward strand.
TCGTCATCCGGGAACCAGCCGCCGCCCGATTCATACAGATAGCCGAGGTCCTTGACCACGCCGTAACTGGCGTACTGGGGCACTTCGGAGGCGTGCATCAGAATCAGGTCGGGTGGATTGCCGGCCACGAAAGCCGCCTGCAATTTCGCGTAGAGCGTGTTCCAGGGGATGATCTCGCTGGTGACGGAAATGTCCGGGTTGTCGGCGACGAAATCCGCCAGCATTTCGTTCATGGTCACGCCGTCGGAACCGCTGAGCCCGTTCCAGTAGGAAATGTTCAGTTCGCCCTCGCCCAGCATGGCGACGTCCGGCGTCGGTTCGGCATCCTGGGCCAGGACGGCCAGGGGCAGCAGCAATGAAAGCAGGATTACGAAAGTCAATGACTTCTTCATGCCAAATTCCTCCTCACTCAATTCACATTTTCTTCACAGAAGCGGGACAGGGAACAACAACAGCAGGCCGGGGCGGCTGACTACTCAATCTCCTTTCTGAACCTGTGCCGGGGCGTCCCGCCTTTCAACCGGATTAATAGCGGCAATTCGTCGCTTCACCAATAACCTGGCATGCCATGGGACAGATGGGCCGGGACGCTGCCTCAGGGTTCTTTCACTCAGGCGCGCAGGGCTGCCGTCGCTCGCTCGTCGACCTGGAGGGTCTCCGCGTCGATGACGACGCCGTAATCCCTGCGCGCGGCTTCCAGCGACACGAAGTCGTTGATCACGTCGTCAAGCACCCGTTGCGGGTCACGCTCAAGGGGGTTGCCCCAGCCGCCGCCACCGCCGGAATTGTTCTCCAGCACGTCTCCGGCGTCCACCTGATAGTGGATGGCGCCGGCCCGCTCTTCCTTCTCCGTGCCCGGCCAGACCACCACGTGACCGGCATCGGCGTCATGGCCGCCGGCCATGCCCCAGGGCGCGGACTTGGTCTTCTTGCACATGGTCAGGGTCGTGGCGGGATGCAGGAAGCGGTAAGTGCGGTGGACGCCGACGCCACCGCGGTACTTGCCCGGACCGCCTGAGTCCCGGCGCATGCGATAGCTCTCGATGATCCAGGGCCCCTTGGTCTCCACCACCTCGACCGGGTTGTTGCGGCAGCCGGGCTCGCTGAGGTGCATGATGGCGTCCTCGCCGTCGCTGCCGGCGAAGGCGCCGAAACCGACGGCCTCGTTGCTGCCTTCCATCCAGATCTGGCCCGTCTCCGGGTGAACGCCGAGGCCCATCACGCTGAAGACGTCGCCGCCGCTGCAGGCCGGAATGTGGTCCGGCAGGCCCGCCGACAGGGCCTTCAGAATGACTTCCGGCGCCAGCAGGGCGGCCCAGACGGTGAAGGTCGGCGCCGGCGGGATGGCGTGCATCATTTCACCCGGCGGCGCAATGACCCTGAGCGGGCGGTAGTTGCCGGTGTTGGCGGGCGTGTCCGGCGTGGTGATGCCCTTGAAGGCCAGGGCGCTGACGCCCTCGGTCAGACCGATGGGGAGGTTCATGGGTCCGGGCGTGGCGGGATGCGAGCCGCTCCAGTCGACGATGAATTCATCGTCCGTGACGGTGACCTTCACCCTGATTTTGAGCAGAATGGAGTGGTCGATGCCGTCGTCGTCGGCCCAGTCCCCGGCCTCCCAGGTGCCGTTGGGCAGTTGCGCCAGACGGGCGCGCGCAATCCGCTCCCCGTGATCGAGGATGGCCTCGACGGCCTCGTCGTAGGTGTCCAGGCCAAAGCGCTCGACGAGGCTGGTGACGCGACGTTCGCCGGTGCGACAGGCGGAGACCTGGGCGTTGAGGTCGCCGATGACACGGTCCGGCACGCGGGTGTTGAAGCGCAGCAGGTTTTCGATTTCCTGGTCGAGTACGCCGGCCTTGTAAAGCTTGAGGCCGGGCATCAGCAAGCCTTCCTGGAATACCTCGGTGGAATCGAGGACGTAGCCCGCGTCCTTCTGCCCCAGGTCCATCCAGTGTTGCTTGATGGCGGTGTAACCGACCAGTTCGCCGCCGCCGAAGATGGGCGAGACGGCCAGCACGTCCATCGGGTGCGCCGAGGACCAGTAGGGATAGCTGGTCAGCAGCAGGTCGCCCGGCTCCATGTTTTCGGCGCCCACGAATTCGACGGTCTTCTTCAGGCCGTAGTCGTTGCCGCGCGTGAAGACCGCCAGGCCGGGCGCCTCGGACAGCATGCGGCAGTGTTGGTCGTAGATGCCGAGGCCGAAATCCCGCACCTCGTAGATCACCGTGCTGTAGGAGGTGCGCATGAGATTGCGTTCCATCTCACGCGCGGCGGAGAGCAGGTAGTTGTGGATGACTTCCGTGGTGATCGGGTCCAGCCCGCTCATGCCATGCCCCCTGCTGCGGGCAACTCGCTAGCCCGCTCGCAGCTTCGCCGTCGCTTCCTCGTCTACGGTCATCGTCTCCGTGTCGATGGCGACGCCATAGTCCCGCCGCGCGGACTCCAGCGAGACGAAGTCGTTGATGACGTCGTCCAGAACCCGTTGCGGGTCACGTTCGCGCGGGTTACCCCAGCCACCGCCGCCACCCGAGTTGTTCTGCAGCACGTCTTCGGCGTCCACCGGGTAATGAATGGCGCCGGTGCGTTCCTCCTTCGCCGTGCCCGGCCAGACCACCACGTGCCCGGCCTCGGCGTCATGGCCGCCGGCCATGCCCCAGGGCGCGGACTTCGTCTTTTTCACCAGGGTCAGGGTGGTGGCCGGTTGCAGGAAACGGTAGCTGCGGCGAACGCCCACGCCACCGCGGTACTTGCCGGGGCCGCCGGAGTCCCGGCGCATGTGGTAGGTCTCGATGATCCAGGGCGCCTTGGTTTCGACCACTTCCACCGGATTGTTGCGGCAGCCGGGTTCGCTGAGGTGCATGATGGCGTCCTCGCCGTCGGCGCCGGCGTAGGCGCCGAAGCCGACCGCCTCGTTGTTGCCCTCCAGCCACATGTTGCCCGTTTCGGGATGCACGCCAACGCCGACAACGCTGAAGACGTCGCCGCCGCTGCAGGCCGGGACGCGCTCCGGCATGCCCTTCGCCAGCGCCCTGAGGATCACCTCCGGCGCCAGCAGGGCGGCCCAGACGGTGAAGGTCGGGGCCGGCGGCAGGGCGTGCATCATCTCACCTGGCGGGGCGATGACCTTCAGCGGACGATAGTTGCCGGAGTTGGCCGGCGTGTCCGGCGTGGTGACGCCCTTGAAGGCCAGGGCGCTGACGCCCTCGGTCAGGCCGATGGGCAGATTCATGGGTCCGGGCGTGGCCGGATGCGACCCGCTCCAGTCAACGATGAACTCGTCGTCCGTCACGGTGACCGTCACGTGCAGTTTGAGCATGGTGTCATGGTCGATGCCGTCGTCATCGGCCCAGTCGTCGGCGCTCCAGGTGCCGTTGGGCAATTCGGCCAGGCGCGCGCGGGTGATGCGTTCGCCGTGGTCGAGAATCGCCTCGACGGCCTCGTGCCAGGTCTCCAGGCCGAAGCGTTCCACCAGGCCCGTGACGCGTCGTTCGCCGGTGCGGCAGGCGGAGACCTGGGCGTTCAGGTCGCCGATAATGCGCTCCGGCATGCGTGAGTTGAAGCGCAGCAGGTTTTCGATTTCCTGGTCAAGAACGCCGGCCTTGTAAAGCTTGAGGCCGGGCATGAGCAGGCCTTCCTGGAAGACGTCGACAGAATCCAGGATGTAGCCGGCGTCCTTCTGGCCCAGGTCGAGCCAGTGCTGCTTGATGGCGGTGTAGCCGACCAGCTCGCCACAGGCAAAGATGGGCGAGACGGCCAGCACGTCCAGCGGATGCGCCGAGGACCAGTAGGGGTAGGAGGTGAGCAACAGGTCGCCGGGCTCCATGTTGTCGGCGCCGACGAACTCGACCGTCTTTTTCAGGCCGTAGTCATTGCCGCGGGTGAAGACCGCCAGGCCGGGCGCCTCGGACAGCATGCGGCAGTGCTTGTCGTAGATGCCGAGGCCGAAATCCCGCACCTCGTAGATCACCGTGCTGTAGGAGGTGCGCATGAGGTTGCGTTCCATCTCACGCGCAGCGGAGAGCAGGTAATTGTGAATGACTTCCGTGGTGATTGGGTCCAGCCCGCTCATGGCAGGTCTCCTGACAGGGCTCACTGGCTCGCGCGCAGGGCCGCCGTCGCCTCCTCGTCTACGGTCATGGTTGCCGTATCGATGGCGACGCCGTAGTCCCGCCGCGCCGACTCAAGCGAGACATATTCGTTGACGACGTCCTCCAGCACGCGTTGAGGGTCGCGTTCGTGCGGGTCTCCCCAGCCACCGCCGCCGCCCGAGGAGTTGATGATGATGTCCCCGTCCTTCAGGTCCTTTTCGTGCAGGGCGCCGTTGACCCGCTCCCGCTCCGTTCCCGGCCAGATGGTGACCTGGCCGGGCTTGCCATCGTGTCCCCCCTGCATGCCCCAGGGGGCGGCTTTCGTCTTCTTGACGACGGCCAGCGCCTGGGAGTCATGTTTGAAGTGATAGGTGCGCGTTACACCCATGCCGCCGCGGAACTTGCCCGGTCCGCCGGAATCCTGACGGAAGCCGTAGTCATCGATGATCCAGGGCCCCTTGGTTTCCAGCACCTCAACCGGGTTGTTGCGGCAGCCGGGCTCGGTAAGGTGCATGATGCCGTCTTCGCCATCGTGGCCGGCGAAGCCGCCGAAGCCGATGGCCTCGTTGGTGGCTTCCAGCCAGGGCAGTCCGGTCTCCGGATGGATGCCCAGGCCCATCACGTCGGCAATATCACCGCCGGAGCAGGCGGGGATGATGTCCGGCATCCCCTGGGCCAGGGCCTTCATGATAACCTCCGGCGCCAGCAGGCTGGCCCAGATGGTGAAAGTCGGCGCCGGGGATACAGCGTGCATCATGCTGCCTTCCTCGGTGATCACCCGCAAGGGCCGGTAATGACCGGCGTTGGCCGGGTACTCCGGCGTGGTGATGCCCTTGAAGGCCAGCCCGCTGACGCCCCGGGTCAGGCCGATGGGAAGGTTCATGGGCCCGCGCGTCGTGGGTTCCGACCCCGTCCAGTCGACGATGAACTCGTCATCGGTAACGGAGACCTTCACCTTCAGTTTGAGCATGGTGTCGCGGTCGATGCCATCGTCGTCGACCCAGTCCACGGCCTCCCAGGTGCCTTTTGGCAACTCGGCGAGGCGCGAGCGGGACAGGCGTTCGCCATGGTCGAGAATGGCGTCGATAGCCTGCTCGAGCGTGTCCAGGCCAAAGCGTTCGGCCAGTTCGGCGACGCGGCGCTCACCGGTGCGGCAGGCGGAAATCTGGGCGTTCATGTCGCCGATCACGCGGTCCGGGATGCGGCTGTTGAACTCGATGAGGTTGACGATTTCCTGGTTGCGGACGCCGGCCCGGTAGAGCTTCATGGCCGGCATGATGAGGCCTTCCTGGAAAACGTCGGTGGAATCCAGCATGTAGCCGGCTTCCTTCTGGCCCAGATCGATCCAGTGCTGCTTAATGGCGGTGAAGCCGATGAGTTCGTCCTTGTAAAAAATCGGCGAGGTGGCCAGCACGTCCATCGGATGCGCCGACGACCAGTAGGGGTAGGAGGTCAGGATGAGGTCGCCCGGCTCCAGGTTTTCCTTTCCGATGAACTCCATCGTCTGTTCCAGACCGTAGTCGTTGCCGCAGGTGAAAATGGCCAGGCCGGGCGACTCGGCCAGCATGCGGTAGTCCCTGTCGTAGATGCCGAGGCCGAAATCGCGGATTTCATAGACGATGGTGGTGTAAGAGGTGCGCATGAGGTTGCGTTCCATCTCGCGCGCGGCGGAGAGGTAGTAATTGTGGATCACCTCCACGGTGATTGGATCTGGTGCGCCCATTCCCGCTTCTCCTTCCTTAACCGCCCTGGTTTCTCAATGCGGCTGTGGCGGCCTCGTCGATCGTCATGGTCTCCGGGTCGACCGCCACGCCATAGTTGCTGCGGGCCGATTCGAGCGACACGAAGCCGTTGATTACGTCTTCCAGCACGCGTCCGGCCGCGCGTTTCCGGGGGTCGCCCCAGCCACCGCCGCCGCCCGAGGAGTTGATGATGACGTCGCCCGCCTTCAGGTCCTTTTCGTGCAGCGAGCCGTTGACCCGTTCCCTGTCCGTGCCAGGCCAGATGGTGACGGAGCCGGGATCGCCGTCCATGCCACCATGCATCCCCCAGGGCGCGGTCTTGGTCTTCTTGACGATCGCCAGCGCCTGGGCGTCATGTTTGAAATGGTAGGTGCGCGTCACGCCGACACCGCCGCGATATTCGCCCGGGCCGCCCGAATCCTGGCGCATACCGTAATTCTCAATGAGCCAGGGGCCTTTGGTTTCCACGACCTCGACCGGATTGTTGCGGCAGCCGGGCTCGCTCAGGTGCATGATGCCGTCCTCGCCGTCATGGCCGGCAAAGGCGCCGAAGCCGATGGCCTCGTTGGTGGCTTCCAGCCAGGGCAGGCCGGTCTCCGGATGGACGCCCAGGCCCATGACGCTGAAGATGTCGCCGCCGGAGCAGGCCGGCACCTTGCCCGGCATGCCTTGCGAGAGCGCCTTGAGAATCACCTCCGGCATCAGCAGGCCGGCCCAGAGCGTGAAGGTCGGCGAGGGCGCGACGGCGTGTGTCATGCTGCCTTCCTCGGTGATGACGCGCAGCGGGCGGTAGTGGCCGGCGTTGGCCGGGTAGTCCGGCGTGGTGATGCCCTTGAAGCCCAGGCCGCTGACCCCGCGGGTCAGGCCGATTGGCAGGTTCATCGGCCCCTGCGTCGTGGGCTGTGAGCCGCGCCAGTCCACGATGAATTCATCGTCGGTGACGGTAACCTTGCATTTAAGCCTGAGCATGTCGTCGCGATTGATGCCATCGTCATCGGCGAAATCCTCGGCCGTCCAGGTGCCTTTCGGCAGTTCCGCCAGGCGGGAGCGCGAAATGCGTTCGCCGTGGTCGAGGATGGCCTCGATGGCCTGCAACAGCGTGTCCACGCCAAAGCGCTCTGCCAGCTCGGCGATGCGTCGCTCACCGGTGCGGCAGGCGGAAATTTGCGCGTTCATGTCGCCGATGACGCGGTCCGGAATGCGGCTGTTGAATTTGATGAGATTGACGATCTCCTCGTTGCGCACGCCGGCCCGGTAGAGTTTCATGCCCGGCATGATCAGGCCTTCCTGGAAGACGTCGGTGGAATCCAGCATGTAGCCGGCTTCCTTTTGCCCCAGGTCGACCCAGTGCTGCTTGATCGCGGTGAAGCCGATCAACTCGTCCCTGTAGAAAATCGGCGAGGTGGCCAGCACGTCCATCGGGTGCGCCGACGACCAGTAGGGGTAGGAGGTGAGCATGAGGTCGCCAGGTTCGAGATTCTCCACGCCGATGAACTCAACGGTCTTCTGCAGGCCATAGTCGTTGCCGCAGGTGAAGACGGCCAGACCGGGCGATTCGGCCAGCATACGGCAGTTCCTGTCGTAGATGCCGAGGCCGAAATCGCGAATCTCGTAGACGATGGTGGTGTATGACGTGCGCATGAGGTTGCGTTCCATCTCACGCGCGGCGGAGAGGTAGTAGTTGTGGATGACCTCTACGGTAATCGGATCGGGTTGTCCCATGCCTGCCACTCCTCCAGTAATGCCAGTCAGCCGCGCAGGGCCGCTGTGGCGGCCTCGTCGATCGTCAGGGTGTGCGGGTCGATCGCCACGCCATAGTCGCGCCTGGCCGAGTCGACCGAGACAAAGTCGTTGACAACGTCCTCCAGCACCAGCTGCGGATCGCGTTCGCGCGGGTCACCCCAGCCGCCACCGCCGCCCGAGTTGTTGCAAATGACGTCCTCGGCGTCCATCGGATAGTGAATGGCGCCGGTCCGTTCTTCCCTGTCCGTGCCGGGCCAGACGATGACGTGGCCCACCTCGGCGTCCATGCCGCCGGCCATGCCCCAGGGCGCGGACTTCGTCTTCTTGACCAGGGTCAGGGTGGTGGAGGGGTGCAGGAAGCGGTAGGTGCGGGTGACGCCGACGCCACCGCGGTGCTTGCCCGGCCCGCCTGAATCGCGGCGCAGATAGTAGTTCTCGATGATCCAGGGCGCCTTGGTCTCCAGAATCTCGACCGGGATGTTGCGGCAGCCAGGCTCGCTCAAATGCATGATGCCGTCCTCGCCGTCGCCATCCGCGTGCGCGCCGAAGCCGACGCCCTCGTTGGTGGCCTGCAGCCAGGGCAGGCCCGTCTCCGGATGCATGCCTAGGCCCATCACGTCGAAGACGTCGCCGCCGCTGCAGGCCGGGATGTGGTCCGGCATGCCCTGCGACAGGGCCTTGAGGATCACTTCCGGCGCCAGCAGGCCGGCCCAGACGGTGAAGCAGGGCGCCGGCGGGACGGCGTGCATGATTTCGCCCGGCGGCGCGATGACCTTCAGCGGTCGGTAGTTGCCGTCGTTGGCGGGCGAATCCGGCGTGGTGATGCCCTTGAAGGCCAGGGCGCTGACGCCCTGGGTCAGGCCGACGGGCATGTTCATGGGCCCGACGGTCGCCGGATGCGACCCGCTCCAGTCGACGATGAATTCGTCATCAGTGACGGTGACCTTCACCTTGAGCTTCAGCATGGTGTCGCGGTCGATGCCGTCGTCGTCGGCCCAGTCCTCGGCCTCCCAGGTGCCGTTGGGCAACGCCGCCAGACGCGCGCGCGCCACGCGTTCGCCATGATCGAGGATGGCCTCGACCGCCTCGAAATAAACGTCCAGGCCATAACGCTCCACGAGGCTGGCGATGCGCAGTTCGCCGGTGCGACAGGCGGAGATCTGGGCGTTCAGATCGCCGATGATGTGATCCGGCAGACGGCTGTTGAAGCGCAACAGGTTCTGCACTTCCTGGTCCAGCACGCCGGCCTTGTAAAGCTTGATGCCGGGCAGCAGCAGGCCTTCCTGGAAGACGTCGACGGAATCCAGGATGTAGCCGGCGTCCTTCTGGCCCAGGTCGAGCCAGTGCTGCTTGATGGCGGTGTAGCCGACCAGTTCGCCACAGGCGAAGATGGGCGAAAGCGCCAGCACGTCCAGCGGATGCGCCGAGCTCCAGTAGGGGTAGGAGGTCAGCAAGAGGTCGCCGGGTTCCATGTTCTCTTCGCCGACGAACTCAATGGTCTTCTGCATGCCGTAGTCGTTGCCGCGGGTGAAGACCGCCAGGCCGGGCGCCTCGGACAGCATGCGGCAGTGTTTGTCGTAGATGCCGAGGCCGAAATCGCGCAGTTCATAGATGATGGTGCTGTAGGAAGTGCGCATGAGGTTGCGTTCCATCTCACGCGCGGCGGAGAGGAAGTAGTTGTGGATCACCTCAATGGTGATGGGGTCCAGCCCGGAGTTCGTGCTCATCAGGCGCCTCCTGTTGGCGCGGGGGCGCGCAGCGCGGCCGTGCCCGCCTCGTCGACGGTCAATGTCTGCGCGTCGATGGCGACGCCGTAGTGCTGCCTCGCGGAATCGAGCGAGATGAAATCATTCACCACGTCGTCCAGCACCAGTTGCGGGTCCCGCTCATGCGGATCGCCCCAGCCGCCGCCGCCGCCCGAATTGTTCTGGATGACCTCTTCGGCGTCCATCTGGTAGTAGATGGCGCCGGTCCGCTCCTGTTTTTCGGTGTCAGGCCACACGATGACGTGACCGACCTCGGCATTATGGCCGCCGGCCATGCCCCAGGGGGCGGACTTCGTCTTCTTGACCAGGGTCAGCACGGTTGAGGGATGCAGGAAGCGGTAGCGGCGGGTGATGCCCACGCCACCGCGATACTTGCCCGGCCCGCCGGAGTCCCGGCGCATGTGATAGGTCTCGATGATCCAGGGCGCCTTGCTCTCCAGTACCTCGACGGGATTGTTGCGGCAGCCTGGCTCGCTGACGTGCATGATGGCGTCCTCACCATCGTTGCCGGCGAAGGCGCCGAAACCCACCGCCTCGTTGGTTGCCTCCAGCCAGGGCACGCCGGTCTCGGGATGCATGCCAAGACCCATGACGGTGAAGATGTCGCCGCCGCTGCAGGCCTGCACGCGGTCGGGCATCCCGTTTGCCAGCGCCTTGCAGACGACTTCAGGGGCCAGTATGCCGGTCCAGATGAAAAAGGTCGGCGAGGGGTGCAGGGCGTTCATCAGTTCACCAGGCGGGGCAATCACCCGCAAGGGACGATAGTGGCCATCGTTGGCGGGCAGGTCGGGCGTGGAGACGCCCTTGAAGGCCAGCCCGCTGACGCCCTCGGTCAGGCCGATGGGCAAATTCATCGGGCCGCGACAGGCTGGATGCGAGCCGCTCCAGTCGACGATGAACTCATCGTCGGTGACGGTCACCGTGCACTTGAGCTTCAACATGATGTCGCGGTCCACGCCGTCGTCGTCGGCCCAGTCTTCGGCTGTCCAGGTGCCTTTGGGCAATGCGGCCAGGCGCGCGCGCGCGACGCGTTCGCCATGATCGAGGATGGCCTCGACTGCCTGATTGAACAGTGCTGTTCCGAATTTCTCCACCAGCTCCGAGACACGTCGTTCGCCGGTACGGCAGGCGGAGACCTGCGCGTTCATGTCGCCGATGACGCGGTCCGGCAGGCGGCTGTTGAAACGAATCAGGTTGTAGATCTCTTCATCCCGGACACCCGCCTTGTAGAGTTTCAGGCCCGGCATGATCAGGCCTTCCTGAAAGACGTCGACGGAATCGAGGACGTAACCGGGGTCCTTCTGACCCAGATCGAGCCAGTGCAGCTTGATCGCCGTGTAGCCGACCAGTTCGCCGCAGGCAAAGATGGGCGAGGTGGCCAGCACGTCCATCGGGTGCGCCGAACTCCAGTAGGGGTAGGAGGTCAGCAGCAGGTCGCCCGGCTCCATGTTCTCCTCGCCGATGAACTCGACGGTCTTCTTAAGGCCGTAGTCGTTGCCGCGCGTAAAGATGGCCAGGCCGGGCGCCTCCGCCAGCAGGCGACAGTGGCGGTCGTAAATGCCCAGGCCGAAATCCCGGATTTCGTAGACGATCGTGTTGTAGGAGGTGCGCATGAGATTGCGCTCCATCTCACGCGCGGCTGACAGCAGGTAGTTGTGAATGACCTCCGTGGTGATGAGGTCCAGTCCGCTCATGAGCCGCCGTCACCTTCCTGGGCCACCTTGATCTGCAGTTCGCCATACTCGCCGACGCTGAGCTCGTCGCCGCTGTGTACCATGGTCGTGGAACTGGGTTCCTCGACGATGGCCGGCCCGGACAGACTGTCGCCGGCGCCCAGCTTCATGCGGTCGTACACCTGGTATTCGATGCGCGAGCGGCTGGCGCGGTCGTAGACCATGCGAGTGCCGCGGGAGGCGGCGGCCAGGTCGCCGCTGCCGGCCGCGACGCGCGCCAGATCGGGCCGCGGCAGCAGACCGACGGCGCGCAGGCGCAGGGTGACGATCTCGATCGGGTCCTGCATCATGCTGTGGCCGTACTGCTGCAAATGCGCGGCGTGGAAGCGCTCGGTGATGAGCGGAATGTCGTCGGTGGAAAGCGTCACGCCGGGCAGCGGGATGTTGACGGTGTGTTCCTGACCGCGATAGCGCATCTCGGCGCTGGGCAGGTACTGTTGCCGGTCCGCGCCGAAGCCGTCGCTCGCCAGTGCTGACTGACCCTGGGCCGCCAGCTCGGTGTAGACCTGGTTCGCCTGGGCGGGATCCATGTCCACCAGGCCGGTGATGTGGGTGCGGGCGTAATCATGCACCACGTCAACCATCAGCATGCCCAGGGCGGAGAAGTTGCCCGGTCCCGGCGGGATGATGGCCAGTGGCACGCCCAGTTCGCGCGAGATGTTGGCGGCCACGAAAGCCCCGCCGCCGCCGAAGGCGCAAAGCGCGAAGTCGCGTGGATGGTAGCCACGCTCCACCGAGATGACGCGCACCGCGCCGGCCATCTTGGCCTCGAGGATGCTGACGATGCCGGCGGCGACTTCCTGCGCGCCCATGCCGAGCTGCCCGGACAGACGGGAAATGGCCGCTTCCGCCAGCGCGGGGTCAATGTCAATCTCGCCGCCGAGGAAGTTGTTCGGGTCCAGGAAGCCGATTTGCAGGGCCGCGTCAGTGAAGGTGGCTTCCTGGCCGCCCTTGCTGTAGCAGGCGGGGCCGGGGTCGGCGCCGGCGCTCTGCGGGCCGACCTGCAGATGGCCGCCTTCATCGACCCAGGCGATGCTGCCGCCGCCGGCGCCGATGGTATGAATGTCGATGGTGGGGACGGAGATCGGCAGGGTCTGGAAGACCTGCTCGTTCTCGACCGTCGGCTCGCCGTCGGCGATGAGCGAGGCGTCCAGGCTGGTGCCGCCCATGTCGACGGTGATCATGTTGGGCAGGTCGATGAGTTTGCCGAGGTAGGCGCCGCCGATGACACCGCCGGCCGGGCCGGAAAGCACCAGATGCGCCGGTTCCTCACGGGCGGTATCGAGCGTCATGGCGCCGCCGCCGGAACGCGTCATCAGGAAGGTGCCATCAAAGCCGCCGTCCACCAGTTCGCTGTTGAGGCGGGTGAGGTAGCTGCGGGTGATGGGCTTGATATAGGCATCGATGACGGTCGTGCTGGAGCGCTCGTACTCGCGGTAGACGCGGCTCAGGCGGTGCGACAGGGTGACCGAGATTTCCGGCGCGACTTCCTGGAAGACCCGCTCAAAGGCCAGTTCATGCTCCGGGTTGGCGTAACTGTGCAGGAAGCAGACCGCCACCGATTCGACGCCCTGGGCCACGATGCGCTGCGCCACCGCGCGGGCCTGGTCAACGTCAAGGGGGTGCAGCACCTGACCCTTGTAATTGAGGCGCTCGTTCACCTCAAAGCACAGCGAGCGCGGCACCAGCGACTTCGGCTTCTTGTACTTGAAGTCGTACATCGGCTCGCGATCGGTGCGGCCGAGGACGTAGATATCGCGGAAGCCGCGCGTCGTGACGAAGGCGACCTTCGCCCCGCTGCGGGTCAACATCGCGTTGATGCCCAGGGTCGTGCCGTGTACGAAGTACTCGATCTGCTGCGTTTGGGCGCCGACCTTGTCGAAGCCCTGCAATACACCTTCGGCCGGATTGGCGGGCGTGGTCGCCACCTTGTCCAGCTGAATGTCACCACTGTCTTCATCCAGGACGATCACGTCGGTGAAGGTGCCGCCCACGTCGACTGAAACGCGCATACCTGCCTCTCCCTCTCAGGACTCTGAAACCCGTTGCATTGACATGTTCCGTCGCTCCGGCGTGACCTCAAGGACGTCGAGCGTGTCCGGGTCAAACCGCAGGCCGTACTGCTCGGCCGCCTGTTGCAGGGTCACCAGGCCGGCCTTCAAATCGGCGCGCACGGCCTCCACCGGTCGTTCCAGGGGGTTGCCGCGGCCGCCGCCACTGCCAGTGATAATACGCACAAGGTCGCCCTTGCAAAGGGGATATCGCGCCAGTTTGCCGCGCTGCACTTCCGGCTGGTCCGCGCCGGCGCGGATGACCGCCGCGCTGTTGGAGGAGCCGCAGTTGCCGCCGTCCGCGCCCCAGGGCGGGAAGCGGTGCCGCCCGTAGGTGGTGGTGACGTGGCCCGACGGCCCCGTCAGCCGGTAGTCGCGCACCATGCCGCGCCCGCCGCGCCAGCGCCCGGCGCCGCTGGGCGTGATGTCCAGCGCATATTGCTCGACCAGCAGCGGATAGCGCGCCTCGCAGACCTCCACCGGGATGTTGCGCGTTTCGCCGTTGCCCTGGGCGACGAGGCCGTTCTGGCCGTCGCGGGCGGGCGCCGCGCCCCAGCCGCCGGCCTGGGGCTCGCTGAGCACGAACAGGTCGCCATTGTCAAAAATACCGCTGAGGTTGGTGCCGCAGATGCTGAGGAAATGGCCGGCCGAGAGGCGCTCGCCGGCAATGGGCAGGAGCGCCTGCCACAGCAGGTCGATGGCCGTCGCGCCGGCCTCCCAGTAGGTGGAGACGGGCGCCGGCCGTTGTGCCGTAAAGATGGTGCCGGGCGGGCAAATGACCTTGACCGGGCGGAAGCAGCCGCCATTGTTGGGATAGTCCGGCGCCGTGATGGACTTGAACATCACGCGGGCCGAGGACTGCAGCCGCGCCCAGGTGCCGTTGACCGGGCCCGGCCGCTGCAGCGACGAGCCGGTGAAATCCGCGATGAAGTTCTCGTCGGTGACGGTGATGCGGACGCGGACGGGGATGGGCTCGTCCGTGAAGCCGTCATCGTCCATGAAGTCCTGCGCTTCCCAGCTGCCCTTTGGCAGGGTCCTGAGCGCGTTGCGTGAGACCAGTTCGCCCTGACGCAGCAAGGCGTCGATGCCGGCGCGCAGGGCTGCGGCCCCGTGGCGCTCGCAGATGGCGCGGACGCGCATTTCGGCAACGCGAATGGCGGCCACGCCGGCGTAGAGATCGCTGAGCGTCATGTCGGGCAGACGCACGTTGGCGGCGATGAGGTCGATGATGTCCCGCACCGGCTCGCCGGCGTCGTAAACGCGCACGGCGGGCAATTGCAGGCCTTCCTGGTAGATCTCGGTGGCGTCGGTCGTCCAGCTGCCGGGCGCCATGCCGCCGAGCTCGGTCCAGTGGCCCTTGTTGGCGGCGAAGGCGACCAGTTCACCGTCGTAAATGATCGGGCCGATCAGGCAGACGTCGCTGAGATGCGTGCCGCCGCCGGAGTAGGGATCGTTGGTGGCGAAGACGTCGCCCGGCTGCATATTGTCCGCGCCGAACTTCTCCAGAATCGATTCCACGGCGACGGGCAGGACGCCGGTGAAGCCGGGCACGCCCTGGGCCTCGGCGATCAGCTCCGCCTGCGGCGTCAGCAGGGCGCAGGCGTAGTCCAGCACCTCATAGATGATGGGGCTCTTGCTGGCGCGGCCGAGACGCACGAAGCTCTCGTCAGCGGCGGCCTGCAACTGCTCCTGGATGATGGTCAGCGTGAAGGGGTCATGCACCGGAGTCGCGCTCCTGCGCCAGGCCGGCGCGCAAGGTCAACGTGGCGGCTTCATCCACTTCGCCGCCATTCATCACGACGCCGTAGGTGCTGCGCGCGCGCGCCGGCGTGAGGTAATCCTCGCGCAGGTCCGCCGCGACGCGCGCCGGCTCGCGCTGCAATGGATCGCCATGGCCGCCGCCAACCGCCGTGATCAGACGGGCGACGTCATTGCGTTGCAGGCGCCGGCGGGCGCAGCGCCCGGTACGCAGGGCGGGCCTGTCCGCGCCGGCAGGGATGATTTCGATGGCGTTGCAGGAACCGTCCGCGCCGCCGGCCGCGCCCCAGGGCGGAAAGCGGAAACGCCCGAAGGAAGCGGTCAGATCGGCATGGCTGGACGTCACGCGGTAGTCGCGAATGAGGCCGTAGCCGCCGCGCCAGCGCCCGGCGCCGCCCGGCTCGGTGTTGAAGGCGAACTGGTCGACCAGCAAGGGGTAGCGCGTTTCGCAGACCTCGACCGGCATGATGTAGGTCTCGCCGTCTCCCGAAGGGACCAGACCGCTCTGGCCGTCACGTTGATGCGTGGCGCCCCAGCCGCCGGCCTGCGGCTCGACCAGCACCCAGGGCGTACCGTCCTCATCCGTGCCGCTGACGATGGTGCCACAAATGCTGAGGTGATGACCCACGGGCAGACGCTCACGGGCGATCGGGTACATGGCGCGCCAGATCAGCTCGGCGGCATAGGAGCCGGTCTCCCAGTAGGTCGAGGTGGGCGCGGGCCGTTGCGCCGTGAAGAGCGTCCCTGGCGGACAAATGATCTCGATGGGGCGGAAGAAGCCGTCGTTGTTGGGGAAGTCAGGGTCGAGGACGCACTTGAACATTTCGCGCACGACGACCATCAGGCCGACGTGGGTGGTGTTGATGGGGCCGGTCGCCTGGGGGGCGCAACCGCTGTAGTCGGCGATGAAGCGTTCGCCCTCAATGGTCACGGCGACGCAAACGTACTGCGGCTCGTCGCCGATGCCGTCGTCATCGAGCCAGGCTTCGGCGAACCAGGTGCCATCCGGCAGGGCGGCCAGTCGCTCACGGGCGACGCGTTCGCCGCGAGCGAGTAGCAGGTCGACGGCCTCCAGCAAGGCAGCAGCGCCGTATTTTTCGCAGATCGTGGCCACGCCGCGGGCGCCGGCGTGCAGCGAGGCGATGCCGGCGTACATGTCGCCGAGGGTCATCTCCGGCAGGCGCACGTTGGCCTCAAGGATGTCGAGCAGGTCCTGCTGCGCTTCACCCGCGTGATACAGGCGCAGGGCCGGCAGTTGCAGGCCCTCCTGATAGATCTCGGTCGAATCGGTGGTCCAGCTGCCCGGCGCCATGCCGCCCACCTCGGTCCAGTGGGCCTTGTTGGCGGCGAAGGCCACCAGGCGCGCTTCATGGAAGAGGGGCATCACCAGCACGACGTCGCTGAGGTGCGTGCCGCCGCCGCCCCAGGGGTCGTTGCAGGCGTAGATGTCGCCCGGCTGCAGCGCTGAAGCGCCGAACTTGTCCAGCACCTCACGGACGGCGAAGCCCAGGCAGCCGACGAAACCGGGGACGCCCTCGGCCTCTGCGATCAATTCCCCTTCGGCGGAAATCAGGCCACAGCCCATGTCCAGCACTTCATAGATAATCGGGCTCTGCGCGCTGCGGCCATAGGTGATGAACATCTCGGCGGCGCTGGCGCGCAGCATGTCGCCGATGATCTCCAGCGTGAAGGGGTCCGCGCTCATTGCGGCTGCGCCACCTCCGACAGACGGGTGCCAATCGGGGCGGAATCGCCGAAGAAGCCGCGGCGCAGGACCTCATCGACGGGCGGCCCCTCGCTGCTGCCGACGCGCGAGGGCAGCCAGTCGAAGCGCAGCGCTGCCTCGGCCATCATTTCAGCGGTCTTCAGCGCCGAGAGCACCGGGTCAAGCACCGGCACCCCGAGTTCATCCTGCATCTGGCGGTAGAAGCCGTACTCCGCCGTGCAGCCGAGAATGAGCGCTTCGGCGCCGTCTTCCTCGATGGCGGCGCGCCCGGCCTCCAGCATCCGCTCGCAGGTCAACTCATGGTCCACCTGGAAATCGCGCACGCCCAGGCCCATGGTGCGGAAGGA
This sequence comes from Anaerolineae bacterium, assembly GCA_034422695.1. Taxonomy (GTDB): domain Bacteria; phylum Chloroflexota; class Anaerolineae; order Aggregatilineales; family Phototrophicaceae; genus JAGWBD01. Next base: position 93,272 of record DAOUJM010000002.1, read on the forward strand.
GGCCAGGCGCTCGCCATGCCCGTAGAGCACGAGGTTCTCGTGCATCTTTGAGATCCATTTTTGACGCCCGACCAGCACCGAAAAGCGCTGGGCCAGCGTGGCGGCCATGGCGCTGCTGGCATGGCAGGGGGCCACCACCGGGGCGCTGCCGGAGACCTCACGCGCCTCGCGCAGGCCAAGGTCATAGAAGCAGCCGATGATGATGCCATCAAAGGACGGGGCCTCGTGCCAGGTGATGCGCACGACGTCGGCGATGGCCTGGGACTCGTAGGAATGGTATTCCACGTGATGGGGCCGGCCATGGGGCAGCGCGACCAGTTCGATTTCCGTTTCCGGGCGTTTGGCGACCAGCATGGCGTCGTAAAGTCCGGGATCCAATGAGTCGGCGCCAACGGGGTCTATGTAAAGCAGTCTCATGTCTGTTCCTCCCCCTGAATGTGAATATAGCCGTAGCAATCGCGCCAGGCGCGTTGCCGCGGAAAGACGAGAATTGTTGCGGTGGGTTCCTCGATAATGGCCGGCCCGGCGAGCATCTCGTCGAGCGGCAGCAGTTCCCGTTCGTAGATGTCAGCAGTCAGCGGCAGCGGCTCGTCGAACCAGACCGCTCGCTGCCCCTTGCGCGCGCCGGATGCTGTCAGACCGTGTGGTGAAATGGTCTCAAGCGCCGGCGCCGGCACCAGGCCGAAGGCCGTGACGTGGAAGTTCACCAGCTCAACGGGCGTGTCGAGGCGGAAGGTGTAGGTCTGTTCGTGGACCTGATGAAAGCGGTCCAGCAACCGGTCCACAGCGTTGTCGTCGATGCGACCCTGCGGCAGCGGCACCTTGACCGTGTGTTCCTGGCCGAGATAGCGCATGTCGGCGTGACGTTCGCTGCGAATGTCCGCGGCGGCCACGCCTTCCGCAAGCAATTCATCGTGTACGCGGACGCTCATCGCGGCAAAGGTCTCGTCCAGCTCCGTTGTGGCTCCTGCGTCCACGCGGGTGATACGCGTGCGGATCACGTCGCGGCGCAGGTCGCTCATCAACATGCCCCAGGCCGAAAAGACGCCGGGCTGGTCCGGGATGATGACCTTGCGCGTTTGCAGTTCACGCATCAGGGCAGCGCCGTGCAGGGCGCCACCGCCGCCGAAGGGCAGGAGCACGAAATCGCGCGGGTCGTAACCACGGCGCACGGAAACGAGCTTCAGCGCGTTGATCATGTTGGCATCGGCGATGCGAATGATGCCCAGGGCCGCCTCCGGCACGGTCATGCCGAAGTGCGCGGCGACGGGTTGCAGGGCGGCCTGCGCGCGCTCGACGCTCAATGCGATGCGGCCGCCCAGAAAGTAGTCCGGATTGATGCGGCCGGCGACCAGGTTGGCATCGGTGAGCGTGGGCTGGTCGCCGATGCCCTGGCAGGCCGGCCCGGGATCGGCGCCGGCGCTCTGCGGGCCCACGCGCAACGCGCCGGTCTCGTCCACGTGGGCGATGGAGCCGCCGCCCGCGCCAATTTCGACGATGTCGACGGTGGGCACGAGGATGGGATAGCCGGCGCGCCTCCGGTCATGCTCGATCTTGTAGTCGCTGGTGATGCGCGGCGCCCCGTCCAGGATCAGCGAGCACTTGGCCGTGGTGCCGCCCACGTCCAGTGAAATGACGTTGGGCTCGCCAATCAGCTCACCCACGCGGGCGGCGCCGATAACGCCCGCGACCGGGCCGGATTCGACCAGGTTGACGGGCAACTGGCGTCCGGCGGCGAAGCTGGCGCTGCCCCCGTTGGACTGCATCAAATGCAGCGTGCGCGAAGCGACGCCCATGTCGTTGAGGTCGTTTTCGAGATTGTTCAGGTAACGCGTCACGATGGGCTTGACGTAACTGTTGAGCACGGCAGTGTTGCTGCGTTCAAACTCGCGCCATTCCTGCGTCACCTGGTGGGAGAGCGTGACCGGCATTTCCGGCGCGATGTCAGCCAGGATTTCGCCGCATTCAAGTTCGTGCTGTGGATTGACGTAGCTGTGCAGGAAACAGACCGCGATGGCTTCCACGCCTTCCGCCAGCAACGCTTCCGCCGCGCGCCGCACGTCTTCACGGTCCAGCGGCTGCAACACCTCGCCGCGGAAATTCAGACGCTCCGTCGCTTCCTGGCGCCGCCGGCGCGGGACGAAGGGCGTCGGCTTGACGTAGGTCATGTTGTAGATGTCCGGTCGGTTGGCGCGTCCGATTTCCAGCACGTCGCGGAAGCCGCGGGTGGTGATCAGGCCGGTACAGACGCCCTTGCGTTCGGTCAGCGCATTGATGACCAGAGTCGTGCCGTGCACCAGGAAGGCGGTGCCGCGCGCGTCCTGCCCGCTGCGGTGGATGGCGGTCACGACGCCGGCGCCGAAGTCCTGCGGGGTGGTGGGCACCTTGGTACTGCCTGTGGCGCCCGTGTCTTCATCCTGCCAGACGAGGTCCGTGAAGGTCCCGCCAATGTCGGTCGCAAAGCGCATTTCAGGACTGGACCTGGCCGTTCGGTTGCTCGAACAGGTGGCAACGCACGATGTGGTCGCTGTCGGTGACGTCGATGGGCACCATCAGCGGATCGAGGTGGCGGCAATGGTCCATCACCTGCGGGCAGCGGGTATGGAAACTGCAGCCGGAGGGCAAATCGACCGGGCTGGGAATCTCACCCGTAGAGACCACCCTGGCCGGTCGCAGGGCTTCCTCGTCCTCCGTCAGCACGGGGATCGAGGACAGCAGCATTTGCGTGTAGGGATGCTGCGGCGATTCGAAGAAGTGCACCGTTTCGGCGACCTCGGCGACGCGACCGAGATACATGATGGCGACGCGCGTCGCCAGATTGCGCATCACGCTCAGATCGTGCGTGATGAAAATGTAGGTCAGGTTCAGTTCGCGCTGCAGCCGCGTGAGCAGGTTGATGACCTTGCCCTGTACCGACACGTCCAGCGCGGAGGTGGGCTCGTCCAGAATGACCAGCGAGGGGTTGGTGGCGAGGGCGCGCGCGATGGCCACGATCTGGCGTTCGCCGCCGCTCAACTGGCGTGGGTACTTGTGCATGAACTCGGGCGGCAGGTCGACCAGCTCCAGCAGGCGGATGATTTCGGTCAGACGGTCCTTTTCCGGCTGATGAATGCCCAGCGGCAGGTCCAGGATCTGACGGATGGTGCGGCGCGGGTTCAGCGAGGAGCCGGGGTCCTGAAAGACAATCTGGATTTCCTTGCGCAGATCAAGCGGCCGCCGGTCACCGCGCTCAAAGATGTCGCGTCCGTTGAAGGTAATGGTGCCGCTGGTGGGCAGGTACATGCCCATGGTGATGTAGGCGATGGTGCTCTTGCCGGAGCCGGATTCGCCGACGATGCCGAAGGTCTCGCCCCGTTGCACGTCAAAGGAGACGCCGTCCACGGCCTTGACCGTGATCGGCTCGCGTTTGATGAGGCCCTTGCGTCCGACGATGAAGTGCTTACGCAGGTTGTCGATGCGCAGGATGACGTCGTCGCTCATACCGGCACAGCCTCCGCCTTGTAGTTGTTCACCTTCTGTGGCTCGTCGTAGAGGAAGCAGGCCACCTCATGCGACTCGTCTTCCGGTCCTTCCACCTGAAACACGGGCGGCTTCTCGCGGCTGCAGACCGGCATGGCATGCGGACAGCGGCTGGAAAAGCGGCAGCCGGATGGCGGGTTCATGTAGTCCGGGATGCGCCCGGGGATGCCTTCGCTGATGCCGCCGCCGGTGAGACGCGGGACGGCGTCCATCAACCCCTGGGTATAGGGATGCAGCGGGTTGGTGAAGAGGCGCCGCGTCGGCGCGACCTCAACCATGTTGCCGGCGTACATCACGTAGACGCGGTCCGTCATCTGGCGCACGATGCCCAGGGTATGGGTGATGAGGATGAAGGAGTTGCCCTGCTGTTCCACCAGATTCTGCAGCAGCCGCAGCACCTGGTCCTGGATCGTGACGTCCAGCGCCGTGCCGGGCTCGTCCGCGATGAGCAGGCCGGGCTGCGTGCTGAGCGCCATGCCGATGCAGACGCGCTGACGCATGCCGCCACTGAGCTGGATGGGATAACTCTCCAGCAGGCGCTCCGGGTCGGCGAGTGCCACCTGACGCAGGGCCTCCAGCGCCCGTTCGCGCAACTGGTCGCGGTTCAGGTTCCGGTTTTCGGGGGAGGCATGGCGGATGACGGCGGTGAGTTGCTGGCCCACGTTGAAGACAGGATTGAGCGCGGCGGTGGGGTCCTGGAAGATCATGGAGATGCCCTGGCCGCGCATGTGCACCAGCTCGCGCTGGCTCATCTTCATGACGTCCTGACCCTGAAACCAGATCTCGCCCTGCGGGATTTCGGCCGGCGGTGAAGGCAGCACCCGCAGGATGGTCTTCATGGTGGTCGTCTTGCCGCAGCCGGTCTCACCCACCAGGCCGACGCGTTCGCCGGGCATGACGTGGAAGTTGATGCGGTCGAGGACCTTTAGCACGCCCCCATAGACGCGGAAGTGGACCGAGAGGTCCCGAATATCAAGCAGGGGCGTTTCCGTGGTCACATTTACACCTCTTCCGCGGAGAACAGATCGCGCAGGCCGTCGCCCAGCAGGTTGAAGCCCAGCACGACGACGACGATGGCCAGGGCGGGGAAGATGGCCATCCACCACTGGCCGGTCGGCAGGTAGTCGGAACCCTTGGCGACCATGGTGCCCAGGCCTGGCTGGGGTTCCTGTACGCCCAGCCCGAGGAAACTCAGCATCGAGCCGATGATGATGACCCAGCCCACGTCCAGGCTCATCTTGGTGAAGATGGGCGAGATCATGTTGGGCAGAATCTCGCGAAAGAGGATGTGCCGCGTTCTGGCGCCGATGGTCTCGGCCGAACTGACGAAATACTCGGTGCGCAGGGCGCTGGAAAGGCCGTAGACCAGGCGGGCATACCAGGGCCACCACATCAGGGAGACGGCGATCATCGAATTGGTGAGGTTGGGCGTCAGCACGGAGGCGATGGCCAGCGCCAGAATCAGGGGTGGCACCGAGAGGAAGATATCCGTGATGCGCATGATGATGGTGTCGATGATCGTTCCCTGGAAGTAGCCGGCGACCATGCCCAGCGTCACGCCGACCGGCACAACCAGCGTCAACACCACAACGGCCATCAGCAGCGAAAAGCGGAAGCCGAAAATGATGCGGCTGAGGATGTCACGGCCGAACTGGTCGGTCCCCAGCAGATACTCCCCGCCCGGCGGCTTCTTGGCGTTGACGAAGTCCGTGAAGGGCTTTACGTGGTCCGGGAACGGGGCCACGTAGGGGGCGAAGATGGCCAGCAGAATGATGGCAATGACCATCAGCAGACCAATGATGGAAAGGGGATTGCGGGAGAACTTGAACCACATGCGCCCAAGATTTTCGCGGCGATTCTGACGCTGAATGCGCGCCAGCGCGGCGGCGTCGACCGCTTCAGGGGCAGCGCCAATTGCAATTTCGGCCATGATCAGTCGCTCCTTGCTCCGCGCAGACGGATGCGCGGGTCCAGAATGCCTACCACCAGGTCAACAAGAATATTCACCACAATAAAGGTCACGCCCAGGATCAGGATGACGGCGGCGATGGCATTCAGGTCCTTGTACAGCATCGCCGTCGTGGCGTAACGGGAGATGCCGGGCCAGTTGAAGATCACCTCGACGAGGAAGGCGTTGGAGAGGTTGGCGGCGAAGTCCAGCCCAAAAATCGATACGGTCGGTATCAGTGAAGGTTTGAGCAGGAATTTGCCGGTGACGGTCCTTTCCGGGATACCCAGCGCGCGCTCCGCGGCGATGTAGTCGCGGGTCAGATTGTCGGACATGGTGGAGCGGGTGATGCGCGCTTCCTGCGAAAGCGAGCCCAGCGCCAGCGCCAGCGACGGCAGGATGAGATGATGCAGGGCATCCAGGAAAGTATCGAACTGGCCGGCGAGGAGCGAATCCACAGTGTAGAGACCGGTGACGCGTGGGGGTGGTTCAAACCCGCTGCTGAGGCGGCCGATGGGAGGAAACAGGTCCAGCCCGAATTCGGCGGTCGTAAAAAATGTAAGAAAGATAATGGCGACGACGAAGGCGGGCGTCACCACGCCCATGTAAGAGACAATACGTACCAGGTTGTCGATCCAGGAATCCTTGTGGCGCGCGCTCAGTGTGCCCAGGGTGATGCCGCCGATGGCTGAAATGACGCCGGCCAGCAGCACCAGTTCCATTGAGGCGGGCAGAAACTCGACGATGTCATCGACGACCGGACGGCGCGTGCGCAGCGAGTCGCCCAGGTCACCGCGCAGGGCGTTGGTGAACCAGTACTGGTATTGCAGCAGCAGCGGGTCATTGAGGCGCATTTCCTCGCGCAGGCGCTCGATGGTCTCCTGTGGCGCGCGCGCGCCCAGAGCCATGCGCGCCGGATCGCCGGGCAGGACGCGGCTGAGCAGAAAGATGAGAATGCTGAGCCCGAAGAGGACAAAGATGGACTGAAAAATGCGCCGCAACAGAAAAACGAAGAGGCGCTGTAGTTCCTCCAGGTTAAGAAAGTTCATGGAGCCACCCTGTCCTCTTGCCTGTCACAGGGAGGCGCAGCACAACGCCACGCCTCCCGCATCCATGCTTGTGTGGAACCTTACTGGTCCACGCCGATGTATGGCGCGAAGATTTGATAGCCCATCACGCGGCTGTTCTCTTCCGGGCGCCAGTCAACGAATGTCTTGAAGGCGTGCTTTTCCAGCTGGTCGTAGAGGAAAAGCGAGTAGGACTGATCGGCGATCTCGCGCTGCAGGTCGGCGTACTTGGCGAAGCGCTCGTCCCTGTCCATGGTGAGCAGGGCATCGGTGATGCGCGCGTCCAGGTCTTCATCCAGCAGCCATTCATTCTGCTGCCAGGTGTTGGCCGTGGGTGAGGTGTAGCGCTGCTGCAGCATCAGACCGGCTTCCGGCAGGTCCGTGGAGACGTAGATGGTGACGATGTGCGGGCTCGTCTCCATGTTGGCGGCATTCTCAACCACCGTGCCCCAGGGCGTGGAAAGGACATTGACCGGTACGCCGATCTCGGCCATGTTGGCCTGGAAGAGCAGGGCGAACTGTTCCTCGAAGGGCACCTGCGAAATCCAGTGCACGTCGATCGGATAGTCGGCGATGTTGTCGGCGTACTGGCACTGGGCCAGTTCCTCCCGCGCCTTGTCCAGGTCGCGGCCGTAGATGGTCAGGTCGGAGGTATGCCCACCCAGACTCTGCGGCACGGGCCCGACCATGGTCTGCGTACCCGGCCACTCCAGGGCCACGACCTGATCGTAGTCGTAGGCATAGGCCAGGGCGCGGCGGCAGTGCACGTCATCCAGCGGGGCCAGACGCGTGTTCATCATGTAGTAGAAGGAGGTCATGGAGGGGATGGCCATGACGTCAATGCCATCGACTGCGTCGAGGGCCTGCAGGCCTTCGATGGACTGCCAGGCGTCGGTGATTTCCAGCTCGTCGTTCAGCATCAACGAACGGACCGTGGCCGCCTCGGTGGTGTCCACGTAGGTGACGACGTCCGCCGCGTTCGCGTGGAAATTCTCAGCGTTCCACCAGCTGTCCCAGCGGCGCATTTCAAGGTAACCAACCAGCGGGTAGTCCGTGACCTCATAGGGGCCGGAGCCGGCGGAATTGGTCAGCAAGAAGTTGCGGCCGTAGTCGCCGTGTTCGCCGTAGAGGTCCGACTCCATGTCGTAGTTGGCCCGGACGACGTCCTCATTGGCGATGTAGAGGCGGATCATCTTGTCAACGGCGAAGGGGTCCGGCTGCGAGAGGGTGAACTGGACAGTGTAGTCGTCCAGGGCTTCCGCGGTGGCGTCCGGCATCAGATAGGCGTAGCCTTCACCGACCGCCCTCAGGCGATCGAAGGAGTAGGCAACGTCGGAAGCCTGCAACTCCGAACCATCATGGAACAGGACGCCCTGCCGCAGGTTGAAGGTGACGGTCAGGAAGTCATCGGAGACTTCCCAGGATTCGGCCACCCACGGGTCCACGGCGGCATCCTTGTTGGGGAAGACCAGGGTGTCATAGATGTTGGCCAGGGCGTGCGAACTGGAGAAGTCGTCACCCACGGCCGGGTCGATATCGGTGTCCCAGGAGAAGGTAATGCGTAACTGGCTTTCATCCTGGGCGAGGGCTGTTGTCGCGAACACCAGGGACAACAGCAGGGTCAGAACCAACAACTTTCTCATGTTTCCTCTCTCCTCACTACTTGCGAAACGATGTTGCCAAACTGTCCATCGGCCAAAATGCCGTTTGTTGCTTCATCGACCTGCCCGTCAGGGATTGTTGACGCCGATCTGCGGCAGGTAGTAATGATAGCCCTGAATGCGGGCCCCGGCGGAGGAATCCCAGTCCACGTAGTCAGCGACGGCGCGTTTCTCCAGCTGGTCATAGAGGAAGAAGGAGACCACGTCGGCAGCCAGTTGCTCCTGCAGGGCCATGTATTTGGCGAAGCGCTCCCCGATATCGACCGTGGCCAGGGCGTCGTCGATGGCCGCGTCCAGCTCCGCGTCTTCCAGCCATTCGTTCTGGAAGAAGGTGGCGGCCGTGTCAGAGTGGTAACGTTGCTTCAGCAGCAGTCCGGCTTCCGGCAGGTCAGCGCCGGTGTAGAGCGTGACGATGTGCGGGCTCAGCTCCTTGCTGGCCGTGTTCTCCACGACGTTGCCCCAGGGCAGACCCACCACCGTGACCGGCATGCCGATCTCGGCCAGGTTGGACTGGAAGAGCAGGGCGAACTGTTCCTCGTCCGGCACTTCCGTCACCCACACGACCTCGATGGGATAGTTCTCAATGTCGTCGGCGTACTGGCATTCGGCCAGGGCGGCCCGGGCGGCGTCCAGATCACGCCGCGGCGTGAAGACGTCCGGGTTATGCCCGGGGGTGGACTGTGAGAGGATGCCGACCATCGCCGGGGTACCGGGCCATTCGAGGCTTACGATGGTGTCGTAGTCGTAGGCCAGGGCAGCTGCCCTGCGGCAATGGACGTCATCGAAGGGCGGCAGGATGTTGTTCACCATGTAGTAGAGCGAACTGCCCATGGAGGTGGTATCGATGCTGATGCCCTCGATTTCGTCGAGGGACTTGTAGGATTCGAGGCCTTGCCAGGGATCGCTGATCTCAAGTTCGCCATCAAGGAAGAGGGCCCGAATGGTGGCGAACTCAATCGTGCCGATGAAGGTGACCTCGTCGGCCGCGTTCTCCACGTAGGCGTCCTGGTTCCAGTAGTCGGTGAAGCGCGACATCTCAAGCTGCTCGGCAAGGTTGAATTCCACGACCTGATAGGGGCCGGAGCCGGCGTCGTTGGTCAGCAGCCATTCCTTGCCGTAGTCGCCATGTTCTCCGTAGAGTTCGGAGTCCGCATCATAGTTGGCGCGGACAAGGTCCTCGTTGACGAAGTAGAAGCGGGCCAGACGCAACGTAAAGAGCGGGTCGGCGTTCTCCAGCGTGAACTGAACGGTGTGGTCATCAAGCGCCTCCACCGTGGCCGGCGGCAGCAGGTAGACGAATCCTTCACCGATGTTGTGCAGACGGTTGTAGCTGTAGACGATGTCACCGGCCTGCACCTCGCTGCCGTCGTGGAAGAGCACGCCCTGGCGCAGGTTAAAGGTGTAGGTGCGACCGTCATCAGAGATGTCCCAGCTTTCCGCGACCCAGGGGTCAACGCCGCCGGCGGGATTCGGGAAGATGAGCGTGTCATAGATGTTGGTGATGGAAATTGAACTGGAGAAATCGGAGCCAACGTGCGGGTCAATAAACGTCGGCCAGGCGAAGTTGGCGCGCAGACGGCGGACGCCCTCGTCCTGGGCCAGCGTTGTTGCCGAAAGCGCCAGCAACAGGACGAAAATGAGCACAAGAGATCGTTTCATCGGGGTCTTCTCCATATATTTTGTCGAATGAACAGTGGTGTCAGGGGCTGCGTCAGGGTCAGACACTTGCCCGCTCCTGCCGGCAGTCGTCCGCCATGCTGTATGCGTTCTGACAAATGTGACGAGTGTCGCTGCTGTACGGTGAGCGCCTGGCGATGGCCTGGGTCAGGAGATGCGCCCGGTCTCCGGACCCGACGGGGCGGGCGGAACGCAGGCGGTGGCAAAGCCAGACATGGTGACATCAGCGGACGTCGACCATGACAGCGCTGGATGCCGCTCAATTCTGTTGACGTGCATGTCGTCATGCCCGGCCAGGGTCCCGCGTCATTTTGCGATACCGACGGGAAGGTAACGCGCCCGGCAACAATTGTCAAAATCCTGGCAAGTTGACCTGGTACGCGGGGACTTGCCGCCTCTGGTAGCGGTGGCGGCCCTGAGGTAGCATATTGCCGGCGTGCAGGGGAAATACCTTGAGACACCGCTGCACATTTTAGACGGAATTATGGCCGTCCCCGGGAAAGAAACGCAGATAAAGGCGTTTGCGAGACAAGAGGACGGGCACCCTCACACCAGCTTCTGCGCGGCCTGTCAACTTGCGGTTTGGGGGCCGGTGGAGAACGCTTCGCCCTGACAGGAAACGGCCGGTGAGATGAGTACGCAGCCCCGCGCGACAATCTACGGCGCCCACTGGTGCCCGGACTGCCGGCGTTGCAAGACCTTCATGGGCGAGCATGGCGTGCCCTATCGCTGGCTAGACATTCTTGAGCATCCCGAACTGACGCGGGAGATCCTCGAAAAGACGGACGGCAAACGCGTTCTGCCGACGATTGTCTTTGAGGATGGCGACGTCCTGTTGCGCCCCAGCAACGTGGAACTGGCCAGAAAGCTGGACATCACACTGCACATGAACCGGACCTTCTGGCCGCTGATCATCATTGGCGCCGGCCCGGCCGGGCTCACCGCTTCACTTTTCACCGCCCGCGATGCGACCGAAACCCTGGTCATCGAAAGGGAAGCCGTGGGCGGCAACGCCAACTTCACCGGCTTTCTGGACAACGTCCCCGGTTTTCCGCAGCCGATCACGGGCTTTGAGTTCAGCGAGAGACTGCGGGAGCAGGCAGAGTTTTTCGGTGTCGAAATCCTGCAGTCCTCCAACATTGCGACCATCCACAGCCACGGTGAGTACCACACTGTCGTCACGTCCACCGGTGAGGAATACGGCGGCAGCGCCATCATCATCGCCACGGGCAGCCACTACCGGCGCCTGAACGTGGCCGGCGAGGACAGGTTTCTCGGCAACGGGGTGCATTATTGCGCCGCCTGTGACGGCCCCTTCTACAAGGGCCAGCACGTGGCCGTGCTGGGTGGCGGCAACAGCGCCGTGGAAGCCGCGCTGGAACTGGCCGGCATCGCCGACAGGGTCTCGCTGCTGGTGCGCGGTGAGGAACTGACGGCCAATTCGGTCTACCAGGACAAGCTGGACGAACAGGAAAACGTCAGCGTCCGTTTTAACAACATGACCATCGGTTTTGAGGGCCGCAAACGTCTGCGCCGTCTGCGGGTGCGAGACGTGAAAAGCGGGGCAGAAGACCAGGTACATGTTAACGGGGCCTTTGTTTTCATTGGCCTGGAACCGAACACCTCCTTTCTGGAGGAGACGGACGTTGAACTGGACAGGGCGGGCTTCATACTCACCGGGCACAATCTGTCCGCAGACAGCAGGTGGCAGGAGCGCTACGATGCCCGCCTGCCCCTGATGTTTGAAACTTCAGTGCCGGGCATTTTTGCCGCCGGGGACGTGCGTGAAGGCAGCACCAAACAGGTCGCCGCCGCCGCGGGCGAGGGCGTGACGGCGGCCATGCTGGTGCGGGAATATCTCAGGGGCGTGAAGTTCAAAATCTAGTGTTTTAATGGACCCATGTTGGCAAGGGGGCGATGATGAGCGACAGAACCGTCACGTATCTGGGTGACATGATTGTGCATCTGGACGGGCCCCGGCTGGCCGCCGGCGATGAAGCGCCTGATGTCACCGTTGAGAGCAGGTTCCACACCCCCTTTCAGCTCCTGGGAGATACCCCCGGCAAGATTCGTCTCGTCAGTTCCGTGCCCAGCCTGGATACCGCCATCTGCAACGAACAGACGCGTCTGCTGAGCAGGGAAGTGGCGGAGATGGGCGACGAATTCGCCTTCATCACCGTCAGCATGGACCTGCCCTTCGCCCAGGACCGCTGGTGTTCCGATGCCGGCGTGGCGCGCAACGTGGTGCTTTCGGACTATCGGGAAGGGTCCTTCGGCATGGCCTATGGCACGTCCATCCGGGAACTGAGAATCCTGCACCGGGCGCTGTTTGTCATTGATGACGAAGACTACCTTTGCTACGTGCAGTATCTGCCGGAAGTGCACGAGCACCCGGATTACTCAACGGCGCTGGCTGTCCTGAAAGGCCTGGCCTGAAGCGTTCGCTCCGGTGTGCCGGGTGGATCGGGCGCCCGCGTTTACCGCTTCTCCAGGCGCGCCAGCGCTGCTGCCATGGAAGGCAGGTTCGTCTGGCAACCGACGGCTTCCACCACAAAGCTGGCGACGCTCGCGCCGAGTTGAATGGCGGTTGGCAGTGCCTGTCCCTGCGCCAGCCCCAGCGCCAGGCCCGCAACAAGGCCGTCACCGGCGCCGGTGGGGTCGACGACGCGCGCCGGGGCCACGGCCGGGATTTGCCCGCCGGCCCCTGCCGTCCGCCAGACCGCGCCCGCCGCGCCACGCGTGCTGACAATGGCTGACAGCCCCGTCTCCAGCAACGCAGCGGCTCCATCACAATTCAGCAGCGCGGCAAGCTGTCGCCGCTCATGTTCGGTGCAGACGAGAATGTCCGCCACGGCGAGGAAGGAGGCGGCCAGCCCGGGCGCCGTCTCGAGGGCGCCGCTCAATATCACGCGGGCGCCGCCCGCCCGCGCGATCTCTGCCGCGCGCAGGGTGAAGCGGTCGAAGCGGTAGGTGACCACGGCCACCCTGCCCGCTGCTGTGACGGCTGGGTCGGGCGCGTAATCATCCTGTCGCGCGGCAACCCCCAGTTGCGAAATGCAGACGGAATCCCCGCTGTCGTCGCGAAACAGGAAGCTGTGCCCGCAGCGCTCGCCGGGGATGATCTGCGCCGCCCGCCGGTCGACGCCGCACTCATCCAGATGTGCCGCGTAGCCACGGCTGCTGAAATCTTCGCCCACCACGCTGACGAGCGCTGCCCGCGCTCCCAACCGCGCGGCGGCCACGGCCACGTTGGGCGCGCAGCCGCCGAAATACACGCGCTCCACGTCGCTGACCGGGCCGCGTATCTGCACGGTATCGCCCGCAGCGGGCAGGGACGTTAGCTCAAACAGGTGGTCGAAATTGGTCCAGGAGCCGACGGCGACGACGTCGAATTCGGGCGCGGTCCCGCTCATGCGGTAGCGGCGGGGAAGCCCCAGATGCGCTCGGCGTTGCGGTGGAAGATCAACTCCAGCTCCGCGTCGCTGAAGCGGCATTCCTCGACCTTGACGCGTTCCACCAGCGGTGACTGGAAAGGCGCGTCGCTGCCATAGAGCAGGCGTTCGGCGCCCACGGCGCGCACGAAGGCCTTGATATCGTAGGGCCAGGCCTGGCTCATGTCGGCGAAGACGTTGGGCGTCTCCTTGCAGACGAGGATGGTCTCCGTCAGGTAATCGTGCAGGCCGATGTGGGCGATGATGACCCTCACCTGCGGGAACTGGCGCGCCGCGTAACCCTGGAGCGAGGGCAAATCGCGGCCCGGGTGTCCGGAATGAAAGAGAATGGGGATGTCATGGTGGGACGCCGCCTCGAAAACCGGGCCCGTCACCCGCAGGCTGGCCGGATTGTAGAAGTCGGCGCGGGCGACCATCTTGATTCCGCCGAGGCCGCGTTCCTCCACAAAATACTGCACCGTCTCCCACACGAATTCCTCGCCGAAGAGCGGATTCAGGCGTATCGCGCCCACGAGTCGCTCCGGATAGGCGGTCACGGCCCGTGCCACGGCCTCGTTTGCCTGGCGGTAATCGTTATCGTAGGGTGGATTGAGGATGCGGTCGGGCGGCAGCAACACGCCCCGGTCGAGGCCGTAATCATCCAGCATGCGGATGATGGAAGCGGGCTGGTCGTATTGCACGTAGGGCACGATCAGATGTTCGGCGATGGCCGGGTCCGTGCCATAGTGCATGTGCGCGTCGATGATGCTCATGTTTCCCCTGTGCGTGCAGGAGAGGGCCGCCGCGGCGACCCCCTCCCGTTCTCAGGTGCTATCCTTCTTCCTCTTCTTCCTCTTCATCCTCGCCGTACATTTCCACGTAGGCGGCGTGGATCTCTTCCATCAGGAAGACGCCTTCAGTGGGCACCGGCTCCATGATGACGCCGCTGACGTTGACGAAGTAGTCATTCGTGTCGTCCCAGCGGGCGCGCCAGTAGCTGTAGCCATCTTCGGAGAGGATGTCGCGCACGATCTCGTCCGGGTTGAGCGGATAGTGCTCGTAGCCTTGCCAGAATTCCTTGAAGCCCTCGACGCTCATGTTGGCGCCGGTCTGGGCATTGAGCACGTCAAGGATGATGGCCGCGCCCTCATCCGTGTTCTCCTCGACGAAGTTGACGATGCGGAACCAGACGTTCAGCAGCTTCAGAATGGTCTCCTGGTTTTCGGCGGCGTAATCCGGCGTGGTGATGATGCCGTTGAGCGGCGGCGGCGCCAGGTCCGCGCCGACGACGACCGGCTTGTAACCTTCGGCCGTCGCGCGCGTGCGCTGCGGGATACCGCCCAGGTAGAAATCGCCCGTGCCGGAGAGGAAGGCGGCCAGACCCTCGTCCGGATTAAGGTCAACGATGGTGATGTCCATGTCCGGGTCCAGGCCGACGCGCGCCGCAGATCCGACGACCGCCTGACCCATGTCGGTGTTGCCGGTGGTCACGACGGTGTGCCCCTGCATCTGTTGCAGGGCCGCGACGACGGCATCCTCGCGCTCCAGCCCTTCTTCCTCGAATTCCTCCACCGACTTGAACTCCGGCCTGGCCATCAGCGCCGCGCCGGCGTCGAAGATGTTGAAGCCGTAGGCGTAAACAAACTGGAATGCATCGAAGGTGGCAATGACCGAGGAGATGTTGTTGATGGCGACGTCAACTTCGCCGGCGGCCAGCGCCTCCTGCACTTCCGTCCAGCCGAGGATGACGAATTCGACGTCGAGCCCTTCTTCGGCATACCAGCCGAATTCCTGCCCGAGGATTGGCAGTAGTGTATCCTGGAACGGTGAAACACCGTAACGGACGCTGACCATCTCATCCTGGGCCTGCACGCCGGCAATGGCGAAAACGGCCAGCAACAGGACGATCAGAATCCCGCGCGCTTGCTTTCCCTTCATCTTTACCTCCCTTATGAAACAGTTATCTGGCATCCCGCCAGCGGACAACCACACAGGTGCCGGCAACAGCCGGGCAAGCTAGCGTTCCACGTCCCGTTCCGTCCAGCGCGTCAGGCGGCGGGTGAACAGATAAAGCAGGCGATCCGCCAGCGCCGCCTCGATCCCGATGATGATGATGCCCAGCAGGATGGTCTGGGTATTCAGGCTGCGGCGCGCCACCATGATCATGAAGCCAATGCCCTCCTGCGCGCCCATCAATTCTGCCGCGATCATCAGCCCAAATGCCAGCGCCAGCGCCACGCGCCAGCCGGCGATCAACTCGGGCACGATGGCCGGCAGGATGACCGTGCGATAGATGTGGTCCTGACCGGCGCCGAGCGAGCGCGCCGCCTGGATGTAAATGCGCGGCACGTTGCGCACGGCCTCGATGGTACTCACGACCATCACCATGAAGCAACCCAGCCCGGCCAGCAGCACCTGCCCGAACATGCCGATACCGAACCAGAGGATGAAGAAGGGGATGAGCGCGATCGGCGGGACGGGCCGCAGCGCCTCAATGACCGGCTCCAGCAAGGCAAAGACGACGCGAAAGCGGCTCATCACCAGGCCGACCAGCACGCCCAGCGCCGAACCGGCGAGGAAACTGAGGCTCACGCGGTAGAAGGTCACCAGGGCCTGCTGCAGTATCGTGCTGCGGACCTGCACCAGCGTATCCAGCACGCGCCCCGGGCCGGGCAACTTGAGCGAGGAGACCAGCCCCCATTCCGTGGTGACGAGGTACCAGCCGACAAAAACAAACAGGATCGATACCAGACTGACGCTGCGCATGCGCCGCGCTCGCTGGCGGGCACTGTCTTCCTGCAGCATCAGGCGGCGGGCTCCGTTTCATTGCGGGCCAGGATGTCCATCAACTGTTGCCGCAGCGCCTGAAAGCCGGGGCTGGTCTTGCGGCGCGGGTCCAGCTCCCGTTCAAGGTGTACGGGCACGTCCGCGGCCACGCGCGCGGGGCGCGGCGTCATCACGACGACGCGGTCGCCGATGAAAATGGCTTCCTCAATGTCATGCGTAACGAAGAGGATGGTCAACGCCTCTTCCTGCCAGAGGCGCAGCAGTTCAATCTGCATTTTCTCTTTGGTCAGCACGTCCAGCGCGCCGAAGGGCTCGTCCATCAGCATAATGGCCGGCCGGTTGGCGTAGGCGCGCGCCAGATCGACGCGCTTCTTCATGCCGCCGGAGAGTTGCAGGGGGTAGAGATCGCGATACTCAGCCAGGCCGACGAGGTTCAGCAGGCGCTCCACGATGGACGACACCTCAGCGGCGGGCAAACCGCGCGCGACCGGGCCATAGGCCAGGTTCTGCTCCACCGTCAGCCAGGGGAACACGGAATCCTGCTGGAAGACGACGGCCCGTTCCGCGCCCGGGCCGGGTACAGGTACGTTATCGACGAGAACGGCGCCGGCGCCGGGCGCGATGAACCCGGCCACCAGATTCAGCAGGGTCGATTTGCCGCAGCCCGAGGGGCCGACGATGCATACGATTTCGTCAGCGGCGATTTGCAGGTCCGTTTCATCCAGCGCAGCGACGGTGCCCTGCACTGTGGCGAATGATTTGCTAACGCCAAGCAACTCAATTTTGGGTGGAACAGATTTCTGACTTGCCACCTAGCAGGACTCTCATGCCATTTGCAGCGCGGGCTATTGTAGCGCAGGCATGCATTGGCTCAACAAGAGGATATGATCCGGCTTGCCGGGCATGCCGCTGTGCGCGTATTCTCCCGCTTTCCGTGCAGGCTGCGCCGGGATTTGCGGGCCGGGCCTTGCGCACAACCTGGCGGGCCGGGGGCAGGGAGTGTTTATGAGCAGGGCGCTGCCCGGCGCCGGGACGGACTGAAGGGACAGGGGTCAAATGACTGACGATGCCAGGCAAGCGCTGCCGGTAGTCCTGATATCCGGTGGCAACGTCGGTATCGGCCGCGCCACGGCCCTGCGCTTCGCCCGCGCCGGCGCGCAACTCGTCATCGCCGCGCGCAACGCGGAGACAGCGCAGGAGACCCTGGGCCTGATACGGGCCGCGGGCGCGCGCGGGCATTTCGTCCCCTGCGACGTGCGGGACGAAACGCACTGTGACCGGGCTGTCGCGGAAAGCGTCTCGCTACATGGACGGCTTGACGTGCTGGTCAACAACGCCGGCAGCATCATTCGCCAGCGCACCGTGGCGCAACTCACGACCGCCCAGTGGCAGGAGATGCTGGACGTCAACCTGAACGGCGCCTTCTATCTGAGCCGGGCCGCCCTGCCGCATCTGGCTGAAACGAAGGGCAACATTGTCAACGTGGCATCCTACGCCGGCCTGGTCGGCTTCGCCGGGTCAGCGGCCTATTGCGCCGCCAAGGGCGCGCTGGTGCAGTTGACGCGCGCCATGGCGCTGGACCACGCGGCGGAAGGCATTCGCGTCAACTGCGTCTGCCCGGGCAGCGTGCGAACGCCCATGATCGACGCCGCCTGGCGACAACATGGTCCGGGCGCGGCGGAACTGTGGGCGGGGAAGCACCCGCTTGGACGCGTCGCCGAGCCGGAGGAAGTGGCCGAGGCGATACACTGGCTGGCGACGGCCGCCGCCAGTTTCGTCACCGGCGTCGCCCTGCCGGTGGATGGCGGCATCACCGCCGGCTAGCCGCCCCAGACCTGCCCGAACACCCGCATCCAGTTCCCGCCCAGCAGGGCGGTCAGTTCCTCGCGTGAGAAGCCGCGCTGCAGCAACTCGGCCACAAAGACGGGCATCTGGTCCGCGCTCTGGCAGTCCTCAATCCAGTTGTGGAGCATGTCCGGCCCGATGGATGATTCGACCAGGGCGTGCACGCTCACCTCGCGCAGCGAGCCTTCGAGAAAGTCCGCGCCGATGCCGAAGTGCTCGATGCCCACCAGGTCAACCATGTGTTGCAGGTGGTCGGCCATGCGGGCGCAGGTGGGCGGATCATCGATGTAGCCGCCGTAGAAATTCAGCCCGATGACGCCGCCGCCAGCCGCCACGGCGCGAATCTGGTCATCGGTCAGGTTGCGGGGATGATCGAAGACCGCGCGGGCGTTGCTGTGCGAGGCGACCAGCGGCCCGTCGACGATATCGATGGCGTCCCAGAAGCCGGGCTCCGCCAGGTGACTGACGTCGAAGATGACCTTGTTGCGGCACAGGTCGCGCAGGGCTTCCTGCCCGGCTGCGGTCAGGCCGCCCGGGTTGCGCACCCCGGTGCCGTCGGCGAAGGCGTTGCGCCGTTCCCAGGTGAAGGCCACCATGCGAACGCCGAAGCGACAGAGCGCGCGCAGGACGCGCGCGTCGCCGCCGAGGCCGTCGCAGCCCTCCAGGGCCAGCACGCCGGCGATCTTGCCGCCGGCGGTGATGCGCTTTATCTCGGCCACGCTGGTCGCCAGTTCCATCCGGCTGTCATCGTTGTCGATGTCTTCTTCAGCCGCCTGCAGGTGGCGCAGGATTTCGCGCAGGCCGAGGCCGGGCAGAAAGCGGTCATCGACGTAGACCGGCAACACCTGCACGTCGATGCCACCGGCCGCCATGATGGGCGCCCAGTAGCCGGACAGGGCGCCCCGCTCGCCCCTGAGGTGGCGGGACAGCACGTCCATCAGAATGTCGTGATGGGCATCGACGAACAGCAGGTCCTGACAGACCTCTTCGGCTTGCTGCAGAAATTGCATGGCTCCCTCCCGGCAGGCTATGCTCGCCGCCGGAGTATGCCACAAGGGGGCGGCGGATGCCTGGCAACAGCGCGCGGGAAACAGCGGATGTCGTGGTCATCGGTGCGGGGATTCAGGGCCTCAGCGCCGCCTGGCACCTGGCGAAGTTCGGTATTCGCGACGTGGCAATCGTGGAGAAGTCCACGGTCGGCAGCGGCTCGTCCCGCTGGTCCGCCTCCATGCTGATGAAGCAGATGTGGGGAGAGTGGCAGCAACAATTCTCGCAGTACACCTTTGAACGCTACGCTGCCTTCGCCGACGACACCGGTTTCGATGCCGGCTTCGTGCGCACCGGCACGCTGACCCTGGTCACGGCCGACGTGGCCGAACAGGAGCGTCAGTTCGTGGTCTTGCGCCGGCAATACGGCGTCGAGGCGCAAATTCTCACCCCTGACGAGGTCGCGCGCTGGTTGCCGCTGCTGGATACGCGAGAGCTGGTTTTCGGCGTTTACGGGCCGGAGGACGGCGTGCTGGATACGCCCGGCATCCTGCGCGGCTGGCGCGTCTCGGGCCAGCGGATGGGGGTGACGATCCATGAGGGGCGGCGCGCGACCGGTCTGGAGCTTCAGGGCGGGCGCATCGCCGCCGTGCAAACGACGAAGGGCAGCATTGCAACGCCTTGCGTCGTCAACGCCGCCGGCGCTGACGCCGACGAGGTCGGCGCCTGGGCCGGGCTGCGCATCCCGCTGCTCAACCGCGTGCGCAACATCTTTCTGGTCGAGCCACCGCCAGAACTGAAAACACGTCTCTATGTCATGGACGCCGCCACCCACTGGTATTTCCGGCGTGACAACGGCCACGTGCTGGTGGGCATGGGCGCGCGCGCGGAGGCCCCGGTGCAGGACCGGCCCGACATGGACTACTGGCCGGAGATGCGCGCCATGTGTCTGCGCAAGGCGCCGCCGCTGGCCCGGGCGAAGATCTGTGGCGGCTGGTCCGGCATCCGGCCCCTGACCCCCGACGAAAAGCCGGTGCTGGGCCCGGTGGCGCAGGTACAGGGCTACATCAACAACTGCGGCTGGGGCGGCGTGGGCATCATGAACGCGCCGGTCGGCGGCCAGCTGGCCGCCGAGCAGATTCATGACGGCCGCACCAGCACCTTTGACGTAACGCCCTTCCGCTTGTCGCGCTTTGACGCGTGAGGACTCGCCGGGGCGCCGGCGTGGCCCCGGGTAAGGGCAGTGAGCCCCTTTTCCTTGCGCAAGGGCCTCAAACCGGAGTGACTGCATGAACGGGAATGCACGCGGCGCCCGAATGGTCTGGGTGTTCGTCGCGCTTCTGCTCTGCGTAACGGCGGCGTCGGCGCAGACGCCCCGGCCGGCCGGCTGGACGGAGGAATCGCACGGCAACCGCGCGCCGCCGAACCATGCGCTCGTCCTGCCCGACGACCGTGTCAACCAGATCACCATCGTCTTCCGGGCGGAGGACTGGGCGGCGATGCTGGCCAACGTGACGGAATTGCTCGGCGAGCACGGTGAGGAGACGGAGTTCATGCGCGCCATTGCCGGCCTGTTTGGCGGTGGCGGCGTCTCCTGCGTCGGGGGCATTGAGCAGGAATTCGGCCGCGTACTGGTGATGCAGCACGGGGTTGACCAGCAGGCGTTGATCGATGCCGCAAAGCTGGCGGATGAGGACCCGGAGGCCTTCGCGGAGGCCATCGGCGTGGCGCCGGAGCTGTTGCAACGGGTCTGGCTGGAGGTCCTCAATCGTTGCGTCGGCGGTCGGACGGGGGCGGCGGGCACGATACCTGGCGACCCCTTCAGGGTGCCCAACCCGGACTGGTTCCCGGTCGAGATTCGCTTCGCGGGCCAAATCTGGCCCGAGGTCGGTTTCCGCTTCAAGGGCAACTCCTCGCTGAGTTTCGGCTGGGGCAGCGGCCGCCTTGACCTGCCCGTCAAGCTGGACTTCGATGAGTTTGAAGACGATCACCCGGCGCTGAAAAACCAGCGCTTCCACGGCTTCAAACAGCTCACTTTTGCCAACAATTTTCAGGACTCGAGCCTGATGCGGGAAAAGCTCACGGCGGACATCTTCCGCACGGCGGGCGTGCCGGCCGCCGCTACGGCGTACTATCTGGTGTACCTGGATCGGGGCGATGGCGCCGGCGTCCGGTTGCTGGGGCTCTACACCGCGGTCGAACTGCCCGACGATACCCTCGTCGAGACACAATTCGCCGACGATGACGGCAACATGTACAAGCCCGACGGCCCGGGCGCGACTTTCGCGGCCGGCAGTTTCGACGAGGCCAGCTTCGACAAGGAGACCAACGGGAGCAGCGGCTACGAGGATGTGCTGGCGCTCTTTGCGGCGCTGCACGACGCTGCGCGGCGCAGCGACCCCGCCGCCTGGCGCGCCGGGCTGGAAGCAGCGTTCCACGTGGATGGTTTCCTGCGCTGGCTGGCGACCAACCAGCTGATTCAGAACTGGGACTCCTACGGGTCGACGCCCCACAACTACTATCTTTACGCCGACGCGGTCCGGGGCGGCGCGCTGACCTGGATACCTTGGGACCACAATCTGGCGCTGAGCCCCGGGCTGGGCATCACGGGGCCCGGCGGCTTCGGCAGGGCGCGCAGTTTGTCGCTTGACGAGGTCGGCGCGGGGTGGCCGCTGATCCGCTTCCTGCTGGATGATGCGGTATACAGCGCCCGCTACCGTGAGCTGGTGGCACAGGTGGCCGCCGGCGCCTTTGCCGTGGAACGCATGACTGCCATTTACGATGCCAACGTAACGCTGCTGCTAAATGCCCTGGCAAGCGTTGGTGATGAAGAGGCCGGCGCCGGCGTGCGCGCCGGACGAGAGGAACTTCAGGCACACCTGGAACGGCGCGCGCAGGTCGCTGCGGAGTGGCTGGCACAAGACAGCAACTGATCGTCGTACGCCGGCCAGCGATGGCGACATCGGGCTGCCGGCCGGGTTTGGCGATGCCTGAATCCAGGAACTCAATTTGGTGACGCCATGCGATGCCGGGAATTGTCAGTTAACAAAAATTTAACGTCATTAAGCCATTCGTGAGGGACGACACAGTCGCCATGTTCCGTCTGCTATCCTGATTTTCGGAATCGGCCCGGGCCGGCAAAAGTGGATATATGACCTGACATGGTGAATATCGCCGAATACCTCCTTTACTTTGGTCTCAACCTGTGCGCCAACGTGCTGGTGGTCCTGCTTTACTGCCGGAGGCGCAAGCCCAACCGCAACAAGATTCTCGTGCTCATCATGGCCGGCGCGCTGGTCTTCGTGGTCATTGACCAGATGTTTCGGGCAGAAATTGGCCTTGGCGTCGGGTTCGGTCTGTTTGCCATATTTGCCCTTTTGCGCTTTCGCACCGTGCCCATTCGGTTGCGAGACATGAGCTATCTGTTCACCGTGGTGGCGCTTTCGCTGGTGAATGCCCTGTTGCTGAATTCCGGCAATCTGGAGGCCATGGTCGCCGTCGACGCAACTCTGCTGCTAACGCTGGCGCTGCTTGAATGGTCGCTCGCACGGTTCATGCCGGCAAGAAACGTGGCGCCGGGCGAAGACAACGGCAAGTGGTACTCAGTTCGACTGACTTACGACAACCTGGCCCTGGTCAGCCCGCAGCAACGGCAGGCACTGCTGGCGGACCTGCGTGAGCGCACGGGTCTGGAGCCGGACCGGGTACAGGTGGACAACATTGACCTGAGGACAGGGTCGGCCAGGCTGTGCCTCTTTTTCCGCACAGGAGACGACACGTGAGCAGAGGAGCAGGGACGGTGACCCGCAGATCGCAGTTCACGTTGTTGCTGTTTGCCTGTCTGGTTTTCACAGGCACGGTGAATGCACAGACGGAAAGGCCGCCGGGCTGGACGGAGGCCAGCCATGGCAATCAGGTCCCCGCCAATTACGACGTGGTGTTGCCGGACGATCGCGTCAACGAGCTGACGATCGTCTTTCGGCCGCAGGACTGGGCGGCGGCCATGGACAACATGACCGAACTCTATGGCGAGCGTGGCACACAACCAGGTGCCGGTGGCTTTGGCGGCCCGCCTGGTCGCGGCGGTTTCGGTGCCGGAGAGGAACTGTTGACATTCCTCAATGAGTTGGGCATTGGTATGCAGACCATGTTCTCGGCGATGCGTTACATGCCGGACCTGGAGGCCGTGGCCGCGGAGCTTGGCCTGGACGATGCGCAGCGGCAACAACTGCTGGCGCTGATTCCCTCCGGCTTTGCATTCCCTGGCCCCGGAGAGTTCGGCGCCGGGCCAGGCAGGCCTGGTCGCGGTCCAGGCGGCGGCGGCGGTCTGTCCTTTGCGGAGAATCCGGACTGGCAGCCGGTGGAAATCCACTTCAATGGCAAGGTCTGGCCGGAAGCCGGTTTTCGCTTCAAGGGGAATTCGTCCCTGAGTGCAGGCTGGCGCAGTGGTCAGAGGAACCTGCCCTTCAAACTGGACCTTGACGAGTTTGAGGACGACCACCCGGCGCTGCAGAACCAGCGCCTTTACGGCTTCAAGCAACTCAGCTTCTCCAACAATTTTTCGGACCAGAGCCTGCAGCGCGAGAAAGTCATGGCGGACATCTTTCGCGCGGCCGGCGTGCCCTCCGCCGAGACCTCCTTCTGGCTGGTCTGGCTGGATAGCGGTGATGGCGCAGGGGCCAGCTACCTCGGTCTCTATACAGCAGTCGAGTTGCCTGACGACACGCTAATCGAAACGCAGTTCGCAGACGACAACGGCAACATGTACAAGCCGGACGGCCGGGGCGCCACCTTCACAGCGGGCAGTTTTGATGAAGCAAGCTTTGACAAGGAAACCAACCGGGACAGCGGGTACGAGGACATTCTGGCGCTCCTTGACGCGCTCCATGACCCCCTGCGCAGCAGCGATCCGGCGCACTGGCGGAGCAGGCTTGAGCAAACCCTGGACGTCGACGGTTTCCTGCGTTGGCTGGCCACCAACCAGCTGGCACAGAACTGGGATGTCTATGGCGTTTTGCCCCATAACTACTATCTCTACCTCGACGAGAGGCGCGGGGTGCTGACGTGGATCCCCTGGGACAACAACATGTCCCTGCAGGAAGGCATTGCATTTGCGGGCGCCATTGTCATAGCGACCCGGAACCCGCCCGCGGGCGGAAGAGCTTCTCAGGCGGATGGCTTCGGCAGGGCGGGAAGCCTGTCCCTGGAAGAGACAGGCGACGATTGGCCGCTGATCCGCTTCCTGCTGGACGATGCGGTCTATGCCGCCCGTTACCGAGAACTGGTGGCGGAGGTGGCCGACGGCGCTTTCTCGGTCGGGCGAATGACCACGATTTACGATGCCAATGCAGCTTTGCTATTGGATGCCCTTGCCAAAGTCGGGGATGACGAGGCCCAGGCAGGCGTGCGTGCCGGACGTGAGGAACTTCAGGCACACCTGGAACGGCGCGCGCAGGTCGCTGCGGAGTGGCTGGCACAAGACAGCACCTGACAGTCGTGGCCGGCCAGTGATGGCGACGGCGGGTTGCCGGGCAAGTTGCGGATGGCCGCGCCGGTATTTTCGGTGACGAATCCCTCCTGCCGTCACGTTC
This sequence comes from Anaerolineae bacterium, assembly GCA_034422695.1. GTDB lineage: Bacteria > Chloroflexota > Anaerolineae > Aggregatilineales > Phototrophicaceae > JAGWBD01. The sequence continues at coordinate 117,785 of DAOUJM010000002.1, forward strand.
CGCTGACGATCGGGATGCTGGTCGGCCACACAGCTTCGTCGCCGGGATAAACTCCGCTTAACATTTGCTTTAACAAATGTTAAAGTTATCCTTTGGCACAGGCAGTGCCGCCTGGCGGCGTACGCCAACCGGCGAAACAGGGACACAGACAGGCAATGACGGTCTTTGGTGAATATCTTCTACATTTCCTTATCAACCAGCTGGTACTCGGGTTGCTGGTGGTCATCAACTACAACCCGCGCAAACACAGGAGCAACAATTCGGTGGCCCTGCTGGTGATTGGCGCCCTGATTTACGTGGTCATCACGCTGATGGTGCGTTACGAAATCGGCCTGGGTATCGGCTTTGGCATTTTCGCCATTTTTTCGCTGCTGCGTTTTCGTACCGTGGCCATCAACCTGCGCGACATGACCTACCTCTTCGCCGTGGTCGCGATCTCCTTCGCCAACGCCTTTCTGCTGTACAACCGGGAATACACCGGCATGCTGGCCGTCGCCCTGGTGCTGTTTGCCACCATGTTGTTGCTGGAAAAGGGCAGGTTGCTGCCTGTTTACAGCGAGATTTACCTGACCTGCAACAACCTCGAATTGCTGCAGCCGGGAAGGCGGCCGGCCCTGCTGGCGGAGTTGCAGGAGCGCACCGGACTGAAGATTGAGCATCTGGTGATAAACAGCATCAATCTGAGAAGCGGCACGGCCCGTTTGCAGGTTTTTGTGGCCGAGGATGACCGCAACGGTTAGGCACCAGGCGTCCTGAGACCCCTGGCGTGGCCCGGTTTCCTGCGCGCTACACACCGGCACGTCCACGAAACCGAAAGGTTGACAGCCGCCCGGTCCCCTTTACAGGAATGGCTGGCGTGGGAAAGCGCCTGGCCATCGCAGGTCGGCAGCGGGCGCCAGGCGCGTAGCCTCAGCCGATGAGGCGCAACTCGCGTGAAATCGTGGTCAGGGATTCGATGCCGTCATTGGTGACCACCACGTTGTCCTCGACGCGGACGCCCAGGACGTCGGTCTTGTAGAGACCCGGTTCAATGGTGAAGACCATGCCCGGCTGCAGGGTGGCCTCGTTGCCGCGCGTAATCCAGGGCGCCTCGTGCACGTCCAGCCCCAGGCCGTGGCCGGTGCGATGCAGGATGTAGTCGCCGAAGCCCGCGTCACGCAGCACCTGCGTCACGATTTCGTCCAGTTCGCCGCAGGCCAGTCCCGGCCGGGCGGTCTCACGACCGACGGTGTTGGCCCGCAGGGCGGCGGCGTACATGGCGCGCGCCTCGTCGCCGGCTTCTTCAATGAAGAAGGTACGGGTGATGTCCGCCGGATAACCGTCGATGGTGGTGCCGAAATCGAAGATCAGGGCGTCGCCGGGCTGCAGCGGCACGTCATCGCGGATTTTGCCGTGCGGGCGTGAACTGTTGTCACCGCCGAGCACCAGCGGTTCAAAGGCGAGGCCATGGCCGCCCAGTTCGCTCATCCGGTTTATGAGGATGTTGGCCACCTGACGCTCCGACATGCCGACGCGCACCTGCGTGATCGTGTCTTCCAGCGCCTGTTCAGAGATGCGGATGGCCTGGCGCTGCAACTCGATCTCGGCGGGCTCCTTGCGTAGCCGGATGGAGGAAATCAACTCCTGGGCGTCGATCAGTGCGGCGTCCGGGGCGTTGCGCCGGATGGCCTCGGCTTCGAAGAAGCGCATGGTCTGCGCTTCCACGCCGATGCGTCCGTCCAGCAGTTCGAGATGGGCGAGCGCGCCGGCGAAGGCGCCTTCGAAGCCATCGGCATCGGCCCAGCGGAAGTGATCGGCCTGGAAGCCCTTGCTGGCGAAGAAGTCCGCCTCCAGGTCGGGAATGACGATGGCGGGCGTGCCTGCGCGGGGCACGAAGAGCACGATGGGGCGTTCCATGACGTGATGAACGGAGCCGGTCAGGTACTGAAAGCCGGGGCCGGGAATGAGCGCGGCGGCGTCGAGGCCCTGTTCGGCCAGGACCCGCTGCAAATGCCGCAAACGTTTTTCGGATGGCATGTCAGGAGGTCTCCTTGCGCTTGTCGGTCTCTGTCAGTATTTCGGTGACGAGGAACAGGACATCCGAAGTCTTGTTGACGATCCCGCTGAGTTGGGCTTGCAGGCCTTCATCGTAGAAACTGCTGTCAAATTCCTCGCGCGTATCCCACTCAGCCACGGTCATGAAGCGAAAGGGCGGGGCGTTGGGCGCCCGTCCCTGACCCGGCAGGGGAGCTTCAGTCACCAGTCCGAAGTCCGCGCGCAGCACGCCCGGCACGGACGCAACCGGGTCCCGACGTTCGCCCTGCCGCCGGCGCAGAAACTCACCCTCGTCGCTGCCGGGGGGCAGATTGTAAAACACGGTAAGCCGAATCACGGACGGCTCCCTGCGGCAAGTATTGCAGGAATCGAGGCCCCTGGGGCCAGGACACACTGCCGATGCTGCAATCGTAATTGCGCGAGAATATCAGGACGTTCCCGTTCGGTTGTCGGTCCCGGTCAGTATTTCGGTGACGAGGAACACGGCATCCGAGATGCGCTCGACGTTTTGCCTGAGATCGTCCTGCAGGACTTCATCGTAAAAGCTGTTTTCAAACTCCTCGCGCGTGTCCCATTCGGCGACGGTCATGAAGCGGAAAGGCAGGGCGTTGGGCGCCCGGCCCTGGCCGGGCAGCGGGGCCTCAGTGACCTGGCCGAAATCGGTGCGCAACACACCCGGCATGGACGCATTCGATTCCTGATGTTCACCCAGGCGCCAGCGCAGGAACTCATCCTCGTCGCTGCCGGGCGGCAGGTTATACAGCACGGTAAGCCGAATCACGGACTCCTCCTTTTGCGGTGACCAGGGACATCAGGGTCGCCGCCAGCGTGGATCTTTTGCCGGCGCGGCAACTGTTGTTCGGACGGCATGTCAAGATGGCTACTGGCGGTTGTCGGTCCCGGTCAGAATTTCGGTGACGAGGAAAACGGCGTCCGCTATTCGTTTGACGTCTTCCGCGAGCACCGCCTGCCGGCCTTCGTCATAAAAGCTGTTTTCGAATTCCTCGCGGGTATCCCATTCGGCGACGGTCATGAAGCGGAAGGGCAGGGCGTTGGGCGCCCGGCCCTGGCCGGGCAGCGGTGACTCCGTGACCTGGCCGAAATCGGTGCGCAACACGCCCGGCCTTGAGGCATTGGACTCCTGATGCTCGCCCAGGCGCCAGCGCAGGAACTCCTCCTCGTCGCTGCCGGGGGGCAGATTGTAAAGCACGGTCAGCCGGATCACGGTCACCTCCCTGGGTCAGGCGGACAACGCGTTCCAGCCTGACAGGTTGCAATGGATTTTGCAACGCCGCCGGCCAGTGAGTACACTTTTTGGCGGATTTCGGTTTGCAAGGGAGCATTGGTAATGAACAGAAAGATTTCGCTTGCCATTCTGTTGACCATGGTGCTGGCGTTGTTGATGCCGGTGGCCGCCCAGGATGGCCCCAGGATCGCCCTGTTACTGCCGCTTGGCAACAACGAATACGTGCGCAATGCGGCGCTGGGCGTACAGGGCGTTGTTGAGGCCGCGGGCGGCAGCATTGCGGAGTACGACGCCGGCTTTAACCTGGAAGAACAGATCAACCAGATTGAGGACGTCATCACGTCCGGCGATTTCGACGCCATCATCCTCTACACTGTTGACGGCGTGGGCATCACCGTGGGCGTGGATATCGCCCATGAGGCCGGCCTGCCGGTCATCGCGCTGGATGCCGCCATCAACGAGGACCGCAAGACCCTGGTGCCCTACAAGAACGTGGCCGCCCAGATCGCGCGCACCGGCGACGGCGACGGCGGGCACATCGGCCAGGCCGTCGTGATGGCCTGTGAAGGCATGGACGTCTGCGAAGTGGCCTTCATGATCGGCTTCGAGGGCTTCCCGCTGGACATCGATCGCTTCAATGCGGTCCAGGCCATCGTTGACATGCACGACCACATCGAAATCGTCACCATGCAGGCGGCATCCTACACCAACGAGCACGGCTTTGAGGTCGCCACCGACATGCTGCAGGCCAACCCGGACATCGACGTCATCGCCACGGTCGGCGACCAGATGACCCTGGGCGCCGAGCTGGCGGTGGAGGACGCCGGGCTGACGGGCCAGGTCGCGCTGATCGGCCAGGGCGCCAGCATCGATGGCTACAACGCCGTGAAAGAAGGGCGCATGTTTGCCTCGGTGGCGAACATCCCCTACACCAACGGCCAGATCGCGGCCCAGATGGCGCTGCAGGCGATTTCGGGTGACCTGATCGTGCGTTCGGTCAACATGTACGACCAGGCGCCGCCCTTCCCGCCCAGCGGGCCCATCATCACCGCGGACAATTACGAAGACTTTGAGCCCCAGTGGTAATCACGGGACGGCAGCGTCTTGACCACAACCCCGCTCGTTGAGGTACGCAAGGTCTCGCTGAGCTTCGTCGCGGTTCAGGCGTTGCAGGACATCGACCTTTCCATCAACCAGGGCGATATCCACGCCCTGGTTGGTGAGAATGGCGCCGGCAAGTCCACGCTGGGCAAAATAGTCGCCGGCGTCGAGCGCCCGGATGAAGGCCAACTGCTCATCAACGGGGAGGAGCGCCACTACACGCACCCCCGCGACGCCCTGCGCGACGGCATCACTACCATCACCCAGGAAATCGCGCTCCTCAATAATCAAAGCGTGCTCCACAACGTGCTGCTGGGGCAGGAGATCTGCCGCGCCGGGGTCTTGCAACGGCGCCGGATGCTGGCCGAGTTCCAGCGTCTGGTGGAACTGACCGGCTTTTCGCTGGACCCGGATGAAACGGTCGGGCGCCTGCACATGGCCGACCAGCGCAAGGTTGAGGTGTTGCAGGCCGTCGCGCGCGATTCGCGGCTGATCATCATGGACGAGCCGACGGCCATGCTGGCGGATGACGAAACGCGCGTATTCCTTGAAATTGTGCGAAACCTTAAGAGTAGTGGTCACACCATCATTTACATTTCACATTTTCTGGAAGAAGTGCTGGCGCTGGCCGACATGGTCACCGTGATGCGCAACGGCCGCATCGTGCGCACGGCGCCCACCGCCGCAGAAACGACCCATACGCTGGTCGAGGCCATGCTGGGCCGCAGCATGCTGGAAATGTACCCGCCACGGCAACCGCGCAAGGCGGACGCGCCGGTCGTTTTCGAGGTGCGCGGCCTGCAGGCGCCGGGCCTGAGCCACATCGATTTGCAGTTGCGCGCCGGCGAGATCACGGGTCTGGCGGGCCTGGTCGGCAGCGGGCGCAGCCGCCTGGCGCGGACGCTGTTCGGGGCGCTGGAGAAGGATGCGGGCGAGATTCTGGTTCGTGGCGAAGCCGTGCAGTTGAACTCGACGACGGATGCCATTCGCGCCGGCGTCTTTATGTTGCCGGAGAGCCGCAAGGAACAGGGCCTGCTGCTGAAGCAGAGCATCCGCAGCAACCTGTCGCTGCCGCACATGAGCCGCATTGTGGGGCGGGGCGGAGTCATCAGGAGAACGCGCGAAAGCGCGCGCATCGGGCAGTTGCTGGAAATGTTAAACGTCGTGCCGCCGGAACCGCGGCTGATCGTCAACCGGCTTTCGGGCGGCAACCAGCAAAAGGTGCTGTTTGGCAAGTGGCTGTTTCATCAGCCGACCGTCTTCATCGTCGACGAGCCCACGCGCGGCGTCGACATTGGCGCCCGACGGTCCATTTATGAACTGGTGGCGGAACTGGCTGAACAGGGCGTGGCCATTCTGCTCATTTCATCCGAAATTGAAGAGATCGTGGGGCTGGCGCATCGCGCTCTGGTGATGCGGCTCGGGAACATCGTGGCCGGGTTTGAGGCGGACGAGGACGGCCGACTGGATGAGAAGGAAATCATGCGCGCCGCCTTCGGCGCGGAAGAAGCAGAAACAGAGGGAGTGCGCACGTGACCCAACCAGTGAGCGCCGGGCGTGAGCGCTCCGCCCGGTCGATCAGCGCCTTCCTGCTGGACTACGGCATCATCATCGCCGTCTTTCTGCTTTACATCGTGCTTTCCCTGCAGACTGACGCCTTCTTTTCCATACGCAACCAGCTGAACATCCTTGACCAGGCCCATCAAATCGGCCTGATCGCGGTGGCGGCCACGGTGGTGATCATCGCCGGCGGCTTCGATCTGTCCACCGGCGCCATCTTCGCCATGAGCGGCGTGGTGGCCGCCATGGTGGCGCGCGATCTCGGCGCCCACGAAGAGTTTGCCGCGGCAGCGCCCTGGCTGGGCTGGGGCGCCGGCCTCGTCGCCGGCACCCTGCTGGGTCTGCTCAATGGCGTGCTGGTGACCTTTTTTCGCATCAACACCTTCGTCGCCACCCTGTCATCGGGCATCGTCTTTCGCGGCTTTGCCCTGCTGATCACCGAGGCGGAGATGGTGCGCGTCTCGGACCGCGCCTTTCGCGAACTGGCGCGCGGCAACATTCTCGACGTGCGTCACACGGTCTTCATCTGGCTGGGCTTCGCGCTGGCGCTGTCCTTCATCCTCTTCCGTACGCGCTTCGGCCGCTACGTTTTCGCCGCCGGCGACAACCCCGAGGCGGCGCGGCTCTCCGGCATCAACGTCAACCTGGTGCGCACCATCACCTTCGGCATCAGCGGCCTGGCGGCCGGCATGGCGGGCGTGCTCTCGGCCTCCAAGTTCCTCAAGGCGCAGAACGACGCGGGCCAGGGCCTGGAGCTGATCTCCATCGCGGCGGTGGTGATCGGCGGCACCAGCATCATGGGCGGCGAGGGCGCCGTCTGGCGCACCGTGCTGGGCGTGATGCTCCTGCGCCTGATCGAGAACGGCTTCAACCTGATGAACGTCGAGCCCTTCTACCAGGACATCTTCCAGGGGCTGATCATCCTGCTGGCCGTCGCCCTGGACGCGCTGCGGCACCGACGAAGTTGAGAGGCAACAAACAGGGGCCGCCACGGCAGCGGTCCCTGTTGTGTGATTCAGCCATCCAGTCAGTGCTGACGGCGTTCACCCAGGCCGGCGTTACTCGATCCAGGGTTCCGGCTCGTTGAGCTGGATGATGGTGAAGACGGCGCCGGCCGGTTCGCGGATGATGCGAAAGCGGCCGACGTCCGGCGCTTCCAGCGTCTCGTACATCGCCTCGCCACCCAGTTCGCCGACCTTCACGACGGCCGCGTCGATGTCGGCGACGGAGAAATAGACGCTCCAGTGCGCGGGCATGAAGTTGCCGTCGGGCAGCTTCCATTCGTCCGTCATCTGCAGGATGCCGCCATTGCTGCGGCCCCGGTTGCGGATGAGCGTGTAGCCGGGCGGTCCCTCCACCGCGAATTCCCAGCCCAGCAGGGCGCCGTAGAACGCCTGGGCCACTGCGCTGTCGGGCGTGGCCAGTTCATTCCAGGACATGGCGCCCGGACAGTTGACCAGGCCCGCGCCAATGTGCGAGCGCGGCTGCCACAGGCTGAGGTTCGCGCCAGTCGGGTCTGTCAGCACCAGCATTCGTCCCGAGTTTGAGACATCGAAGGGTCCTGACATCACCTGACCACCCAATTCGACTATGCGGGGCGCCAGGGCGTCCACGTCGTCGACGGTGACGTAGTTATTCCAGAACGAGGGGATCCCTGGCGGAAACCGCTCCGCATCCATCTGGAAGGCGGCGCCGACGTATTCGCCTTCCAGCGAAAACATGGTATAGACCATGCTCTCGCCCACGGGCATATCGACGAAGGACCAGCCCAGGAGGCCTGTCAGGAACTGCTTGCTGTTCCCTGCCTCCCGGCTGGCCAGTTCCGCCCAGGAAAAGGTACCGTGCGGGTATTTCGTGACCTTGTACATGGATCTCTCCTCGATGCAGGCTGCCGTGCAGCCAGAATACAGGCCCGTGTTCCGGGTTGGTACCCCCTGGTGGTTGCGATTTACTCGCCTTTCTCCGGGTCGAGCGCCTCGGGGAAGAGGGTGGCCACCAGCCAGGCGTCATCGCGAATGGCGATGCCCGCCTGCTCCTGGATGGCTGCTGCCGTCAGGTTCTCCCACCAGGAGGCGCTGTCCCGCGTGTAGCCGTAGTCGCTCTCCAGCCCCCTGATGACCCTGCGCAGGGCATTCAGCCAGTAGCTGTTCTGCTCGCGCGCTTCCTCAATGTTGTTGACGCGCTGGGTGCGCACGCCCTCAACTTCCTCTTCCGTCGGGCCGTTGTCACGCAGGTCGGTCAGAATGTCGAAGGCGGCCGCGCGCAGTTCCTCATACTTCTCCGGGTTGGTGTAGACCACGCCCTGCAGCACGTATCTGGAGTTGGGGATCTCCGTAACCGAAGCAAAGGCATAGGGCGAGTAGGCGCCGCTCAGGTCCTCGCGCAGGTCTTCAGTGAAGCGCATGTCGGCGATATCGCCCAGGGCGCGCATGTCGGCGGCATCCTGCCGGTCACCGGTGAATTCATCGCCCCAGGCGATGAGAAAGATGACCTGTTCTTCAATGCCGGCGTAGACATCCTGCTCGCGGATTTCATCCGGGAAGGGCAGGGTCTTGTCCAGCCAGGTTTCCGTGCCGCCGCCGGACGGGAGGTTGCCCAGATAGCGTTGCGCCAGTTCCCGCACGTCGTCATGTTCGAAACTGCCGACGAGGGCGAAGGTGAAGTCGCCGGCTTCCTGCCAGCGCGTACGCCAGCTGGCGAAGGCGCTGTCGGCGTCCAGCGCTTCCATCTCCTCGACGGTCGCCGGGCGGTAACGCGGCGAGTCATTGCCGGAGGTGATCATTTCGTTGATGGCGTCGGTCAGGGCGACGATCGGGTTCAGGTCGCGGTTTTTCAGCGCGTCAATCTCGCGGGCGCGGGCCGCCTCGAAGGCGCCTTCATCCAGTTGCGGTTGCGTGATGTAGAGCCAGACCAGCTGGAACAGGGTTTCCAGTTCGTCGTTGTTGGCAAAACCGCTCACGCGCTCGTGCGTGCCGGAAAGGGACAGGCCGGCGCTGACGGTGCGCCCGCTCAGGTAGCGTTCCAGCTGGTCCTGGCTGACAGAACCTACGCCGCTCTGGTGTACGACCCCGTTGACGAAGGTGGCTCCCAGGAACTCCTCATCGCTGAAGAGGGAGTCGCCGCCCGGGCTGAGCCCGGCAAACGAGACTTCGCGTTCCGCCAGATCAGTCGGCATCAGCAGCAGACGGACGCCGTTAGCGAAGGTCCATTCGGTCAGGGGCCACTCGGCGCCATCGATTTCCTGTTCGGCAATGATGGCGGCGGGTTCAGGCGGAGTCTCCAGCAGGGTCGCAACGGCCTCGATTTCCTCATAGGCGCTGACTTCGCGGCGCGCGCCCAGTTCAGCCAGCAAGGCTTCTTCCGTCGGCAGCACGTCCAGGGCGCGTTCCGGCCCATAGAGCAGCAGAACGCGTTCTTCCGGCTCCAGCAGGAAGCCGGACAGTTCGTTCATGGTCTCCAGCGTCAACTGCGGCAACAGTTCATTGACCAGCTCCAGTTCCACCTCAATGCCAGGTGAAATTTCATCCTCGAGGAAGTGGCGGCGGTATTCACTGGCAATGGAAACGTTTTCGCGGAATTCCTTTTCCTCAAGGGCGTTCTCGTAGAATTGCAGCCTGTCCGCCCTTGCGTCCGCCAGTTCGCCTTCCGTGAAGCCGTCGCGGCGCACGCGTTCGAGTTCATCGAGAACGGCGGCTACCGCATCGATCACGCCATCTTCAGTGCTGTAGACGGTGAAGCCATGCAGGGCGACGTTGCCGAGGGTGCCGCCACCGGAGGCGGAGGCCTGCAGGAAGGGAGCATCCGCCTTGCGCTGCCTCTCCTGCAACCTTTCATTCAGCATGGCGTAGAAGAGACTGTTGCGCTGGAGATCACGATAGTCCCCGAGAGTCACGAGCCCGGTACCATCCACCTTGCGAAAGAGCTGCACGGCGGTGACCGGAAGTTCCGGATCGGTGATAGTGCTGACGCGCGTGTCGGTATGACGCTCGTTGTTGAATTCCCGGGGCATGGGCGCGCCCGCCGGACTGGAGAGCGGACCGAAGTGCTCCCGGATCCTGGCTTCGGCGTCGGCCACGTCGACGTCGCCGACGACGATGACGGCCATCAGTTCCGGCCGGTACCAGGTCTCGTAGAAATTACGCAGTTCTTCCGTCGGAGCGCTTTCAACGACGCTCATGTCTCCACCGATGATGTCGCGGGTCACGTAGCGGGAGCTTTCGCCGAGGATGGCGGGCCACGCTTGCTCGTTGATGCGGCCGGAGGCATTTTGCTGGCGCTGGCGCCATTCCTCAATGATGACGCCGACTTCCTTTTCGACTTCCACCGGGTCCAGCGTGGCGTTGACGGCCCAGTCGAGCAGCACGTCCCAGGCAGTGTCATACAGTTCCGGGTTGGTCGTATCGATGCTGAGTTGATATACGGTCGCTTCATGGGAGGTGAAGGCGTTGAGGTCCGGGCCGAACTCCATGCCATTCAGTTCGAAGAAGTCGATGAGTTCGTTGGCCGGAAAGCGCTCGGTGCCGTTGAACATCATATGCTCAAGGAAGTGGGCAAGGCCAAGCTGCGCTTCGGTTTCCTGCAGGGCGCCTACCCGCAGCGCCAACTGCATTTCCACCCGGCCGGCCGGCTGCTCGTGGTGCTGGACGTAGAAGGTCAGGCCGTTTTCCAGAACGCCGTAATGCACGTCCGGCGTCAGGGGCAGCGTGGCGTCCCGATCGAAAGATTCCTGGGCGATAACGCCGCTGCCGGCAAAAGAAAGCAGCAATATGGTCAGAACGATTTTCAGGCTGTTCACGGGCACTGTCTCCTTGGCTGAGAATCACGAGGCTCATTGGCACAGGATCAACACTATCACAATTCGCTGCAGGAACTTTCTGAATCATTGATAAGCAAACCGGTCAGAAGCGGGCGCAAACGACCGGAAGGGAGCCCCTTTCAGCGCTCACGGGTCCGAATTGTGGGTTCGCGGTTTATGGTCGGCGGTCTGTCTACCAGCCGCGCTTGCCAAGCACGACTTCTTCCGGGCCAACCGCAATGCCGGACATTGCCTCACCCAGGTCGCGGCTGACCTTCAGCAGGACCTCCGGGTCGTTGAAATGGGTCACGGCCTCAACGATGGCGCGGGCGCGTCTGGCGGGGTCGCCGCTCTTGAAGATGCCGGAACCGACGAAGACGCCGTCCACGCCCAGTTGCATCATCAGGGCGGCATCGGCCGGGGTGGCCACGCCGCCGGCGGCGAAGTTGACGACCGGCAGACGGCCCAGCCGCGCAGTCTCCTGCACAAGGTGGAGCGGCGCGCGGATCTCCTTCGCATACGTGAAGCGTTCGTCTTCGTCCATGCTGGTCAGGCGGCGGATTTCGCCGTTGACGGCGCGGGCGTGACGCACGGCCTCGACCACGTCGCCGGTGCCGGCCTCGCCCTTGGTGCGCATCATGGCGGCGCCCTCGCCGATGCGGCGCAGGGCCTCGCCCAGGTTGCGGCAGCCACAAACGAAGGGCACGCTGAAAGCGTCCTTGTTGATGTGATGCTCCTCGTCGGCCGGCGTCAGCACCTCGCTTTCGTCGATGTAGTCGACGCCCAGCGCCTCGAGAATCTGCGCCTCGACGAAGTGACCGATGCGCACCTTGGCCATGACGGGGATCGAGACCGCTTCCATAATCTGGCTGATCATGTCAGGGTCACTCATGCGCGCCACGCCGCCATGGGCGCGAATGTCAGCCGGGACGCGTTCCAGCGCCATGACGGAGCAGGCACCGGCTTCCTCGGCGACGATGGCCTGCTCGGGAGTGACCACGTCCATGATCACGCCGCCCTTGAGCATTTGCGCCAGGCCCGCCTTCAGGCGAAAGCCGGCCACTTCCTTCCCGCCCTGCCTGTTACCGTTTCCGCTCATGGCAATGTCCCTTTCCTCGCCTGCAGCCCAGCCTACGAATGGCGGGTGGCCATCAGTATGTCCAGTTGAGTCCAATATGGACCAGCCAGAGAATCAACCCCGCGGCCGGACGTCGAAGGCGCCGGTATCGCGTTCCCTTTCAGGATACAGCAAATCCAGCGCTTGCTGCTCCAGCTCCCAAAGCTCCTGGCCGGCGTGGCGGCGCAACATGCGCACCAGACGCGGATAACCGTCCTGCTGCTCGCGGGCCCAGTCGCGCGCAAAGGTGCCGCTGCGGATGTCATCCAGCGTCAACCCCATCAGCGTGGACAGACGGTTGTCCTGGAAGCGCTCCAGGCGACTGAAGAGACCGTACTGGCTGGTCATGGACATGGTACGCAGGGCCGGGAACAGGCCTTCCCGTCCGGCGCGGTGCAGCAGGTCCTCCAGCTCACCGGAGAGGTACAGATCGATGAAGGCGGCCTCCGGTGGATAGCCATGGTCGATCAGCACCTGACCGGCGGTCTGGATGGCGTTGTGCAGCAGCGGCATGACGGCCTGCTGCATGAAGAGATCGAGCTCGGCCTCCTGGGCAAAGCTGATTTCGATACCGCCGGCGTCTTCGCGCAGGGAGCCAATCGCCAGGGCCAGGGCCAGCAGACTGCGCCAGGCGCGGCCGCTGGCATCCTGATGGATGGAGAGGAAGCTGAAAAAGCCGCGGCCCGCGACGTAGCGCTCGCGCACGGCCAGGCCGAGGGTGCGTGGCGCCAGCAGCGCGACGTCGACCATGGGCGGCGGCTCGATAAAACCGAAGGCAATGTTGCCGGCGCTGGCAAAAATGAGCATGTCGCCCCGCGCCAGCCAGGGCGAGATATCGCGCAGAAAGATGGTCTGCATCAGCTCGTCAGGCAGTAGCAGAAAGATCAGATCGGCGCTGCGCACGAGATCGGGCAGCGGCACGGGTCGGAAGCCATCGCGACGGGCCAGCGTCTGGCGTTCGCCGTCGCGTTCGCTGAGGATGACCTCAAGGCCGCTGTCGCGCAGATTCAGCGCGATGGGGCGACCGAGGTTGCCGTAGCCGATGATGCCCGTGCGGCGTCCGGCAAGGTCATCCAGACTGGCGTCTTCGGCGCGGAATACCTTCTTCATGGCACCATGACGGCCGGCGCCAGCCGCTGCGACCAGACGCTGTAGTCCTGACCGTTGCGCCGAAAGCCGAAACGACGATAAAGACCCAGGGAGCGGCAATTGTGCTCCTGGGTATTGACCGTGAGGTCGACGATGGCGCGCCGGCGCAGGCGCCCGATGAGGTTACCCAGCAACAACGCGCCCAGGCCCTGTCCCTGACGCCCCGGCGACACGGCGAGACGCGCCAGATGGGCGTTCGCGCCGCCGCCCTGGGTGATCTGGAAGCCGTGGATTTTGTTTCCCTCGACGAGCACCGTGAAGCTGGCGGCCCGTCGCAGGGCCTGGCGCATTTCCGCGGCAGACATGCGCCAGTGAGCTGGAAACGCGGCGGCGTCAAGCGCCAGCAGGCAATCCAGGTCACTGTTTAGCGCCAGACGAATGAAAGCGCCCTGCGTGACCGGGGCCGGGGCATGTTTCAGGGAACGACGCAGGGTGACGACTTCTTCGCTGTAGCTGAAGCCGCTGGCCGGCAGGCAATCCCGTAACCAGCCCTGCCGGCAGGCGAGCAAACATACCTCGCGCACAGCGTGCCTGAGCAGGGCCGCGCGCAATTGCCGCCACAACGCGCAAATGGTTGGCAGGGCTTCAACGTCGTCGTGCAGGGCGCAGAGGCGCAGCCAGCTGGTGCCGTGCAGGGGCGGCGTACAGGCCAGCAGGCCGACCAGCTGACCGTGCCGCCAGATTGTGCGGGTCCAGGCGGGGTGCTCGCGCAGCCAGTCCACCGGTTCGCCCCAGTGCAGGCCGGTGGCGACGCGCCGGCTTTTGAAGAGCAGGTCCTGGATGCGCGCGGGGGAGGCGAAAGCCGGCTCCCGGATGGCCGCAGGGTTCACCTTCATCACCGGGCCTTGCCCGCCTTGTTGCGCAGGGCGTAGGCGCGGGCGGTGATGGCCAGCAAATGACAACGTCGCTGGTCATAAAGGCGGCTGGCAATGCGCTCGTCCAGCTCTTCAATCTGGTTGGCGGTGGTGAATACCGTGGGAAGCTGGCCGGAATAGCGGTATTCGATCAACTGAAACAGCTTTTCGCGCACCCAGGCCGTGCCATGGCCGGCGGGCAGATCGTCGAGAACCAGCAGCGGCGCGTCCCGTACCATCTGGAAGCGCTGGTGAAAACTGAGGGTGCTGTCGCTGCCAAAGGAGACCCGCAGCCAGTCCATCAGGTCGGGCACCGTGGTCAATACAACCCGGGTGCCCCGGTCGGTGCGATGGTTGGCGATCGCGGCGGCAAGGTGGGTCTTGCCGCTGCCATAGTTGCCCATGATGACCAGCCAGCCCTCCGGCGCCTCGGCGTAGGCGCGGGCGAGACGCAGCACTTTTTCCAGGTTCCTGCGTTCGGCGGCGCTGGCTCCGTCGGCAACATCAAAGTTTTCCAGGTGCATGTCCCGGAAATGGCCGGGATGTGTGAGTTGTTGCTGGCGCAGGCCGGTGGCAGTGCGATAGTCCGGCGCGGAAATGCCGGCATGACGAAACAGGGATTCATCCAGCATGCGGCTGCGAATGCGGCCCTCGATACTGTCCAGGTCAACGTTGGTGGTGATGACTGTGGGCAGGCGCCGGCTGTGACGATGATTGAGCAGCTGGTAGAGTTTTTCGCCGGCCCAGGGGCTCGGGTTTTCGGCGCCAAGGTCGTCGAGGATGAGCAGCTGCGCGCTGCGGATGCGCTCGAACTGTTCGTCGTAACCGATTTCCGAGGAAGGGCCGAAGGTGCTGCGCAGGTGGTCCAGCAGGTCCGGCGCGGTGATAAACAGGACCACGTCGCCCTGCGCCAGCCGTTCGTTGCCGACGGCGGCCGCCAGGTGGGTTTTGCCACTGCCATAGGTGCCGGTGAGGATGAGCCAGCCTTCAGGGGCGTGGGCAAAGTTGCGCGCGCTGTCGCAGGCAAATTGCAGGGAGCGATTTTCTTCGGCGCTGATCTGCGGTCGCGGTACCTCGAAGTTGTCGAAGCGCTTGTCGGCGTAGGCCTCCATGTTGCTGAGGCGGCGCAGGCGGGACTGGCGTTCCAGGTCGCTGGCCGGCTCCAGGTTCGGGCAGCGAAAGAGCCGGCCGAAATCGGGATGGTTCCAGGGGACGTCGTGGCTCAGTACGCCCAGTCCGCCACACAGGGGCATTTCACCGCAGCGATCGCAACGGGCGGGATCAGCTGTCGATGAATCCGGCATAGCGTCCGCTGACGAAGCGGCGCCCGTCGTCCCGGGCGGCCCGTCCGACAAGTCCACGGTCCCGTCCTTCCCTGTCCCAGCGGTCCAGAATGGCGCGCACGTAGCGCCAGTTGCGTTTGTTGTGTTGCACGGCCAGGCGCAGGGCTTCCTCCAGCCAGGCGTGGGGAAAGCTGGCCTCGGCCTCTTTCAGTTCCTCGGCGAGCATGGGCGTGATCGCGCCCACGTTGGCTTCGTAAAGACGAAAGAGCCCCGGTCGCGGCGGCAACACCTCTATCGGACCTTGTTCGTCCCCTGGCAACCAGTCGCCGGCCTCGATGCGGGCCTTGACGTCCCGGCCGGCGGGGCTGTTAAGCACGTAGAGAGGCTCCGTCGTGTCGCCGTCACCCGTGTCGACCGCGAGCAGGACGCGTCGCTGCCGGGCGCGACGCAGGGCGCGCTGCAGCGTCTCGCGCGGCGGTTGACCAGGCTCCGCCCGCCCGAGGGCAGCCAGCAGCGTCTCGTCTGCCTCCAGTTCTGCCTGACGCAGGTAGCGCAGAGGGGCGTCCCTTTGCGCCAGCGCCCGGCAACAAAAAAGCGTCAACTGCAACTCGGCCAGATCATCGATAATGGGCAACAGGTCGCTGAAGAAGCTGTCCGGCAGGGGCGTTTGCCGCGTCAGACCGGCGCTGAAACCGGCGAAAGTCTTCATCACTCGGCGCCGAGGTTGATCGGGCGGGCGGTGGCGTCGCGGAAACGGGTGATGCGCTTGTCAAAGAAGAGGGATACCGTGCCGGTCGGGCCGTTACGGTGCTTGGCGACGATGATGTCCGCCTGGCCCGGAATCTCGGTCGCCTCGTTGTAGACCTCGTCGCGATAGAGAAACATGACGATATCGGCGTCCTGCTCGATCGAGCCCGATTCGCGCAGGTCACGCAGTTGCGGCCGTTTGTCCTGGCGCTGTTCCACGGCGCGCGATAGCTGGGCGGCGGAGAGCAGGGGGACGTTCAGGTCGCGCGCCAGCTCCTTCATGCTGCGGCTGATGTAGCTGATCTCCTGCACGCGGTTGTTTTCGTAGGCCCCGCCGGCGTTCATCAGTTGCATGTAGTCGACGATGATGAGGTCGATGCCGGTGCGGTAGTTCATGCGGCGACACTTGGCGCGCAGTTCCAGCGGGTTCAGCGCGGGCGTGTCGTCGATGAAGATGTTCAGTTCGCTGAGACGGTTCATGGCTTCCAGCAGCAGCGACTGGTCGTGTTGGCTGAGCTGACCCAGACGCAGCGTCTGCATACTGATGCCGGTCTCCATGGAAGCCAGGCGCTGGACGATCTGCTCCTTGTCCATTTCCATGGTGAAAAAGGCCACGCGGCCGCCACTGCGGGCCACGTAGAGCAGGACGGAAAGCAGGAAGCTGGTTTTCCCCATGCCCGGCCGACCGGCGAAGACCAGCAGGTCGGACTTTTGCATGCCGCCCAGCAGCTGTTCGATGGCGCGGAAGCCGGTGGGCAGGCCCAGGGGGGCATCGCTGTGACGGATGAGAAACTCGATGCGCTCGTAGTAAGCCTCGATGACGGCCCTGATGGGCACCAGTTCCCGGCGCTCGCGGCTTTCGATGGCCTGAAAGATCGAATCCTCGGATTGCTCGATGACGCTTTCAATGGTCTGCTGCTCGTCGCGGGCCACGCCCAGGATGGCTTCAGCCGCCGCCAGCAGGCGCCGCCGCAGGGAGGCGCGCTCGACGATACGGCCATAGACCTCGGCGTGCACCGAAACGGGCGTATTGTTTATCAGGCGCACCAGAGTGGCGGTGCCGTCGATCTCTTCCAGGTGGCCCAGTTGCGCCAGTTCCTCGCTGACCGTGAGGTAATCCAGGCTTTCGTTGCGTTCGGAGATGCGCTGCATCGCCTCCCAGATCCAGCGGTGACGCAGCAGGAAAAAGTCGTCCTGCTGCAGGAAGGAGGCGATGTCCACCCAGAGTTCCGGGTTGATCAGGATGGCGCCAATTACCGCCTCCTCCGCCTCCAGGCTGAAGGGGATGCTGCGGCCGTTGAACTCAGGGGGCGGTGGATCGCTCATGATGGCCTGACGCCAGGTCTGCCTCAGGCAGGCGTCTGGTCATCGTCTTCCAGGTCATCAAGGTCGAGCGTGTCGAGGAAGTCTTCAAAGACGCTGAGCGGCGCTTCGTCACCCTCCGCGTCGTCGCTGCCGGCTTCGTCCTCAATGTCACCTTCGCGGAGGATGCCGGCCTCGCGCATGACCTCGTCCTCGACAAATATCGGGGAGCGGGTACGCACGGCAAGGGCAATGGCATCGCTGGTACGGGAGTCAATCTCAAGCCGGCGATTGCCGACCTCAATGACGATGTGGGCGTGAAAAATATCCTTGCGCAGGCTGCGAATAACGACGTGCAGCACCTTGCCATCCATGCTGCCAATCACGTTGCGCAGCAGGTCGTGTGTCAGCGGGCGTGGCCGCGCCTTCTCCTGCAATTCCAGGGTAATGGCATCGGCCTCACAGGGGCCGATCCAGACCGGCAGGTAGCGGTCGCTGTCCGGATCAAGCAGTACCACCAGACGTTCCTGCGACATCAGGCTGACACGAATGCTGTCAATGACGACTTCAATCATGGGCGATTTTCCGATGACCTGTCCCGACTGGCGCACGCCGTCATGCATTGCGATTATACACCCATGCAGATATTCGGCAATTGTTTGGGCGATTTGCTCGCGCGCCGGGGGCCATTGGGCGCATTGTTGCCCTTGCCTTTCCTCACGGGCCTGTGCCTGCTGTCTGCCATCGGCGCCTGCTCGCCGGTCGTGGAACCGGTCATGGGCCTGCGCGGACCGACGCGCAGCGTCCAGGCCGGCGCCGATCTGGCCCGTTACAACTTTCAGGGGCCGGCGACCTGGGACATTTTCGACCTCGGCGATGGCATTGTCAGTTCCCGGCTGAAACGCAACGCGCTGGAACTCGGCGCGGGCGCGGACCTGGGCTATGTGACCGCCGGGAACAACGTCGTCCATGCCGACGTCCTGATCAACGCCACAGTCCGTCAGACGCGGGGGCTGCTCGGCAACGGTTTCGGCTTGTTGTGTCGGGCGGACAAGGTGGGCAACGGCTACTGGTTTCTGCTTTCCAGCCGTGGCGAATACAGCATCCAGGTGGCCAGTGATGCGCGCGAGAACCCCTTCCCGCTGGTGCCCTGGCGCTATCACAGCGTCATTCGCCAGGGTCTGCAGGCCAACGAACTGCGCGTCGTGTGTGCGGAAAACTATCTTGCGCTGTTTGTCAACGACGTGTTCCTTGCCGAGGCCTTCGATGACGAGTTCCGCCGGGGCGAACTGGCCGTCGCGCTGGGCGCCGTCGGGCGCGCGGCCGGCGTCAGCTTCGACAACGTCCGCCTGCGCGAGGCGCGGGTGACCGGCGGGCGCTAGCCGCGGGGCGGAATCAGAATCTCCTGGCCGACGTCCAGCCGGTCCGGATCGAGCAGTTCGTTGGCGTCGACAAGGGCCTCAATCGTCAGGCCGTAGCTGAGCGAAATGCTGTAAAGCGTCTCGCCGCTGCGCACGACGTGCAGGCGGTGACCCGGGGGCAGGGCAGTGCTGACGATCGCCGGCACCGGGGTGGCGACCGGGATCGTCGCCACAGGCGTAGGGAACAACAGTTCCTGCAGTTCCGGACAACTGGCAATGACCAGTTGCTGTCCGGGATAGATGACCGGATTGTCGCGCGACAGCGAGGGGTTGGCTTTCAGCATGTCGTCCACCGTGCTCTCATACTGCAACGCGATGTCATACAACGTATCCCCGCCAAGGATGGTGTGGACGCACTCCGGGCTGACCTCGTCGACGCCAGGCGGCCTTGGCGTATGGGTGGGCGTAGGCAGCGAGAAGGTGGTGAAGCCGGAACCGCCACCCACGTCCATGGAAGGCACGTCAGGGCTGCGGGGTGTGATGAAGGCCGGGTCCTGCAGGCCAGGCCCGAGAGAAGGCGTTTCTGTCGGCGTACTCCACGGGGTGAGTGCAATGACAGTCAGCGGCAGGGAAGACGTAGGCCTCAGGGCCAGGGCGCGCTCGCTGCGTCGGGCCGGCAACTGCTGGATTTCCGGTTCAAGGCTCAAGGGCGAATTGCCCGCCTGCTGGTAACAGCCTGCGGCGAACGAGCTCAGCAACAGGGCCAGCAGCCGCAGCAGAATCCGCTGCCGCATCCACTCTCTCCATCTGCATCCGGCCATGAAAGGTATCCTGCGGGCAGAATCCGCGCAATCCGGCGACGGTCATGGCGTGTCCGGGCAATCGTCCACAGAGCGCCAGGGTGGCTGAAGCTGCCAGGCCTGAAAGTGCTCGCCGTGCCAGACCGGCGAGACGGCAAAACCGGCCCCCTGCAAGGCTTCCAGCCAGGGACGCAGGTCCACGTCGTTCGGGGCCGGGAGGTAACGGGGTCCGATTTCGCAAAGTTGGCGGGCGTCCCGGGCCAGGGCAGCCGGCGCCGGATACCAGGTGAGTCGCTTGTCGTGCCAGGTCCCCAGGTAGAAACCCAGTTGCCATCCCAGCCAGTGGTCGTAGACCACGGTCGCGACCGGTTTGGCGGCCAGCCAGGCGCCCAGATCGTCGATGCCGGCGTTCGGGTCGGGTGGCGGCGCCGGCTGCAACAGCAGCAGCAGTAGCGCAAGGGCCGGCAATGACTTCGCCGGCCCGGGGCGCCAGGGCAGGCGGCCGGCAGCCAGATCTGAAAGCCGGACCAGCCCCCGGGCGTATAGCGGCAGCAGCGCCGGCACGGCAAGCAGCAAATAGCGCTCATACTGCGGCGCGGCCGGTAGAACGTGAAGCAGGCCATGCAAGGCTGTGTAGAGCGCCAGCGCCAGGTCCGCGCGGGAATGTCGCCCGTCAGTGCCGGCGCGGGCAGCATGCAGCAATGCAGCCAGGGCAGCGAGCAACAGCAGGCCCCCGGGAATGCCCGGCCACAGCAACGCCGACGCGTGGTCGGCCCAGATGGCCAGACGCCCCGGCAGGTCCGCGATGGCCGCGAGGGCGCCAGGGGCGTTGTTACGGAGGGCGACCGTGTGAATGCCTTCTCCCGGGCGCAAGGCGTCCCACAGCAGCAGCAGCCCGCCACACAGCGCCAGGGCCGCCGTGAAGCGCATCATCCTGCGTCGTGACAGGGGCGCGGCGCGCGCGTGGGCCCACAGAATCAGGGGCAGGGCCAGCGTGGCCTGTTGCTTGCCGGCCAGCGCCAGGCCAAGCAGCATGGCGCTCCAGCCCGCATGATTGCGCAATGCCATCCAAAAGGACGCCGCAATGCCGGTCAGCATCAGGCCATCGGTGAGGGCCATGGCGCCGGAGCCGGCGAGAACGGGCGAGCAGGCGGCCAGCAGCAGGGTCAATGCCGGCAGCGTCAGGGACTTTTCAGCGTAACAATCGCGCGCGATGACGTAGAGCAGTGGCAGCAACAGAATGCCCGCGAGGGCGCCTGGCGTGCGCGCCGCCAGCTCATGCGGACCGATGGCGACCTGGGCCAGCGCGTTGGCATAGAGCGCCAGCGGCGTCTTGTCCAGCGCTCCCGGCAACCACCAGTCACCCTTGATGGCGGCCGCCCGGGCAAAGGTGCTGAACCAGGCCTCATCGCTTGTGAAGCGCAGGTCCGCTGTCAGGGCCTGCCAGCGCAACCAGCTGCCGGCCAGCAGCAGCAGCGTCGGCAGGATCAGGCGTTGGCACTGCCTTGCCCGCGCCCGCGCGACTGCCATGTTTTCTCCCGGTTGCACAGATTGCAGCACGGCAATGGCACTGAGTATACTACCCTCCCCCCTCGCAGGAGCGCGCATGGACGTCAACGACATCAGGGCAGTGGTCTCGGACATGGATGGCGTGCTCTGGCGCGGAGACGTAGCCCTGCCGGGCCTGCATGCCTTTTTCACCCTGCTGGAACGCGCAAGGTTGCCCTGGGTGCTGGCGACCAACAACAGCAGCAGGACGCGACGTGACTACGTGCGCAAGCTGGCTGCCATGGGCGTGCCGGACGTTCCCGCAAGGAGCATCGTGACTTCCGCTACGGCGACGGCGGCCTGGCTCAGGCGTCGGCATGCGCGGGGGACGCGCGTGCACGTTTTTGGCGGCGACGGCCTGCGGGAAGAACTGGGCGAGGCCGGCTTTTGCGTTGCAGATGAGGACGTCGCCGTCGTGGTGGCCGGCCTCAACCGCGACCTGTGTTACGAGGACCTGCATCGCGCCAGTCATTTGATTCGCAACGGCGCCCGTTTCGTCGGCACCAATCCCGACACCACCTTTCCTGCGGCAAACGGCATCGCGCCCGGCGCCGGCAGCCTGCTGGCTGCGTTGCAGGCCGCCAGTGGCGTGGAGCCGATCATTATCGGCAAACCGCACGCGCCCATGTTTGAGGCGGCGCTGGAACTCCTGGGCAGTGAAGCGGCGCAAACGCTGATGGTGGGCGACCGCATGAACACGGACATTCTGGGCGCGGCCCGCGTTGGCATGCGCACCGCGCTGGTCATGACCGGCATCGCTACCCACGATGAACTGGCCGCCAGTCAACTGCAACCGGACCTGGTGTGCGATTCTCTCATATCGCTGGTGACCGAACTCGCATCCATCCAGCATGCCACTCAGTAGACGCCGTCTGCTTTCCCTGATCCCTGCCTTTCCCTTTCAGCGCGCCGCCCTGTCCGGTTCCCCCCTGCCTGTCGGGCAGGTGCAGCAAATGCGCAGTTCCGTCGAGGAGCTTCTGGACGGGCGCTACATTGCGCTGGAGTTGCGCGCCCTGGACAGCAAGCGGGAGGAATTGTTTCGCATTCAGTTCAACGCGGACATGTTGTTGCCCGTGGCCAGTTGCTTCAAGGCCTTTGTCGTTCCCTGGTATTACCTGACCGTGCCGCGCGAGGACTGGAACGACGGGCCGGACAGCGCCGTCTGGAACATGGCAGTCCACAGCAACAACTATTACACCGCCGTGGCGCTGGACCGGGTGGCGGCCCTCGTGCCTGGCGAGGGGAATGCCATTGAAAAGTTCAATGATTTCCTGCTCTCGATTGGCATGCAGAACGGCATTCATCTCTGGCGCATTGGCCCGACCAAAGGGCAAATTGATGAGCGTTTCAGGCCTTCCCGGGCGAGCGGCAGGATGGTTCGGCTTGGTGACCGGCAAATTCCGGTTTTCAACACTTTTTCTGCCGCCGACCTGGCCACCGGCTACGATTTTATCGCCCGCGGCGAACGGTTTTCCCCAGGGCCGGGCATCGGGGCGGCCCTGCAACGCACCCGGGAATTGCTGGCCATACCGGAGAAGGGCGTGAACTCCCCGATTGAACGCGTCTATCGTCCGGGTTACATCGGCAAACAGGGCAGCATTCCGCCGCAGGATATCCCCACCGGCTATGTGTTCAATGACGCCGGCCTGATCAGGATTGGCGACCTGCAATACATCCTCGCCTTCATGTCCGTCTCTGAATTTGAGAGCAGGGCACTGGCAGCCCTGCGTGCAATTGTGGGGCAGGCAATCTTGCTGGAGCGGGAGTTCAGGCGCCTGCAACAGCCCCCGCGACGTCTGCCGCACATTCATGGATGAGCGCCTGGCAGGTGTGGCCCCCCGGCATCAGCCCCCTTGACCGGCAGCCGCGATTCGTATAAACTGCTGTCACGGCCACTTGAATCCATAACCCACAGGATTTGCTGAATCCGCATTGAAATCGGCGTTTCCGAACAAACGTCATTGCGTTGACCGGAGCCGGCAGGCTGCGGCCTTTGTGTTCGCCTGTTTGTCATTTAAAGCCCGGGGGCAGGGACAGTGCAACTGAGAGAACGAACCAAGAACTACGGCCGGACCCACAATTCGCTGGGTCTGCCATCGCTCATTCAGGTCCAGCTGGATTCCTTCAAACGCTTCAGGGAGGAGGGGCTGGCCGAGCTTTTTGACGAGATCAGCCCGATCGAAAGTTTCAACGGGAAGCTGAAACTGTATTTGCCGGGCAACAGCGCCGAAGCGAAAGAATTCGGCCTGACCTTCTGGTTCGAGCAACCGGCTTACAGCGAAAGCATCTGCCTGGAACGCGACATGTCCTATGCGTCAGCGCTCTACATGCGCGTGGCGCTGGTCAATCACGAGGCCGGCGAGGAAGTCATGCTCTCGGACATCTTCCTCGGCGACTTTCCGCTGATGACCGAGAAGGGCACCTTTATCATCAACGGGACCGAGCGCGTGGTCGTCAGCCAGTTGATCCGCTCCCCCGGCGTCTACGCCGATGCCGAGGAAGACCGCACGACCGGCCGGCGCCTTTCTTCGGCCAGGCTGATCCCGGACCGCGGCGCCTGGATGGAATTCGAGACCCGCAAGAATGACTATCTGACGCTCAAGTTCAATCGCAAGCGCACGGTACCGGTGACCATCCTGCTGCGCGCCCTGGCGGCGGTCGACGATGCCCTGTCCGAAGGAAAATCGCGCGTCCTTAAGAAGCATGCGCCGGTGCGGACGGGCAGCGACGAGGAACTGCTCAGGGTGTTCGAGGAAGTTGACAACGACCCGGACCGGCCCTTCATCGCCAACTCCATCCGCCAGGAACCGGACCTGGTGATCGAACACAGAATTCGCCGGCGTGACACGGTCAAGGTCATCGCCGGTGAATACGAAATGAAGGCCGGCGAGCAGCAGGCCCTGTTTGAGGCGCTGGGAGACAAAATCAGTGACGTGGACCAGTTGCTGTGGCCGGAAGACGCGGCGGTGCCCCTGGTTGGCACCCCCCAGGGGACCCTGAAGTTTCGCGCGCCGGAAAGCCGCATCGCCGAGACCGCCCTGATCGAGTTCTACAAGCGCATGCGTCCGGGCGACCCGCCAACGCTGGACAATGCGCGCGAATACCTCTATGGCCAGTTGTTTGACCAGCGCCGTTACGACCTCGAGCGGGTGGGGCGTTACAAGCTGAACCAGCGCCTGCAACTGGACGGCATCGTGCCGATGGAAGTGCGCACCATCACCAGGGTTGACATCGTCAAACTGATTGAGCGCATGATCGCCATCAACAACAACCAGGCCAACCCGGACGACATCGACCATCTCGGCAACCGGCGCGTCAAGACCGTGGGTGAGCTCATCCAGAACAAGATGCGCGTGGGTCTGCGCCGCACCGAGCGCGTCGTCAAGGAACGCATGTCCATTCGCGATTCCGACAACCTGACGCCGGTGGCGCTGATCAACATTCGGCCGGTCGTGGCGTCCATCCGCGAGTTTTTTGGTTCCTCACAGCTGTCACAGTTCATGGAACAGACCAACCCGCTGGCCGAACTGACGCACAAGCGCACCCTGTCGGCGCTGGGGCCTGGCGGCCTGCGCCGCGAACGGGCCGGCTTCGACGTGCGCGACGTGCATCACAGCCACTACGGGCGCATCTGCCCGATCGAGACGCCGGAAGGGCCCAACATCGGGCTCATCGGACGCCTGGCGAGCTATGGCGCCGTCAATGAATACGGCTTCGTCGAAACGCCCTACCGCAAGGTCATCACCAGCATGGCGCTGGACGATCCGGGCATCATTGGTCGCCATGTCGGCGAGGACGTCGAGGATGAGGAAGACAACCTGCTGGCCGAAGAAGGCGAGCTGATCGACAGCGATCTGGTTGGGCGCCTGGTCGCCGCGGGTCTGGAAAGTGTCCCGGTGCGGCCTTTCGTCACGGACGACATCTCCTACCTTTCGGCGGATGAGGAAGACCGCTACGTCATCGCCCAGGCGAACGCCGAACTGGACGATCGCAACCAGTTTGTGGACGGGCGCGTCACGGGGCGCCACAACCAGCAGTTTGCAGTCTTTCCGGCGCAGCGCGTGGACTACATGGACGTCGCGCCGCGGCAAATCGTGGGCATCAGCGCCGCGCTCATTCCCTTCCTGGAGCACGACGACGCCAACCGCGCCCTGATGGGCTCGAACATGCAGCGTCAGGCCGTCCCGCTGTTGCAGCCGGACATCCCGCTGGTCAGCACGGGCATGGAGGGCGAGGCGGTCAGCGACAGCGGCCAGGTGATGATCATCGACTACGACGGTGAGGTGATCGGCGTCCAGGGCGATCTGATCACCATTCGCAGCGACGATGGCGAACGGCGCCAACACCGCCTGCGCAAGTACAACCGCTCCAACCAGTCCACCTGCATCGACCAGCGGCCGGTGGTCTTCAAGGGCCAGCGGGTCACGCGTGGCATGATCATCGCGGACAGTTCCTCAACCGACCACGGCAACCTGGCGCTGGGCCATGACGTACTGGCGGCCTTCATCTCCTGGGATGGTGGCAACTACGAAGACGCGCTGCTGGTCAGCGAGGACCTGCTGCGCCGCGACAAGTTCACCAGCATCCACATCGAAAAACACGAGCTGGAGGCGCGCGATACCAAACTGGGGCCGGAAGAGATCACCTTCGACATCCCCAACGTGGCCGAGGACGCGCTGAAGGACCTTGACGAGGAAGGCATTGTCCGCATCGGGGCCGAGGTGGGCCCCAATGACATCCTGGTGGGCAAGATCACGCCCAAGGGTGAAAAGGAACTGAGCCCGGAAGAGAAGCTGCTGCGCGCCATCTTCGGTGAGAAGGCGCGCGAGGTGAAGGACTCCTCGCTGCGCTTGCCGCACGGCGATTCCGGCAAGGTCGTCGACGTCAAGATATTTACGCGTGACGAGCACCGGGACCTGCCGGCCGGTGTGGAAAAGATGGTGCGCGTCAGCGTGGCGCAGAAGCGCAAGCTGACCGTGGGCGACAAGATGGCCGGCCGCCACGGCAACAAGGGCGTCATCTCCAAGGTCGTCCCGGTGGAGGACATGCCCTACCTGAAAGACGGCCGGGCAGTCGAAATCATTCTCAATCCGCTGGGCGTGCCTGGCCGCATGAACATCGGTCAGGTGCTGGAGATTCACCTTGGCTGGGCCGCCGAACGCCTCGGCTTCCGCGCCCTGACGCCCGTTTTCGACGGTGCGCGCGAGGAAGAGATTCAGGTTGAACTGGGGCGCGCCTGGCTCATCGACCACGCCTGGGAAATCATCACCGAAAGGGCGCTGATCTGGGTACAGGCTCGTTTCGATGCTGAAGAGCTTGAGGATGACGACGAAATGCGTCGCATCTACATCGCCGAGTGGCTGCGGGACAGCGACAGCCTGGACCGCGAACTGCTGCTGACTGACCGCATTTATGCGCGGCGCGTGGTGCTGGAAGAATGGTTGCGCGAAAGGCGCATCGACCCGGACGACGTGCTCATGTTTGAAACCGGCGGGCTGACCCTGCGCGAACGCGAGCGCCGGGACCGCAACGCGCTGGAGCTGGTGCTGCGTCTGTGGCTGGAAGCGCTGGAACCGGATATCGATCTGCCGCAGGAGGCGGACAGCAACCAGCTGCTGAAGCTGGCCGATCAGGTCATGTTCCGCAGCGGCGAACCGGTCCCGGTTTACGGCAAGCAGGTCCTCTACGATGGCCGCACCGGCGAACCCTTCGACCGGCCGGTGACCGTGGGCATGATGAACATGCTCAAACTGGCCCATCTGGTCGAGGACAAGGTGCACGCGCGCTCGACCGGGCCCTACAGCCTGGTGACGCAGCAGCCGCTGGGCGGCAAGGCCCAGTTCGGCGGGCAGCGCTTCGGCGAAATGGAAGTGTGGGCGCTTGAGGCCTACGGCGCGGCCTACACGCTGCAGGAAATGCTGACCGTCAAGTCCGACGACGTGCAGGGTCGCGTCAAGACCTATGAGGCGATCGTCAAGGGTGAAGAGATCGAGGAACCGGGCATCCCGACCAGCTTCCGCGTTCTGGTGAAGGAACTGCAAAGTCTGGGTCTGGCGGTGCAGGCGATCGATGGCCAGGGCGAGCCGATCAATTTCGGCAAGGAAGACGAACGGACGCGCCAGCCACGCCTGAGCCTTTTCAGCATGGCCGGTGACATGAACCGTAACTGACGACCCTGACTCCGCAATTTGCCGGGTCGGCCGCATGCAACGGGCGTTGCGCTGCGGTCGGCCCGTCTGTGCTGACACCTTGTCACCAGGCGCACGCCGGACACAGGAATGACCATGGCCCCGGACTTTCAGGAAGTGATTCTGCGGCTGCACCGCTTCTGGGCGGAGCAGGGCTGCGTGCTGTGGAACCCGTACAACGTGCAGGTCGGCGCCGGCACCAACAACCCCGCCACCCTGCTGCGCGTGCTGGGGCCGGAGCCCTGGCGCGTGGCCTACGTCGAGCCCAGCATTCGGCCGGATGACGGCCGCTACGGCGAAAACCCCAACCGCATGCAGATGTTCTTCCAGTATCAGGTGATCCTGAAGCCGGACCCCGGCAACCCGCAGGAACTGTATCTGGAATCCCTGCGGGCGCTGGGCCTTAAGGCCGAAGAGCAGGACATCCGCTTTGTGGAGGACAACTGGGAAAGCCCGCCTCTGGGCGCCTGGGGGCTGGGCTGGGAAGTGTGGCTGAACGGCCAGGAGATCACCCAGTTCACCTATTTCCAGCAGGCCGGCGGCATAGAGCTGGAGCCGGTTTCGGTGGAAATCACCTACGGCATCGAGCGCATCGTGCTGGCGCTGCAGGGCGTCGACAGCGTCTGGGACATCAACTGGCTGGGTGGCCTGAGTTATGGCGACGTCTTGCTGCAGGGCGAAAAGGACCACTGCCGCTACTACTTTGAAATCGCCGACGTGGAGGAAGTGCAGGGTGTCTACAATGCCTGGGAGCGCGAAGGGCGGCGCGCGCTGGCAGCCGGCGCGATCATGCCGGCCTATGACTATTTGCTGAAGCAAAGTCATTTGTTCAACGTGCTGGACACGCGCGGCGCCATCGGCGTCACCGAGCGCGCGACCTGGTTCAGGCGCATGCGCGAAATGGCGCGCGACGTGGCCGGCGCCTGGTTGCGTCAACGCGAGGAAGCCGGCTACCCCCTGCGCAACCCGCAATGGGAGGCAGTCGCCGCGCCGGACCCGCCGCCCTCGCCGGCGCCGAATGGGGCAGCGGCGGACTTTCTGCTGGAAATCGGCGTGGAGGAAATGCCGGCGGCGGACGTTGACGAGGCCCGCGCCCGGCTGGAAGCGCAGGTTGATGACTTCTTCGACGATCTGCGTCTCTCACACGAGGGGGTGACGGTTGGCGCCACGCCGCGCCGCCTGGTGCTGCACGCGCGTCAACTGGCCGCGCGGCAGACAGCGCTGGCGCAGGTGGTCAAGGGGCCGCCGGCCAACCGGGCCTTCGAGGCTGACGGCTCGCCGACGCGCGCGGCCATCGGCTTCGCGCGCAGCCGCGGCGTGGACGTTGCGGCCTTGCAGGTACAGACCGTCGACGGCGGCGAGTACGTCGTCGCGCAAACGCACACGCCCGGGCAGCCGGCCGCCGCCGTGTTGTCAGATGCCTTGCCGGCGTTGATCGGCAGCCTGCGCTTCAGGCGTTCCATGCGCTGGAATGCCGGCGCCGTCACCTTCTCACGCCCGATCCGCTGGTTGCTGGCGCTGCACGGCGACGCTGTGATCCCCCTGAGCCATGCCGCTGCGGTCAGTGGCCGCAGCAGTCGCGGCGCGCGTCAGTATGGCTCACAGGAGATCCGCGCAGCTGACGTGGCCGACTACTTCGGGCAGATGGCCGGGGCGGGCATATTGCTGCAGCGCGACCGGCGCCGGGAACGCATCCGCAGTCAGGTCGATTCGCTCGCGGCCGGGGTCGGCGGGCGCGTCCCGGATGACCCTGACTTACTGGATGAAGTCTGCAACCTGGTGGAAGTGCCGACGGCCCTGCGCGGCGCTTTCGACGAGGATTTTTTGCAGTTGCCGCGCGAGGTGCTGGTGGCCGTGATGCGCAAGCACCAGCGTTACTTCCCGCTTGAGGATGAGGCCGGCCAACTGCTGCCCTGGTTTATCGCCGTGCGCAACGGCGACGACAATCACGTCGATAACGTGATCGCCGGCAACGAACACGTTCTGCGCGCCCGCTTCAGCGATGCCCGCTTTTTCCTTGAGGAAGACCTGCGCAAGCCCCTGGCGGCGCACATGCCGCGCCTGGCCACGCTGACCTTTCACGAACGGCTGGGCTCGATGCTGGACAAGAACCGGCGCGTCGCCGGCCTGGTGCCGGTCACGGGCCGCGCCCTGGGCCTGACGCCCTCCGTCATCGGGACGGCGCAGGAAGCGGCGCAACTGGCGCGGGCGGACCTGGCGACGCAAATGGTCGTGGAGATGACCTCGCTGCAGGGCGTGATGGGACGCGAATACGCGCTGCGCAGTGGCAGCACGGCCGCCGTGGCGGATGCCATTTTCGAATTCTGGCAGCCGCGCAGCGCCGGTGACGCACTGCCGGCCAGCGAGGCCGGCGCCCTGCTGGCGCTGACCGACAAGCTCGACAGCCTGGCCGGCCTCTTCGCCGCCGGCGTGATTCCGCGGGCCACGGCGGACCCCTATGGCCTGCGACGGGCGGCGCTCGGCGTCATTCGTATTCTTTGTGACCGCGAACTGGACGTCAGCTTCGAGTCCCTGCTGGCGCCCGTCGCGCAGGCCCAGCCGGTCGAAGTGGATGACGGGACGCTGGCAGCGCTGCTGGAGTTCCTCGCCGGTCGCCTGCAGGCCTGGCTGCTTGAGCAGGGCCACATGGCCGAGACGCTGGAAGCCGTGCTGGCGGCGCAGTCGGCCAACCCCTGGCGCGCCCTGCAGTCCGCGCAGCAACTGGCCGCCTGGCGCGCGCGGCCGGACTGGCCGACGATTCTGGACGGCTTTGCGCGTTGTGTGCGCATCACCAGGCACGAGACGCAGCGGCACAGCCTGCGGCCGGAACGCTTTCAGGAAGCGCAGGAGGCCGCGCTGCATGCGGCGCTGCAACGGGCGCAGCAGAGGCAGCGCGAACATGGCGTCGATGACTTTCTGGCGGCTTTCGAGCCCATGGTACCGGCCATCAGCGACTTCTTCGATCACGTGCTGGTCAACGCCGAAGACGAGGCCCTGCGCCGCAACCGTCTGGCCCTGCTGCAGGAAATCAGCGACATGCAGCGCGGGCGCGTGGACCTGTCACGTCTGAGCGGTTTCTAGGCCTGGCCCGCCACACGAAATTCTAACGAAATTCTAACCCGCCCGACGGGCAATTCAGAACAAGTGTGCTATACTCACAGCCCTGTATGCGGCCAGGGACGGGTTTGCCGTCAATGACAGCCCTTCGTATACTGAATACCCGGTTTCGGGGACATCCAACATGTCCGTAACTGACGAAATCAAGACCCGCATCGACATCGTAAGTTACATTCAGCAGTACGTGCCGTTGAAGAAGGCCGGCCGCTACTACAAGGCCAACTGTCCCTTCCACAGCGAGCGGACGCCCTCCTTCATTGTGAATCCGGATACGCAAAGCTGGCGCTGCTTCGGCAGTTGTGCGGAAGGCGGCGACCTTTTCAGCTTCGCCCAGAAGCATCATGGTTGGTCCTTCCGTGAAGCGCTGGAGGAACTTGGGCGCCAGGCCGGTGTCGAGGTGCGGCGTCAGACGGACGAACAGCGTCAGCAGGCTGCCCGTCTCGATGTGCTGCGGGGCATGTTGCAGGCGGCGGCCGACTGGTATCAGGAGCGCCTGTGGGACTCGCCGCAGGTGCTTGCCTACGCGCGCGAGCGGCGGGGCTTTGCCGACGCGACCCTGCGCGAAACCGCCATCGGTTATGCACCTGAAGGCTGGCAGCATCTGCGCGAGCACATGCAGCGCCTGGGCTACAGCGACGATGACCTGCTGGAGGCCGGTCTGCTCCGGCGCCACGAGGATACTGGCCGCAGCTACGACTGGTTCCGCAACCGCCTGCTCATTCCCATCCGCGACGAACGCGGGCGGGTGGTCGGCTTCGGCGCGCGCGCCCTGGCCGATGGCGACGAGCCGAAGTACCTCAATTCGCCGCAGTCCGCGCTCTTTGACAAGAGTCGCCTGCTCTACGGCCTGGACAGGGCGCGGCGGGCGATTCGCAACGAAAACACGGCGGTCATCGTAGAAGGTTACATGGACGTCATTCAGGCCCACCAGGCCGGCTATTTCAACGTGGTGGCGCAGATGGGCACGTCCCTGACCGAGGGCCAGTTGCGCCTGCTCGCGCCGCGCCTGGCCAGCAGGGTGGTGCTGGCGCTGGACAGTGACAGCGCCGGGCAAAACGCCACCATGCGCAGCCTTGAGGTCGCGCGCCAGACCCTGCAGGAGGACTACAGCGGCCGGCTGTCGCTGGATATCCGTGTGTTGCAACTGCCGGGCGCGAAGGATCCGGACGATCTGATTCGCGAGGACGCGGCAGCCTGGCCGCAACTCGCGGGCGCCGCCGTGCCGGTCGCCGAGTACGTCATCGACAGCGAGACAGCGGCCCTGCCGGAAGCGCCCACCATTCAGGAACGCGAGACAGTGGCGCAGCGGCTTCTGCCGCTTTTGCTGGCTTCGGAGAACAGACTGTATTCACGCGACAACCTGCAAAAACTGGCCCTGCGCCTGCGCATTCCGGAGGATGAACTGCTGCTATGGGCGCAACGTCAGGCGCCGGCGGACCGCCGGCGCAGGCGAACTCCGGCAGGCGCGCCCGATGATGAGGCGTCAGCCGGGCAGCCGATACAGGGCGAACAGCGCCATGAGCGCGACTTCCTCGGCAACCTGTTGCGCCAGCCGGACCTGATTCACCACGTCAACCGCAAGCTGCGCGAACTGGCAGATGGCGATGCGCAACTGTTGCGCGGCCCGCTGGAGAGTTTCGGGGCCGCGGACTTTGTCAGCCGGGACTGCGGCGGCTTGCTGCGGTGTTTGCTGGGGGCGCTGGAACAGGACGAATTGCCCCAGCTGGCCTGGATGCACCGGCACGGCGATGACATGCAACGGGAGACCCTGCGCCAGCTGGAGCGCGACACGCCGGCCAGCGACCTTGAGCAGGCGCGCAACATCCTGCGCGA
Organism: Anaerolineae bacterium; assembly: GCA_034422695.1. Classification (GTDB taxonomy): domain Bacteria; phylum Chloroflexota; class Anaerolineae; order Aggregatilineales; family Phototrophicaceae; genus JAGWBD01. Next base: position 149,820 of record DAOUJM010000002.1, read on the forward strand.
GGGTTTCAGGGCGGACCTGCCCGTCGTGGTGAAGCGCGCAGAGGCCGTTGACTGGCGCCGGGAGCTGGTACGCAGTGCGCTGCGTCTGCGCCGGCGGCGACTTGAGCGCGAGCGGCGCGAACTGTTCTACCTGCTTGATGATGACGATGCGGGTAAGGAAACCCTGCATGAGCGCATCTTGATGTCAACGAGGGCGCTCAAACAGATCGACACGGCGCTCCGGAGTCAAGGCCCTGCCAGTCAGTTATTGCCCTGACCATGCAACAAAGGAAGGGAGTCGCAATGGCCCTGGTGTCGAAAGAAGCCCGGCGAGCACCGGCTTCTCCGCTGCCCGCAAGGGCGCGGAAAGAGCGGAACCGGGTGACCAGTGAAGACATGGAGATAGACGAACTGAACCTCTACGAAGAGGGTGAATCCCCCCTGCGCAGCGACCCGGCCGATGACCCGGTACGCACCTACCTGCGGGAAATCGGCCAGGTCAGTCTGCTGGATGCCATCCACGAGGTCTGGCTCAGCCTGCAGATAGCGGCCGAGCGCGACCTGCAGGCGTTGCTGGATGCGCACGCCGCCACCGGTGACGATTCTGCCGGGGCTCGTCCGCCGGCAGGACACATCGGCGAACACATCTACGAAAATGTGCGGCGGGACCATGAGTTGCTGCAGCAACTGGCGGGCCTGATGAAGCTGGAGCCGCCGGACCTGGCGACGCTGCTGCAGGAAGTGCGCAGCATCGACGGGACAGGGGAGCCGGAAGCGCGGTCAGCAACGCGCGCCTGGCTGGACCAGGTCGGCCCGGAGCGCGACAAGGCCTGGACGGAACTGGCGCGCGCCATTTACGGCTGCATGCAGGGCCTGTACCTGTTGCCGCCAATTCTGCAGCAGTGGCTGGCCGGGGAGTGGAGCGGGCAGGGCCGACTGCCCGCCATGGAAGAATTCTGCGCCATGCTGCAGGCGGACCCGCAACTGGACGAGGACTTCGCCGGGCACTTTGAGCAGGTGGAGCAGCGTTCCATGCTGGCCATCGAGTCCCTGACGCGCGCCAATCTGCGTCTGGTGGTGAGCATCGCCAAGCGCTACACCGGACGCGGCATCAACTTCCTGGATCTCATTCAGGAAGGCAACATCGGCCTGCTGCGGGCTGTCGAGAAATTCGATCATACGCGCGGCTACAAATTCAGCACCTACGCCACCTGGTGGATTCGTCAGGCCATCAGCCGCGCCATCGCCGACCAGGCGCGCACCATCCGCATTCCGGTGCACATGATCGAGACCATCAACCGTCTTGCGCGCGTTCAGATGCAGTTGACGCAGGAATATGGCGCGGAGCCTGATGTGGAACAGATCGCGCTCGAGATGGATTTTCTGACGCCGGACGAGACCCGCGCCATACGCGAACTGCAGGAGCTGGATGCGCCGCTCGGCGATGATCTGCAACGCAAGTTGCGCCGCGCCGCCCAGAAGGTGCGCCGTATCCAGCGCATCAGCCTGGAGCCCATGAGCCTTGACAGCCCGGTGGGCGAGGAAGACAGCAGCACCCTGGGCGACTTCATTCCGGATGAGGACACCGCCGGCCCGGTCGATGCCGCCAGTCGTCAACTGCTGCGGGAGCAGGTGCAGGCGGCCCTGGGCGTGCTCAGCAACCGGGAGCGTGAAGTGCTGGAACGCCGCTACGGCCTGCTTGACGGCCGCTCCCGCACGCTGGAAGAAGTGGGACGGGAGTTCCGCGTGACGCGCGAGCGCATTCGCCAGATAGAGGCGCGGGCCTTGCGCAAGCTGCGTCATCCTTCTCGCAGCCGGCAACTGCGCGATTACCTGACGCTCTAGCCGCGTTCAGGGCAGAAATCCACGGTGACCGGAAGGGGTCTGGCGACGCTGCCAGGCCCCTGATTTTGCCGGGGCAAGTATTTGACGCGCCGCGCCAGATATGCTAACCTGCGCCTGTTTGCTCCAAAATGAACAATCGCTCGGGGAAGGCGACATGGCGCTGCAGGAATTCGCACCCATCACCGCGCTGCTGGTGATCTCGCTTGCGGTTGCCCTGCTGATTCTGTTCATCTCGCGCATCTTCGGTCCACAGCGTCCTTCCGCGCGCAAGTCAGCGCCCTACGAAAGCGGCGTCAAGCCGATCGGGCCGGGCACCCGCCGCCTGCCGGTGCAGTTTTACCTGGTAGCGGTGCTCTTCATCCTCTTCGATATCGAGGTCATCTTCTTCCTGCCCTGGGCGGTGATTTTCCGTGAGCTGGCTGTCTACGGCCTGGTGACCATGGGGATCTTCACGCTCATACTGACCATCGGCCTCGTCTATGAGTGGAAGTCAGGAGCGCTGGAATGGGAGTAAGCTCGAAACTGGGCAACCTGGGCGTGGTGACCACCACGCTGGATCAGGCGATCAACTGGGCGCGCACCGGCGCGATGTGGCCGCTGCTCTTCGGCCTGGCCTGCTGCGCCATTGAATACATGAGCACCCAGGCCTCCAGCTACGACATGTCGCGTTTTGGCATGGAACTCAACCGCGCCACGCCGCGGCAGGCGGACCTGCTCATCGTCTCCGGCCGCGTCACCCGCAAGATGGCGCCGGTCGTGCGTCAACTCTACGACCAGATGGCCGCGCCCAAGTGGGTGATATCCATGGGTGATTGCGCCTCCTGCGGTGGCATTTACAACAACTACGCCATCGTGCAGGGCGTGGACGAGATCATCCCGGTCGACGTCTACATCGCCGGCTGTCCGCCCCGCCCGGAGCAACTGATGCACGGTATCCTGACCCTGCACCAGAAGGTCCACGGCGAGACCATCATGGACTGGGCAGCGGAGGCGCCGCGTGCCTGATATCGCCCCGCCACAGGACCCGGGCAATGCGCTGCAGGCGGCCATGCCCGGGGTGCTCAGGGATACGCACAACTTCCGGGAAGAAACGACCCTCGTGGTCGCGCCGGAAGACGTCGTGGCGACCTGTCGTTTCCTGCGCGACACCCCCGGTCTGGTCTACAACTTTCTTTCGGACATCAGCGCGGTCGATTACTGGCCGGAACAGGAGCGGCCGGAGCGTTTCGGCATTTGCTACCATTTGCTGTCGATGCTCTACAGCCGCCGTCTGCGGGTGAAGATTTACGTGGCGGAGGACGAGGCCGAAGCGCCGACGATGACCGGGGTCTGGCCCGGGGCCAACTGGCTGGAACGCGAGATATTTGACCTGATGGGCATCAGTTTCACGGGTCACCCGGACATGCGGCGCATCCTGATGCCGGCGGACTGGGACGGCCACCCGCAGCGGCGTGACTATCCGCTGGGTTACGAGCAGGTGCAGTTCTCCTTCAACGCGGAGGAGATCATGAAGCACAAGCCCCTCGCGAAAGAGTAGGCAGGGAGCAAGTATGGCAGTCATTGAGACGCCGGCCGATGCCCCTGACGTGTACCGTTGGGAAGGCAACATCGAGGAACTGCGCGGTCTGGTCTCGGAGCGGGCCTTCAGCGGCGAGACCATGTTGCTCAACATGGGGCCGCACCATCCCAGCACGCACGGCGTGCTGCGCGTCCTGCTGGAACTGGACGGCGAGCAGATTGTCAACGCCGTGCCGGACGTAGGCTTCCTGCACACCGGCATCGAGAAAACGATCGAGGCCAAGACCTACGAGAAGGGCGTCACGGCGACCGACCGCATGGACTATTTGTCGCCGCTCTCCAACAACATGGCCTTTTGCCTGGCGGTGGAAAAGCTGGTGGACCTCGACGTGCCGCCGCGCGCGCAACTCATTCGCGTGATCTGCCTGGAACTGCAGCGCATCGCCAGCCACATGGTCTGGCTGGGGACGCATGCCATCGATCTGGGCGCCATGAGTGTGCTGCTTTACGCCTTCCGCGAGCGCGAGAAGGTGCTCGACATGCTGGAGATGCTCTCCGGCCAGCGCATGATGGGCAGCTACTTCCGTCCCGGCGGCGTCTGGCGCGACATCACGCCGGACTTCAAGCCCACGCTGGTGAAATTCCTGGGCGAATTCCCGCGGGCGGTGGAGGACTACCAGCGGCTGCTGGAGAAGAATCCGATCTGGATCGACCGCACCCAGGGCGTGGGCGTCATCGAGCCGGAGCGGGCCCTGGCCTGGGGCATGAGCGGGCCCAGCCTGCGCGGCAGCGGCGTCAACTGGGACCTGCGCAAGTCAATGCCCTACAGCGGCTACGAGCAGTTCACCTTTAACGTGCCGCTGGGCGAGCATGGCGACGTCTACGACCGCTTCATGTGCCGCATCCTGGAGTTGTGGGAAACGATGAGGATCCTGAACCAGGCGCTGGAGCGTCTGGACGACAGCGGCCCCTTCCGCTCCGACAACCGCAAGTTCGTGCCGCCGCCGCGCAGCGAACTCGGCCAGAGCATGGAAGCGGTCATTCATCACTTCAAGTTGTGGACCTCGGGCTTTGACGCGCCGGACGAGGAAGTGTATGCGGCCGTCGAGAGCCCCCGCGGCGAGATTGGCTGCTATCTGCACGGCACGGGCGGCAACATGCCGCGTCGCGTCCATTTCAAGACCCCGTCCTTCATGCACATCAGTTCGCTGCCCCTGCTGACCCAGGGCCATTTCATCGCCGATCTGGTGGCGATCATCGGCAGCGTCGACATTGTGCTGGGCGATTGCGATCGATAGGGCGCAGGGACGAAGGCATGTCACTACACGACCCCCGCTACGAAGCGCGCATCGCCAGTCACCTGGCCAAGTACCCGGACAAGCGCTCCGCGGTGATGCCGCTGCTTTACATCGCCCAGGAAGAGTACGGCTGGGTCAGCCCACAAGCCATTCAGGACGTGGCCGGGATCTGCGAAATGGACCCGACCCAGGTCAAGTCCATCGCCGGTTTCTACACCATGTATTCGGAACGCGTGAAGGGTCGCTACTGGCTGCACGTTTGCACGGACCTCCCCTGCGCGCTCAACGGCGCCGAAGACTTCCATCGCGAACTGAAGGAATATCTCGGGGTGGAGGAGGGCGGCACCTCGGCCGATGGTCTGTTCACGGTCGAGCACGTGATGTGTCTGGCCGCCTGTGACAAGGCGCCCATGTTGCAGTGCAACTTCCGCTACATGGAATCGCTGGACATGGAGCAGATGAAGGCCTGGATTGAGGAACGCCGCGCCGAACTTGAGGCCGCGGGACAGGGTTAGGGGCGCATGCTGATATTGCTGCGGGGACGCGAAATCCCCGACCTGCACAAACTGGCGGTCTATCAGGCCAACGGCGGCTACGAGGCCCTGAAGCAGGCCGTGGCCATGCAGCCGGGAGAGGTCATCGACGAGGTCAAGGCCTCCAACCTGCGCGGACGGGGCGGCGCCGGCTTCCCGACGGGCGTGAAGTGGAGCTTCATCCCGCAGAACGAACCGGTCAAGTACGTCGCGGTCAATGCCGACGAGAGCGAGACCGGCACTTTCAAGGACCGCGAGATCATGGAAGACAATCCGCACCAGCTGATTGAGGGTGCGCTGATCTGCGCCTGGGCCATTCAGGCGACAGCGGTCTACATCTATCTGCGCGGCGAGTTTTGGGACATTGCGGAACAGATGGACCGCTGCATCGGGGAGGCGGAAGCCGCCGGCTTCGCCGGCGAGAACATCCTCGGCAGCGGCTGGTCCTGCCCGGTCCATACGCACCTGGGCGCCGGGGCCTACATCTGCGGCGAGGAAAGCGCCATGCTCAGCAGCCTGGAAGGCGTGCTGGGGCAGCCCCGCGTGCGTCCGCCCTTCCCGGCGCAGAAGGGTGGCGGGCTTTACAGGGAAGCCACGGTCGTCAACAACGTCGAGACCCTGGCGAACGTCCCCTGGATCATTGAAAACGGCGCGGAAGCCTTCCGCAATATCGGCACGGAACAAAGCGCGGGCACCAAGGTCTTTTGCGTCAGCGGGCACGTGCCGCGCCCGGGCAACTACGAGCTGCCGCTGGGCACGCCCTTCCGTGAACTGCTGGTCGAGCACGCCGGCTGCGACCCGGACAACATCAAGGGGATTTTGCCTTCGGGCGGCTCCGGCCCTCTGGTGCCGGGCACGGACGAGGTGCTGGATACGCCGCTCTCCTACGAGGCGATGCAGGCCCTGGGCACCATTCTGGGCTCGGCCTCCATCATCGTGATGGACAACTCGGTGGACATGACCTGGGTCGCGTCGAAGGTGACGAAGTTCTTCAAGCATGAAAGCTGCGGCAAGTGCACGCCCTGCCGCGAAGGCACTTACTGGCTGGACAAGGTGCTTGACCGCATCCTGGCGGGAGAGGGCCGGCCGGAGGACGTGCAGTTGATCGACAACGTGGCCAAAAACATGGCCGGCACGACGCTCTGCGCCCTGGGCGATTTTGCCGCCAACCCGATTATTCACACCATCAGCAACTTTCCGGATGATTTCAACGCCCACGTGCAGCCAAAGCCGGCGGAGGAAGAGCCCGCCGCCAGGCCGGTGCGCGCCGGCCGGCGCAGGCGGGCAAGTGCCTGAGCCGCGCCGGATGCGGCGCAGCGGAGGAACGCATGGCTGAGACCGTGACCATCGTCGTCAACGACCAGGAGTATCAGGTGCCGGCGGGCGCCAACCTGGTCGATGCGGCGCGCAGCATTGGCGACCATATCCCGGTGTTCTGCTACCACCCCAAGATGGACCCGGTCGGTATGTGCCGCATGTGCCTGGTGGAGATGGGCAGCATTCAGCGCGACCGCGCCACTGGCGAGGTTATGCTGGACGAGGACGGTGTGCCGCAGGTGCGCTGGTTCCCGACCCTGCAGACGGCCTGCACCGCCAACGTCTACGAGGGCCTCGTCATCCGCACGGACACCGAACAGGTCGATCAGGCGCGCGAAAACGTGCTCGAATTCCTGCTGACCAGCCACCCGCTGGATTGTCCCATTTGTGACAAGGGCGGTGAATGCCCGCTGCAAAACCTGACCATGGAGCATGGCCCGGGCCAGACGCGCATGGTCTTTATGGACAAGCTGAAGCTCGACAAGCACGTGCCGCTCGGCGATCTGATCTTTCTCGACGAGGAGCGCTGCATCCAGTGCGCGCGCTGCGTCCGCTTCCAGGACGAGATCGTCGGCGACGACGTGCTGGCCTTTCATGAACGCGGCCGTTCGCTGCAGATCATCACCAACAGCGACCCCGGTTTTGACAGTTACTTCTCCGGCAACACCACCGATATCTGCCCGGTGGGCGCGCTGACCACGGCGGACTTCCGCTTCGGCGCCCGCCCCTGGGAACTGACGGACGTGCCCAGTATCGACCCCTGGGACGCCGCCGGCTCGAACATCAGCCTGGGCACGCGCCTGGACCGCGATACCGGTGGACGCGCCATTATCAAGCGCGTCATGCCGCGCCAGAACGAATACGTCAACGAGATCTGGATCAGTGACAAGGCGCGCTTCGGTCATCACTTCACCCGCAGCGAGGACCGTCTCGCCTGGCCGATGACCGGCGAGGCGCGCGCCACCTGGGCCGAGGGCCTGCAGGACGCGGCGGACAGGCTGCGCGCGGCCGGCGAGGACGTCGCCATCATCGCCGGCAGCGGCCTGAGCAACGAAGACATTTACGCCCTGCGTCAACTGGCGGATGGACTCGGCAGCGCGCGTCTGGGGGCCTGGCCGCCGACGCACGCCGGCGCGGACCTGGTTGCCCGGGTCGGCGTGGGGCAGGGGACGAACCTGGGACAGCTGGGCCCGGGTGACGCGGTGCTGGTCATCGCTGCGGACCTGGAGGAGGAGGTGCCGCTCTGGCGCCTGCGCATCAAGCAGGCCGGCGACCGCGGCGTTCTGCTGGTCGTGGCCAACTCGCGTGGCACCCGCCTTGACAACTTCGCCTGCCGGCAATTGCGCTACCCGACTGGCGGCGCGGCGCATTTCCTGGCCAACCTGAGCGAAGAAAACGAGCACATCTACGGGCGACTGCGTGACGCTGACAACCTGGTGATCGTCGCCGGCGCGGAAGGGCTGGACCTGGCCGGCAGTCGCGCCCTGATGCAGGCTGCTGCCAACATCCTGATTGAAACGGGCCACGTCGGCAGGCCCAACAACGGCCTGCTGGCGCCCCTGCCGGGGCCCAACGCCATGGGTCTGCATTACCTCGGCTTTACGCCGGAAAACACGCTGGACATCATGGCCAGGCCGCCGCAGACCCTGCTGGTCGCCCAGGCGGACCTGCTGGCGGATGATCCCTCGGCGCCGGACTGGCTGGGCCGGGTCGACAACCTCGTCGAACTGACGCTTTTTCAGGACACCTCGGGCGGTCGGGCGCGGGTCTCGCTGCCGATACAGAGCTTCGCGGAACGTGACGGCAGCTTCACCAGTGGCGAACGCCGCGTCCAGCGCTTCTATCGCGCCCAGGGGCCGGTGGGCGAGGCCACGCCCGCCTGGCAGGCCGTGATGAAGATTGGTGAAGCCCTGGGCCAGGCGCGGGCCAAATCCTCGGCCGCGGCCGTGATGCTGGAACTGTCGCAGCAGGTCGCGGCCTTCGCCGGCTGCCGCTACCGGGAACTGGCCTGGACGGAAAGGCAGGACCCGCCCATCGGCGAAGACCTGTGGTATGGCGGGACGGTGCTGCACAATCGCGGCGGGCTGGGCGTGCAGATCCCGACCGAGGCGGATAGCACTGCGGTCCAGGCCGCTGCGCCGGAATTGCCGGCACTGCCGCAGGCGGCGAATGGGCGGCTGCTGGTCCTGCCGGTTACGCGACTGTACAACCGCGAACGCGCCTTCCGTCCCAGTGACGTCGTGGCGTCCCGCGTGCCGTCGCCCCACGCCTTGCTCAACCCCGCGGACGCCCGGCGCCTGAACGTGGTCGCCGGCGATACTGTGGAAATTGAGGTTGATGGAGGACCCGCGGTTCAGGTGCAGGCGCGGCTGGACGACGGCATGCCGGCCGGCAGTCTGGCGCTGCCGCGTCATCTGACCACGACGGCCATGCCACTCAAACCGACTGCCGCTGTGGTTTCACGCATCCCGATCCCAAGTGAGGGCAGGGTGGCTGAACATGATGCCTGATATCGACTGGCGCCTGGTGCGGCGCCTCCTCGTCAGCGCCGGTACCGTCATCGCCCTGTTGCTGACCCTGGCGACGGTCCTGGGGACGCTGGCCGCCGCCGCCGATCTGACGCTGAAGATCGCGGTGTTCGTGGCGCTGGCGATCGGGCTGGTACTGCTGGCACTGGTGGCGCGCGTGGCCGGCATCGTCTGGCTGCTGCTGGTGAACCCGCTGGCCTTCGTCGTGGTCAACTGGCCGGCCATCTTTGACTTTCTGGATGGCGCCCTGCGCTTTGTGTTTGAGCCCGCCACGCGGCAACTGGTCGTTGTCGAGTGTTACGACGACCCTGGCTGCAGCGGCATCTGGCCGATCGTGTTTGCGGCGCTGTTCTTCTTCATTGTGCTGACCAGTTTCGCCTACACGACCCTGCTGGAGCGACGCCTGATCGCCTTCTTCCAGCAGCGCATCGGGCCCAACCGCGTCGGCCCGCTGGGCTTTTTGCAGCCGGCCGCGGACGGCGTGAAGCTGGTCTTCAAGGAAGACTTCCGACCCGCCGGGGCCTACCGCGCGGTCTACACCTTTGCGCCCCTGATGAAGGTGTTGCCGGTGATGCTGCTTTTCGGCGTGATCCCGATCGGCCCCTCCATCATCGTGCCCTGGTTCGCGCCCTCGCTGGGCGACGTCTGGTTCCGCGTGCCGCTGGGCCTGGCCGACCCCAACGTGGGGTTGCTGTGGTTGCTGGCGATCACCAGCCTGGGCACCTACGGCGTGGTGCTGGCGGGCTGGGCCAGCAACAACAAGTACGCCATGCTGGGCGGTCTGCGCGCCTCGGCGCAAATGGTGAGCTACGAGCTCAGTTTTGGCTTTGCGTTGGCCGTGCCGATCATGCTGGCCGGGAGCATGAGCATCGGCGACATCATTCGCGGCCAGGAACTCATCTGGGAATGGTACGTCTTCCAGAATCCGCTGGCGGCCTTCATTCTGTTCATCGCCATTCTGGCGGAGACCAATCGCGCGCCCTTTGACCTGCCGGAAGCCGAGCAGGAATTGACCCAGGGCTACCAGACCGAGTACAGCGGCATGAAGTTCGCCCAGTTCATGATGGCCGAATACCTGGGCATGATCGCGGTCAGCGCCCTGGTGGCGATTACTTTCCTCGGCGGCTGGCAGGATGGCTTCGGCCTGGTGCGCACGGCGCCGATCCTCGGCCCGCTGGTCATGGGCGGCAAGATTTTGCTGTTGCTGGCGCTGATGATCTGGGTGCGGGCGACGCTGCCCCGTATCCGCTACGACCGGCTGATGCAGTATGGCTGGAAGGTGCTGCTGCCGCTGTCGCTGGTGGCCATCGTGTGGACGGCGGTCGCCGTGGTGCTTGGCGACCTGTTCGAGAGTCCGGTCGTTTACGGCATGGCCGGCGCCGTCTTCTTCGTGCTGATCGTGGGCGGCGCATGGCTGCTGCTGGGACGAGAGCGGCGGGAAGAGGAAGAAGAAGCCCTCGACCCGATGATCACCGGTGAACGCCGCGGCCTGGGGCACGTCATCCTGAACGTGGTGGGCGGCCTGCTGGCCGTGCCTTTCGTACTCTATCGCTACACGCTGAACGCGCTCGACAGCCTCGCCGGCGTCGCCAACGAGGAGACAGTCGAGATAACTGCCGAGCCCGCCGCTGCCGCTCAGGAGGCCAGGGCAGGGCAGGCAGGAGGACGCGCATGAATCTGATTCGCGGTTTCCAGACGACTTTCCGGCACGTGCTGGAAGAGCCGGTCACCATTCAGTATCCCGAGGAAATGCGGCCCTTCCAGCAGCGCTTCAAGGGACGGCATGAGTTGAAGCGTTACGACAACGGCCTGGAAAAGTGCATCGGATGTTCGCTGTGCGCGGCGGCCTGCCCGGCGGACGCCATCTGGGTGGAAGCGGCCGAAAACACTGATGAGGAACGCTACAGCCCCGGCGAACGTTACGCCAGCACCTATGAAATCAACATGCTGCGCTGTATCTTTTGCGGCTATTGCGAGGATGCCTGCCCGACCGAGGCCATCGTGCTGACGCGGGAGCATCGCATGAGTTACACGGACCGGCGCGATGCGATCTATACCAAGGACATGCTGATAGAGGCGCCGGCCGAAGGACAGCCGGACACGCCGCAGCAGGTCGAACCCGGCTCGTACGATCGATCGATACCTGACATGGAAGACCCAACGTAAGGCGTCAGGGAAGCGCGAACAGGGTAACGACAGGGAAGCGATGTCAACGGAAGTCTGGCTTTTCATCCTGGTGGGCGCGATCGCGGTGGTGGCCGCCGTAATGCTGCTGCTCAGCCAAAACGCGGTGCACGCCGCCCTGTTCCTCATCGTGAACATGGGTTGTATCGCCTTCCTCTTCCTGTTGCTCAACGCGCCTTTCCTGGCGATGGTGCAGATCGCCGTCTACGCCGGCGCCATCATGGTGCTGTTCCTGTTCGTCATCATGTTGCTGGGCGCCGAACGTCCAGGCGGTCGCTCGCCTTTCGGCTGGCTGGCGCCGGGCGCGGTCGTGCTGGCCCTGATCTTCCTGGTGACCGTGGGCGTGGCGCTTTCACAAGGCGGCATCAGTGACTTGCAGGCCCCGCCGGCGCACCCGCAACTGCGCGTGGCGCATTACGCGGCCGATGCCGGGCCGCTGGACGTGCGCCTCAACGGCGCCGGCATCGCCGGCGGCCTGACGCACGGGGCGGTGCATGAGTACGAGACCCTGCCGCCCGGCGAATACCTGCTGGAACTGGTGACGGCGGATGGCAGCGTGTTGCTCGCTGAAACGCTGTCGCTGGAGCCGGGCCAACGCAGTACGGCGCTCATTCAGGGCACGGGGACCCCGACCCTCAATCTGGTTTCGGATGAGGCCGGGGCGGGCGGACTGCGCATTTTCAACGCCTGGAGCGACCCGGTGTCCCTCGTGGACTTCGCCTCCGAATTAAGCGATGAGGACACCATCGTGTTGGCGGGCGATGTTGCCCGCGGCGCGCTGACGGAGCCCGTCGCCGTCGCTGACGATGCGGACTTCAGCACCTGGGCGATCATCGACGCGGCCAGCACGGACGTGTTGGTGCGCATGACTTCCGGCCTGCCCTTCGACGCGGCGGGAGGCGACAGCGCCACCCTGGTTGTCGCTCCCCTGCGTCGCTTCGAAGGCACGCTGGAAGCGACCGTCGGTCTGCTGCTGACGCCCACGGAAGCCGGTTTTGGCAGCCCGGCGGACATCGGCCTGAAGCTCTTCAACCAGTACATGCTGCCGATGCAAATCGTGGCTGTTTTGCTACTGGTGGCGATGGTTGGCGCCATCGTCCTTACCCACAGGCCCAAAGTGGCGCCGGAACTGGAACGCGCCCGACTGGGCCGCCGCCGCGTCAGCCGCCCGCTGACCAGCGTGATCGCCTCGCAGCTGGCGACGGATGGCGACGCTGATGACGTTGACCCCGCGGCCCTGCCACCGGCCGGCGCACAGGAGCGCTGACATGCTGCAGACCGAAGCCTACGTGATGCTGAGCATGGTGCTCTTCGTGCTGGGCGCGATGGGCGTGATGCTGCGCCGCAACGCCATCCTGGTGTTCATGTCGGTGGAACTGATGCTGAACGCGGCCAATCTGGCGCTGGTGGCCTTCGCGCGGCAGTGGGGCAATACCGACGGGCACCTCTTCGTGTTCTTCGTCATCACCGTGGCCGCGGCCGAGGTGGCGGTGGGGCTGGCGCTGATCGTCGCCATTTTCCGCACGCGGCACAACATCAACATCGATGAACTGAATCAGTTGCAGGGATAAGGACCGGAACGAACGCATGGCAAGCTATGCCCAACTGGTGCCCCTGATCATCTTCATCCCGACGCTGGGCGCTTTGCTCAACTACTTTTGGGGCGCGCGCCTGGGCGAGGCCTGGGCCAGCCGGGTGGCGATCCTGGCCTCGGCGCTGACCTTCGTCATCGCGCTGGTGTTGTACGGCGGGCTGAACGCCGCGCACGGCCAGGCCGCGGTGGTGGACCCGCCCCTGCTGGATGGCTGGATTCGCATTGGCGACAGCGTGGCCATCCCCTGGCAGATGCGCGTGGACACCCTCAGCGTGACGATGATGCTCTTCGTGTCATTCGTGGGCACGCTGATCCACGTCTACGCCGTCGGCTACATGCATGGCGACCCCCGTTACGCGCGCTTCTTCGCCTACATCAACATGTTTCTGGCCTTCATGTACGTGCTGGTGACGGGCAACAACTTCCTGATGATGTTCGTCGGCTGGGAGGGCGTGGGCGTCTGCTCCTTCCTGCTCATCGGCTTCTGGTTTGACAAGCCCAACGGTGAGGGCTGGCGCAACTCCAACGCCGCCAAAAAGGCCATGATCGCCAACCGCATCGGCGATTTCGGCATGCTGATGGGCATCTTCCTGATGTTCTGGACCTTTGGCACGCTGGACTACTACCGTCCGGGAGAGATACCCAACGTGCACATCCTCGAAAAGGCCGCGCACGATTACGAAGTTGAGCACGCCGGGGATGACCAGGCGGAGGGCGCCGCAGCCGCCAATACGCAGGGCAGCCTTGTCCTGACCTCACTGGCAGCGGCCGAAGACGCGGGCGACGGAGCGGCCTTCCCGCCGAAGCACCTTGACAACGAACACCTGGCCACCGGCGAACTCGGCGTGTTCGGTCAGTCGGAGCGCATGCTGGCGGAAGGCACGCTGGTGCACTTCGGCAACTTCTCGCTGCCGATCGAGACCGTGCTGGTGCTCATCACCCTGTTTTTGCTGCTGGGCGCCGCCGGCAAGTCGGCGCAGATCCCGCTCTTTGTGTGGCTGCCGGACGCCATGGCCGGCCCGACGCCGGTCAGCGCCCTGATCCACGCGGCCACCATGGTCACGGCCGGCGTGTACATGATGGTGCGCTCCAACGTATTCTTCGCCAACGCGCCGCTGACCTCCTTCATTGTCACGCTGGTCGGCGCGCTGACGGCGCTGCTGGCCGGCTACATCGCGATGGGCCAGTGGGATATCAAGCGCGTGCTGGCCTACAGCACCATCAGCCAGCTGGGTTTCATGGTGGCGGCGGTCGGCGTGGGCGCCTACAGCGCCGCCATGTTCCACATGGTTACCCACGCCTTCTTCAAGGCGCTGCTCTTCCTGGGCAGCGGGTCGGTGATCCATGGCATGGAGCACGGGCACCATCATTTGCATGACCACGGCCACGCCCACGCGCAGGAGGCCTTCGATCCGCAGGACATGCGCCACATGGGCGGCCTGCGGCGGCGCATGCCCGTCACCTGGTTTACCTATCTGATCGGCACGCTGGCGCTGGCGGGCATCATTCCTTTCGCCGGCTTCTGGTCCAAGGACGAAATTCTGGCGGACTCCTGGCTGGCAGGCCTGCACGGCAAGGACCTGTACCAGCAGTTTGGCGGCTACATCGCGCTGGCGCTGCTCTTGCTGGCGGCGGCCTTCACGGCCTTTTACATGTGGCGCCAGATGGAACTGGTCTTTTACGGCCGCTCGCGCAGTCCGGCTGCGGACCACGCGCCGGAGAGCACGGCCTCGATGACCGTGCCGCTGCTGGTGCTGGCGCTCTTCAGCGTGTTTGTCGGCTTCATCAACACGCCGAAGGCCTTCCTCGGCCTGGGCGACGTGCTGGGCAACTCATCGCTGACCCACTTTCTGGAGTGGTCGCTGGCCAACGTGCATCCCTGGTTGCCGCAGGGCGGCGTCTTCAACCCGGTCATCGCCCTTGTCGCGCTGGCGCTGGGCGTCACCGGCATCCGCCTGGCGCGCATCATCTATGGCGATGGCAAGGCCCTGAGCAGCGCGGGAGGCGACCCGCTGGCGGCCAGACCCTCAACCGGGGCCATCTGGCAGCTGGCCAACGCCCGGCTGTATCTGGACGAACTCTATTTCCGCTTCTTCGAGAATCCCTTCAACCGGCTTGGCGCCTTCATGGCCGACGAGCTGGACTGGAAGTTCTGGCACGACTATGTCCACGACAGCGTGGTGCTGCGCGGCTTCAACAGCCTGGGAGAATTCCTGGGCCGGCCCGTGGACCTTGGCGTGGTCGATGGCGCGGTCAATGGCGTGGGACGCCTGACCGTCTGGCTGAGCGGGCGTATGCGACGCCTGCAGACCGGTTACGTGCGCATGTATGCCATCAGCCTGCTGCTGGGAGTCGTGTTCGTGATCCTGCTCCTTTTGCTGCCCTTGCTGCAGACCTGATCCGGGGGACCGTTTATCCATGGAATCTGCTGGACTTTCCCTACTGACTTCGGTGCTGTTCCTGCCACTGGTCGGCGCCCTGGTGCTGCTCTTCCTGCGTGAGGAACAGGCCGGGCAGATCAAGTGGACGGCCTTTGGCTTCAGCCTGGCGACCTTCGTGGGGACGCTGTTGCTGTGGCTGGCCTTTGACAGCAGCGCGAGCGGGCTGCAACAGGTACAGCGCGTGGACTGGTTGCCGCAATACGGCATCAGCTACTACGTCGGCATTGACGGGCTCAGTCTGCTGCTGGTGGTGCTGACGGCCTTCATCATGCCGCTGGCCATTCTCAGCTCCTTCCGCAGCCACGTGTTTGAGGAGCGCGGCCGTATCCGGCTCTACTATCTCTTCATGTTGCTGCTGGAATGGGCCATGATCGGCGTATTCGTCGCCCAGGACCTCTTCCTGTTCTACATCTTCTGGGAAGTGACGCTGGTGCCGATGTATTTCCTGATCGGCATCTGGGGCGCGGAAGAGCGCGTCTACGCGGCCGTCAAGTTCTTCCTCTACACCATGGCCGGTTCCATCCTGATGCTGCTGGCCATGCTGTTCCTTGGCAGCCAGGCCGGCACCTTCGCCCTGCCGGAACTGATCGCCATGGTCGAAAGCGGCGCGCTGGACCTGCCTTTCAGCGGTCTGCTGGGCGCCGGCAGCGTCCAGTCCTTCCTCTTTCTCGGCTTCTTCATCGCCTTCGCCATCAAGGTGCCGATCTGGCCGCTGCACAGCTGGCTGCCGGATGCCCACGTACAGGCGCCCACCGCCGGCTCGGTCATTCTGGCCGGCGTGCTGCTGAAGATGGGCACCTACGGCCTGGTGCGCTTCAATCTGCCCCTGTTCCCGGAGGCGAGCGTCGCCTGGGCGCCGGTGATCGCCCTGCTGGCCGTCATCGGCATTTTGTATGGCGCCTGGGTCAGTTACGCCCAGACGGACGTCAAGAAGCTGGTCGCCTACTCCTCGGTGAGCCATCTGGGCTTCGTCGTGCTGGGCATCTTCGCGCTGAACGCCCAGGGCATTGAGGGCGGCCTGCTGCAGATGGTCAATCACGGCATCAGCACGGGCGGTCTCTTCCTCCTGGTGGGCATGCTCTACGAACGGCGCCATACCAAGGCGCTGGACGCCTTCGGTGGCGTCTGGAAGGTGATGCCCTTCTTCGGCGCCGCCAGTCTGATCGTGGTGTTGAGCAGCATGGGCCTGCCGGGGCTGAACGGCTTCGTGGGCGAATTCACCATCCTGCTGGGCTCGATGGGCAGCGAGGTGCTGGGCTTCTTCTTCACCATGTTCGCCACGCTGGGCATCATCCTGGCGGCGGTCTACATGCTCTACATGTTCCAGAAGGTGTACATGGGCGACGTGGACAAGGACGAGAACCGCAACCTGCCGCGGCTGCACTGGCAGGAGATCGCCGTGCTGGTGCCCATCCTGCTGGTCATCTTCCTCATCGGCCTGCAGCCGGGCCCCTTCTTCGACACCATGACGGCCACGGTCGACAACCTGGTCGCGGACGTGGGCGAGTACATCCCGCGCGATGAAGCGGTGATGGCTGCGGCGCGCCAGGGCAGCGATCCCGTGCTGGCCGCGGGCACGCGGGGCTCGTGATGCCGACCATGCCGGTGCTGGCTGATCTCAACCTGCCCTGGACCTGGCCGGTCGTCGGCCTCGGCCTGGGCGCGACGCTGCTGCTGGTGGCGGACCTGTTCATCCCGCGGGAGCGCAAGCAGCAAACGGCCTGGCTGGCGCTCGCCATCCTTGTCGCGGCCTTCGTTCTGAATCTGGCGGCTTTCCCGGTGGTGGAAAGCGCCTTTTTCGGCATGTTCGTCGTCGATCCCTTCAGCGCCTTCCTCAACCTGATCGCCCTGGCGACGGCCTTCATCAGCATCCTGATTAGCGTGGACTATCTGCAACGCAGCGGCATGCAGCGCGGCGAGTTTTACGCGCTCATCCTCTTCACCACGGCCGGTGTGATGTTGATGGGCCACGCCAATGATCTGGTGGTCGTGTTCGTGGCGCTGGAACTGCTGAGCATTCCGCTCTACATTCTCTCGGCCTTCCGCTATCCGGATACGAAGTCCAGCGAGAGCGGCATGAAGTACCTGGTGCTGGGCGCCTTTGCCAGCGCCTTTTTCGTCTTCGGCGCGGCCCTGATTTACGGCGCGACGGGCAGCACCAGCCTGCCGCAGATCTTTGAGGTGGTCGCGCGGGGCTTTGCCGCGGGTGGCGCGCCGGAGCTGCTGTTGCTGGTCGGCTCCGGGCTGGTGCTGGTTGGCCTGGGGTTCAAGGTGGCGGTGGTGCCCTTCCACATGTGGACGCCGGACGTCTATGAGGGCGCGCCGACGCCGGTCACCGCCTTCATGAGCGTGGGCGCCAAGATCGGCGGCTTCGCCGCCCTGCTGCGCATCCTGGTTTTCGCATTGCCGGTGCTCAGCACAGGCGCGGCGGAGGCCAGCGCCTGGCAGCAGGTGGTCACCATTATCGCCGCGGCGACGCTCATTCTGGGCAACGTGGTCGCCATCGCGCAGCAAAACGTCAAGCGACTGCTGGCCTATTCCTCCATCGCCCATGCCGGCTATATCATGATGGCGCTGGCGGCAGCCGGCAACGCGGGTTTCGGCGAACAGGCCACCCGCGCCGCGCTGGTCTATCTGCTGGCCTACATGTTCACCAACCTGGGCGCCTTCGCCGTGGTCATCGCCATCGAACGCGACGACGGCAGCGGCACCGACCTGGAGGACTTCGTCGGCCTCGGGCGCAGCCGGCCCCTGCTGGCCGGCATCATGGCCGTGTTCATGCTCAGCCACATCGGCATCCCCCTGACGGGCGGTTTCATCGGCAAGTGGCTCATCTTCCAGACGGCCATGGAATCCGGTCTGGTTGCGCTGGCCATCGTCGCCGTCCTGACCACGGTCGTGAGCGCCTGGTACTACATCGGCATCATCGTGCGCATGTTCCTGCGCGACGGCGACGGCGCCCCGGTCGCCGGCGACACGCGTTTGCTCAACGGAGTGGTGTACCTGACCTTCGCCGGCACGCTGTTGCCCGGCATCTTCCCCTACCTGATGATCGATCTGACCCAGGTGGTGACCACGACGCTGGTCGGCGGCTGAGCGCCGCAAGGCCATGCTATCCCTGTTGACCCGCCGCAGACGCCTGCGCGCGGTCGCCCGGGCGCTGATTCGCAGCGGCGTGCCCTACATCATCGCGGGCGCGATGGGCTACGCCCTGTTGCCGGTCTGGGTGCGCTGGCTGGAACCCAGCGGTCTCTCGCCGCTGGACCTGACCTTCTGGCGCTATCTGCTCGCCGTGCCGGCGGTGTGGGCCGCCCTGGCCCTGCTGGGGCCGGCGCCACCGACGAAACGGCTACCGTATCGCGGCTTGCTGGTCGTGGGGCTGATCCTGGCCTGCACGGCCTTGAGCGCATTCATCGGGCTGCGCCTGATGCCGGTGCCCACCTACGCCCTGCTGATCTACACCTATCCGGCGCAGGTCGCCATTATCAACTACCTGCGCGGCGAACGACTGTCGCGGCGCAGCTGGCTGGCGCTGCTGACGACGAGTTCCGGCATACTGCTCACCCTGTATGGCGTGGAGGGCGGCTTTGGCGGAATCGGCCTTGAAGGCGCGATCGTGGCCTTTCTCAACGCCCTGTTCATTGCGCTTTACTTCCTCGTCAACAATCACATCATGCGCGACAACGAGGCGATTCAGCATGCCGCCGCCTGGGCCACGACCGGCGCCCTGGTCATCATTTTGCCCTTCAGCCTGCTGGCCATGATCACCATCCCGCCGGACGCGCACTCCTGGGCCCTGCTGACGGGTCTGGCGGTGTGTAGTACCGTGATGCCGATTTTCATGTACATGTACGGCATTCAGCGCCTGGGCGCGTCGCGCGCGGCGATACTGAGCACCAGCGAGCCCGTGCTCACGGCATTGCTGGCGCTGTTTCTGCTGGGCGAGGTGCTACAGCCCCTGCAGGTACCCGGAGGCGTCCTGATCATGCTGAGCATTGTGCTCTTGCGCGAGACCGGCCGTACGGCGAAAGCCCGCCCTGTGGCCAGTGCCTGAAGCGGAGCGGTCGACGGAATGCAGCGCATTGTGATGGCCATGCTGCCCATACTGACGCGCCGCAGGCGCCGGCGCGCGCTTGCGCGCACGCTGATGCGCAGCGGCGTATCCTTCATCATTGTCGGCACGGTGGGCTATGCCCTGCTGCCGGTCTGGGTGCGCTGGCTGGAACCGACCGGCCTCTCGCCGCTGGACCTGACCTTCTGGAGTTTCCTGCTCGCCGTGCCGGCGGCCTGGGCCGTCCTGACCGCATCGGGATCGGAGCCGCCGGCGCAACCCTTGCCCCGCCGCGGTCTGTTGCTGGTGGGCATCATTCTGGCCGGCACGGCGCTGATCTCATACATCGGCATCAGGCTGATGCCGGTGCCCACCTTCGGCCTGATGATTTACAGCTATCCGGCCCAGGTCACCGTCATCAACTTCCTGCGGGGCGAGCGTCTGTCGCGGCGCAGCTGGCTGGCGCTGCTGCTGACCAGCTGCGGCATCCTGTTGACCCTGCTTGGCGTTGAAGGAGGCTTTGCCGGCATTGGCCTGGAGGGGACGCTGGTCGCCTTTTTAACTGCCTTCCTGATTGCGCTTTATTTCCTCGTCAACAATCACGTCATGCGTGGACATAGCGCGCTGCAGCGCGCCAACGCCTGGGCCATGACCGGCGCGCTGATAATCGTGTTGCCCTTCAGCCTGCTGGCCACGGTCACGATACCCTCCGACCTGCGCACCTGGGGCCTCCTGACGGCCCTCGCGCTGCTTAGCACAGTCATGCCGGCGTTTATGTTTATGGCCGGCATCCAGCGCCTGGGCGCATCCCGCGCAGCGATTCTTAGCACCAGTGAACCGGTCCTCGTCGCGCTGTTTGCCTTCCTGCTGCTGGGCGAGGTGATTCAGCCCCTGCAGGTGCCGGGCGGCGCGCTGATTGTGCTCAGCATCCTGTTTCTGCGCGAGAACTGACGTCATGAGAAGGTCAGGCCCGTGGCCGGCAACTGAAGGCGGAGAGAAGATATGAGCGCACAACGCATCCCGACCGCCATGCGCAAACGCCTGGAACGAAACCGTCAGGGGCTGCTGGCGGGAGCGCAGTTGCTGGCGGTGATTACGCAGCCACTCACAACCCTGCTGGTGTTGCTGGCGCCGTTGGTGGTTATCCTGGGGCCGCGCCTGCTGGCGTTTTCGCTGCGCGGAGTCGCCTTGCTTGCCCTGCTGGTCGTGGTCCTGTTGCTGGCGCCGGCCCTGGTGCGGGCGCGGCGCCATGCGCGGGCGCCGCTGCACTTTGCCGAACTGGAGGTCAGCGGCAACCCTGTCTCGACCCTGTTTTTCTGGCGCGCCGTGGTCATGCGCGATGCCAGTGGACAAACGCTTCGCTTTAAAAGGCGACTGGCGCCCGTACCGCGACTGCGCCCGGGGCAGACCTACCTGGTGTACTATCTGCATGACGGGGAGCGACGGGTACTGCTCAGCCTGGTGAGCGCCGATCATCCGGACGCCCGTCATTATCGACCGTCGGACAGTTTCCAGCGCAGGGCGCAGCAGCGCTCCTGAGTTTCAGCCGGACCGGGCGGCGCGGGCCCTGGCCAACATGTCCAGCAGTTGTTGCAGCAGCGGCTGCCAGCCCGTGCCCGCTTCGTCGACGTCCATCTCGACCGCCGTGCGGGTGACGCGGACGTTGCGGCCCAACGTCTCTTGCAGGTGTTCACGGTTAAACGTGGGCAACCATGGCAGGCGAATCGCCAGTTCGTTGTTGCGCAGTACGATGGCCGTCGCGCCGGCGGCCTGACCCTGCAACTTGACCTCAATCTGGTAGAGAAGATTGACGACCGCCGCCGGCAGGTTGCCAAAGCGATCGCGCAGTTCCTCGCGCAACTGCGCCACTTCCTGCAGATTTCCCAGGCCGGCGATGCGGCGGTAGATCTGCAGCCGCAACTCCATCTCGTGAATCCAGGCGGCCGGCAAATAGGCCGGCAACGGCAGATCGATCGCCAGGCGTGCCTCGACGGGGACCGTTTCGTCCTGACCCGCGTTTTTCAGCCCGCGCACGGCGTCCGCCAGCATGCGCGTGTAGAGTTGCAGGCCGACGGCGGCCACCTGACCGGTCTGGCGGCTGCTGAGGATGTCGCCCGCGCCGCGTAACTCCAGGTCGCGCATGGCGATCTGCAGTCCTGCGCCCAGCTCGCTGTTTTCCGCCAGGGTATCCAGCCGCGCCAGCGCTTCCTCACCCGGATCGCCGGTGCCGCCATGGAAGAAATAGGCCCAGGCCTGGCGCGCGCCCCGTCCCACGCGGCCGCGCATCTGGTAGAGCTGGGCCATGCCGAAGCGGTCCGCGCGGTCCACGATGAGCGTGTTGACGTTGGGGATGTCCAGGCCGTTTTCGATGATGGAGGTACTGACCAGTACGTCATGCTCGCCGCGTGAAAAGGCGCGCATCACCCGCTCCAGCGTGCGCTCGTGCATCTGGCCGTGGCCGACAATGCAGCGCGCTTCCGGCACCAGACGCTCGAGCCGGCCGCGAATCATCTCGATCGAGCGCACGCGATTGTGCACGTAAAACACCTGGCCGCCGCGCTCCAGCTCCCGCATGATGGCCTGGCGCATGAGTTGCTCGTCGTGGTGACCGGTGTGGGTGATGACCGGCAAACGCTCCTCGGGCGGCGTCTGGATCATGCTGATGTCGCGCACGCCGGTCAGGCTCATGTAGAGTGTGCGCGGGATGGGCGTGGCCGTCAGCGTCAGGACGTCGACCTGGGTACGCAGGCGCTTGAAATGCTCCTTGTGGGTGACGCCAAAGCGCTGTTCCTCGTCAATGATGATCAGCCCCAGGTCGCCGAAGCTTACGTCGCCGCTCAACAGGCGGTGCGTGCCGATCAGGATATCGATTTCGCCGCTGGCGATGCGGGGTAGCAACGCCGCCTGTTCCTCGCGCGTGCGGAAGCGCGAGAGCATCTCCACCACGACCGGAAAGGGCGCCAGGCGTCGGCTGAAGCTCTCCAGGTGCTGTTGCGCCAGCACGGTGGTGGGCACCAGCACGGCGACCTGACGACCATCCATCACGGCCTTGAAGGCCGCCCGCAAGGCGACCTCGGTCTTGCCATAGCCGACGTCGCCGCAGATGAGGCGGTCCATTGGGAACCCGCGTTCCATGTCGGCCTTGATTTCCCGCACGACGCGCAACTGGTCTTCGGTCTCAACGTAGGGGAAGCCGGCCTCCAGTTCGTGCTGCCAGGAGGTGTCGGGGTTGAAGGGGGCGCGTTGGGCCCGGGCGCGGCGGGCATAAAGCTCCAGCAGTTCGCGGGCTTCCACCTGAATGGCCTTGCGCGTCTTGCTGCGCACGCGCTCCCAGTCGGGTCGCCCCAGTCGATTGAGGGGCGGCGTGCGGTTGTCGGCGCCGATGTAGCGCGTCAGGCGGTCCGCCTGGTGGATGGGCACGAAGACCATGTCCGTGCCTTCGTACTCCACCAGCAGGTATTCGCGCTCGGTGCCGCCCAGGGTCCTGCGGCGCAGGCCGGCGAAGCGACCGATGCCGTAATCGACGTGCACGACGACGTCGCTTTCGCGCAGGTCGCTGTAGCTGCGCTCCGGCGCGCGCGGTCGGGGCGCCGGTTGACTGCGCGCCGGTTCCGGCCGGCTCCAGCCGAATATCTCCTGATCGCTGAGCAGCAACAGATCGCCATCGGCGTCGCGCAGACGCCAGCCTTCCTGCAGGCTGCCGTTGACAAAACACAGCGATCCCGGCTGCGGGGCATCCTCGAGCGCGTCCAGCGTGGGGATAAAGCTTTCCTGTTCCTGCCAGAGACCGGCCAGGCGCGGGGCCTGGGCCGTGACGACCACGATACGTTCCTGTTCCTCACGACGGGTACGACGCAGCGCATCCAACATCAGGCGCAGCTGACCGCCGAAGCGCGGACCCGGCGCAAACAACTCGCGCAGGGACAGGGCCTTCGGCTCAACGGCGGCGAGGGGCCGGCCAAGATGCAGCGGGCGGCGCTCCTCAATGGCATCCACCAGGGCATCCCAGGTGAGATAGGGCAGGGGTTGGTCGGGCGCGATTTGCTGCGCGGCAAGGCTGTCCTCGCGCTGCTGCAAGGCCCGCTCCTCAAGGCCGGCGATGGTCTCGCGCAGCGCCGACCAGTCCTCGACGACGATCAGGGCATTGTCCGGCGCATGATCAAGCAGGCTGGCGGGTCGCTCGTCCAGCCATGGCAGATACTGTTCCAGCAGGGGAAAGGGCGCGCCCTGCGCCAGCGCGTCGCGGTCGGCGCGAGGGTTGCCGGCATCGTCAGCGGTAAGGCTGTCAAACCAGCCGGCCAGTGAATTTGTCAACGCCGGCGTGCGTGATGGCAATACCTCACGGGCGGGCGTGATGCGCGCCACTGCCAGCAACTCCTGCGAACGTTGCGTGGCGGGGTCGAAGCTGCGCAGCTGGTCGATTTCGTCATCGAAATAGTCCACGCGCAGGGGCGTCCTGGCGGCCTGGGGGAAGACGTCGACCAGCCCGCCGCGCCGGCTGAAGCTGCCCGGCGCAACGGCCATCGGGCCGGCCTCATAACCCAGGCGAACGAGCCGCGCCAGCAGTTCGTCGGGCGGCAGTCGCAGGCCCGGCTGCAGCGTCAGGGTTTCCCGCCGGAACTCATCGGCGCGCATGCTGCGTTGCATGAGCGCGCGCGCGGGACAGATGACGACGGGCGCGGGCGAGAGGCCCTGTGCCTGATGCAGGGCATCGAGAGCCGCAACGCGGCTGCGTATGGCCGAGTCTCCCCAGGGGGCGCGTTCGTAAAAGTGGGGCACGGGCTCGGCGAAGCGGAAGACCGGCGTCTCGGGCAGCCAGACCGGCAGCTGACCGGCGACGTTCCAGGCGCGGTCTACGCGGGCAGTCAGATACAACACCGGGCCGTCCCACTGCGACGCCAGGGCCGCCAGCACGAAGGGGCGGGCAGCGCCGATGACCTGCAGGTCGGGCAGCTGTCCACGCTGCGAGAGCGTCGTCTGCAGCCTGCGCCAGGCGGGGCTGGCATCCAGCACGGAAAGCAGGCCGGTGAGTGCGGTCATGCGGGCAGCATCCTGGAATGCGGGCAGACGCGGCTGCTGTCAGGCACAGACCGGGACCAGACGCCTGGCGGCAGCGCTGTCTATGGCGCCGTGCACCATGGCCAGGCTGCGGATATTGTCGCTGGCCACCGTTTCGACGCTGCCGCCTTCGCGCACGGCGCGCAGAAAGTCGCGGATCAGGCCGCCATGGCTGCCCGTCTGTTCCGGCGCCAGCGGAACTTCCGGTACGTCGACGTCTTTCAGGGGCCGGCGCAAGCCTTCGTCCCCGTCAACGACCTGGGCCCTGAATTCCCCGGCGCCGTCCCAGGTGACGCTGCCGCGCGTGCCCACGATGCGCCAGTCGCATTCCCAGGCGGTGTTCAGTCCCTCGCTGCACCAGCTGCCGCGGTAGGTGTAAATGATGCCGTCGCTCATTTCGAAGATCGCCACGGCCGAGGCGTCGCGCTCGTACCAGGAGCCGACGGGATTCCATTCCTGGCAATACACGGTCTCCGGCTCGGCGCCGCTCAGGTAGCGCGCGGCGTCGAAGCTGTGAATGGCCATGTCCGCCAGCAAAACGTGCGGCATGTGATCGCGAAAGCCGCCGAAGTGGGCGCCGATGTAGAAATCGCTGTTGACGGTGGTCAACCGGCCGAGGACGCCGCTCGCCAGAAAGGCCCGCAGCCGGCGAATGTTCGCATCGTAGCGGCGGTTCTGGATGACGGCGAAGAGCAGACCGGCGTCCTGCGCCGCGGCGACCATGCGCCGGGCCTGCGCCATGTTGTCGGCCAGCGGCTTCTCGCCAAGCACGTGGGCGCCATGGGCCAGCGCGGCCAGGGTGACGTCGTGATGCGCTTCCGGCACGGTGCAGTTAAACACAATGTCCGGTCGCGCCTGCCGCAGGGTGGCGCCCAGGTCATCACTGACCAGCGCGCCGCGCGCGTTCCAGGCCTCCGCACTGCGTCGGGCGGCGTCGGGAACCAGGTCAACGAAGCCGACCATCCCCAGGCCGGGCAGCCCGTCCGCTCCCCGGCGCCAGGCATGGCTGATACTGCCGCAGCCGACCAGGACACATTTGAGTTCCGCGTTCATGCAGGCCTCGCGTCGCCAGGTTGCGCATGATACACGAGCGCCTGGTACGCGGCAATGCGCTGGACTGGCCGCCGGCGACTGATGTATGCTGAAAGCAGCAGGGGGATTGTGCAACCATGGGTTTTCGCGGCGGCTACTGGCGCGACATCCGCAACGTGGAGGAACACCGGGCGAATGTGACCTGGGCCTTGCTGCGCCGCGTCCTGGGTTACGCCTGGCCCTGGCGCTGGAACCTGGTGCTCATGTTGCTGATCATCCTGGTGTCGGCCGCCCTGGGTCTGCTGACACCGCTGATCTTTCGTGACCTGATCGACGTGGCGCTGCCGGGCCGCGACCTGCAGCGACTGCATTTGATGTCCCTGCTGCTCATCGCCCTGCCACTGGCCATCGGCGTCCTGCGCCTGTGGCAGCGCAGGGTCAGCGCGGAGGTAGCCGAAGGCCTGATCCTGGAACTGCGCGTGAAGCTCTTCGAGCACATGCAGCACATGTCGCTGCGTTTCTTCACGCACACGCAGACCGGCGAGCTAATGAGTCGCCTGAACAACGACGTCATCGGCGCGCAAACGGCCATCAGCAATACCATCGTCGACATTGTGACCAATCTCGTCACCGCCGCCGGCACCCTGGTCGTGATGTTGACGCTTGAGTGGCGCCTGACGCTGCTGGGGGTTGCGGTGCTGCCGCTGTTTGCCCTGATCGCGCGCCGCATTGCCTGGCGCCTGCGTGAAATCGCGCGCCGGCAGATGAACCAGAACGCCGGCATGAACGCCACCATCAACGAAACGCTCAATATCAGCGGGGTGCTGCTCGTCAAGCTGTTTGGCCGCAAGGACAACGAGGTCGAGCGCTTTCGCGACCGCGCTGCCGCCCTGCGCGATACCGGCGTGGACCAGGCGGTGACCGCCGGCCAGTTTTTCATCCTCATCGGCCTGGTGAGCGCGATCGGGACGGCGCTGGTCTACTGGGTCGGCGGGCTGCTGGTCATTGAGGAAGTGTTTACGGTCGGCACGATCGTGGCCTTCGGCGTCTATCTCACCCAGCTCTACGGGCCGCTGCAGATGCTGACCAACGCGCCGGTCGCTTTCGCCCAGTCGATGGTCAGTTTCGAGCGGGTCTTCGAGGTGCTGGATCTGCCGCTGGAGATCGCCGAGCGCGAGAACGCGATCGAACTTGAACACACCCGGGGGTCGCTAAAGTTCGAAAACGTCAGTTTTTCCTATCGGGAATCCGGCAGCAGCTTGCTGAAGGACGTCATGCGGCACGGGCGCATGGAAGATTTCGCCGTCATTTCCGGCGTATCGCAACGCGAGGAACGTCTGAAACGCGCCCCTGACGGCGTCAACGCAACAAGCCAGGCGCGGGAAAAGGCCCTCGAGGACATCAGCTTCACGATCGAGCCCGGGCAACTGGCGGCGCTGGTGGGGCCCAGCGGCGCCGGCAAGTCCACCATGACCTGGCTCATCCCGCGTCTGTATGATCCGGTTGCCGGACGCATTCTCATCGACGGCAGGGACCTGCGTGACGTATCGCTGAAATCCCTGGTGCGCCAGATCGGTATGGTGACCCAGGAGACCTACCTCTTCCACGACAGCATCCGCAGCAATCTGCGCTATGCCAGACTGGACGCCAGCGACGCGGACATGGAGGCTGCCTGCCGCGCCGCCAACATCCATGACTTCATCGCGGGCCTGGAGAAGGGCTACGATACGCTGGTGGGGGAGCGCGGCTATCGCCTCAGCGGCGGTGAAAAACAGCGCATCGCCATCGCGCGGGTCATCCTCAAGGACCCGCGTATCCTGGTGCTGGACGAAGCCACCAGTCACCTCGACAGCCGGTCCGAGGCCCTGATTCAGGAGGCGCTCAAGACGGTAATGCAGGGGCGTACCGCGCTGGTCATCGCGCATCGACTGAGCACCATCCTGGCGGCGGACCTGATTCTGGTGCTGGACCGCGGCCGGGTCGTGGAACGCGGCAGCCATGAGTCCCTGCTGGCAGCCGGCGGCCTGTACCGGCAACTCTACGAAACGCAGTTCCGCCCGGAGGGTGAGACGGCGCCGGGTGCGCCGGCGTGAGCGGGCGCCGGCTGGTGGTCGGCCTCGGCAATCCCGGCCGCAAGTACGCCCGCACGCGCCACAACATCGGCTGGCTGGTGCTGGACGAACTGGCGCGGCGGCACGGACTGGAGTTCAGCCGCAGCGCCCAGGGCGCCCGCCTGGCCGACGGGCGCATACAGGGTCAGCGGGTAACGCTGGCCAAACCGCAGGGCTACATGAACCGCAGCGGCCAGCCCGTGCGCAACCTGTTGCGTTACTGGCGCATTGAGCCGGAGCGCCTGCTGGTCGTGCTGGACGATCTGGACCAGCCGGCGGGGACGCTGCGACTGCGGGCGGCGGGTGGCGCCGGCGGTCAGCGCGGGCTGGAGGACATCATCAGGCAGCTGGGGACGCGCGAGTTCAGTCGCTTGCGTCTGGGCATCGGCCGGCCGCCGGGCCGGATGGACCCGGTGGCCTGGGTGCTGAAGCCCCTGCGCGGCGACGACGCCATCCTGGCGCAGGAAATGGTGGGGCGGGCTGCGGACGCCGTGGAAACCTGGCTGCAAGCCGGCATCGAGGTCGCCATGACGCAGCACAATGGCGACGGCAGCCGGGCGCCGGCGCCTTCACCGCGCGCAACGCCCGCAGAGCAACTGGAGCGCTGGCGGCGCGCGCACGAACTCAACGTCGGCGACCCCGTGCCGCCAGAGCGAATCAGCCGGCTGATGCAGCACATGGGTGAGGCGCAGGAAGCGGCGGCGTGGCTGCTGCGCGCGGCCGCCCTGCACGAGGCGCAGGGTGGCACTGAACGCTCGCTGCTGCTGCAGGAGCGGGCCCTGAAGTTGCAACCTAGCCTGGTGAAAGCGCAGCGTCAACTGGCAGGGCAATGGCTGGCCCAGGGCAACGCGCGCCGGGCCGTGCGGCGTCTCTGGTTGCTGGCTGAATGGCTGGCGGGGCAGGGGCGCGGCGACGAGGCGCTGGCAGCGCTGGACGACCTGCTTGAGCTGAATGCCCGCCACAGCGAGGCAAAGGCGCTGCGCGAACAACTGCTGGCGCAGGCCGCGCCGCGCGCGTCAACTCAGACCAGCGAGCGGTAAAGCAACGCCTTCCAGCGCGGCACGTCAATCTCCCAACAGACGTTGACCACGCCGTCGGCGAGGGCCTGGGCCCAGGTGGTCCGGTTGCGCACGTCACCGGCGTTGTCCAGCTGGTCGACGATGGTCATGCCGCGCGTCAAGTCGCTCTGCGTCTCGATTTCCACGGCGTGCCGGCTGCTGCGGGTGCAGATCTCCGGTTCCAGCGCGATGGCCATGGCGACCGGGTCCGGCAGATCCAGGTTGTCCTCGCCGGACTGGATGCGAATGGCTTCCAGCGCGCTGCGGTTGCAGTCGATGCTGAAGTGGGCCAGCGGCGTATCCAGGCTGCGCACGTGGGCCATGTCTGCCTGTGACAGCGCGGCGTCAAAGCGGCTCAGTTCCCAGCCGACCATCTCGATTGGCAGGCCGGAAAGGAAGACCATGCGCGCGGCTTCCGGATCGTGCCAGACGTTGAACTCGGCGGCGGGTGAGACGTTGCCGACGGACCAGGCGGTGCCGCCCATGACCACACAGCGACTGACCAGACCGGCGATCTCCGGCGCGCGGGCCAGCGCCAGGGCGACGTTGGTCAGCGGTCCCAGCGTCACGAGGACGATGCCGGGGTTGGCGCGGATGGTATTGACCAGCGCGTCGACGGCGTGACCTGCGGCGGCCACAGCGCGGGGCGCGGGGTAATTCATGTTGCCCATGCCGTCCTCGCCGTGAAACCAGTCCGCGCGCGCGTTGTGCCGCAGCAGGGGCCGGTCTGCGCCGGCGTACACCGGCACGTCGTCACGCCCGCACATTTCCATGGTGGTCAGGGCGTTGCGAACGCCTTGCTGCACGTCCACGTTACCGGAGACGATGGTAAGTGCGCGGATATCCACGTCAGGCGCGCGCAGCGCCATGATCAATGCCACAGCATCGTCGGAAGCGGTATCGGTATCGATCAGAAAGGCGCGGGTCATGGTCTGCTCCTGTTTGCGATTACTGGTCCCTGACGTCCTGGATGCTGAAAGTCAACGCGCCGCTGGCCGGCTGGCCATCGATTTCGAGCTGGACACTCCAGTTGCCGGCGACGAAGGGCAGGTCGCTTTGTTCAATATAGAACCAGATGCAGTTGCCGTTGATGGGGGAACGCGGACGCCAGTCCAGCAGTGACTCGCGGCCCGAAATGACGAAGCGCGCGGAAAGCAGGGTGTTGGCGGGGATGTTCCAGGCGGTGGCGACGATGTAAATGCGCTCGGCGTCGGTCTGGAAGCCAAACCGGGGTTGACTGGCGCAGTCGTTGTCGCGCACGGAGGACGCCATCACGATATCCGTCAATCGTGGTCGGTCTGACGTCTGTTGCACTGGTTGCGCGATGACCTGGGCGGGCACCGTCGGGAAAACCGTACCGGGCAAGGGGAAAGGCGTGCCGGTCGGGCCGCCGATGCCCCCCGGCAGGGGAGTGCCTCTGGTGCCCAGCGTGGCTTCCAGTTCCTGACGCTGCCGACCGGCGAATGCAGCGCGGGTGGCCATGTACTCGATTGTGACTTCCAGGCGCTCGGAGCCCACGGTGGCCGTTTCGCGCAGGGCCGCGATTTGCGTCTCCAGGTTGAGGCCGCGCGCCACCAGAGTCAACTCGACGTTGTTCTGGCGCTGACAGGCAATCAGCAGGAGCAGCAGAAAAGGCAGCCAAAACCGCCGGCGTGGGAGCCTCACAGGACCTCCGGGTACACAAGGCCGCCCGACATGCTGCGGGCGGCCTGCAGTGGAGGTGAGCGGAATCGAACCGCTGTCCAGAAGATTCAACGCTGTGCTTCTACAGGCATAGTTGGCTCTTGAATCTCGTCAGCGTCTTCCCTGGCCAACCCGGTTACACACTGACCAGCCGATGCATCTTGTTCCCCGCGTTATCGGCGTGGGCGGGGCTGCACCTCACCTTTGGTGTCGCCCGCCGAACCGCCCGGGTGAAGACGGGCGGGGCGAACGGCCAGCCTCGCAAGGCTGACGACGCTACTCATCGCCTAAGCGGCGACAGGCAGCGCGAAGGGGTTGAAATCGTCGGCAGTTATGTGCCTTGCCCGTTTTAACGCAGTTCCGGGCGCTGCGGCCTGCAACACAGAATTAGCCTCCCCTGTCGAAGCCATGTCACCCCCTGCTATCAGCATAGCACGGGTCAATCGGGCTGTCCAGCAGGCCCCTCAACCCCTGGCCGCCCGCTCCTGCAGGGCCTTCGTCAGCGCCGGCACAATGTCATACAGGTCGCCGACCAGCCCGTAGTGGGCCAGGCGGAAAATGGGCGCCTCCGGGTCGCGGTTGATGGCGACGATGAGCTTGCTGCCGCGCATGCCGGCCTGGTGTTGAATGGCGCCGGAGATGCCACAGGCGACGTACAGGTCGGGGCTGACGACCTTGCCGGTCTGGCCCACCTGATGGTCGTAATCGATGTAACCGGCGTCCACCGCCGCGCGGCTGGCGCCGATTGCCGCTCCCAGTGCCGCTGCCAGAGGGGCAAGGGTATGTTCGAAACCGTGCTGCGCCTTCCAGATGGCGCTGTCAGGCGCGTCAGCCGGCGGCTGCGCCGGGTTGCCGGCCATGCCACGACCGCCGGAGACGATGATGGCGGCGTCGCTCAGGCTGACGGTCCCTGCGGCTGACGTGACGGCTTCGATTTTGCTTGCAATTTCCTCTTCCGCCAGCGCCGCTTCAACGCGGGTGATGTTGACTTGCGCCGCGTGGCGTCTGGCGGCAGGCGGGAAGGCGCGCGCGCGCAGGGCCAGAAATTGGGTCTGCCCCGACGACCCCCGGGCGTTCATCAGCAGCTTGCCGGCATAGACCGGGCGCTGGACGCGCAGGGCGCCATCTTCCTGCACGTCGATGTTGCTCACCTCGGTCAGCAGGCTGCCGCCGACGTCCGCGGCCGTGGCCGCCAGCAGTTCGCGCCCGCGAATGGTGCCGGGGGCCAGCACGGCCTGCGGCTGATGCTCCTCGACCAGGCGGGTCAGCAGGGCGGCGCAGGGTTCCAGTCGCAGATCCGCCAGCGTGGCATCGTCGCAGACCAGCGCCTCGTCAGCGGGCAGGTCTCCGGCGACGTCCGCCGCCTTTTCGCCGAAGACCAGCGCCACCAGAGGGGCCTTCAGTTCGCCGGCAAGCGCGGCGCCGGCCCCCAGCGCCTCCATGCTGAGCGGGACGCCGGCCCCGTCGACGGTTTCGATCCAGACGAATACAGCGCTCACAGGACCTGCTCCCCCGTCAGTCGTTCAATCAATGCCGCGGCCTGTTCTTCCGGAGTCCCCGTGAGGATTTCCGCTGCGGACGTTCGTTGTGGCGGCATTTCCAGCGACAGCACCTGGGTCCGCGCCTCCGGCAACCCGACGCCCAGATCTTCTATTGAGTGAACAGGAATGCCGGCGCGGGCGGCGCGGCGGATGCCCATGAAGGAAGGGTAACGCGGCTCGTTGATGTCCTTGAGCACGCTGATGACGGCGGGCAGGCGGCCGGCAAGCACCTGGCGGCCCTGTTCCAGCGAGCGCTCGACGCGGATTCTGCCGGCGCCGGGATCGAATTCGAGGATGCGCGAGACCGCGCCGAGGTAAGGCCAGCCCAGCAGACGCGCCGTCTGGACCTGGTGCTGGTCGCCGCCCACGTCGACGGCTTCCTTGCCGAAAATGACCAGGTCAACGTCTTCAAGCCGGCGCAGGGCCGCCGCCGCGACCGTCGCCCAGGCCAGGCTGTCCGACGTGACCTGTTGCGGATCGTCGATGCGCAGGGCAGCGTTGGCGCCCATGGCCAGGGCCTGACGCAGGGCTTCCTCATGCAGCGCCGGGCCGATGGCGACGATGGTGGCCGTACCGCCCTTGTCCTCCGCCAGCGCGATGCTCTCCTCAAGCGAGTACTCATCCCAGGGGTTGACGACCATGGCGGCGTCCCCCTGGCTGACCGAACCATCCGCAGCGACGGACAGGCGCGCGGCGGTGTCCGGCGTGCTACGGGTGAAGCTGACGACGTGCAAGGCTGTACCTCCTGTGTCACGGGCAGCGCCAGTGTAGCGCGACTGGCGGCATTGCTGTAGACTGGACTATGCGGATCCATCCGGCAGGCGTGTGCGGGCATCGCAGCGGACGCCGTTCAGGTTGGTCTTGTCGAGCCGCGCGCCGCGCAGGTCGGCGGCGCGCAGGTCCGCCTGCCACAGATTGGCGCCGCGCAAATCGGCGTCACGCAGATCGGCCTCGCGCAGGTCGGCGGCGGCGAGATGCGCGTGGCGCAGGTCCGCCCCGCGCAAGCCGGCGCCGACGAGCAGGACGTCCCCCATGTTGGCGTATATCAGGCAGGCGCCGTCCAGCCCGGCGCCGCGCAGATCGGTCGCGTGCAGGTAGGCCCCGTCGAGGCGGGCACGGCCGAGGTTTACGCTGACCAGTGAGGCGCGCGCCAGGCGCGCCTGCTGCCACTGCGCCTTGCTGAAATCAAGGCCGCAGAGCGAGCCGTCCTGCGTCCAGCCGCTGGCCTGCAGTCGCCGCAGGGCCTGCAGCGCGACGGCGTTGTCAGCGTGGCGCAGGTCCTGCAGCAGGGCGGCCTTGCGCCGCGGGATACGCTCCAGCAGGCTGCGCAGGGGTTTCATCCAGGCAGTCCGTTTTGCCGGAGAAAGTTTGCGATGAAGGTCGCCATTCGCTGCGCGCCGGCGGGCGTGGGCCGGAGCCCGTCAAGGCTGTAACTGTAATTTCCCTGACGGCGCAGGCGCTCATAATCCGGGGCGCGATATTGCCAGAGCCAGGAGCGCGCCAGCCAGGCAAGCTGCAGGGTCGGTCGCATGGGCACGTTGGCGGGCGTCATTGGCGTCTGCAGGTCCAGCACCGGGACCTGAAGTTCATTGCAGAGCTGCTGCGTGGCATTGTTGACATCGCGCAGGGCGCTGACGAGCTCGGGCCGGTATTCCACGGGCGGCAAGGCGACGAAACAGCGAATCTCGTGGCGTATCAGTTGGTCCAGCAGGGCGCGCAGGTTTTCGCGGCAGGCAAGGGGTGAAAGCCGGCCGCCGCGCAGGTTCTTGCGCCAGCGATAGTAGGGGCGCAGACCGGGCTCGCTGCGGGAGATGGCGTCATGCAGACCCGGCATCAGGAACACTGCCTGCGGCCGATGGGCCAGGACGTCATCCTCCACCCGCCGGTAAAGGTTCAGACTGGTATCCCCGAAGCGGCCCTCGTTGATGAAGTGGTGGCCGCGCAACCCGGCGGCGACCCCGTCGACGATGCCGGCGCCCGGCAGTCCCTGAAGCAACTCGTCGCCGGCAAAGACGATTTTCACGGTGCCTGGCCCTCAAGAGGGCGCGTCGTCGCCCAGCCAGAAGTCCTCGTCCCAGGCGGGCAACTCGCAGCGCAGGGGACGGTCCTCGCGCAGCCCCAGCGCGTAGTCGGCCTGCATCAACTGGTGGATTTCGCTGCTGCCCTCGTAGATGGTCGCGCCCTTGCTGTTGCGCAAATAGCGCTCCACCGGGAACTCGTCGCTGTAGCCGTAGGCGCCGTGCAACTGGACCGCCTCCAGCGCCGCCCTGACGCTGTGGTCGGTCGCATACCACTTGGCCAGCCCGGTTTCGCGGGTGTTGCGACGGCCGCGGTTCTTCAGCCAGCCGGCGCGCAGCCAGAGCAGCCTGGCGCAGTCGTACCATTGCTGCATGTGCGCCAGCTTCTGCTTGACCAGCTGGTGCCGGCCGATGGGCTGGCCGAAACTGCGTCGCTCCTGCGCATAGTGCAGGGAGGCTTCCAGACAGGCGCGGATCAGACCCGTGGCGCCGCTGGCCACGGTGTAGCGGCCGTTGTCCAGTGCCGACATCGCGATTTTGAAGCCTTCGCCCTCTTCACCGAGGCGGTCTTCAACCGGCACGGCGACGTCCTGCATGGCGACCCAGCCGGTCGAACCGGCGCGGATGCCGAGCTTGCCGTGAATGTCGCCGGTGCTCACGCCGGCCAGGTTGCGGTTGACGATGAAGGCCGTCAGCCCCTGGGCCGGGCGAGCTTCCGGATCATGGCGGGCCACCACGAGGAAATTGTCCGCTTTCGTGGCCAGGCTGATCCACATCTTTTCGCCATTCAGCACGTAGTGTTTGCCTTCACGGCGGGCCGTCGCGCGCATGGCAGCCACGTCGCTGCCGGCGCCGGGCTCGGTGAGGCAAAAGGCGCCGACTTGGTCGCCCAGCGCCTGGGGCGTCAGCAGGCGCCGCTTCTGTTCCTCCGTACCCCATTGCAACAGGGACAGGCTGTTCAGGCCCAGGTGCACGGACATGATGACGCGCAGGGAGGTGTCCATGCATTCCAGTTCTTCACAGACCAGCCCCAGGGTCAGGTAGTCGTACCCCTGGCCGCCGTAACGGGTCGGCAGGCAGATGCCGAGAATGCCCAGCTCGCCCATTCGCGCGAGCAGGTCCGGGCTCGTGCGCTGCTCGCGGTCCCACCTGGTGATGTGCGGCGCGACCTCGCGTTCCACGAAGTCGCGCACCATACGTTGCGCCTGCAGGCGTTCCTCGCCGAGTTCAAGGTTCATGGCATTTACCGTAGTTGAAATCCGGCTTAAGTATAGCAGTCGCCGGGACGGCCTGTTTGCTACAATCGACGCCTGACGACAGGGAGAAGCCATGAGCCCGATACCGGACACGCTCGTCACCACGTATCTGGAAATGACCGGCCGGGAGCAGTTTCGGCCGGCCTTTCTCGACGCCGGGGCCATGACGGACTGCCGTCTTTGTGCGCTGGAGCCCGTGGACCTGGACTACTACCGGTTTCTTTACCGGGCTGTCGGCGAGCCCTGGCGCTGGGTGGACCGGCTGGTCATTTCGGGCGATGAGTTGCGCAGCGAACTCGAACAGCCCGGCGTCACGGTGGACGTGCTTTACGTGGCCGGCGCGCCGGCGGGTTACATCGAACTGGGCCGCGTGGGGCCAGACACCGAGGTGGTCTATTTTGGCCTGCGCCAGGCGTTCTTCGGTCGTGGCCTGGGCAAGCATTTGCTCAGCCTGGGCGTGCAGCGCGCCTGGGATGAGGGCGCCGGCCGTGTGTGGGTGCATACCAACAATCTGGATGGCCCGTATGCGCTGGCGAATTACGAAAAACGCGGCTTTCGGGTCTACAAGGTTGAGGAAGAGCCGATGCCGTCACTCTACGCGTCTGCCGGGCAAGGGTAAATACCACTTGCCCGGACAGATGCGGAGACCGCTTCGTCTGGCGGCATCTGCGTCAGTAAATCGGCAGTGAGGGATCGATCTCGCGCGACCAGGCGTGGATGCCGCCGCTGAGGTTCAGCAAGCGGTTTTTGTAGCCGAGACGCCGCAGGAAGGCGATCGAATCGGCGCTGCGGATGCCGGTGCGGCAATGCAGGACGAGATCCCGGTCGTCGGGAATCTCCGCCAGTACCGTTTCTTCCCGTGAGCGAAGGCCGGCCAGCACGTCGTTCATGGCCGCCTCGATCTGCGGCTTGGGGATGCGCAGGGTGTCGTCCAGCGTGGCGATCTCCCACTCGATCGGGTTGCGCACGTCGAGGATGAGCAGGTCCTCGCCGGCGTCGAGCCGTTGCTTCAGCGCCGTGGCCGTGATTTCGTCAATCACGAATTCCGCGTCCTGATGTCCGTTTTCAGCGCCGAAGGTGCTGCGGTCATGGGCCGGCATGCCGCAGAACTGTTCGTAGTCAATGAGTTCGATCCGCTCCGGCGGAATGCTGCAAACCGGGCATTTCGTATCACGGCGCACGCGGATGGTGGTGAAGGTCATCTCCAGGGCGTCGTAGAGCAGCATGCGCCCGATCATGGGTTCGCCGATGCCCAGCAGCAGCTTGATGCCTTCAGTGGCCTGCAGCGTGCCGATCGTGCCGGGCAGGATGCCGAGCACGCCGCCTTCGGCGCAACTGGGCACGAGGCCGGGCGGCGGCGGTTCCGGGAACATGCAGCGATAGCAGGGCCCTTCCTGCGCGTAAAACACGCTCAACTGGCCCTCAAAGCGGAAGATGCTGCCGTAGACGTTGGGCTTGCCCAGCTTGACGCAGGCGTCGTTCACCAGATAGCGCGTGGGGAAGTTGTCGGTGCCGTCAATGATGACGTCGTAGGGCTCCAGCAGACGCAGGGCGTTATCCGAGGTCAGGGGCTCGTTGTAGGTATCGATGCGGGTGAAGGGATTGATATCCCGGATGCGCGCCGCGGCGCTCTCCAGTTTGCTGGTGCCCAGGGTACTCTGGCCGTGGATGATCTGTCGCTGCAGATTGCTCTCGTCAACGACGTCGTAATCCACCAGGCCGATGCGGCCGACGCCCGCCGCGGCCAGATAGAGCGCCAGCGGGCTGCCAAGGCCGCCGGTGCCGATGAGCAGCACGCTGGAGGATTTCAGCAGGCGCTGCCCCTCGATACCCACTTCCGGCATGATGATGTGGCGGCTGTAACGGCGAATTTCGTCGTTACCCAGTGTGCCCGGATTGCTTGCCAGTGCCTGCATGATGCCTGACCTTTCTCCTGCCGGCGAAACGCGTGCCACGCGCCCGCTCAACCGCCGGCGATACTGGGAATGATGCGCAGACTGTCGCCGGCATCGATGCCGGTGTCCAGCCCGTCCAGAAAACGAATGTCCTCCTCACCGAGGAAGATATTGACGAACGTGCGCAGTTCCTGTCCTTCGTAGAGATGCTGCCTGAGCTCCGGATAGCGCACAGTCAGGTCCTCCAGCGCGGCGCCGATGGTCGCGCCATCCACTTCAACAATGGCCTGTTCATCGGTGTAGGCGCGCAGGGGACTCGGAATGCGGATACTGACCATGGGATTGATGCTCCTTCCGGCGAATGCCTGCAGTATACCCAAAAAGCTGTGCGCGGGAGTCGAATCCGCTCCCGTCGCCTTTCCTTGCGTTTTCCCGTTCTCCGCCCCGCGCCCGGGACATGGCGCTAGCGTTCCACCTCCAGGGTCATGGCGGCGAAGGCGCTGCGGTCCGGCTGAAGTCGCCAGGCGCGCATTTCCCGTGCCGCGCCATCCTGCACGCGCGTGATGAGATAGACGAAGTTGGGCAGGGCATGTACGCGATCGTACTCTGAAGGGATGGCGGGCGAATCCGGATGACTGTGATAGTACCCCAGCAAGGTCAGGCCGCGCGCATCGGCTTCATCTTCCAGGCGCATCCAGTCCCGGGGCGTCATCGCGTAGCGGTGGTGCTGTTCGGCCAGCTCAAAGACGTTCTCAATCGCGATACTTTCGCTGATCCGCAACTCCTGTGCCCCGGCTTCGCCCAGCAGGAAGCCACCGCCCTCGTTGGGCCAGGTCGCCTCGAGGTGGCTGAAGATCTGCTGCTGCAGGGGCCTGGTGATGTAGACCAACATGGCAGTTTGCCTCTTCCCCCGCAAACAAAATGCCAACCGGGAGGTTGGCACATGCGCCCTTGCTGTGAACCGAACAGCGTCCCGGAGTCAGAAATCCTGGTCCGGACAGACGCCGCGCGCTTCGTGGATGCTGTATCGACGAGCCATGACAATATTCTAGCATGGTGACTGCGCTGCCGCAAGCGCGACTGCATCGGGAGTGGCGAGTTTGGTGGATTTCAGAAATTGTTTTAAAGCCGGGGCGGGCGATTTGGTAAATCGTCCCTACGGGACACGGTATGGCGCCGTTGGCGCACGATATGGCACCGTTGGTGTGCTTCGGGCTTACGCCCTCGCTACCCCTTTCCAGGGATGCTTCGGGCTTACGCCCTCGCTACCCCTTTCCAGGGATGCTTCGGGCTTACGCCCTCGCTACCCCTACGGCGGATTCTGTAGGGGCGACATATCATGTCGCCCGCAGGCACACCATGTCGCCGGGAGTGGCGACATGGGCAGATTTCAGAAATCGCCTACGTCTGGAACCAGCCACAACGGTAGCGACGAAATAACCGCACGATGACGCTCACCGAATCCAGTTCCTGTATCCAGTAAACCAGACACTCCCCTGCATCTCCGCCGTTGATTCAGGCGGAGCGCGTTGCTATACTTTTCGCCCTCAGGCGGCAAATCTCCGGCAGGGCATGCGGGAGATTGCAACAAGCCAGACATCGTTCGGGGAGAGCGCATGGCGGAGCAGGCAAACAGGGGACTCGAAGGCGTGGTCGTCGGCGAGACCCGTACCAGCCTGGTGGACGGGGACGCGGGCCGGCTGTCCTATGGCGGCTACTGCATTGAGGACCTGGCTGCCCATGCCTCCTTCGAGGAAGTCGTTCATCTGCTCTGGCACAACCGGCTGCCGACGACCGACGAGCTGGAATCCCTGCGCCAGGACATCGCCGGCAGCGCCTCCCTGCCCGACCCGATGCTGACGCTGCTGCAGGGTTTTCCGCGGGATGCTGACCCCATGGCGGTGCTTGAATCGGCCGTGGCGGCGCTGGCCTTTCATGACGCGGATGCCGCCGACAATTCGCTGGCGGCCTCACAACGCAAGGCCCTGCGCCTGACCGGCCAGATCACCACCCTGTGCGCCGCCTGGAACCGCATCCGCGCGGGCGACGATCCGGTCGCCCCGCGCAGCGACCTGTCACTGGCGCAGAATTTCCTGTACATGCTGCGGGGCGAAGTGCCGGATGAGACGGCGGCGGCGGCGCTGGACGTCTATCTGGTGCTGCTGGCCGAGCATGGCATGAACGCCAGCACCTTCACCGCCCGCGTCGTCACCGCGACCGATTCGGACATCCACAGCGCCGTGGTCGCGGCCATTGGTGCGCTGAAAGGCCCGGCCCACGGTGGCGCCAATTCGGCGGCCATGCGTATGTTCCTCGAGATCGGCGACCCCGGCCGGGTGGCGGACTGGTTCAGTGAGGAAGTGCTGGGCAAGCGCCGGCGCATTATGGGTATCGGGCACCGGGTCTACAAGGCGTTGGACCCGCGCGCGGCGGTGCTCAGGCAGCACGCGCGCGCGCTCGCGGCCAGTTCCGGCAATGGCAAATGGTTTGATATCGCCGAGCAGCTGGAGCGGACCGCCCGCGCTGACGATTTCTTCATCCAGCGGCGCCTGTACCCCAACGTCGATTACTACAGCGCCATCCTGCTTTACACGCTCGAGCTCGACGTGGACATGTTCACGCCGCTCTTCGTCATGAGCCGCATCGCCGGCTGGTCGGCGCACATCCTTGAGCAGCAGCAGGACAACCGTCTCATTCGCCCCAGGGCCAGTTACGTGGGCCCGCGGGACCGCGCATGGGAGCCCATCGCCGCCCGCAGGGCGTAACAGGCCGGCTTCTGCCGACCCGCCGGTTTTCCGGCTCCGCGCTATACTCGACCCATGAACGGCGCACAATCAACCGGTTCGGCGCCTGTTGCCCGCCAGGCGACGGGACATCGCTTTGACCTGTTGCACGCCCTGCCGGGACGCACCGCGAGTCCGCACACCCACCGCGCCTACTACCGCTGGGTCGATGCCTGGCTGGTCGACAACGCGGGTCTGCCGCGCACAAGGGGCGACAAGCGCATCGCGCGCATGCGAGCCCTGCCGCTGCCAACGCTGTGCGAGACGCTGACCGCGGCGCGCTTGCGGGCCTGGCTGGGCTGGCTGGCGCAGCAAGGACAGAGTCGGGCCTCAATCGAGCAGGCGCGCGCGGCCATCGTCACCCTGACGCAGTTGCTGGTAGAGGCCGGCTGGCTGGACGATCTGGTCGGCGCCACCGTGGGCAACGTGCGCTCGCCGGGGGGCGAGGCCGGCCGACGCGCCGGGCGCTGGCTCGGCACCGACGAAATCGTCCGATTGATTAAAGCCGGCAACCACGTCGGCAAGTCGCGCAACAAGCGGCTGCGCGACCGTCTTGTGCTGATGCTGTTGTGCACGCTGGCGCTGCGACGCGATGAGTTGGCGCAGCTGAAACTGGGTGACTTCAGCTTGCAGAACAATCGTCCGGTGCTGCGCGTAAGGGGCAAGGGCAACAGCGTGACCATGATAGACGTTCCCCAATCCCTGCTGATCTCGCTCGAAGACTGGCGCCATGCGCTGGTTGAACAGGGAATGGCGCAGCCCGACGGGCTGCTGATTCGCCGGGTGTGGAAGAGCGGTCGCATCAGCGAGGATGGCCTGAGTACCGAAGGCATCCGGCACGTGGTGGTGCAGGCTGCGACGATGGCCGGTCTGGGCCCTGTCGCCCCGCACGACTTGCGACGCTCGGTGGCCGGCGCGCTGCAGGAAGCCGGCGTGACGGTCGACGTCATCAGCCGCCTGTTGCGCCATGGCAACGTCGCCGTGACGGAACGCTATCTCAGCCGCCTGCCACAGCGCAACGAAGGCGGCGTGCTGATGGAACAACTGCTGGAGCGGGAAGCGCCGCCGGCGAGGGCCTGAGCGCCTAAAATCCCTGGCTGGCGGTGAAGGGCAGAAACAGCAGCACCAGATTGATCCCGATCTGGCAGAGCCAGGCGGCCGCCAGGCCGTTGCGCAGCCGCACGTAGCTGTAGAGCAGATTCATCATCAGCAGGGCGAGCGCCACGACCAGACCGATGGCCGGGAAGCGGGTGACTTCAAGCAGGGGCAGGAAAAGCAAAATTGACCACAGACTGGCCATCAGGCCCGTCAGCCAGAAGGCGTAGCGCTGCTGCATGACGCCGCGGAAGAACAGGGTTTCCGCCAGGGGCATGGTGAAGACCAGAATGGACAGCACAGGGCCGGCCTGCAACTGCCCAAAAAGGCGCTGGCTGATGGCGCCGAGCGTGTTATCGCCAAAAACCAGCAGGGGCCCGGCCAGAATCAGCGCAAAGGTCAGGCCCCAGGCCAGGTTTTCCGGCGTCTCACGCGCGATGCGCTCGCTGTCCATAAACAGCCAGACGAGCACTCCCCAGGCGGCGATGGCCATCCACAAGATGACAAAGCGCAGGTGATGCTGACCGACTGGCAGCGCCGTCAGACCGATGGACAAGGCCAGCGCCAGCAGGTAGAAAAACAGCGGGTCGTCGCGCCGGGCGACCTTCGCCGCCAGACCGGCCGGCAGCAGTTCCGCTTCGGACGCTGCCGGCAGCGTATCGTCAGGATGCGCTGCGTCTCCGGCTTCGGGCCGCTCCGCTGCAGGCCCGAAGTCCTCTTCGTCCCCGAAAGCTTCGGGGTTCTCGGGGCGGGTCATGAGAGAAGCTGGCGAAATCCCGTCAGCACCTGGTCGACGTCGGCGGCGCGCACCCAGTAGTGGGTCACGAGGCGAATGACCCTGGGCTGGTAGCGATTGCGGGCGATGCGCACGTTGTATTCATCGAGCAAACGGGCGGCCAGTTCGTCGACCGTCAGCGGCGCTTCCGGCGCCAGTTCCAGATAGACCATGTTGGTGTAGACGCGCGTCGGGTCCACACTGACGTATGGCACGTCGATCAGGCCTTCCGCCAGGGCGCAGGCGTTAACGTGGTCTTCGTGCAAACGCTGCGGGATGCGGCGCAGCGCGACGAGGCCGGCGGCGGCCAGAACGCCGACCTGGCGCAGGCCGCCGCCAAGGGCCTTGCGTGTGCGACGCGCCTCGTGGATGAAGTCCGCATCGCCCAGCAGCAGGGAGCCCACCGGCGCGCACAAGCCCTTGGAAAGGCAGAAGGAAACGCTGTCCGCCGCAGCGACCAGGTCCCTGGCGGGCGTGCCGAGGGCGGCGGCGGCATTGAAGATGCGGGCACCATCGACGTGTAGCTTCAGCCCGTGGCTGCGGGCAAGTTCACCGATGCGGTCCGTATAGGCAGCGCCCAGCGGGACGCCGTACAGCGTGCCCTGGGTGTTTTCCAGCGCGACCAGGCGGCTGCGCGGTTCATGTTCGTCGTCGGTGCGAATGGCAGCCTCAATCGCCTCGGGTTCCAGCGTGCCGTCCTGATTCTGCGCAGTGGCGTGCAACTGAAGACCGCCGAAGGCGGCGGCGTTGGCGGCCTCGGCAAGAAATATATGGGCATGTTTGCCGAGGATGACTTCCTCGCCGCGCCGGCAGTGGGTGAGCAGGGCGCAGAGGTTGCCCATGGTGCCGCTGGTGACGAACAGCGCCGCCGGCTTGCCAAGCATGTCTGCCGCTTCGGCTTCCAGCCGGTTCAGCGTTGGATCATCGCCGTAGACGTCGTCGCCGACCTCCGCCCGGGCCATGGCCACACGCATCTCCTCCGTGGGCCAGGTGACGGTGTCGCTGCGCAGGTCTATCGTATCCATTGACGCTTCCGGATCATCTTGTGAACAGGGGTCGGACGGGTACAATCATAGCAGAGAGGCGAAACCCATGGCCACCGTAACCTTCAGAAACGTCAGCAAAAGCTTCAGCCAGCGCAAGGACGGTTTGCGCCGCGAAGTGCGGGCGCTTGACGACGTGTCGCTGAACATTGAGGACGGCGTTGTGCTGGGTGTGCTGGGCCCCTCCGGCTGCGGCAAGACAACCTTTCTGCGCCTGATTGCCGGGCTGGAAACGCCGGAAGCCGGCGAAATCTGTTTCGACGGCCAGCCCCTGGAAGAAATAGACATGAAGGACCGCGGCATAGGCATGGTCTTCCAGCACGGCGCCCTGATGCCGCACTGGGAAGGCCGGCGTTCCGTGGGGCTGTTTCTCAGCCTGCGCCAGCGCGATGAGGAACTGCCCGCGCGCATCCGCGAAGTGGCGAAGGTGACGGGCATCGGCATCGACAAGTTGC
Source organism: Anaerolineae bacterium (assembly GCA_034422695.1). GTDB lineage: Bacteria > Chloroflexota > Anaerolineae > Aggregatilineales > Phototrophicaceae > JAGWBD01. The sequence continues at coordinate 192,911 of DAOUJM010000002.1, forward strand.
TGGAAAAGCGCCCCAAACATCTGTCCGGCGGTGAGGTGCAGCGCGTCGGCATCGCCCGCGCCCTGGCGCGCGACCCGCGCGTGTTTCTCTTCGACGAGCCCTTTGCCAGCCTGGATGCGAAGATACGCGCCCAGGCGCGGGTGGAGTTGAAGCGACTGCTCAACGCCTTTCCGGTGACTTCCGTGTACGTCACCCACGATCAGGTCGAGGCCATCGCGCTGGCGCAACGGATCGCCGTCATGCGCGATGGCCGCTTCGAACAGATCGGCAGCTACCGCGAACTCTACGACAGCCCCGCCAATCTCTTCGTCGCCAGCTTCATCGGCGTCCCGCTGCTGAACGAATTTCGCGGTCGCGCCTCGGATGGCCGCTGGCAGGGGCGCAGCTTTGGCGGTTTCCCCATCCGCCGGGACCTGGAAGACGGCGCCCTCGTCACCCTGGGCGTACGTCCCGAAAGGATGCGCCTGGTGCCCGCGGGCGGCATCCCCGCGGTGGTGGAGCGCGTGACGCCCTTCTTCGCCGAGCGCTTCCAGCTACTGGAGGTCCGGCAGGGGCGGGAACGCTGGCGCATGTCCGTCGCGCCGGAGCTGCAGGTCGTTGCCGGCAGCACCATACACTGCGCGCCGGACCCGGAGGGCATGATGTATTTCGACACGCTCAACGGGCGTCGCCTCGGTTAGTCGAAGCGCAGCCGGGATTCAAGTTGCCGCAGCAGGGCAGGGCCGATGCCCGCCACTTCCTCCAGCGCTGCCAGGTCAGCGAAGGGCCCCTGCGCCGCACGATGCTCAACGATCCGCCCCGCCAGCACCGGGCCGACGCCCGGCAAACCCTGCAGTTCTTCCGCCGAGGCCTGGTTGATGCGCAGGCGGGGATCCCCGGTGGCCAGTATCGGCGTGGGCACTGCCTGACGGGGAAGGTGCACCTGCATCCCGTCTCGCAGCGGATCGGCCAGATTGACGAGGGTGAGATCGGCGCCGGCCAGCGCGCCGCCGGCCGCCTCAATGGCATCCCGCACGCGGCTGCCCGGCGGCATGCTTAGCACCTGGGGCTCGCGCACGGCGCCGCTGACGTAGACGGTTACGGGTCCAGGCGTCGGTTCGGGCGTTGGCGTGAAGGTGGGTGGCGGCGGAATGACGTGGATTTCCAGCGCTTCCGGCCGGGTCTGCTGCCAGAGTGAGACCGCGCTGATGACGATCAGCAGAACCAGCGCAAGGGAAAAGAGGACTTGCTGCGGGCGCAGGGGGTTTTCCGGTGGGGCGTTGCGCTGTGAGTCGGGCATGGCGTCGATGGCTGCAGGATGGTCAGGTCGGCCCGTCAGTCTCTCCCCAACGTCTGGTAAAGGCTTCCGGCTCGACGCCCAGCGCGTCGGCCAGGCGGTTGATGTAATTGAAAAAGCCGATCACCTGGGTGGCGTCGTGGATGGCGCGGTCATCGAGTCCAACATTGCGCAACGCGTCGACGTCGGCCGGGCCCATCGCTTGCGGCGCGCGCGTCAGCTTGTCGGCATGGGCGCAGAGCGCGCGATCCCTGTCGTTTAGCTCGGCCTTGCGCCAGTTGCGCGCGATATCGTCCACCCACTTGTCCGCCGCTGCATCGCTCTCGAACCAGTCGACCTCGGCACGGAGGTCGTGCGCATGGCCATACGTTCAGTAGCGACAGTGATTGACCTTGCTGACGACGACGGCGAGCATTTCCCGCTGCGCCCGGCTCAGGGGCGACGGGCCGAACATCAGGGCCGAGTAAAAGTCCATGCAGGTGCGCAGGGCCTGCGCATTGGGGGTCATGACGCGCACGATGTTCCAGACGCGCCCCGCCCGCTGGCGGGCACGGTCCAGTTCGTGCCTTACGTCGCCCCGCGCTTCCTCGTCACTGACTACCCTGATGTAGGGCATGTTCCCTCCCGAGGCCAGTATAGCAGTTTCGGCCTGGCAAATGAAAACCGGCGGTTTCAGGGGTGACGCAGGGAAGCCAGCGTCGCCTGCAGATCAGGCGGCAAGGGCGATGAAAAGTCCAGTTCCGCTCCGGTTTGCGGGTGAACGAAGCCCAGACCGGCGGCGTGCAGGAACTGACGCGCCAGCGGCAGTTGTTGTCGACGTCGGCCATAGACGCGGTCGGCGACGACGGGGCAGCCGACGTGGGCCATGTGCACGCGAATCTGATGGGTGCGTCCGGTGTGGAGTCGAACTTCCACCAGGGCCCGACCGCCCTGCAGGTCGGCCTCCAGCACGCGGTACTCGCTGAGAGCGGCCCGGCCCCCGGCGACGACGGCCATGCGCCGGCGCTGTCGTGGGTCACGGCCTATGGGCGCGTCAATGCGGCCGCCGGCCGCCGGCGGGCAGCGCTCCAGCAGGGCCAGGTAGCGCTTGTTGACGCTGCGATCCTGAAACTGTTGCATCAGGGCGCGTCGGGCGCCGTCCCGCAGGGCCAGCACAATCAGACCGCTGGTGTCCTTGTCGAGGCGGTGGACGATGCCGGCGCGTTTCGCCGCGACGGGCATGGCGGCCAGTTCCGGCCAGCGCGCCAGGGCCGCGGCCACCAGGGTGCCGCGTTCATTGTGATCGCCTGGATGGACGATCATCCCGGCCGGCTTGTCGATCACGGCCAGATGGTCGTCCTCGTGAATGACCTCAAGCGCAATGTCCTCTGGCAGAACCTCTTCTGTCGCATCCTGCCGGGGCAGGCGCAGGACAACGCGTTCCCCACCCCTGAGGCGCGCACCGGCCTTGAGTTGCCGACCATCCACAAGGACTTCACCGCTGCTGATGAGCACCTGCAACTGCGCGCGGGACATGCGGTTGCCCAACTGCTGCAGGATGCTCAGGTCCAGCCGGTCGCCCGGGCCGGCGGCGATGAATTCCAGCGTTTCCCGGCACATCAGCGACGCTGCAGGGCCTGACGCAAGGCCGCCGCCCTGGCGACGTAGCCCCTGGCGGCCTTGCGGTTGGCCCCGATTTCTTCGGCACTGACTTGCCGTACGCGGCGTGCCGGACTGCCGATGATCAGCGAGCCTGGCGGGAAATCCTTGCCCTGGGTGAGCAGGGCGCCGGCGCCGACTATGGAGTTTTCCCCGACGGAGACGCCATTGAGCAGGATGGCGCCCATACCCACAACGCAGTTGCGGCCGATGCAGGCGCCATGCACGATCGCGTTGTGGCCTATGGTACAGCCTGGCCCCACGAGCGCCGGGTAGCCAGGGTCCGCATGAATGACGGCCCCGTCCTGCACGTTGCTCCTGGCGCCGACGTGCAGGGGCGCAGTGTCACCGCGCAACACGGCGTTGAACCAGACGCTGACCTCTTCCTCCAGCGTCACGTCCCCGATGACGACGGCGCCGGGAGCAATGTACGCCGAAGCGGCCACCAGTTCCGGCCGCCACGAGAAGCTGTCAGCGCTCGCGCCAGTCATCATGCAGCTGCCTTGCCCCGTGCCAGGAACGCGCTGACCCCGGTGACAGGCCAGGTGGCCTGTGTTACACTTTGCCCGATACCGGACAGGAGGCCACACTGGACCCGCAGGAGCAACTGGCGCGCCACGTCGTAGATGTTCTGGAAGAAAACCGGGCGACGCATATCACCCTGCTGGACCTCCGCCCGGATACCATCATCGCCGATTTTTTCGTCATCTGCACAGCCACCAGTGAACGCCAGATTCGCGCCCTGGTCGACTATGTGCGCCGCGCCGTGCGCGACGACCGGCAGCAATTGCCGCTGTCGATCGAGGGTACGCACGAAAGCGGCTGGCAACTGCTGGACTACGGCGCCGTGGTGGTCCACGTCTTCCTGGATGACGTGCGCCGCTACTATGACCTGGAAGGATTGTGGCGCGAGGCCACGGTGATGGTCAACATCGTCTGAAGCCGCCTGGCGGCAGGATCACTCCTCGAAGATCCAGCGATCACTCGCCCGCGTCCATTCAAGCAATTCGTCTCTGGCGAAGAAGTTGTCGACTTCAGCCACCCCGTTTGCCACACTGTCCGAGCCGTGCACGAGGTTGAAGCCCACCTCAAGCGCGAGATCACCGCGAATGGTGCCGGCGGCGGCGGCGGCAGGGTTGGTGGCGCCAATGGTGATGCGGGCCGCCGCGACCGCCTCCCTGCCTTCAAGCGCAATTGCCAACACAGGTGAAGCGGTGATGTAGTCGATCAGGCCGGTGTAGAAGGGGCGTCCCTCGTGAACGGCGTAATGCCTGGCCGCCAGCTCCCGCGAAATCTGCATGAATTTCATCCCGATTATTCGCAGGCCGCGCTGCTCGAAGCGGCTCAAAATGTTACCGCACAGCCCGCGCTGGACGGCATCCGGCTTGATGATGATGAGCGTACGTTCCAAGTCTTTCTCCTTCGGGGGAAGATTAACGGCGGGCCCCTGCGCGCCGCGAGCCCGCTCTGGCATTGCGCCCGGATCCCAGTGAGGGCAGGCTACCGGCCGAGGCACGCAGCCACTGGGGCAGGCGTGAAAAGATAAATTGCTGCTGCCGCGGATTCGCGCCTTCTGCCCCGGTCATCACAGCGCCGGGAGGTGGACGCCAGACGTCGCCGGACGGGCTTCCGGCACCCGGCTGCGTGGGGACGGGTGTTTCCTGCCACGCCGACCCCGGCGCCGCGGGCCAGGCTGCGGCGCGGTCGCCATGCCACGGCGCAGCGTCGGCGGCGGGATTGTTGAGCCAGTCCAGTTCGTCGCCTTCATCATGCGCCGTACTGGCCGACGCGGACGCTGAATGCGGAACCGCTTCGCTGCTCTCCCAGGGCAAAACGCCTTCCTGCGCGCCGGCGCCGGCGACCGCCGGCACGTCACCCTCAAGCCAGGCCAGTTCGGCAGCTTCCGATTCAGCGGTCACGCTGTCCTGCAGCCAGTCTGGCAGGGAACCGTCCGTGATGTCCGGGGCATACCCGTCCGGGCGGCCGGGGAAGCCACTGTCGACCGGGCCGGGAGCCGGCGTTGGCGGCGACTGGCGCACGGAAGGCTGGTTCTGACCGAACTGACGGTAATCCAGCTCGGTGAGGGTGTAGCTGTGTTCGTCCGGCGGGCCATTGCCGGCCAGGCGCAGCGCCAGGTAGGGATCGACGTCGTGAATGCGTTCGAGGAAGGCGCGGGCGTCCGAGGGACGCAATTCAGCCAGCCAGAGGCTGGCGACAATGCGATTGGCGTGCAGGCACCAGGGCAGGGCCTCCAGCAGGTCCAGCGCGGTTTCCGTCGCTTCGATCCGCTTCTCGATATCCCATTGCGTGCGCGCCAGCAGCGCCCGCAGGTCCTGTCGCCCCGGTTCATCCTTCAGGGCGTTCCTGAGTGTGCGGATGGCCTGCACGCGCTGACCTTCACGAATCTGGCGGCGGGCAACGGCGCCCGGCAGTCCCTCCGGCAGTTCGGCGCCCGCATCGCGGTGCGCGCGGTAGAGATGGCGCAGACGTTCCCGGTAGCTGCGATTTTCCGTCGCGTGTTCGCCGGCGCGTTCCAGATGCCAGATCGCTTCCTCATAATGACCGGCGAGTTCATTGACGTCGCCGAGCGCGGCATGGGTGGCGGCGTCATCGGGGGTGATGGCCAGCACGCGGCGCAGCACCGCCTGGGTCTCCGCCGTGTTGCCACCCATCTGCGCCAGCGCCTGGCCCAGCATGTGGGCGGCTTCCAGGTTGCGCGGGTAACTGACGAGGATGTGGCGGCAGTGATGAACAACCTCGTCCAGGTTGCCGACCGTCAGCAGGGTGTCGACCCGGCTGATATAGGCCTTGAGACTGATGGTCGCCATGTTTTCCGTCCCGCCAGGGCCGCCCAGTATAGCACGCTGTCACCCGGTCAGCGATAACCCCGGTCATCCCGCCGGCATAGCAGGGGGCAGGCGGCCGCTTCAGGGCGCCACCTCTGCATTGACCCAGGTGATGCGCCCCTCAATGGCGGGCGAGACCGGACTGTGGGCCTCAACGTAGTCCATGGTCAGATGATAGTCCTTATACTCATCCGCCTGGATAGCGAAAGCCATGCCGGCGAGCACAGTGTGTCCCTCGCCGCCCTTGCGAATGTAGTCGTTGCCGGAAACGGTGTAGATGGCTGCGGGATCGAGCGTGTCATACTCGCCGGCATCGTTGAGCACCTCCACACTGACAATCCGGTCGCCGGGCTCGCGCGTGGGGTCCGCGCTGTAGCGCGCGCCGGAGAGTTGCAGGAACGCGCCACTGGCAACGTCGCGACTGATCTGTCCGGCTTCGTTCAGCGTGACGTCCATGACGGCCTGTTCCAGCGCGGCCCTGAAGTCGGCACCGGTCAGATTGAAGGTCTCGATGATGTCATTGAAGGGATGTATGACGGCCAGGTCGTTCAACGTAATGTCGCCGACGGCGATGTCGCCGTAAAAGCCGTTGCCATTGACGTACGCGATCTGCGCCCCGGTGTGGTCGCGCAGGGCGTCGGTGATCAGGTTGCCCAATGCGCACTCGGTCACGCTACAGAATGGGTGTCCTCCCTGCAGGGGGACGGTGGTTTCGCCGATGACGCGTTCCCCCAGAGACTCGACCGGCCCGGCGAGTTCGGCGACCAGGTCCGCGACGTCCGGCGCCGGCGTGATGAAGCGCGACAGCAGGATGACGTCACCGCCCCAGTCCGTGAGCACGCCGTTGGCATCGAACTCGAGGTCCAGACGGCCCAGATACTCCGTGTGCTCGCCGGCCTGAACGATGAGCACGGGGTCGCCGTCCGCGCCCTGGCGCACGACGGGGTAATCATCACTGGCGCCGGCGTAAGTGTTGCTGAACAGCGTGTTGCCCTGGCTGACGACGTATACGTCCACGCCGCTGACCTGCGACGCCAGCTCAAGCGTGCCCTCAATGCCGGTGCTGGAGAGCAGGATGACCTTGTTGACGCCTTCAGTGGCCAGGGCATCAACGACCGACTGCGTCGCGCCGGCCAGGTCGCGGTTCACAATGGCGGAGGGCCCGGGCGCGGAGAGCATCTCGTGCACTGCAGTGACCAGACCCGTGACGCCGACTTTCCCGCCGCCGCTTTCCAGGACAACCCAGGGGGCGACCTTGCCGGCGAGCGCGTCGGAGTCACTGAAGTCAATGTTGGCAGCGACCACCGGAAACTCAAGGGCGTCAATAAAGTCGGCCAGCACGTCATCGCCGTCATCGAATTCATGGCCGCCGAGGACCATGGCATCGTAGCCGGTCAGGTTCATGAGGCGTGCGCTGTCCTGACCCTGCCAGGCGATGTGGAACAGGGTGCCGGTGAAGCGATTGCCGGCATCCAGCAGCAAACTGTTTTCGACCTCCCCGCGGATCTGGCGCGCGACGGTCGCCAGTCGCGCTGCCCCGCCGTCGCCATTGCTGTCCGGCTCATGGTCGGCGTTTACGTCGTTGCTGTGCATGATGGTGAGCGCGAAGCTCTCGTCCTGGGCAGCGAGTGGTGCGAACAGCGCGAGGCACAACAAAAGGACCAGCGATACTCCGGCAAGGTGACGCATTGTTCCTCCTGAAGCCTGACACGAAGACCTTTAACAGATCCACAATTATGCCGCTGATGTCGCAAGTTTCCAGTGTCCGGGCAACCGATTGCCGGCGATAAAAAGGCCGGCGACCCGGGGCCGCCGGCCGAAAGCTGGTGTTGCGGGGGTGCCCGGCCTAACCCCCCAGGGGTTCGACCTCGGCGTTGACGTAGGTGATGCGCCCCTCGGTTGCGGGCGACACGGGACTGTTGGCCACGAGGTAGTCCAGGGTCACGTTGAAGTCCACGCGGCCGCCGTCATAGGGGTCGATGGCGTTCTCTTCCAGCACGGAGAAGCCGTCGCCGCCGGTACGGACGTAGTTGTTGCCGGCGATGCTGTAAATGGCTTCGGGATCGAGCGGCTCAAATTCACCGGCGTCGTTCAGCACCTCGACGCTGACGATGCGGCTGCCCACTTCCTGCGTGGGATCGATCGAGAAGCGCGCGCCGGATATCTGCAGGAAGCGGCCACTGGCGCCGCCGCGCTGCACCTGTCCCTGCTCGTTCAGCTGAATGCGCGAGACGCCGTTCTCCAGCATGGCGAGCACGTCCGAGCCCGTCAGGTCAAAGGTACTGGTCACGTTGTTGAAGGGCTGGACAGTGAGAATATCACCCATGGTGATCACGCCGGCTTCAATGTCGCTGCGAATGCCGCCGCCGTTCATGTAGGTGATCTGCGCGCCGGTCTCCTCGCGCAGGGCATCGGCGATCAGGTTGCCCAGGTTGCATTCCTCCACGCGGCAGATGCTGCGGGCGCCATCCAGCTTGACGGCGGCTTCGGCCACGACCTGCTGACGCAGCGCGGCGATGGGCTCGGCCAGGCCGGCGACCAGGTCCGCGACGTCCGGCGCAGGGCTGATGTAGCGCGAGAGCAGAATGGCGTCGCCGTCCCAGTCAGCCAGCACCCCGGCGCCGTCAAACTCCAGGTCCAGGCGGCCCAGATAGTGCGTATGAGCGCTGGCCTGAACCACCAGTATCGGCTCACCGCTGGCGCTTTCAAGCACGATCGGGTACTCGCCGTAGGCGCCGGTGTAGCGGTTGCTGAGGAAGGTGTTGGTGTGGCCGCCAACGACGACGTCCACGCCACTGACCAGTTGCGCGAGCTCGACGTCGGCCTCAAAGCCGATGTGGGTCAGCAGGACGATCTTGTTCACGCCCTCGGCGGCGAGGGCGTCTACCGCGCTCTCGGTCACGCTAACCATGTCATGTTCAAAGACCAGCTCGGGTCCCGGCGAAGCCAAAATTTCACTGTCCGGCGTGACGAGGCCGATGATACCGACCCTGTCGCCACCCACGTCGAGGACGACCCAGGGGGCAATCTTGCCCGCCAGATACGGCGACTCGCTGAAATCAACGTTGGCGGTGACCACCGGGAAATCGAGGGCGTCGACGAAAGCCGCCAGCACGTCGTCGCCGTTGTCGAATTCGTGGTTGCCCAGGGTCATGGCGTCGTAGCCGATCATGTTCATGATCTGCGCGCTGTCCTGGCCCATCCACTGAATATGAAAGAGTGTGCCGGTGAAGCGGTCGCCGCCATCCAGCAACAGATGATTGTCAACCTCGTCACGGATCTGACGGACAACGGTGGCCTGGCGGGCGGCACCGCCATCGCCACTGCGGCCGGGCTCGTGCTCGGCATGCACGTCGTTGGTGTGCATGATGGTGAGCTTGAAGCTGTCGTCCTGGGCGGCGAGCGGAGCGACCAGCGTCAGGCCCAGCACAATGAAGAACAGTAGAACAGCCTTGCGATACATGTTTTCCTCCAGTTTTCTGGCCGGCGGTTTCAGGGTCTCATACCCCTCCGGTGCACAGTTCAGGGAAAGACCGCTGCGGGTCAGCCCCCCTGCGCTGGGGTTAACATAACACCAAAAGGCGATTAAGGATTGACTAAACCGGCGGCCAGGGGACATTTGGGCCCTGTCCGGGGTGGGGCCAGTGCCCGATTTCCAGCAAACGGCTGACCCGCCGGCGCAGGGCGGCGATTTCACGCCCGTCCAGCAAGCCGGCCAGCCGCTCCTGCAGGGCGCTGTTTTCATCATGCAGACTGGCGCCGAGGCGCTGCACGTCATGCAGCAGGGAAGGGGGGATCTCCTCACCGGCGAAATCCCAGATGACGGTGCGCAGCCTGTGCTCGGCGTTGAAGGCGATGCCGTGGTCGATGCCCCAGAGCCGGCCCCGGGCATCCAGCAGGCAGTGCCCGCCCTTGCGGTCGGCGTTGTTGATGATGTGGTCGAAGAGCGACAGTCGCCTCAATTGCGGCTGCACGTCCCGGGGGAAGGTGAAGTAGGTCAGTTCCGGATCGTGCTCCACAAAGTATTGCAGCGACCCCGGACCGTGCGCGCCATCACGCAGTACGGTGGGCGGCACGATGTTCCAGCCCAGGGCCCGGGCCGTCTCCCACGCCGCAACTTCGCGCAGGCAAAGCGTGCCGTCCGGGAAATCCCAAAGGGGGCGCTCGCCACTGCGCGGTTTGTAGATGGCCATGAAACTGAGGTCTTCATGCCGGATGGACGTGAGGAAGGTGTAGTTGGAACTCCAGCGCATCAGGCCGATGTCGCCGCCCAGTTCACCTTCCTGCAGGGCCCGCAACAGGCGCGTCGCGCTGACTGCCCTGGCCTGCTGCTGCGCCGTGTCTTCCGTCACGACCAGTAGTAGATGACCCGCCCGTTCTGGCGCGGGTCCGCCCGCCCGGACTGTGCGCTTTGCGATGCCTGGGTGCTGAGCGCGCGCATCTGACGTCGGCTGCACCACAGCCGCACCACGCCAGGTTCAGGCTCCTCGTCCCCGTTTTCGCGCGAGACCAGTTCCTGGGCCAGCAGGACCACCATGCGCGACTCATCGTCGTAACCAAGCCCCATTTCCGCCACGCGAAAGAGCGGCTCAATCGGCTCGCGCAGGTCCATGTCAGCGGCATCCGGCGGGTCAGTCACCTCACCGGCGGGCGGGAAACGGGTGTCGATATCTTCCAGCAGTTCACGCACGGCCTCGCTGAGCGCCACGGCCTGTTCCTTTTCGATGATCAGGGTGACGATTTGTTCCTCCTTGCCGGCCTGGAGGTAAAAGACACGCTGTCCCTTGGGGCCGATCGTGTTGATGGTGACAAAGTCGACCGGCTTCAGTTCAATCTCGGTGCCGGGCATGCGCGCGCTCCCCTTTACGTTTACGCCCGATCCTGCGGTCGCGGCCCTGCCCGGAGGGCTCCAGACCCCGCAAGTGGGAGACATCATTGAGGCCACTGATCCAGGGACGACTGTGCCCCAGGGTCAACCTGCTGATTGAGGCCGGCGCGATGTCAATGCGCTGAAAGTTGTCCAGGTGCATGCCAAGATAATGCGCCAGCGCCATCTTTATCAAATCGGCGTGAAACACAATGGCGACCTGGGCGCCGGGCCAGAGCAGGGCCAGTTCCTCCAGGGCATCCACCACGCGCGTTTGCGCGCCGCGCATGGTTTCTCCATTGGGGAAGCGCGCCCGGGAGGGATACTGCTGCACGACGCGCCAGGCCTTGCGTCTGGCCAGGTCGCTGATGTTCGCGCCCTGCCAGTCGCCGTAGCGGACTTCGCCCAGGCCCTCGTGATGACGAACGGGCAGGTGAGGGTGGTGCTTTCTGATTGCCTCGGCCGTCTCCATGGTGCGTTCCAGCGGGCTGGCGTAGAGCTGGTCCAGCGCTTCCTGGGAGAGGCGCTCCGCCAGGGCGGCGGCCTGGGCGCGTCCGTCCTCGCTCAGGTGAATGCCGGCCAGCCGGCCGGCCAGCCGGTTGCTTCGGACGAAGTCATTGACAGCATGACGGATTAGCAGGAAGTGGGTCATGAACGGGTCCGCTGTTGTGCGGGCTCAGGAATGATAGCATATCCGCAGCAAATGCGCAGGCCGCGCGATTTGTTATACTGTGGCTATTGTCGTCCAGGTTTTGCAATGAAACTGGGAATCATTTCGGACATCCACGGCGACCGCGCGGCGCTGGCGACCGCGCTGGAGCGCTTTGAGCAGATCCATCAGGTTGACCAGGTGTTGTGCGCCGGCGACCTGCCGGGCAGCGGCGGCGGGCCGGACAGCGTGGTGCGTATGGTGCGCGAGAAGCGCATCGTCACGGTGCGCGGCAACCACGATGACGGCCACCCGGAACTGACGCAGGAAGATGCCCGTTTCCTGCAGGAGTTGCCACTGGACTGGGAAGGCACGTGTGGCGGCCGCCGCATTTTCATGTGTCATGGCAAGCCGGGCAACAACATCTGGGGCCTGTACCGCGATCATTTGTCCGATACCTTGCTCAACATGATGCTGCGCTCGCTGAAGGCCGACGTTCTGATCACCGGCCACACGCATTTGCCCATGTGCGTGCAGGTAGAACGGGGCTGCGTGGTGAATCCTGGCTCCCTCTTTCGCAGTTCCTACAGCACACGCGACACTTCTCACTCCTACGGCGTCCTGCATCTGCCGCAGCTGGCGTTTGAAATCTACGACGTCGACTGTTCTGTGCCGCAGCCACTTGCCTGCATTTCCTGAGCAGTTGCGGACGTCAATGATGGTCGACGAGACCCCTGTTGCGCCCCGGCAGCACTACCGGCGCTCGTACTTCTTCACGGGGAATTACGGGAAGCGCGGCCGCGGGCGCTTCAGCATGTACTGGTTCGCGCGCCGCTATTACGCGGCGCTGGTTAAACGTTTCGCGCCGGCGGAGCAGACCGCCTTGCTGGAGCTGGGTTGCGGTCTGGGGCATTTGCTGGGCCTGCTGCAGGACGACTTCCGTTGCACGGGCATCGACCTGATCGATTACGCTGTCGAACAGACGCGCCGGAATGCGCCGTTGGCGCGCGTGATTCATGGAGATGCGGAAGCGACCGAACGTTTCAGCGACGGGGAATTCGGCGTCGTCGTCGCCCTGCATCTGATCGAGCATCTGCCGCGACCCCAGGCCATGATCCGCGAAGTGAACCGCATGCTGCAGCCCGGTGGCCTGTGGCTGTTTGCCACGCCACATCCGGGCTATGCCCTGCGCCGTTTCAAGGACCCGACGCGGGACGCCGCCGGCAAGGACCCCACCCACATCAACGTACACCCGCCCGCCGTCTGGCGCTGCTGGTGTGAGGACAGTGGCTTCAGCATTGTGCGACACTTTGGCGATGGCCTGTGGGACGTGCCCTACGTTCCGCTGCTGCCGGCGAAAATCCAGTTCGCCCTGTTTGGTTTTCCGGCCCTGATTCAGGTCCTGACCCGCGCGACCTTCATGCCACTTTCACTGGGCGTCAACCAGATTGTGATTGCCCGCAAAAGCGCCTGAGTCCATAGCAGTCCAGTCCAGCCACAGGTTGTACGGACAGGTGTATACTGCCGCGGCTTTCGGTAGCGGGCAGCCTCGCCCGCCGGCAACAACGACAGGTCTCAATGCTAAACATCCACCATATCGGCAGTCTGCACGTCGTCGCGCGCTTTCCCGTGTTTTATGGCTGGGTCGTTCTGGTGGCCGCCACGCTGGGGCTCATCCTGCCCTTCTTCGGCCACAACACGACCATCGGCCTCTTCGTCGACCATTTCATCTTCGAGTTCGGCCTGGATCGCACCACGCTGTCCGGCCTCTTCGGTCTGGGTGGCTTCATGGCCGCGCTCAGCCTGCCCTGGGTGGGCAAGCTGACGGACCGCTATGGCAGTCGCATTGTCGGTGTCATCGCCGGCGGCCTGTTCGCGGTCTCGCTCATTGCGCTGTCGACGGCGACCAGCCCGCTGGCGCTGCTGCTGATGTTCGTCATCATGCGGGCGGTGGGCCTGGGGCCCCTGTGGATCGCCAACAGCACGGTGCTGGCGCAGTGGTTTCGCAGCCGGCGCGGGCGCGTCTTCAGCATCACGGTGGTGGCCACCTGGCTCTTCCAGGCCTTCTACGTGCCCTTTGTGCAGGAACTGCTGGGCACGATGAGCTGGCGCCAGGTATGGCAACTGCTGGGTCTGCTGGTCGGCCTCATCGTCGTGCCGCTGGTATGGCTGCTGCTGCGCGACCGGCCCGAAAGCTACGGTCTGCTGCCGGACGGGCGTCTGCGTGACGAGGAACGCGAGACTGCGGAGCCGGAAGACAGCTGGACCCTGCAGGAGGCGCGGCGCACGGCCATTTTCAAGGTCTTCGTGCTTGGGCGCATGTTGACGCCGGCGGCCGGCTCGGCGCTGATCCTGCACCAGGTTTCCGTCTTCAATTCCCTGGGGCACGATGCCATGGTTGCCGCGCAGACCTTCGGCCTGCTCTCCGTCGTGGCGGCCGGCATGTCATTCTTCAGCGGCCTGCTGGTCGACCGCCTGCGCCCCAACCATTTGATGGTCATCCAGCTCTGCACCTCAATCTCGGTGCTGCTGCTCTCCGCCACCATGACCACGCCCTTCCTGCTGCTGCTCTATGCCCTGGCATTCGGCAGCAACATCACGCTGGGCAGCGTCTTTGACAACTCGGTGTGGGCCAACCTGTTTGGCCGTGAACACCTGGGCGAGATACGCGGCTTCGCCGCCACCCTGATGTCGGCCGGCGTGGCGCTCGGGCCGGTGATGTTCGGCTGGTGCTTCGATACCTTCGGCAACTACAATCCGGCGGTCGCGCTCTTCGTGGCGCTGATGCTGGTGCAAATCGTGCTGGCCTGGCTGGTGCCGCTGCCGCAACGCCGCGGCAACGACGAGACGCAGGTTACAGTTCCCCACCCCGCCAGCGCCTGATCAGGGACCGGGTCGGCAGGAAGGCGACCGGCGGCAGATCATCCCGGGCGAACCAGGCGACGGCGTCGGCATCGTCGCCTGCGCGCAAATTGCCCTCGCGAACTTTCGCCTCGTACACCAGCACCAGGTTGGCGAGGCCGCCGTCGGCCGGGGTGTGAAACAGCTCCAGCAGTTGTTCAACAGTCACCTGCAGGCCGGTTTCCTCCAGCACCTCGCGTCTGACGGCATCCTGCGGGTCTTCATCGTATTCCATGAAGCCGGCCGGCATGGCCCAGTAGCCGGCCATGGGGTCGCCGCGCCGCCGCACCAGCAGCAGGTGCTCGTCCTGCAGGATCCAGGCGGCCACGGCGACCTTGGGATCGAAGAACACCACGTGGTCACAGGCGGCGCACACGGGACGCAGGGCGCCAAGACGTTGTCGCCTGGTCAGGGGCTGCCCGCAGGCCGGACAGAAGCGGGCGACGCGACTCATGGTCGATAGCGGCGAAGCGGCGGTGACGCCGGCAGCCTGAATATCATTGACAGGTCTGTCCCCGCTTTCTATGATGCGGGCAGCGGCCGATGTGGCGGAACTGGCAGACGCACGCGACTCAAAATCGCGCGCCCGTGAGGGCATGTGGGTTCGACTCCCACCATCGGCACAGTGCGGAATGCTAACCCCGCGTCGGGCCCCGGTCAACGCCACGCAACTCAAGGGAGTGGCGAGTTTGGCGGATTTCAGAAATTGTTTTGAAGACGGGGCGGGCGATTTGGTAAATCGCCCCTACTGTAGCGACGCAAATAACCGCACGATGACGCTCACCGCATCCAGTTCCTGTATCCAGTAAACCAGACACTCCCCAACACAAAGTATACTGACGGTCATGATGAAATGGCGCCGGGCGCGCGACCTTGCGCCCACGCTGGCCGGCGGCCTGCTGGCGGGCGTGCTGGCCGGTTTGCTGCTGGGACGGCTGCTGGCGGGCGCCCTGCCAGGCACAGCCTTCGATGAAGGGCAGGGCGAGCGACTGCGCGCCGACTACCTGTTGATGATCGCCGCGGTTTACGTCGCTGATGGCGATCTGCCCGCAGCGTGGCGCCGTTTGCGTCAGGTTGCAGCCGGCGACAGCGTCGCCTGGTTGCAGGACGTTACCGAACGTTTCATCGTCAATTCCCGTGACGTTCAGGACATACGCTATCTGGTCGCGCTGGCGGAAGGGCTGGGACGGCTGACCCCGGCGATGGAACCCTTTCGGCAACGCGACCCTGTGGATTCTGCGCCGTGAGCCGGCGCCCGTTGCGCGGGCGCCGGCGGGGAGCCCGCACGCCGGCGCCACTACTGATTCTGCTGGCTCTGTTAGCCGGGATTTGCATTGGCCTGATCGTTTCCTGGAGCAGCAGTGCCGCAGGAAGCGGCGCGGCAGCATCCGTTCTGCGCGGGGTCCCGCCGGAAGAGTACGCAGCCCTCGTCGCCAGGGCCTGGTCCGTGGACGGCAACGACCTGCGCGCCAGAGAGAGAATCGAGGCTGTCCTGCCGGCCGGGGCAAGCCCCGCCCAACACATGGCGGACATGGCCTGCCGTCTGGCATCGTCGGCGGCCGCGGGCAGCCCCGAAGGTCAGGCGGCGCTTTGGAGCATGCGCAACTACTATCAGGCGAGCGGGTTGCGCAGTTGCGCGGACGCCCTGCTGCCGGCGCTCGACGAACACGCTTCAATCCTGCTGGCAGACACGCCCACGGCCACACCCGGTGCCACCCTGCGACCGCCGCCCAGCAAGACACCCGCGCCTGCGACAACGCCCGAACCGGTGCCGACCAACACGGCCGCCCCGACGCTGACGGCGACGCCGCTGCGCTCCTTCACCATGACCGGCCCGGCTGCCTTCTGCGACGCGGATCGCCCGGCCCTGCTGGAGGTCTACGTACAGGACCGCGAAAATCGCGGCCTCCCGGCCATGGAGTTGCGCGTCAGCTGGAATGGCGGCGAGGACCGCTTTTTCAGTGGGTTGAAGCGGGAACGCGGCCTGGGGTACGCGGACTTTGAGATGGAAACCGGACGGCGCTATCGCGTCAACATGCCGGGTTATGCGGGCGTGTCGCGCTGGTTTGCGACGGGCGCTTGCGTGGATGGGGGCAGCCGGACGCTGCGCTCCTGGCGGGTCGTATTTCGGGCGGACAACTGATCCTGTCCGGCCGTCTGACTGGCGCCCGCGATTGCCGGGTAGAGGTGAAGTCGCTATTCTGTAGCTGCGCTGTGGCAGGACGCCTGGCAGGTGAAGACGTGCATATCGACGTGCTGACCCTCTTCCCGCAGATGTTCGACGGGCCGATGGGTCTGAGCATGATGTGGAAGGCGCGGGAACGTGCCTTGCTGCACTTGCAGTTGCATGATCTGCGCGACTGGGGTGAGGGGCGCCGGCGCGTGGTGGATGATACGCCCTGCGGCGGCGGCGGCGGCATGATTCTGCGCGCGGACGTGCTGGTGCGGGCCATCGAAGACATTCGCGCGGACGCGGAGCAACCGGTCATTCTGCTTTCTCCCCAGGGCCGTGTTTTCACGCAGCAGGTCGCGCGGGAACTGGCGGCCGAGGAACGTCTGTTGCTGGTCTGCGGCCACTACGAGGGCGTCGATGAGCGCGTGCGCCAGCTGGTCATTAGCGACGAGATCAGCATCGGCGACTACGTGCTGACTGGCGGTGAGCTGGCGGCCATGGTCCTCATCGATGCCACGGTGCGCCTCCTGCCCGGCGTGCTGGGGGCAGAACATGCCGCCTCCTGTGACAGCCACGCTGACGGCCTGCTGGAAGGGCCGCATTACACGCGCCCGACCGGCTTTCGCGGGCTGCAGGTGCCGGAACTCCTGTTAAGCGGCGATCACGGTCGCATCGCGGCCTGGCGCCGGCGTCAGTCCCTGTTGCGCACGCTGCAGCGTCGGCCTGACCTGCTGGCCAGGGCGGAGCTTGCAGCCGATGAGCGGTCCTGGCTGGCGCAACACGATGACGACGGCCTGATCTCCAGCCCATGAAGCGCGCGGTTGCCCTGCGCCGCATACTGCCGGCGGCGGCCCTGCTGCTGCTTGCCACTGCGCTGCGAACACACAACATCGATGCCCAAAGTCTCTGGTTTGACGAAGGCTGGTCGGCCTGGGCGGCCATTCAGCCCACGCTGACGGACGCCCTGCTCGCCGACGAGACCAACCCGCCGCTTTACTATCTGCTGCTGAACGTCAGCGCGCGTTTCCTGGGTGACAGCGAGTTCAGTCTGCGTCTGCCGTCACTGTGGCTGACCCTGCTGGTCGTCACCCTGACCTGGCAACTGGCGTTGCGCAACTTCGGTCGTCGCGCCGCCTGGCTGGCCGCGTGGCTGGCCGTCTGGTCGGCGCCCCTGTGGTGGGCGGCGCAGGAAGCGCGCATGTACGCCTTGCTGGCGACCCTGACCCTGTCCCTGCTGCTCGCGTGGCAGCGTTTGTTGCGGCGGCCGGACGACCGGCGCGCCTGGTTGTGGCTACTGGCGAGCGAGACGCTCATTCTCTATACGCACAACACGGGCCCGGTGTACGCGCTGTGGCTCAACGCGGTGATGGCCCTGCACTGGCTCTTCCGGTTTGCACAGCGGCAGCCGGGCTGGCGCGCCTGGCTGCCGGACTGGCGTCTCTGGCTGGCGGGCCAGGCTGCAGTTGTGCTGCTTTGGGCGCCCTGGTTAACGACCTACTTTGTAAACGTGGCGGCTGCCAACAGCGCATTGAACGACGCGCCGCAGCCCGGGCTCACGCTTTTCGGGCGCATGTGGGCGTCGCTGTGGCTGGCGCCCTGGGAACTGGTGGTCCGCAGTTCACTGACGGGTGTCGTCATGCTGGTGGCGCCGGTCCCGCTGTTGCTGGTCCCCTGGCGCCATCCGGCGTCACGCCGGCTGGCCCTGCACATCCTGTTGCCGGCGGGCCTGCTGGTGCTGGGGCTGGGCCTGATCGGCAACAACATGCACGGGCGCTATCTGGTGCCGCTGGTGCCGCTGAACATGGTGCTGATGAGCGCCGGCGTGACGGGCGTTGCGCGAGCGGGGCCGTGGCGACTGCTGTCGCTGCTGGCCGCCGGCCTGCTGCTGCTGAACCTGTCGCAGGCGGGCGATCCGGAACTGCAACACGACGATGCCAGGGGGATGGCGCGGTACTACCGGCAGGCCCTCACCGGGGCGGACAGCGTCCTCGCCTGGTCCTATGCCGAGCGCTACGAACTGGGCTATTACTGGCGCAAACTTGAGGTGCCGGCGACCCTGATCACCCTGCCCGAAAACGCGGGCATGGAACAGGTTGTGCCATTGCTCCCGCGTCAGGGGCGGGTGGCGTTGAACCAGTGGTATACGCAGCGCGCGGACTATCGCGGCATGGCCGGCTGTTTGCTGGCGCATGGCGGCGCGCGGCCTCCGCTGGCGCATGACGTCCACGGGATGCGCAATCTGCTCTTCGACGCCGCGCCCGCCAGCACGCCCGTCCTGCAGCCGATGGGCCGAACGGTCAGCGTGGGCGATCCCCGACGGGCGACGTTGATGGCGCATGGCAGTCTGCCGCCGGCGCCGGCGGACCAGGCGCTGTGCCTGCCGCTGGTCATGCAGGCCGGGCCCCTGCTGCAGACCGAAGTCCAGGCGTCCATCGTGCTGCGCAACCGCCTGGGGCGGTTTGTCGGCAAGGGCAGCGCCATCTTCGCCAGCGATGACCAGCGCAGCGGCCGGCAGGCCCGCCCCGGCGATACCCTGAGCGCCTGGCCGGTGCTTCGTCTTCCCTATGGCGCAATGCCTGGCGATTACGAGGTCTGGTTGCGGATTTTCGATGAAGCGCGGGCGCCGGATGGTTACGAGTTGCGCAGCGGGGATGGCGCGCCCCTGGGGAGTGAAATCCTGCTGGGGCTGTGGCGGACGACCCCCGGGGCTGACTGGGCGGCCACGACGCGAGAAACGGAATTGCCAGTCAGGGCAGACCTGGTCGTGGCTGACCGCTTGCGTCTGCTGGCCCATGACCTGACGGGTTCCCGTCTGCATCCTGGCCAGCCCCTTGACATCAGCCTGCTGTGGGAAGGCGAGGGCCCGCTACCTGATCTGACCCTGGCCGCAGCGGACGACAGCTGGTCGCTGGTGCTGGAGCCTCTGCCCGGACAACGCGACCGCATCACGCTGGACTGGCGCGCCGTGACCGTGCCGGCGTCCGCAAGTGACGGAGAGGTCCGCCTGCTGCTGCCGGACGGCAGGGAACTGGCGCGCCGGCGTCTGGCGGCATTGCCGCTGGTGCTGGAGGCGCCGGAAGTCGCCTTCGTCGTTGACCAGCCCCTGGGGGCGTTGGCGACGCTGACGGGATTCACGCCGGCGCAAACCGCGATGCGCCTGCTGGAAAAGCCGGAAGTCACGCTGGTCTGGCAGGCCGGGGCCGGCGGCGCAGAGACCAGCTACACGGTTTTCGTTCATCTGCTCGATAGTCAGGGACGTCTCATCGCCCAGAGCGATGCCATCCCGGCGGGAGGGACGCGCCCCACGAGCGGCTGGCGCTCAGGCGAATACATCGTGGACGTTCACCGCCTGCGCTTCAACGATCTGGCGCAGCCGGGGGCGGCGCGCCTGATCGTCGGCATGTATGACGCGCGTACCGGCGCGCGTCTGGCCGGATGGCCCGGTGGCGCCGATCATCTCGTACTACCCATTGACCTCACCTTGAGTTGACCCCTGGCCTGCAGGCGACCAGGCCTGAAACCAGCCGCTGGTGAACCTCGGCTTAACGCTCACGGGCCACCGGTTGACAGAGACCTGTGAAGGGTACAAATGACGCTACAATGCAGGCACGTGACGGACGGGAGGAGAGTAAAGATGGAATATCGCATGTTGGGACGCACCGGCGTGCCGGTCAGCGCGCTGTGCCTGGGCTGCATGAACTTCGGTCGCACGACGCCGGAAGACGAATCGATCCGCATGATTCATTACGCCATGGACCAGGGCGTCAACTTTCTGGACACGGCCAACGTTTACACCACTGGCGTCAGTGAGACGATCGTCGGCAAGGCGCTGCAGGACGGCCGCCGCGACCGGGTGGTGCTGGCCACCAAGGTGCGCGGCGCGATGAGCGACGACGTGCTGGACGTGGGCAACAACCGGCGCCATATCATCCAGCAGTGTGAGGCCTCGCTAAAGCGGCTCAATACCGACTGGATCGATCTGTACCAGATTCATCGTCCCCAGAGCGACCTCGCGGCTGACGAGACGGTGCGCGCGCTGGATGACCTGGTGCGCGCGGGCAAGGTGCGTTACGTGGGCACCAGCAGCTGGGCGGCCTGGCAGTTACTCGAATCGCTGTGGATCGCGAAGGAACTGGGTGCCAACCGCTACGTCTGCGAGCAGCCGCCCTACCACATGCTGGATCGCAGCATCGAGCGGGAGTTGATCCCCATGGCGCAGACCTACGGCATCGCGCTCATCCCCTGGTCGCCGCTGGCGCGCGGCTTCCTCAGCGGCAAGTATCGCAGTGACTCGGACGTCACGTCGGAATCGCGCTTTGCCTTTGACCGTGAGGGTGCCACCGGCCGGATGGCGGAGCGCTGGAACGAGCATTTCGGCGAGCGGGCGATGGCGATGATCTCACTGCTGGAGACGCTGGCGGCCGAAAAGAGCGCGACCATGGCGCAGGTCGCCATGGCCTGGGTCACGCGGCAACCGGGCATCACCAGCCCCATCATCGGGCCGCGCACCATGGCGCACTTCGAGGACAACCTGGGATCGCTGGCCGTGACTTTCACGGAAGATGATCACGCCCGCATCGACGCCATTTGCGGGCCGGAGGAGGCCATCGTTTCCTACTACAATGGCCGCTCCATGGACTTCGCGCCGGCGCAATACCGCTGGTAGTGGCTGCGCTTACCGGTCCTTTGCGCTGATCCGTTCCAGCGGGACCTTTTCGTTGGCGACGCCATCGAAGCCGGGGTTGTCCGGGGCGGCCCAGCGCACGGCGTTCGAGATGACGCGCAGAATCTGCTCGTTGTGGAAGTGCGCGTAGCTTTCGTGGCCCGGCCGGAAGTAGAAAATCCGGCCGCGGCCGCGGTTCCAGCAGCAGCCGCTGCGAAACACGTTGCCACCCTCGAACCAGCTGACGAACACCAGGGTATCCGGCGCCGGAATGTCGAAGCGCTCGCCGTACATTTCGGCCCTGTCCAGCTCGATGAAGCGATCGATGCCGGCGGCGATGGGGTGGCCGGGTTCGACGACCCAGATCCGCTCGCGTTCGTCGGCCTCGCGCCACTTCAAATGGCCGGTGGTGCCCATCAGGCGCCTGAACACTTTTGAGTGGTGGCCCGAGTGCAGCACGATCAGGCCCATGCCGGAGAGCACGCGCAGCTGCACCCGATCGACGATGTCGTCGCAGACCTCGTTGTGGGCCATGTGGCCCCACCAGGTGAGCACGTCGGTGTTGTCCAGCACGTCCTGTGTCAAGCCGTGTTCCGGCTCGTCCAGGGTGGCCGTGCCGACGTCCATGCCCTGCTGCTTCAGCCAGGCGGCGATGGGGACGTGGATACCGTCGGGGTAAATCTCGCTGGCAACGTGGCTCGTGTCCTGCTCGTGACGAAACTCGTTCCAGACCGTGACGCGAATTGAATTGGACATGGGTTCTCCTTGAACGACTACGGGGTCACCAGCGCGCCGCCCCGGGCGGAAGACTCCGAGATGGCATCCCACAACCGGGCCATACGCAGGCCGACCTCCGGCGGGCAGGGGTTCGCCAGCCGTCCCTCGCGCACGGCGAGGAACTGTTGCCAGGTGCCCAGCGACTCCGGCACCGGCACAGGCGACAGTTCCTTTTCCCCGGCCCGGGCCATTTCCAGGCGCTTGCCCCAGATGCAGGTTCGCAGCAACCCTTCGGTGCCGTAGACGCGCACGTCCGAATCGATCAGGTCCGGCGCGCCGCGGCCGCAGCCATGCAGGGTGACCATGGCGCCGGAAGCAAGGCGCCCCATCACCACGCCCAGCAAATCAACGGGGCCGCCCAAATTGTCCAGCCAGGCGCCGACTTCCACGAACTTCTCGCCCGCCAGATCGACCACGGTGTTGAGCATGTGCGCGCCGGTGTCGAAGAGGAAGCCACCACCCGAAACCTCCGGTTGCTGGCGCCAGGTGTCAACGGTTATGCGGTCCCAGTCCTGCCACACGGTCGCTGTGATGGACTGGACCCGACCCAGGCGGCCACTGCGCAGGATATCCACCGCCGTACGGATATTGGGAGACATGCTGCCGTTAAAAGCCACGACCAGCAGCCTGCCCGTACGGTCCCGCGTGTCGATCAGGCGAACGGCCTCGTCGCCATTCATGACCATGGGCTTTTCCAGCAGGACGTCCAGACCGGCTTCCAGACACATGGAGGCGTGTTGGTAGTGCAGATTATGCGGCGTGACGATGAGAGCAGCTCCGAGCGCTTCACCGTGTTCATCCAGCAGCGTCTCAAGATCGGGTATGTTGGGCGGAGGCTCGAGGCCCCTCTCCCTGAAAAGCGCGGCCGCCTCTTCCCAGGCCGCATCCGAAGGTTCGCAGACGACGCGGATCTGCGTCGTATCCCCTTGCTGCAACATGCCCCGAATGTGGTTGCGTGACATACCTCCGG
Source organism: Anaerolineae bacterium (assembly GCA_034422695.1). Lineage (GTDB taxonomy): Bacteria > Chloroflexota > Anaerolineae > Aggregatilineales > Phototrophicaceae > JAGWBD01. The sequence continues at coordinate 215,671 of DAOUJM010000002.1, forward strand.
TGCCGATAACGGCGGTTTGCAGGGGAATGGCCATGGGGCCTCCTACGAATGCTGGATTGAACGCGCGAATTTTACCCGCCAATGCAGGTGAGGCAAGAAATTGCCGGGCCATTTTCGGGGGCACAGCACGCCGCTTGCCGATACAGGCTGGATGTGCATAATCGGCGCGTCAGGCAGGAGGAATCGATGAACAAAATCCAGGAACTGGGTCAGTTGGGCCAGTCCGTGTGGCTGGATTACATCCGGCGCGCCTTCATCACGTCTGGTGAGATGCAGACGCTGATCGACAGGGGTGTCAGGGGGGTCACTTCCAACCCGGCCATCTTCGAAAAGGCCATTGCCCAGAGCAACGATTACGACGGGCAACTGCAGGAACTGGTGGTCGGTGGCGCCGGCGTCACCGGGGCCTACGAAGCCATGGCCCTGGAAGATATCCGCATGGCGACCGGACTCTTTTTGCCGGTCTATGAGCAGAGCGGGGGCGAGGACGGCTACGTCAGCCTTGAGGTCAACCCCAATCTGGCCTTCGATACCGAAGGCACGGTGACGGAGGCCAGGCGCTATTTTCAGGATCTGGAGCGGCCCAACCTGATGATCAAGGTGCCGGCCACCAGGGAAGGCATACCGGCGGTCGAGCAATTGATCGCCGAGGGCATCAACGTCAACATCACGCTGATGTTTTCGATGGCGCACTACGAGGCGGTCGCCAACGCCTACATTCGCGGGCTGGAACGCCTGGCCGCCGCCGGCGGCGACCTGCGCAGCGTCGGGTCGGTGGCCTCCTTCTTTGTCAGCCGCGTCGACGTCAAGCTGGAGGCGCCGTTGGTGGAAGCCGGCGCGCCGGAACTGCAGGCCAAAATCGCCATTGACAATTCGAAGCTGGTCTACCAGCGCTTCAGGGAACTGTTTTCCGGTGAGCGCTGGCAACGCCTGGCGGACCAGGGCGCGCGCGTTCAGCGCCCGCTCTGGGCCAGCACCAGCACCAAGGACCCCTCATTGCCGGACACGCTCTATGTTGACACGCTGATCGGCCCCGACACGGTCAACACGCTGCCGCCGGAAACGCTGGACGCCTTCCTGGACCATGGCACCGTCGCCCTGACGGTCGAGGAGGACCTGGAGAGCAGCCGGGCGCGCATTGAGCGACTCGCCGAACTGGGCATCGATCTGCACGTGGCGGGCGAGGAGTTGCAGGCCGAGGGCGTGGACAAGTTCATCGCTCCCTTCGAGGACCTGCTGGGGACCATCGCCGCCCGCCGCGACCAGATCCGCGCGGAAACGCAGCATATGTCGTCGCAGCTGCACAGTTACCAAAGTCTGGTGAATGCGACCCTGGACGACATGGCCAATGAGGACATCGTTGCGCGTATCTGGCGTCGCGACCACAGCGTCTGGCATCCTGACCCGACGGAGATCGCTGACCGGTTGGGCTGGCTGGACTGCGCCGGGGACATGCTCGCCAGTTACGGGCCGGACCTGTCGGATGCCGTCAGCGGGGCACTGGACCAGTGCCGCGCCTGGAGCAGCGTCGGCAGCATCCGGGGGCTGGTGGATGCCGTGCGCGCGGACGGGTACACGGACGTGTTGCTGCTCGGCATGGGCGGTTCCAGTCTGGCGCCGGAACTGTTCGGCAAGCTGTGGGCCGGGGCAGATGGCGGGTTGACCCTGTCGGTGCTGGACAGCACGGATCCCGCTGCGATCCGCGCGACGACCGATGCGCTGGACCCTGCCCGCACGCTCTACGTGGTTTCCACCAAGTCCGGCGGCACCGTTGAAACGCGCACGCTCTTTCAGCATTGTCACGCCCGGGCGAGCCTGGCCCTCTGCGGGACGGAGGTTGGCGAGCACTTCATCGCCATCACCGACCCCGGCAGTTCGCTGGTAAAGCTGGCACAAGATTACGATTTCCGCGCTGTTTTTCTGAACGACCCCGACATTGGCGGCCGCTATTCGGCGCTGTCTTACTTTGGCCTGGTGCCGGCGGCGCTGGCAGGGGTGGACGTGCCCCTGCTGCTGGAGCGGGCCCTGGCGATGGCCAGCGGCTGTCAACTGGAGCCGGCGCAAAATCCGGGCGCATGGCCTGGCGCCACGTTGGGCAGCCTTGCCCGCAGCGGCCGTGACAAATTGACGCTCGTCTGTTCCCCGGCGCTGGCAAGCTTTGGTGACTGGGTCGAACAACTCATCGCCGAAAGCACGGGTAAGGATGGCACAGGCATCCTGCCAGTCACCGGCGAGGCCCTGGCGGCGCCGGACGCGTATGGCGCGGACCGTCTCTTCGTGCAGATCAGGCTGGAAGGCGACGACGGGCAGGACGCTGCGGTCAGCGCGCTGGAGGAAGCGGGGCATCCCGTCTTGAGACTGACGCTCCGGGACCGTTACGACGTCGGCGCGCAGTTCTTCCTGTGGGAATTCGCGGTGGCGGTGGCGGGCTGGCGCCTGGGCATCAATCCCTTTGACCAGCCGGACGTCGAGAGCGCCAAGCACCAGGCGCGCCAGATGGTCGCTGCATGGCAGGCCAGTGGGTCGCTGCCACAGCCGGAAGCGCAGCTCTGTGACGCCGGCGTAAGCGTCTACGGTTCCGGCGCTGCCGACAGCCTGGCCGGTGCACTGTCCGGATTTCTGGGCCAGGCTGCCGTCGGGGACTATGTGGCGCTGCAGGTCTGGTTCACGCCGGATGCGGAAGCCCTGGCGACGCTGCGTGCCCTGCGCGCGCAATTGCGTGCCGTCACGGGCCTTGCCACCACGCTGGGCCTCGGGCCGCGCTTCCTGCATTCCACGGGGCAGTTGCACAAGGGCGACTCGGGCCAGGGCCTGTTCCTGCAACTCACGGCCGACGCCGGGGCGGAATTGACCATCCCGGGTGAAGGCGGCATGGGTTTCGACGTCCTGCGTCAGGCGCAGGCCCTGGGCGACCGTGAAGCGCTGCAGGCGAAAGGACGACGGGTGTTGCGCCTGCACCTGGGCGGCGACGTACAGGGCGGCCTGGGCGCCATCGCCAGGGCCGTGCCGGCTCCATCCTGAGCGGCCGGTCGATGCGGGACAGCGGGGAAATCGCCAGGCTCAAGCAGCAGGCCGCCGCCAGGGCGCTGGAATTCATCGAGCCGGGCATGGTACTCGGCCTGGGCGAAGGCAGCACCAGCCTGCTGGCCATTCGTGGCCTGGGCGCCATGCTGGCGTCGGGCAAACTGCGCGACGTGGTGGGCATTCCGGCTTCACGGCGCATGGCGCAGGAGGCGCGTCGCCTGGGCATCCCCCTGACCACGCTGGAGGAGCAGCCGGAAATCGATCTCACGATCGATGGCGCCGACGAAGTCGACCCGCAACTGGACCTCATCAAGGGCGGTGGCGGCGCCCTGCTGCGCGAGAAGATCATCGCCCAGGCGACCCGGCGCCTGGTGATTGTCGTGGACGACCGCAAGCTGGTGCCGCGTCTGGGCAGCGGGTGGGCCATCCCGGTCGAGGTTGAGCCCTTCGGTTACGGCACCCAACTGTCCTGGTTGCGCTCCCTGGGTTCGGAGCCTGTGTTACGCCGGCGGGATGGCGCGCCGTTTCGCACGGATGGCGGCAATTTCATCATCGACTGCGACTTTGGCCCGCTGGAAGATGCCCGGGCGCTGGCATGCGAACTCAAGTCACGTACCGGCATTGTGGAGCACGGTCTGTTTCTCGGCCTGACCAGCGACGTCATCGTCGCCGGCGCGGCAGGCATTCGTCACCTGCGCGCGCGCGACTTGCGGGCAGGGGAAGGGGAAATGAACGGGAATGAGTGAAGCCACCAGCATCGTGATTTTCGGCGCCTCGGGCGATCTGGCCAGACGCAAGTTGCTGCCGGCCCTCTACAACCTGTATCTGAATGGCCGTCTGAAAGGGCCGCTGAACATCACAGGCATATCGCGCACACCCTACAGCCACACCGAGTGGCGCGAGCGCCTTTCCGCCGGCGTGCTGGAACACTCACCGCTGACCTGGGACCGCTCACGCTGGGACGAGTTTGCGCATCACATCTGGTACGTGCCGGGCAATGCCGGCGTGCCGGAAGACATGATGCGGCTGAACAACTTCCTGGCGGAGCGTGAGCAGGGGCAGAGCAAACGCCTTTACTATCTGTCGGTGGCGCCGCCGCTCTATGTTCCCATTGTGCGCAACCTTGGTTCGCTGGGCATGCATCAGGCGGAAACTGGCTGGCGCCGCGCCATATTCGAGAAACCCTTTGGCACGGACCTGAACTCGGCCCGCGCCCTGAACGACGAGATTCACAGTTTGTTCGATGAAAGCCAGGTGTTTCGCATCGATCACTATCTGGGCAAGGAGACGATTCAGAACATCATCTACCTGCGCTTCGCCAACGCCATCTTTGAGCCCCTGTGGAACCGTCAATACATTGAGAACGTGCAGATCAGCGCCCTGGAAGCCGTGGACGTCGGCACGCGCGGTGGCTATTACGATGACTTTGGCGTGTTTCGCGACATGTTTCAGAACCACATGCTGCAGATGATGATGCTGACCGCCATCGAACCGCCCGACCAGTTTGACGCCGATCTGATCCGCGATGAAAAGATTCGCCTGCTCAACGCGGTCCGTCCCGTGAAACCGGCAGACGTCGTTTGCGGCCAGTACGGCGGCTACAACCCGGCCGACGACACCGACAGCACGGTCTGTACCGCGACCTACGCCGCGCTGCGCCTGTGGGTTGACAACGAACGCTGGCGCGGCGTCCCTTTTTACCTGCGCTCCGGCAAGGCGCTGTCGCGCAAGCGCACCGACATCATCATCAACTTTCGCCGCCCGCCACAGCGCATGCAGGGGGAGCGTCAGTCCATTCCCAACGCCCTGTCCATTTGCCTGCAGCCGGATGAAGGCGTGCAACTGGCGATCGATGCCAAGGTGCCGGGCACGGCCAATGACACGCGCCGGGTGCACATGGGCTTCCGCTACGACCATGCCTTCGCCGCCACGCCCATCCCCGAAGCTTATGAGCGCCTGCTGCACGATGCGATGCAGGGCGATGCCTCGCTCTTTGCGCGCAGCGATGGTATCGAGGCCGCCTGGCAACTGATGGACCCGGTGATCCGCGACAGTGAAAAAAGCGCGCCATTGCTTTACACGCCGGGCGGGCAGGGTCCCGTCGCGGCCGATGCCCTGCTGGCGGCGGCCGGGCATTCCTGGGATGATGGCTGCGGGCGCGACTGAACCCGCTGCGTCTGTGGCATTCGTCAGGCAGGAAATCCTGTGGCCACCTGGCTTGACTTCGAACGACAGGCCCTGCAACTCATCGCCCGCATTCCGGCGGGCCGGGTGAGCAGCTACGGACGCATTGCCGCCCGCATTCCACCGCCGCCTGGCATGGACCCGGTGGGTTACCGGCGCATCGCCGCCCGCAAGGTGGGGACGGCATTGCGCAATCTCGGGCGGAAGCGTGCCGGTCAGTCTCCGGCGGATGAAGTATCGGTCCCCTGGCACCGTGTCCTGAATCATCGAGGCTGCAGCAGCCTTGACGCTCCGGCCGCCGATTTGCAGCGGGCGCTGCTTGAGGCTGAAGGCGTTCAGTTCGACGAGCGTGGCTGCGTCGACATGGCGCGTTTCGCCTGGGATTTCGGGGAAGTGCGGGATGACAGCACCCGTCCGCGCTAACGATGCTGCCGGATGTGATTGCGCTCCCGATTGATGTCGTCGCGCAGCGTTCGGGCGGCAGCGCCCGGGTCAGCCGCATGCAGGATGCTGCGCGCGGCGTTGAGGATCAGTCCGCCGCCCTGTGAATCGAGGCCGGCGCGCAAAACCGCGGCGACCTCGCCCCCCTGGGCGCCGATGCCCGGCACCAGCAAGGGCATGTCGCCGACAAGACGCCGCGCCTCCGCCAGTTCCCGCGGCCGCGTCGCGCCCATCACCAGCATACAGTTGCCCTGGCTGTTCCAGCGTTCGCTGACGGCCAGGGCGACCTGCTGCCAGAGCGGGCGCCCGTCCGCGACCAGGTCCTGGAATTCGCCGGCGCCGGGATTTGACGTGCGGCAGAGGATGATGCAGGCGCGGTCGCTGCGCTCGAGAAAGGGCGTCAGCGCGTCCTGCCCCAGCCAGGGGTTGAGCGTGACGGCGTCAAAACCCAGGCCGTCGAAGATGGCGCCGGCGTAGGCCTCGCTGGTGCTGCCGATGTCGCCGCGCTTGGCATCGCAAATGGTGAGGATGTCCGGGTGCCTGTCGCGCAGCCACTCCATCGTCAGCCGTAACGCCCGCAGGCCCGGCTCGCCGCCGGCCTCGTAAAAGGCAATGTTGGGCTTGATGGCGCAGAGCCAGGGATGTGTGGCCTGGATGACGCTGCGGTTGAAGGCGTAGAGCGGCTGCTCGTCCTGCAGAAAAGCTGCCGGCAAGCGTTCCAGCCGACTGTCCAGCCCCAGGCAAAGCAGGGACTGCGCCCTGGCAGCCCGCTGCCGGTACTTTTCGATGGCGTTCATCACGCCGGTTCAGGCCGCCAGGCGCGTGGCTTGCGTTGCCATGCCTCGATCTGCTCACGGGCAGAGTCGTCGATGGCGCCGCGCTCCGTAGCCACGGCGAGCAGGGCGCCAAAACTGACCAGCGGCCACAGGCGGACCTGCTCGCTGAAGAAGGCCTGCTGCGCCTCCGCCAGGTCGTAGGAGGTGATGGCCAGACAGTCCGTCACCCGCGCGCCGGCCGCGCGCAGGGCCGCCACGCCGGACAGACTGCTGCCGCCGGTGGTGATCATGTCCTCCACCAGCAGCACCCGTTTGCCGGCCACCTCGCCGCCGTCGATGCGTCCCTGCAGTCCGTGGCCCTTGGCTTCCTTGCGCACGAAGACGGAAGGACGCGCCATGCTGTAGGCCAGCGCCGAGCTGTGCGGGATGCCGCCGACGGCGATGCCGGCGATGACGTCGAACTGCAGCCCGGCCTCGTGAATCAGGGCGCGCATGCCTTCGATGACGCGTTGCCACTGTCGCGGGTGGGAAATCAGGCGGCGATTGTCAATGTAGACCGGGGAAAGGATGCCGGAGCGAAAGGTGACCGGGCTCTCCGCTGTGTGATGAAAGGCGTTTACGTCCAGCAGGGCTGCGGCCACTTCAGTCTCAATGTCAGTGAACATCCTGTCCCTCACGCAATATGAGCGCCGCCGCCAGCGGCCCGCGCCAGACCAGTGCCGACCAGTACTGGGCGGCCTCTGCCTCACAGGCCCGCCAGCCGGCACCGTCCAGTATACCGCCGCAGGCGATCAGATCGACCGCCCCCGCCAGGCCGTCCAGCTCCTGCCGCAGCAGGGATTGCGCCGCGCGGGCATGGTCGAAGAGGCCGGCGCCGCCCAGGCCCGCCTGTACCTCCCGGTTATCGGGCGTCGGCTGCGCCAGAGTGTTGGTAGCGACGATGGCGCGTACGCCCGCCGCGGCGCAGGCACCCGGCAGCGCCCTATACTGTTCGTGCCCGAGATCCGGCGCGACCTTGATCCAGACCGGCGTCGGGGCCGCGAGTCTGGTTGCGGGTTCGCACAATTCACGCAGCAGCAATGCGCTGTGCCGGCCACGCGGGTCGTCGCCGGTGTTGGGACAGCTGATGTTCAGGGTGAACCAGTCCGGTCGCACGCCGGCGTCGAGAAAAAAGCCCAGCGACTCCAGCAACTCATCTCGCAGTCGCCCGACGTCCTTTTCTCCCGGGCTGGTGGCCAGATTAATGCCCCAACAGGCCGGCAACCCCCTCTGTTGCTGGCCCAGAAACTGCGCGACGGCCCTGGCGCCGGGATTGCGCAGCCCCACGCGATTGCGGGTTGAGCGGCTTTCTGTATCCCGCCAGAGCACCGTCCCCTGGTTGCCCAGGCGCGGCCAGCGGGTGAAGGAGCCAAACTCGACCGGGCCGAGCAAGGCCGGCACGCTGCGCCAGCCGGGCAGCAGGTTCTCGCCACGTTGTGCGGCGTCCAGCGCGCTGCGTTCATCCGGAAAACCCGGGCCCTTGACCAGGCCGGCGGCCAAAATCAGGGGCTGCACCAGCGGGACGCCACCCACCAGGAGCGCGGGCTTTGGCGCCGGCGGAAAGGCGTTGCGGTGAATGGCGCGCAGCGCAGCGATTCCCCGGTCGGAACTGTCCAGCCGGCGCAAAAGGGCCAGCATCCGATCGTGCGCCGGCTGTGGCGAGGACAGGAAGACCAGCGGGCGGGTCAGGCCCCACAGCAATTGATACAGGCGCAGACTGCCATCGCGCATTTCAGACAGGGCGATTCGGCGCCAGTTGCTGACCGCTGCCAGGCAGCGCGTGGACCCGCTCGCCATCGAAGACACAATGGCCACGCAAGGTGACCCGGCGCACCACGCCATGGGCGCGCATGCTGTCAAAGGGCGTCCAGCCGCAGTGCGTGTGCAGACGCTTGTTGTCGATCACCTGACTCGATGCCAGGTCCAGTTCGGTCCAGCTGTCGGGCGGGGCGGGGTAGCCAAAGAGGCGGCGCGGGTTGGTGGAGACCAGTTCGACCAGACGCTCCACGTCCAGCCAGCCCTCGTGTACTGCCTGGCCCAGCAGGGGCAGGGTGGTCTCCAGCCCCGGCACACCGAATGCCGGCCGCTGCTGGCGCTTTTCCGCCAGTGTGTGTGGCGCGTGGTCCGATTCGACGACGTCCACCAGGCCCGCGCCGAGCGCCCGGCGCAGGGCGTCGCGGTCCGCAGAGGTCTTCAACTCCGGTTTCATCCTTCCCAGGGGGCCCAGTGCAGTCAGGTCGTCGCGGGTCAGAAACAGGTGATGCGGGCAGACGCCGATGCTGACCGGCAGTCCTTCCTCCTTCGCGGCCCGCAGCGTCTCCAGTTCAAAGGCTGTGCTGATGTGACAGAAGTGCACGCGGCGGCGATGGCGTCGAACAAGCTCCAGGATTTCAGCGACGGTCCGGCCTTCGGCATGCACGGCTATCGCCTTGCCGGCGGGCCAGGCGGCGAAAATCCGTTCACGCAAGGTTTGATCGTCAATCAGCAGGTCGCCGGTGGTCTCGTTGTTGTAGATTTTCAGGCCGCAGACGTCGTCCTGGATGGCGTTGAAATGCGTCTGGTTGCCTGACTGCGCCGCCCCGAACCAGAGGCCCCAGTCGCAGCGGGCCGCTTCCCGAAAGCGCGACAGCTTCAGCGCCAGCGCCGCAGGGTCAGTGGTCGTTGGCGGTGTATTGGGCATGTCCAGCAGGGCGCTGTAGCCACCGGCCAGCGCGGCGGCCGTCTCACTGGCAACAGTCCCCTTGTGCGCCCAGTCCAGGTCGCGCAGATGGACGTGTGGGTCGAAGGGCGCCGGGATGCGCAGACGCATCAGACGTAGACTCCGCGCAGCACCTTGGCCAGCAAGGCCATGCGCACGAACATGCCGTTCTCCATCTGCTGAAAGTAGACCGAGCGCGGGTCTTCATCCAGAATGTCGTGCGAGTCCGGCGTGCCCATCTCGTGCTTGCGGGGCAGGGGATGCATCAGAATGGCATCCGCGCGCGCCCGACCGAGCAACCCGGGCGTCATGATAAAGCCGTCCTGGATGGCCTCGTAGTCGGCGCGTTCCGCAAAGCGCTCTTCCTGGACGCGCGTCCAGTAGATGACGTCGCTGTCGCCCAGCACCTCGTCAAGTTCGTCCGTCTCATGGACCCTGACCTGACCGGCCTGCAGGCGCGCCAGTACCTCCGCGGGCATGCGCAGCGAGGGGGGCGAAACGCAGTTGACGCCGACGCCTTCGCCTTGCAGGCTGGCGACCAGCCTGGCGAGGGAATGCACGGTGCGGCCATGGCGCAAGTCGCCAACCAGGGTGATTTGCAGGCCGTTGACGCTGCCCTTCAGGTCGTGGATGGTGAAAAGGTCCAGCAGGGCCTGGCTGGGGTGTTCGCCGATGCCGTCGCCGCCGCTGATGACGACCGGGCGGCGACCAATTTTGGTCTCGAGCTTGTCCAGATACCAGGCGGCTTCCAGTGAAGAGCCCACGTCGGGATGACGCAGCACGATCACGTCGGCGTAGCAGCCCGCTGCGCGCACCGTATCCGCCAGGTTTTCGCCCTTGTAGACCGAGGAAAAGCGCACGCCGTTGCTGGCGCCGATGACCTCGCCGCCCAGACGACGCATGGCCGCCTGAAAGGACATGTCGGTGCGCGTGCTGGCCTCGAAGAACAGCGTGGCCATGACCTTGCCGCTGCAGATTTCCGTAAGGCCGCGGTCGTGCTGACGCGATCGTTTCTTCAGCGAGGTACTGGCGTCAAAAAGGACTCGCAAATCGCGGCGGGAGAACTGCTCGACGGTCAGGATGTGTTTGCCGGTGAATTCGCCATCAATGCGCGGCGGCGTGTAAATGTCGGCGAAGTCCATGGCGCGTCGTGTATCGGCCTGCGGGGAAATCGTGTCCATTTGCCCTCCTGCTCACAAAAAAGCCACCGGCTGCGGTGGCTCATGCCCTCTTTCGCTGGTCGCCGGGGTGCTGCCGGGTACGGTGTCTGGTGCTGCGTCGTTCGTACAGCAGTTGCTTGATGCCCTTTAGCAACACCCAGCGCTGTCCCAGGTTCATGCGCCGGCAAAAGCGGGCGAAATCATCGCCCGGGCTGACGGGGACGGCCACCTGGCGCACGATGCGCGCCACCCGGCCGTCTGCGCCAGGCTGGTAAACGTGGCAGCCGCTCCAGCGGATTTCGCCACGCCGGCTCGCCTCCCAGGCCTGCCTGACCGGGTCCGGCCCGGCAAACTGGCCGGGCAGGGCCTGACGCCGGGCGAGCACCCTGCGGCCGTAGCGCTGCAGCAAGTCCCCTGACGGGTATGGCTCCTGCGCGGTCTGCACGATGATGGCCGGATCGCAGCGCGCCGCCAACTGGTCAGCCAGCGATGCGTCAGGGGCGGGCGCCAGGGTGTCGATGCCCAGCGCTTCCGCCAGGGCCCGCGTCCGGTCGTCAGCCGAAACGAGCAAACGCAGGGCGCCGTCCTTCAGGTTGCCTTGCAGCTGTGCCTCCAGCAGCAACTCCAGGCAGCTGTTCGGGCCCTGCGCCAGCGCGACGATATCCGGCATGCCGGCTCAATCCAGCCTTTCACAAACTGAAAGCACCTGTTGCGCCATGCGGCGCGCGCGTTGCGGCGCGTCACCGACGTAGTCCCGCGCGTTCATCAGTTCGCGGATGCGCGCCGCTGGCAACCAGCGCCGTAACTCCTGGTCGGCAACCAGTGCATCCACCAGGGGGTTGGCGTCGCCGCGGGCCAGGACGCGCCAGGCGTGCATGCTGTGGCCGCGGATGAGCTCGTGCAACTGCTGGCGGTCGCCGCCGGCAAGACTGGCCGCCATCAGTACGCGCTCGGTGGCGGCGAAGGTCCCGTAGCGTTCCAGATTGTGTCGGATGGCGCGTTCGTCAAGGCGCAGCCCGTCCAGAATTCGCCCTCCCCGGCGCAGCAATTCCTCACAACACAAACTCGCCTGGGGCAGGACGACGCGGCGATTGGCGGAGTCGTCGAGGGTGCGTTCCAGCAGGTTGTGCGCGCCATTGTCCCAGGCCACGCGGGGCAGGGCGGCAAGATAGCGGGCGAGACTGTCCATGTTTTCCGCGTTGACCGGGTTGCGCTTGAAGGGCATGGCCGAGGAGCCCACCTGCTGCGCGGCGAAGGGCTCGGCCCACTCGCCGACGGGCGGACTTTGCAGCAGCCGAAGATCAAAGGCGAAACGGTACAGGGTCATGCCAATGCCGGCCAGCAGGCTCACGTACTGCCAGTCCTGGCGTCGGCTGCAGGTCTGCGTGGCGACCGGGAAGGCCTCCAGTTCCAGACGTTCCATGACGTCGGCCTCAAGCTGCGCCGGCGTGAGTTCGCTGCCTTCCAGCAGTTGCTGCCACGAGGCCGCCGTGCCCACGGCTCCCTTGAAGCCCTTGCCGCGCAGATTGTCACGAAGTTCGCAGAGGGCCTGATAGTCGGCCAGCAGGTCCTGCGCGTAGCCGGCCAGGCGATAGCCGATGGTGGTCGGCTCGGCCGGCTGCAAATGCGTCCAGCCGATACAGACGTGACCGGCTTCGTCCATGGCCCGCCGCGCCAGGCTGATGAGCAGGTCACGCAGCAGGTCGCCCAGCAGCTTCAGCGACTCGCGCTGGCGCAAGACGTCGGCATTGTCCTCGACGTCCATGCTGGTGGCGCCGAGGTGAAGGATGCCGCCGCCGACGGGGCACTGTTCCGCGTAGCAACGCAACTCTGCCATCAGGTCATGGCGCAGCGTCGCCTCCAGCGCGTGAGCGCGCGCGACGTCGATCTCACCCATGTGATTGCGCAGGTCCTCGACCTGCTGCGACTGCACGAGACCGGCCTGGCACTGCGCTTCGGCCAGCGCGACCCAGATGCGGCGCCACAGCCTGCGCTTGCGGGCTTCGGACCACAATTGTCGCATTTCAGCGCTGCCATAGCGCCAGCTGAAGGGGCCGACCCAGGTCTCGTGCGTGAAGTTCATCGACTCAGCGCAGATAGCCGCTGGTTACGCCGCCATCGACCGGCAGCATGGTGCCGGTGGTCTTGGCCGCGCGCGGGCCGGCGAGGAAGGCGATGGCCTCGGCGATGTCCTCCGGCAGGATTTCCGCGCCCAGCACATTGCGGTTGGCGTAGAAGGCGTTCAGTTCTTCAACGTCGATGCCGTACTGTGTGGCGCGGGCCTGCTTCCATTCGCCGTCCCAGATGCTGCTGCCACGAATGACGGCGTCCGGCAGCACGGAATTGACGCGAATGCCATGGGCGCCGCCTTCCTCGGCCAGGCAGCGGGCCATGTGCACCTCGGCGGCCTTGGCGGCGCTGTAGGCGGCGGCCCCCTTGCCGGCGGCCACGCTATTCTTGCTGCCGACGAAAACCATGCTGCCGCCAACGCCCTGGGCCTTCATCACCTTGAAGGCCTCGCGCGCCATCAAAAAGTAGCCGGTGACGAGGATGTCAACGTTGCGCTGGAACATATCCAGCGAGGTGTCCTCGATTGGCGCGCCGCCGGCGATACCGGCGTTGTTGACAAGGACGTCGAGGCCGCCGTATTTCAGGACGGTCTGGCGCAAGGCATTCTGCACCGCCGCCTCGCTGGTCACGTCCGTGTGGACGAAAAGTGCGCGCCCGGATCCGTGCTGGCTTTCGATGGTGGCGACGGTTTCCCCGCCTCCCTCACTGTTGATGTCGGCCACGACGACGTGCGCGCCGTCCTGCGCCAGGCGATACGCCGTGGCGCGACCGATGCCGCTGGCGGCACCGGTGATGAGGGCCACCTTGCCGGCGAAGTCGCGATCGGGCGGCGCCAGCTTCAGCTTGTAGAGTTCCAGCGGCCAGTATTCGATGTTGTAGGCCTCGTTGGGCGTCAGGCTGACGAAAGCGCCGAGCGCCTCGGCGTCGCCGATGACGGCGATGGCGCGGTGATACAGCTGGCGGCTGACGTCGGCATTGGCGATGTCCTTGCCGGTGTTGACCATGCCCAGGCCGGGGATGAGAATGACGCGCGGGGCGGCATCGCGCAGTTCGTCGCCCGGATTTTTGTTTTCCTCGAAATAGGTGACGTAGCGGGCCTCGTAGTCGGCGATGCCGTTGCGAATGTTGTCGGCCAGCGCCTCTGCGCCGTCCTGCGGCGACCAGTCGACGAAGAGCGGTTGCCGCTTGACGTGTACCAGGTGATCAGGGCAGGCGGCCCCGATCTGGCTGACCGCAGCGGTCTTCGCGCTGCCGACCATTTCCAGCACGCTGTCGCTGCTGTCGGTCTGCAGGATGGCGCTGCGGCGCGAGGACACGGCTCCGCGGATGATTGGCAGCACCCCGGCCAGCAGGTCATCGCGTTCGCTGCGGCCGAGACCTGACACCTTCAGATCGCCGAAGACTCTCTTGCCCCTGCGGCGGTCGGCGAGGTAGTCCACGGTCTCCTGGATGATACGGATGCTGCTGTCGTAACAGGTCTTGCTGTCCGGCCCCCAGGTGACCAGACCGTGTTTGCCCATCACGACACATTCGATCTTCGGATTGTCGCGCACCATGCCGCCGATCCACTTGCTGAGCGTGAAGCCGGGGCGAATGTAGGGCACGTAGGCGGCGCGCTCGCCGTAAACCCGGCGCGCTTCCTCTTCCGCGTTGGTAACGCACATCAGGCTGATGATCGCATCGGGGTGGGTGTGATCGACGTGCCTGTGAGGCACAAAGGCGTGCAACAGGGTCTCGATACTCTGGCGCGGGCGACCCTGCTCGAACCAGGTGCGCTCCAGGTAGGCGACCATCTCCTCGTCGCTCATCTCGTCATACCCGTAAAGCGGCTCGATTTCCTCCATCCTGAGCAAGGCAAACTGCGGTTCAGTGATGGTCAGGACGTCGGAACCGGAGGCCTTGACGGCGAGGACTTCCCTGTCCCGACCGACGTGGTCTGTCATGGAAAGCTTGGCGCTGGTGTTGCCGCCGAAGATGTTGACGACGGCGCGATCCAGGCCAAGAATGTTGCTGCGGTAGACGAGGCCGTCCAGGTCCGGCAGGGCGGTGGCCTCGCGGTCATTCCAGAAGTTTTGTGGCATGGGGTCCCCTTCCAGCCTGATGGTGCAGGCACATACACCGGTGGAACGGGCGCACATTATACATCAGCAGCCCTGGCGCCGGCAGTGTGAATCGGGTTGGCGCAGGGGTACAATCGGCCGACTGGTGCCAGGCGGGAGGTCTGCATGCCGGCGAGCAAGGGCGAGTGCTGGAATGAAAGCGCGACCTGGCGCGACCCGCTGACCCTGCGTGCCTGCCGGCGCCTGACCACCCTGGGTGAAATCAACCAGACGCCCAATTACCACACCAACATCGGCTTTACGGCGGACAGCGAATTTCTGGTCTTCTGGACCTTGCGCGAGAACCGGGGCGCCTTTTGCAAGGTCGAGGTGGCCACCGGCGACATCACGCAATTGACCGGGCCGGCGGCGGACTACGGCTATTGCGTACACATCCAGGGCGGACCTTACCCACGTATGTGCCTGGCGCCGCAGAGCCGCTGGCTGGTCTATACGGGCGAGCGCTCGCTCCATGCAGTGCAGCTTGACACCCTGGAGGAACGCACGCTCATTGCCGACACCGGCGCCTGGGAACTCGGCTATCCGAGCGTCTCGGCGGATGAAAAACAGGTCGTCCTGCCGCTATCTTCCCTGCACCCGGAAATAGCGGCCGGCAGGCGCGTAACCCGCAGCTACATGGAACACTTCGCGGACGGCCGGGACATGCGCCTGCGCCTGGCGTGCGTGCCGCTGGCGGGTGGCGATGTCCATGACCTCTGGCAGGAAGAAGGCTGCCGCAGTTTTCATGCGGCCTGGTCGCCGGTGGACAGCGATCTGCTGCTGCTGGATCGGGACTTTCCGCCACGATACTGGAGTGGCGGCGACGGGGTCACCACACGCATCTGGTCGCTGCAAGTGGAGAGCCAAACGCTGACCGAGCTGGCCGCGCGCAACCGCGATTGTTCCCACACGCATGCCGTCTGGTCCTTTGACGGCGCACAGGTGCTGTATCACGGTCGCAATCGCTCACGGGGTGGCTGGATTCTGGGTGTCTGCACGCCCGCCGGCGACGTGTTGCGCGAGTATGAGCTGCCCGATGCCCATCACTACGGTCACGTCTCCGCCATGCAGGGCCGGGAGGCGCTCTTGCTGGATGGCAACGTCAGTGAGAATCTCTTGACCTGGCTGTACCATGACAGCGAAGCGCCGCGCATCGAAATCATCGCGGCGCACAATACGCAGTGGTACAGCCTGCCAGGCCAGACCACGCATCCACATCCCCTGTGCTCGCCGGACGGGCGCTGGATTTCATTCAACACGACGCAGAAGGGGCGCAGCGACGTGGCGGTCGTGCGCGTCTGAGAACGGCGCGACATGGCGCGAAAGGACGCGCGCGGGTTGCGCATCTGCTGGGTGGATACCATGCGTTACACGCGCCCCCTGCAGGAGGGCCAGGCGCGCAAGTGGCGGCGTCTGTGTGAGGAGCTGGGCGTCGAAATCTACGTCACCAGCTTCGCGCCTGGTTTGCTGCCGCAATGCTTCAGGGAGCACGCCCGCTTCATCCAGTGGCCGGCCCTGCCTTTCGCTCCCCTGCGCTGGCTGACCGCCTGGCTGGTGGTCCCGCCTCTCGTGCTGTGGCTGGTGCTGGCAAGGGGAATCGACGTGCTGATCGCCCATGATCCCTACATTGGCGGCGCGGCTGCGCTGGGCAAAACCCTGGCGCGGCTCTGTGGACGGCGGCCGGCCCTCGTGGTCGAGACGCGCGGTGAAATGGACAAGGGGCTGTTTGGCCAGCGCCGCATGCCGCTCGAAGCGTTCTGGCGCTTCGTCATGCGCCGGGTCGCCCGCTACAGCCTGGGCCAGGCGGACGCCCTGCGCGCGATTTCGGCATCAACCCGGCGTCAGTTGCGCGCCCTTGAAGCGGGCAAACCCCTGCTGTCCTTCATGAGCTGGACGGACAGTCAGGTCTTCGCCGGCGCTGTCTCTCCCCGTCCGGTATCGCAACGGCATGAAGTCCTCTTCGCCGGCGCGCTGATCCCGCGCAAGGGCGTGCACGTCCTGCTGGACGCCTTCCAGCGGGTGAGGGTCAGTCATCCGCGGGCGCGCCTGCGTCTGGTGGGCCGGGCGGCCAACCGCGACTACGCTGCGGCGTTGCGGCGCAAGGTTCAGGAGCTGAAGCTGGAACGCCAGGTCGTCTTCGAGGAGCAAATGCCCCAGGAAGAACTGGCGCAGCGCATGGTGGCTGCGCGCCTGCTGGTGTTGCCATCCCTGTCCGAGGGGCTTGGCAAGGTCATCATTGAGGCCATGCTCTGCGGCACGCCGGTGATGGGCAGCCACGTGGACGGCATCCCCGAAATCATTGAGGAAGGCGTGACCGGCTGGCTGGTCCCCCCGGGGGACGTCGACGCCCTGGCGAAGAAACTGCGGCACGCCCTGACCATGGCCGACGTTGACCCCATGGGCGAGCAGGCGCGGGCCTTCGCTTCCGCCTATTTCTCACCGGAAGCCTATGTAGCCAACTACGGGCGTCTCTTCACCCTGGCCTGGAACGAGGCCCGGCGATGAAGCGGCGGCCCCTGCGGCTGTTGTGGTTCAATCTGGTCACAGATGCCGACGCGCCCAATCTGGGCTTCACCAGCGAATGGATCAATGCCCTGGCGCCGCACTGCGAGACCATTGACGTCATCACCATGCGTGCCGGTCGTCTGGAGCTGGCGCCCAACGTGCAGGTCCATTCGCTGGGCTTGGAACTGGGCCTCAGCGAAATGCGACGCGCCCTGCGCTTCTATCGTACGCTGTGGTCGCTGCTGCGCGGCGGGCGCCATGATGCCTGTTTTGCGCACATGCAGCCGCTCTTTGCGGCGATGGGGGCGCCGTTGCTCAGGCTGCATGGCATCCCGCTGGTCCTGTGGTACGCCCATCGTTCGGTCACACTGCGTCTGCGCCTGGCCGAGTGGGCGGCGACGCGGGTGGTGACGCCCTCGGCCGAAAGTTTTCGCCTGCCGAGCAGCAAGGTGAGCATCATCGGCCAGGGCATCGATACGGAGCGCTTTGGGCCTGCCTCGCAACCAGCCGGCCATGCCACCGTGCTCAGCCTGGGCCGCATCGCCCCGGTCAAGCGCCTGGAAATTCTCGTTGCGGCGATGTCGCGGCTGCGGGACCAGGGGCTGGTCTGCCGCCTGCGCCTGGTGGGCGAGGCCTACCCGCAGGACCGCGGCTATGAGCAGAAACTGCGGCATCAGGTTGAAAGCTGTGGCCTGCAGTCCTGCGTGGAATTCGCCGGCGCCGTGGCGCGCGCGGACGTGCCTGGCGAATTGCAGCGCGCGCAGGTCATGGTGAACCTGAGCGAGACCGGCAGTCTGGACAAGGCCGTGCTGGAGGCGATGGCCTGCGGCACAATGGTTGTCACGGCCAACGAGGCCTTCGTCCCCTTGCTGGCCCCCTGGCGCGATCAACTGCTGGTGCCGCCGGACGACGCGGAGGCGCTGGCCGGCCGCATTGCCTCACTGCTGGCACTGGACGACCAACGGCGCGCGTCGCTCGGAAGCGAATTGCGCCAACTGGTTGTGCGCGAACACAGCATGCAGCGTCTGGTTGGAAACCTGCTGGCAGTGCTGCGCGGCGAAGAGACGCTGCCATGAAGCTGCTGTACGTCGCCAATGCCCGCATTCCCACGGAAAAGGCGCACGGTCTGCAGATCATGCAAAACTGCGAGGCCTTCGCGCAGGCCGGCGCCGGGGTAACGTTGTGGGCGGCCCGTCGCATCAACACCGCGGAATTGCGCGGGGTCAGCGACCCCTGGGCGCACTACGGCGTTCAGCGCAACTTTGACCTGCGCCGTCTGGCCTGCCTGGACCTGCAATGGCTGGTGGGTGAACGCATCGCCGTGCTGCGACGCGCGGCCTTCCTGCTGCAGGTGTTCACGTGGCTGCTGTCCCTGGTCCTGCTGCTGCTCCCGGGCCGGCGCGCAGACCTGTACTACACCCGCGATCTGCCGGCCGCTGCCGTGCTGCTGCTGCTGCGTGGGGGCGCAAGACTGGCCTATGAACCGCACCGGCTTGCCGCCTCCGGCCCCGGCAGCCGGCTGCAGGCCTGGGTCTCGCGGCGTGCAGCCTCGGTCTTTCCGGTGACCGGCCACATGGCGCGTGAAATCGTTCGGCTGGGCGCGCCTGAAGAGCGGGTGTGCGTGGCACACGATGGCATCCGGGCCGGGCGCTTCGATCAGATGCTGTCACGCGCTGCGGCGCGGCGCCGGACTGGCTGGAGCGAAGCGCTGTTCGTCGTCGGTTACGTCGGACGCCTGCACACCATGGCCATGGACAAGGGCGTGGGCATTTTGCTGCAGGCGCTGGCGCCGCTGGAGGGATCGGCCATCGCCCTGGTGGGCGGGCCGGATGAACAGTCCCGCGAATTGCGAGCCTTGTGGTGCGAACTGGGTCGGGAAGCGGACAGCTTTCTGGACGTGGGCCAGGTGCCGCCGGCCGAGGTGCCCCTCTATCTGGCGGCGCTGGATGTCTGCGCCATGCCCTTCCCGTGGACGCGTCACTTTGCCTTCAACGCCTCGCCCGTGAAACTCTTCGAATACATGGCCAGCGGCCGTCCCCTCGTCGCCTCGGACCTGCCGGCGGTGGCGGAAGTGCTGCGTGACGGCGAGCATGCGCTGCTGGTGCCGCCCGGTGAGGTGGCGGCCCTGGGGGCGGCCCTGCGCCGTCTGCGTGAGGATGAGGAACTGCGCCGGCGACTGGCGGGCAATGCCCGCGCCGAAGTCATGGCGAAATACACCTGGGATACCAGAGCGCGCAGGATTCTGGAACACGCAGGGCGGCAGACAGATTCCAGCCGGCAATTCATGTAATTCGCCCGCTATTGACCCTTGTGAACCCTTGTGAACTGTTTTAGTATCCCGGACTGAACCAATTCGAAGTTGGCCCGTGCACATGTGGCCGCGCGGGCGTATGATGCCAACAGGCATAACTGCGCGTTTCAGCGCCGCTGGCGGAACGACAGGTCATGACGATTCACATCCCGGAAACCAACCTGCGCAAGGCGCTGGCCGCCGGACGGCTGCGCGCTGTTTTCCTGCTGCTGGATGGTCATTACTGGCTGTATCTTGGCGCCATCCTGAGCCTGGTGCTGTCCACCCTCGCGCAGACCGTCATCTGGTTGTTGCTGGCCTGGTTTGCGGACAGCCTGCTGGCCGGCATCGGCGCGGCCGGCGCGCCGCCGGTGGCATCAGGCGATCTGTTGCTGCTGGCCGGCATTTTCCTCTCGCTGGCGGCGATTCAGGCCGGTTTCTCCTTCAACAGCGGGCGCCTGGCGGCGCGCGCCGCCGAAGGGGTCGCCTTGCGGCTGCGCGTGGCGCTGTTCGACCACATTCAGTGGCTGACCTTCCGCGCGCTGGACAAGCAACAGACGGGAGACCTGCTGCAGCGCTCAACCTCGGACGTGGACGCCATTCGCCGCTTCTTCTCGGACCAGGCGCTGGAAATCGGGCGCATCCTGTCGCTCTTCGTCGTCAACCTGGCGGCCATCACGGTCATCAATCCGCCACTGGCGCTGGTTTCCGTGGCGACAGTGCCATTGACGGTGGTGATTTCGGGCCTGTTCTTCAAGCGCCTGGAAAAGGTCTATCGTCGCTATCAGGAGCAGGATGCCGTCCTGTCCACCACCATGCAGGAGAGTCTGACGGCCGTGCGCGTCGTGCGGGCCTTCGCGCGCCAGGACCACGAAAGGGAAAAGTTTGGGCGGGAGAATCTGGAGCGCTTCCGGCTGGGCCGCCGCATGTTGACCATGTATTCGCTCTTCTGGCCCGCCTCGGACCTTGGCGGCGGACTGCAGCATATTGCCGGCCTGGTGGTCGGCGGTCTGCTGGTGCTGGAGGGCGAGATTAGCATCGGCGCCTACATCGCCTACGTCGGCATTTTGCATCAGGTCATCTGGCCCATTCGCGAGCTGGGCCGGCTGATCATCCACTTCTCCACCGGCATCGTATCCTGCCAGCGCGTGCTGGAAGTCATCGGCGAGGAGCGTGAGGCGGAGGACGAGGGACAGGCGCCAGAGCGGGCGCTGCGGGGCGAACTGGAATTTCGTCACGTCGGGATGCGCTATGAAGAGAGCGAGGCAGCCCTGGAGGACGTCAGCTTTAGCTGCAGGGCCGGTCAGACCGTGGCATTGCTGGGCGCCACCGGCTCCGGCAAAACAACGCTGGTCAATCTGCTGCCACGATTCTACGACTATAGCTCCGGCAGCATCCTGCTGGACGGCCTGGAGCTGCGCGATTACTCGCGCGGCTGGCTGCGGGAGCGCATCGGCATCATTGAACAGGAGCCTTTCCTGTTTTCGCGCAGCATTCGCGAAAACATCACGATCGGCGTGTCGCGGGAAGTCAGTGACGAGGAAGTGTTCGCTGCGGCGCGCGCGGCGGCGGTGCATGAGGTCATCCTGACTTTTCCGAATGGCTACGACACGGTGGTCGGTGAGCGCGGTGTCACGCTCTCCGGCGGCCAGAAGCAGCGTCTGGCGCTGGCGCGTACCCTGCTGCGCGACCCGAAGATTCTGCTGCTGGACGACACGACCTCGTCGGTGGATACGGAGACCGAGGCAGAAATCAGCGCGGCCCTGAACGTGCTCATGCAGGGCCGCACCACCTTCATCATCGCGCATCGCATCCAGAGCCTGATGCGGGCCGATCTCATCCTGGTGCTGGAGCGGGGGCGTATCGTGCAGCGCGGCACCCACCGGCAACTCATGGACCAGCGGGGAATCTACCGCCAGGTGTACGAGGTGCAGGAGCGCATCGACGAGGAACTGGAACGTGAGGTGAGCCATGCCTGAGCCGACGTGGTTTGAAGAGGAAGAGTTCGCCGACGTTCTTGACGGCCGCACGCTGCGGCGCATCCTCGGTCTGGTGCGACCACACTGGCGTCACGTGGCCGGCTTCATCCTGGCGATCACGTTCATCTCAGTGCTCGAATCCTGGTTTACCTTCCAGGGCAAGCGCATTATCGATGAAGTCATCGTGCCGCAGGACACCGCCGCCCTGCGTGGCATCCTCATCAACTACCTGATCATTGTCATTGGCTTTGCGCTGGGCGTCTTCATTTTCATCTACCTGACGGGCATGCTCGGCCAGCGGGTGCAATACGAGTTGCGCCGGCGGCTCTTCAACCATCTGCAGACGCTGTCGCTTGCCTATTTTGACCGGACGCCCGTTGGCTGGATCATGTCGCGCCTGACCTCGGACACGGAGCGCATCGCCGAGCTAATCACCTGGGGATTGCTGGATACCACCTGGGCGGTGACCAACATGCTGGCGGCGGCGTCATTCATGATCTTCATAAACTGGCGTCTCGCCCTCGTCGTGCTGGCGGTCATGCCGGTGCTCATTGCCGTGGCGTTGTGGTTCCGCCAGAAAATCGTGCTGCAGTTTCGCCTGTCGCGGCGCATAAACTCCATCATCACCGGGGCGCTCAACGAAAACATCACCGGCGTGCGCGTTGTCAAGGCCCTGACGCGGGAGCGCGCCAATTTGCGCGAGTTCCGCGTCCACACCGACGACATGTACCGCGCCTCCTACCGCGCCCACTGGCTGGCGGCGCTCTTTCTGCCCCTGGTGCAACTCATCAGCGCGCTGGCCCTGTCGATCATCGTTCTGCGCGGCGGTCAGCTGGCCCTGGAGGGAGCGTTGACTATTGGCAGCATTCAGGCCTTTGTCTCCTACCTGATCATCATGCTGTGGCCCATTCAGGACCTGGCCAGGGTCTTTGCCAGCCTGCAGCAGGCGGTGGCATCTGCCGAGCGCACCTTCTCGCTGATCGATACGCAACCGGAACTGGTCGACCGGAGCGATGCCTTCGATCCCGGATCGCTGAAGGGCGACATCGAGTTTGACCGGGTCAACTTTCAGTACGAGGCCGACAAACCGGTATTGCAGGACTTCTCACTGCAGGTGCGCCAGGGCGAGACCATCGCCATCGTTGGCCCGACCGGCGCCGGCAAGACCTCCATCGTCAACCTGGTATGTCGCTTCTACGAACCGGGCGGCGGCGTGATCCGCATCGCCGGGGAGGACTACACCCGCTACTCGACGCATGCCATCCAGTCGCGCATCGGCATGGTGCTGCAGACGCCGCAACTCTTCTCCGGCACCATCATGGAAAACATCCGCTACGGCCGCCTGGACGCCGGCGATGAAGAGGTGCTGGCGGCGGCCCGTCTGGCGGGCGCGGATGCCTTCATCCAGCGCCTGGACGATGGCTACCGGTCAGGCGTCGGGGAGGGCGGCGTTTTGCTCTCCACCGGCCAGAAGCAACTCATTAGCCTGGCGCGGGCGGTGCTGGCCGAGCCGGACATCTTCATCATGGACGAGGCCACCAGTTCGGTCGATACCCTGACCGAGGCGCTCATCCAGCAGGGCATGGAAGCCCTGATGAAGCAGGCCACCAGTTTCGTCATCGCCCATCGCCTCTCCACCATCCGGCGCGCCGACCGCATCCTCGTGTTGCAGGATGGTCGCATCGAGGAACTGGGGACGCACCGCGAACTCCTGCGGCAGCGGGGTCATTACTACCGGCTCTATACCCGCCAGTTCCGCGAGGAAGCTGAAAGCAAATGGAACCCGTGGAACGGGGCCACACAGGCACCGGCGCTGGTGGAGTAAGCCCGCCGCGCTTGACAGCCCGGCACGCCCGCTTCACAATTTCCTGCTGTTCACGATTAACCGCGACAGACACGGAGAACGGCGATGGAAGCGCTGGTACTGGAACGCAAGGACGAACTGAACCTGCGCGATATCGCGCTGGACGAGGCCCTGGGGCCGCAAGACCTGCGCATCGCCATCCATACGGTCGGCGTCTGCGGCAGCGACGTGCATTACTACACCCACGGCGGCATCGGCCCCTTCATCGTGCGCAACCCGATGATTCTTGGCCACGAGGCCTCCGGCACCGTCATCGAGACCGGGGCCGGGGTGGAAGATCTGAAGGTGGGCGACCGCGTCTGCATGGAGCCCGGCGTGCCCGACCCCGACAGCCGCGAAACGCGCCTCGGCATGTACAACCTGGACCCGAAGGTGCGTTTCTGGGCCACACCGCCGGACCATGGCGTGCTGCGTCCCTCGGTGGTACACCCGGCGGCCTTCACCTTCAAACTGCCGGACAACGTGAGCTTCGCCGAGGGCGCCATGATCGAACCGCTGGCGGTGGGCATGCACGCCGTCACGAAGGCGGGCGTCAAGCCGGGCGACGTGGCGGTGGTCTCCGGCGCCGGGCCAATCGGCATGCTCACCGCGCTGGCGGCGCTGGCCGGCGGCTGCAGCCAGATCTTCATCACGGACGTCATTCAGGAGAAGCTTGACCTGGCGGCCAGCCTGGGCGCCATCACGCCGGTCAACGTGCGTGAACAGGACCTGGCGGAAAGCGTCAGGGACCTGACCGGCGGCGACGGGGCGGACATCGTCTTCGAGGCCAGCGGCAACCCGCAGGCAGCGGCGGCGGTGTTTGAGCCATTGGCGCCCGGCGGCACCGTGGTCTACATCGGCTGCCCGGTGGAACCGGTGGCGCTGGAAATCGTGGCGGCGCAGGCGAAGGAAGCGCGCATCCTGACGATTTTCCGCTACGCGCACATTTTCCCGCGGGCGCTGGGGTTAATCAGCAGCGGCGCCATCGACGTCATGCCGCTGATCACCGACAACTTCATCTTTGCCGACAGCGTGGAGGCCTTTGACTACGCCGTCCACATGCCGCCGGCGTCGGTGAAGGTGCAGATTAACCTGCCGGCATGAGCGCTCAACCGTCCAGACGGACCTCACGACCGCTGCGCTGACTCTCGTAAATCGCGTCGAGAATCGTCAGCACCTGCAGCGACTGTTCGGCCGGCACCGGCGAGGGCGCTCCCTCCGCCACGGCGCGCGCAAACTCCACGCACTCAAGGGCGTGCGGCTCCATGCTGTCCCGTGTGCGTCCGAGCGCGACGTTGTAATGCTGCTGCGTCTCGTAGTTGGTGGAGTAGACCTCGCACTTCGGCCAGTGACTGCCGCCGCGCGTGCCGTAAAGCCACATTTGCATGTCTTCGCCGATAACGTCGTGATGCAGCAGCCAGCTGACTTCCAGCACCAGCGTGGCATTGTTGTCGAAGCGCACGAAAGCCAGCGCCAGTTCTTCCACGTCCATTTCGGGCGGAATGGACGCGCCGCTCCAGGCGCTGAAGGAGCCGGGAATGCCGGCCAGTTCCGTGCGCGCCACGCCAGAGACCGCCACCGGCTGCGGGTTGCCCATCATCCACAGCGTGAGGTCCAGGATATGCACGCCGATGTCAATGGTGGCGCCGCCGCCGGCGTGTTGCTGCAACACGAAACCGGGGCCGGGAATCAGCCCGGCGCGCCGCAGCATCCAGCCGCGCGCGTGATAAATGTCGCCCAGGGCGCCGCGGTCGATTTCGGTCTTCAGCGCCTGGGCCGTGCCGGTGAAGCGGAAGTGTTGCGCGGTCATCAGCATTTTGCCGGAGGCGTCGCGGGCGGCGATCATGTCGCGGATTTCGCCGGGCGTGGGCGCCAGCGGCTTTTCGCAGATGACGTGCTTGCCCGCCTGCAGGGCCGCGATCGTCAGCGGCGCGTGATAGCGATTGGGCGTGCAGACGTCGATGACGTCGACGTCGGGGTCGCTGAAGAGGGCGGCCGGGTCCGTCTCCAGACGTGTGACGCCATTGGCCTCGCCCCAGGCCTGTAACGCGGGCTCGCTGATGTCGCTGCCGGCGATAACTTCGGCGTGTTCCGAGGCGGCCCAGCCGGGCATGTGCGCGCGGGCGATGCCGCCCACACCGATGACGCCAACCCTGAGGGTCATGTCAGCCTCCCGTCTTAGCGGCCCAGACGCACTTCGGCGCCGCTGGCCTGGCTGCGGTAGATGCCATCCAGGATGGTCAGCACCTGCAGCGACTGTTCGGCCGGGACGGGCGAGGGCGCGCCTTCAGCCACCGCGCGCGCGAACTCCACGCACTCCAGCGCGTGCGGCTCCATGGTGTTCTGCGTCCGTTTGAGCGCGATGTTGTAGTGCTGCTGCGTCTCATAGTTGGTCGAGTAGAACTCGCACTTCGGCCAGTGGCTGCCGCCACGCGTGCCGTAGAGCCACATCTGCATGTCCTCGCCGATGACGTCGTGATGCAGCAACCAGCTGATCTCGATGACCATCGTGGCGCCGTTCTCAAAGCGTACGAAGGCGGCGGCGAATTCTTCCACGTCGGTCTCGGGCGGCACGTTGCCCCAGAGGCCAAAGGCGCCCTCGAGATGCGCCAGGTCGGAGCGGGCCACGCCGCTGACGGCCACCGGCTGCGGGTTGCCCATGAACCACAGGGTGAGGTCCAGGATATGCACGCCGATATCGATGGTCGCGCCGCCGCCACTATGCTGCTTCAGCACAAAGCCGGGGCGGGCGGGCAGGCCGGCGCGGCGCAGCATCCAGCTGCGGGCATGATAGACGTCGCCCAGGGTGCCCCGGTCGATTTCGGCTTTCATCGCCCTGGCGTCGCCGCCGAAGCGAAAATGCTGGGCGGTCATCAGGAGCACACCGGCGGCATCGCGGGCGGCGATCATGTCGCGGATTTCGCCGGGCGTGGGCGCCAGCGGCTTTTCGCAGATGACGTGTTTGCCCGCCTCAAGTGCCGCGATGCCGAGCGGCGCGTGGTAGCGATTGGGCGTGCAGACGTCGATGATATCGATGTCGGGGTTGCTGAACAGGTCGGCCGGGTCCGTCGACAGCCGGGTGACGCCGTTCTCTTCGCCCCAGGCCTGCAGCGCAGCCTCACTGATGTCGCTGCCGGCGATGACCTCGGCGTGTTCCGAGGCAGCCCAGCCAGGCATGTGCGTGCGCGCGATGCCGCCTACTCCGATGACGCCTACTTTCAAACTCATGTGTCCTGCTCCTGTCAGGTCGAATCAGAGGTTTCGCTATGAAGGCACGTGGAATGCGAAACAAATGCCGGCTTTCAGGCGTTGATGCTGACCCAGGCCTGCTGCGCGGCGGCCTGATACAGCGCTTCCATGACCGTGCTGCGCATGGCGGCCTCGGCCGGTGTGACCAGGGTGCCGCTGGTATCCCCGCCGAGGTGGTTGAGGAACAAATCGAAGGCGTGAGGCCAGGCTTCCGGCAAGTCCGTCCAGGGCGACTTGCCGTCGGCGCCGGCGACGTGCTGGCTGGTGAAGTAGAGCCGGCCGTCGCGCAACAGGGCGTGACCTTCCGTGCCGCTCAGAATCAGGTCAACCGGATGCTCGATATCCAGCCAGCCGGCGCCCAGGCTGCCAATGACGCCGTTGCTGAACTTCAGCAGCGCCTCGCCGGTCTCGTCAACGTCGCCGTAGTGGCCGGTGTAGCTGGCGAAGCTGGCGGTGACCGCGTCGACGTCGCCCAGCATCCAGAGCATGATGTCCAGCGAATGCGTGCCCAGGTCGCCGAAGCCACCGATGCCGCTCTCTTCAAGCCGCGTCATCCACAGGTAGTTGGGCGTGAAGATGTTGCGCAACGCCCCTGCATGATAGTTGGTGTGGCGCAGACGGGTGATGTGGCCGAAGCTGCCGGCGCGCACCTGCTCCCGCAGGAAGCGATGCACCGGTAGGCTGCGTCTGAAGTATCCGGTCTGGAACAGGACGCCGGCAGCGTCAATGGCCCGGGCCATGACTTCGGAGTCGCGCTGCCCCATGCCCAGTGGCTTCTCGACGAACATGTGCTTGCCGGCGGCGGCGGCGGTCAGCACCAGCTGCTCGTGCAGGTTGGTCTCGGCGCAGATGATGACGGCCGTGACGGCGGGGTCGGACCAGATCGCATCGACCTCGACGACCTGCGTGGCGTTAAGGTCTGCGGCGCATTTGGCAGCCCGTTCCTGGTCATGGTCCCAAACGGCCCTGACTTCAAGGTCGGAACGGTCATTGAGTCGCCGCACAAAGCCGGGCGTGTGGATATGGGCGCAACCGACCAGCGCAAGCTGTTGCATGGCGTTCTCCTGTAGCATGGCAGGTACAAAATGAAAGCAGCAGCGGCGCATTGTAAACTGCGCATCGCCGGCACGCTATACCAGCTGATGTTATATCGGGGAATGGACTTGATAATTCGACCTGTCTGTGCAAGAATACCGGCATGAGGCTAACCGGTAACGCGTTCTGTAACCTTTCCACGCCAGACAAGGGACGGGGAAGAAGATGAGCGAGAATCTCATTGAGCCTCAGGGGTCGGCATTCTACCGAATCAGGGTTGATGGTCTTCGTGGCGAGTTGCGGGAACTGGTAGAAGACCAGATCCGTTTCTTTATTCAAAGTGGGTTGCCTGAAGGATACATCGACCTGCGGATCTACTACGACGAAAAGACGCTGGAAAAGGAGGGCATTATCGGCAAGACTGCGTAATGGATGACCTGCTTAAGGTTCTTGCAGTACCCTGTCTGGTTTTCGGGGCACTGTTTCTTCTGGAGAAATACAGGGGAGCAAGGCACCAGAGCAGGGAAGCCAGGGCTCGTGCGGATCTGGCAGAACGGGAACTGGCCGACAGATTGCGACAGGCAAGAAGAAGGGAAATCCTGGAAGAACCAAAGAGCAGCCGGTACACTTTTCCACAGGGGAACTTTCCCGGAAGGGATGCGGATTGAACGCTACGGGTCAAGGGATACTGAAAGTGGACAAATACATTGTGTACAAGGGAGACAAGCGTAGCGGACCTGAAAGGTGATCCGGGAGCTTGCGCGCGCCTTGACGGCCTGCCCGGAACGCCGGAGCAGGCTTTTTTGTTGCATGAAGCTAATGACCGAATAGCGAAGACGGAACAACATGCAGGCAGCATCTTTTAGTGAATTCAATGTAATCGAATCGACCCTGCGCGAGGGCGAGCAGTTTGAAGGCTGTCACTTCACACTGCCTGAAAAACTCGAAATCGCCGCCGCGCTGGATGCCTTTGGCGTGGAGTACATGGAACTGACCACGCCCCTGGCCAGCCCCCAAAGCGAGGAGACCCTGCGGGCTGTGGCTGCAATGCCGCGCAGGTTTCGTCTGCTGACGCACATCCGCGCCCGCATGGACGAGGCGCGCCTGGCGGTGGAATGCGGCGTTGACGGCGTTGACATCTACATCGGCACCTCGGCCTACATGCGCCAGTACAGCCATGGCCGCAGCCTGCAGCAAATCATCGACTCCAGCGGCGAAATCGTCTCCTGGCTCAAGTCCCGGGGGATTGAAACGCGTTTCAGCACGGAAGACACCTTTCGCAGCAACCTGGCGGACGTCTTTACGGTCTATCGCGCCATGGACCTGGCCGGCGTCGATCGCGTGGGCGTGGCGGATACCGTCGGCATCGCCGACCCGCTGCGCACCCACAGCCTGATCAGCAGTTTGCGCCAGGCGGTGAACTGCGACATTGAGTTTCACGGGCACGACGACAGCGGTTGCGCCGTGGCCAACGCCTGGTGCGCCCTGCAGGCCGGCGCCACGCACGTAGATACCACCGTGCTGGGCATTGGCGAGCGCAACGGGATAACGGCGCTGGGCGGGCTGGTGGCGCGCCTCTACACCGTCGATCCGGCGCTGGTGCGCAAGTACGATCTGCCGCTGCTGCGTGAGCTTGAACGCCTGGTGGCAGACAAGGTTGGCATTGACGTGCCCTTCAACACGCCCATCACCGGCCGTACCGCCTTTCACCACAAGGCCGGCGTGCATACCAACGCCGTCCTGCAAAACCCCACCAGTTACGAGGCCATCAACCCGCAAGACTTCGGGATCGATCGCAACATCGACGTCGCCCACCGCCTGGTTGGCTGGAACGCCGTGCGGGATCGTGCGGCGACCCTGGGCATGGCGCTGGACGAACCGGAACTGCGCGCCGCCACGCTGCGCATCAAGGCGCTGGCGGACGAGCGTCGCATCACCCTCGCCGACGTGGACCAGGTCCTGCAGGACGCGGTCGTGGAGCCTGGATAATGGCTGCGACCTTCAGCGAGAAGGTGCTGGCGCGCAACGCCGGTCGCTCGCGGGTTCAGCCCGGCGACGTGCTCGATATCACGCCCGACGTGGTGCTCAGCCACGACAACAGCGCGGCCATCATTCACATTTTCCGCCAGTTGCCGCAGCAGCGCGTAAGGCATCCGCAGCGTCTGGCCATCACGCTGGACCATGCCGTGCCACCGCCCACGCCTCAACACGCGCAGAACCACGCCGACATCCGTCGCTTTGTGGCCGAACAGGGCATCCGGCATTTCTTCGAGATGGGCCGCGGTATCTGTCACCAGGTGCATTGTGAGGAGGGTGTCGTTGGACCGGGCATGATCCTGCTCGGCGCGGACAGCCACAGCCCGCATTGCGGCTGGCTGGGTGCGTTCGGCGCCGGCGTGGGACGCTCCGAGGTCGCCGCGCTGTGGGCCACGGGTCAGCTCTGGCTGAGGGTGCCGGAAACCATGCGTTTCACATTGACCGGCGGACTGGCGCCGGGCG
The DNA here is from genome assembly GCA_034422695.1 of Anaerolineae bacterium. Lineage (GTDB taxonomy): Bacteria > Chloroflexota > Anaerolineae > Aggregatilineales > Phototrophicaceae > JAGWBD01. The sequence continues at coordinate 245,562 of DAOUJM010000002.1, forward strand.
TCATGTCCAAAGACCTGGCGTTGCAACTCATCGGACAGCTGGGCGCGGACGGCGCCAACTACAAGGCCGTCGAGTTCGACGGCGCCGGCGTTGCGCGTCTTTCCGCCGACATGCGCGCGGCGCTGGTCAACATGATGGCCGAGATGGGCGCCAAAAACGCCTTCATCGCGCCGGATGCGCTCACCTGGGACTGGCTGGAAACGCAACTGCAACGAACGCGCCCGAATGACTGGCAGGAACGGCTGGCACACTTCCGCGAGCTGGCCTTGCTGTCCGATGCAGACGCATCCTGCGCGCAGCAACTGGAAGTCAACCTGGACGACGTGGAACCGTTGGTCTCCTGTCCCCACCGCGTCGACAACACAGAGAGGGTCAGCGCGCTGGCCGGCACAAGGGTGGACATGGCCTTTATCGGCACCTGCACCAACGGGCGGCTGGAGGACATCGCCGCCGCGGCGCGTGTGGTGCGGGGTCGCCGCCTGCGCGCCCGCCTGCTGGTCATCCCCGCCTCGTCGCAGGTGCTGGCCGATGCCGTGGCGGCCGGCCATTTGAGCGACCTGATCGAGGCCGGCGCCAGCATCGGCACTCCTGGCTGTGGGCCCTGCATGGGCGTGCATGCCGGCGTGCCGGCGCCTGGCGAGGTGTGCATCAGCAGCGCCAACCGCAACTTCCGCGGACGTATGGGTGAACGCGAGGCGGAGATCTATCTGGCCAATCCGGCGGTGGTCGCCGCCAGCGCCGTGGCCGGCGAAATCATTCACCCGGCCGATCTGGCGCGGGAGGCCTGAACGACGTGCGCAGCCGGCATCGCATCTGGAAGTATGGCGATCACGTCAATACGGACGTGATTTTCCCCGGCAAGTACACCTACAGCGTCCAGCACGACCCGGCGGCGCTGGCGCGACACGCCCTTGAAGACCTGGACCCCTCTTTCGCAACAGGTGTCCGACCTGGTGACGTCATCATCGCCGGCCGCAACTGGGGCAACGGCAGCAGCCGTGAACAGGCGGTGACCTGTCTGTCGGCCTGCGGCCTGCGCGCCGTCATCGCGGAGTCTTTCGCCCGCATCTACTACCGCAACGCCATCAACAACGGCTTGCTGGCGCTGACCTGTCCCGGCGCTGTCGCACTGGCGCAGAGCGGCGAGGAACTGCTGCTGGACCTGGACGCCGGCGAACTGGTAATCGCCGGCGAGACGCTGCGCCTTGCGCCGCTGCCACCCCCGGTGCTCAGGATCGTGGAGGCCGGCGGCCTGATTGCGTCACTGAAGCAGGGGCAGGGGAAGTAAGGGGCAGGCATTCACCTGCCCCCGCGCCGCTCAGTCTTCGTAGCGGATATCAACCTGACGGCCGGAATTGGCCGACTCTTCGATGGCGTCGGTGATGACGTTGTTGCGATAGCCGTCCACGAAGGTCGCGCCCCAGGGGGCCACGTCCCTGTCGTTGACGATGCAATCGAAAAAGTGGTGGAATTCGTGGAGGAAGGTGTGCTCCCAGCCGATCATGTGGCCCGGCGGCCACCAGTGCTCCCAGTAGGGATGGTAGCCCTCGCTGATGAGCACGTTGGTGAAGCCGAGGGTCTCCTGGCGACCGTCGTTCCAGTATACGTCCAGTTCATTCAGCCGCTCGAGGTTGAAGCGAATACTGCCGTTTTCGCCGTTGACTTCCCACATGTTGCCGTTGCGGTGACCGATGGCGAAGCGGGTGGCCTCAATGGTGCCGAGGGCGCCGTTTTCGAACTCCAGCAGGGCGGTCACGGCGTCGTCGACATCGACCGTGGCGCGGCCGCCGAAGCCATCCGGCCGTTCGTCGATGAAGGTCTTCTTCATGCCCATGACGCGGTTGGGCTCGCCGACGAGGAAACGGCCGATATCGAGGATGTGGGAGGCGAGGTCGCCGAGTGAGCCGCTGCCGGCAACTTCCTTGCTGAAACGCCAGGTCATCGGGAACTCGGGATCGACGATCCAGTCCTGCAGGTAGACAGCACGGAAGTGATAGATGCGCCCCAGCGCGCCGCTCTGGATCAACTTGCGGGCCTGAATAATGGCGGGCACAAAGCGGTAGTTGTAGGCCACCATGTGCTTGACACCGGCCTTGACGGCGGCGTCGAGCATACCCTTCGCCTCTTCGGCCGTGCGCGCCAGCGGCTTTTCGCAGAAGACGTGTTTGCCGGCCTCGGCCGCGGCAATGCAGGGCTCGGCGTGGACGTTGTTGGGGCCGCCGTTGTCGAAAACCTGGACGGCGTCGTTTTCCAGCATGTCCTGCCAGCGTGTGTAACGGTGCTGATAGCCATAGCGGTCGGCGGCGGCGTTGAGGTTGGCCTCGTTGCGGCCCGATAGCGCCACCAGGCGTGGCATGGCGACCGGCGGGTACATGTTGTGGGGAATGCTCAGAAAGGCGTTGGTATGGGCATTGCACATGAAGGCGGTGCCGAGCAGACCGATGCCAATGTCCGGGGCCTCGGCGTCGCCGCCGGCCACGGCGCCCATGCGGGAGATGCCACCTGCTTCGCTCATCTGTCCTTCTCCTTACTCTGCAAAGGATGCGTCGAACGCGCGGCCGGACTTTTCGAAGTCGGCATTGCGCACGAAATCAACCGATTCGGCAGCCCCGTGTTCTCGGTCCATACCGCTGTCTTCCCACTCGACCGAGAGCGGTCCGTCGTAGCCGATGCGGTTCAGGGCACGGATCATGCCTTCGAAATCGACGTCGCCGCGACCGGGGGAGACAAAATCCCAGCCGCGTTTGTAATCGCCAAACTGCAGATGCGACGAAAGGATGCTGTTGACGCCATTCAACGTGATGCGCGAATCCTTGACGTGCACGTGGTAGATGCGGTCCTCGAAACGATCGATGAAAAGCACCGGATCAAACATCTGGTGTATGAAGTGACTGGGGTCAAAATTGAAGCCGAAGGCCGGCCTCCGGTCGAGGGCCGCCAGCGCCAGCTCCGAGGTGTGGATGTCGTAGGCGATTTCTGTCGGATGCACTTCCAGGCCAAAGCGGACCCCCACCTCGTCGAAGACATCCAGAATCGGGTTCCAGCGATCTGCGAATTCGCGGTAACCGGCGTCGATGAGTTCCGGTGAGGTCGGAGGAAAGTGATAAAGCAGATGCCACACGGAACTGCCGGTGAAGCCGTTGACGACGTCCACGCCGAAGGCGCGCGCGGCGCGCGCTGTGTTCGCGATCTCCCCGGCAGCGCGTTCGTTGACGCCATCCGCGTCGCCATCGCCCCAGACGTAGGGCGGGACGATGTCCTGATGACGCGCGTCGATGCGGTCGCAGACCGCCTGACCGACGAGGTGGTTGGAAATGGCGAAGCACTGCAGGCCGTGTTTGGCCAGCAGGTCATGGCGCGTCTGCAGATAGCCGTCTTCTTCCAGCGCCCGATTGACCTCAAAGTGATCACCCCAGCAGGCCAGTTCAAGGCCATCATAGCCCCATTCGGCGGCCTTCTGTGCCAGGGTGTCCAGGGTCAGATCGGCCCATTGCCCGGTAAACAACGTAACTGGTCGTGCCATGGAATCCCCTCCCGCAGCGTATGATCGTCAACGCGGTCAGTGTAGCGCGGGACGCGCGCTGATGCCACGGCCTGCGGAGCGGGAGTTGCCTGTGACGGGTCTCAGTCCGTCGTCCGGGCGGCGGCTTCGGTCAACCCCTGCATGTAACCAATTGCATGGATTTTGCCGAGCAGCATATAGCCCGGATGCTCGTTGCTTTCGCCCTCCAGCGTGGGGGCGTGATCGGGGCGGACAGGACCGGTGAAGCCGACGTCGCGCCAGGCGCACATGCAGGCAAGCATGTCGGTCGGGCCTTCGTCATGGAAGACCTCGTCGAAATCAGGCACCTTGCCGCTGACGTCGCGGAAATGCACAAAGAAGATTTTTTCGCGAGCGCCGAATTCGCGAATCGCGGCCGGTACATCGGGCACGTCGCGCATGGCGGCGAAATTGCCCTGGCAGAATGTCAGACCGTTGTTGGGCGAGGGCACCAGTTCGATAACGCGGCGGAAGGCAGCGGCGCTGCTCATGATGCGCGCGATGCCACGGATTGGGGAGATGGGCGGGTCGTCGGGGTGCAACGCCAGTCTGACGCCGGCCCGCTCGGCGACGGGCACTACGCGCTTCAGGAAATATTCAAAGTTCTGCCACAGACGCTCCGCGCCGACTTCGCCGTATCGGGTGAGCGGCGCCTGCCGCATGAGTTCGTGGCGGTAGCTGCTGACCAGCGCGCCACCACGGCCGCGGTCGGCCAGTGAGGTGCGCAGCCAGCCGAAAGCGGTCATGAAGTTGTAGCAAAGTAGCGGGATGCCGGCGGCGCCCATGTTGGTCAACGATTCGCAAAAGTGAGCGAGGTCCTCGTCCCGGCCGGGCAAGCCAAGTTTGATGTTGTCGCTGACGGGGATGCTCTCGATGACGCTGAGGCGCAAGCCGGCCGCCTCAATGCGCTGACGCAACTGCAGCAGGGCGAGAAAGTCCCAGACCGGGCCGCTGTCTTCTGCCGGACGGCCTGTGACGATATCGCTCACGCCAATCTGGGCGGCGAGCCGCAGGGCGCTGTCGTCGAGAGGTACTGGCATTAGCGCGATACGCATGGCGGCGCACTCCATCTTTGCCAGGATTGTATCCCCGTCGCGGCCGAACGGCCTCTGGCGAACTGGGCCAGGCAGCGCCAGACAGGGCGGCCGGAATTCACCGCGTGCTATACTGCCGCCACAATCTGCGACCATGGTCGGGAGAAGGCAATGTTTCGCTGGGGCATCATCAGTACGGGCAGAATCGCCAATGACTTTGCCGAAGGCGTAAGTCAACTCGCTGACGCCACTGTGCTGGCAGTGGGTTCACGCACGCAGGAGGCGGCCGACGTCTTTGGCGAACGGCATGGCGTCGAACGGCGCTACGCCTCCTACGAGGCGCTGGCCGCCGACCCCGACCTTGACGCCGTCTACGTCGCCACGCCGCACCCCTTCCACGCTCCCAACTGCATCATGTGCCTTGAGGCGGGGAAGGCCGTTCTTTGCGAAAAGCCCTTCACGATAAACGCCGCCGAACTGGAGCAGGTGGTCGGGCTGGCGCGCGAAAAGCGGCTCTTTCTCATGGAGGGCATGTGGTCGCGCTTCATGCCGGCCACTGTGAAGTTGCGCGAACTGCTGGCCTCGGGCGTGATCGGCGACGTCAACCTGGTGGACATCGACTTTGGCTTCCGCGCCCCCTTCAATCCGCAGCATCGTCTGTTTGCGCCGGAGATGGGCGGCGGCGCCTTGCTGGACATCGGCATCTACTCGCTGTCTTTCGCCTCCATGGTGCTGGGCAGGCCCCGGCGAATCGTCAGCATGGCGCATCTGGGGGAAAGCGGCGTTGACGAAAATGCGGCGATCATCCTGGGCCACGAAAGCGGGGCCCTGACGACGATCATGACGGCCATACGAACCAGCACGCCGCAGCAGGCGGTCATCAACGGCACGCTGGGACGCATCACGATGCATCCACCCTACTGGTTCCCGCAGCGCATCACGCTTGAGGTTTACGGGGTGGAAACCACGACGATGGACATCCCGATGAACGGCAACGGTTTCAATCACGAAGCCGCCGAGGTAGCCCGCTGCATCGGGGCCGGCCAGCTTGAGAGCGACATCATGCCGCTCGATGAATCGCTGGAGCTGATGCGAACGATGGACGAGATTCGCGCGCAGTGGGGCCTGCGCTACCCGATGGAGGAAACGCCATGAAGTACGGCAATATTGAAGGTGTCCGCAAACCGGTATCGCGGATCGTTCAGGGAACGGCATTCTCCGGCAGGGCAGCCGACCAGTTCGACTACATGCTGAGTCTCTTCGACGACGTTTTCGAACTGGGCGTGACGACCTTCGACATGGCGCACAACTATGGCGGCGGCGACGTGGAGCGCATTTTTGGTCGCTGGCTGAAGACGCGCGGCGTGCGAGACGAGGTCGTCATCCTGACCAAGGGCGCACACCATTCGCAGGACCGCAAGCGGGTGACGCCTTACGACATCGAAGCCGACATCAACGATTCGCTGGCGCGCCTGGGGACGGATTTCCTCGACATCTATTTGCTGCACCGTGACGACGAGGCGAATCCGGTCGGGCCGATTGTCGCCAAACTGAACGAGTATCACGAGCAGGGCGTCATCGGCATCTACGGCGGCTCCAACTGGTCAATCGAGCGCATCCAGGAAGCCAACGCCTGGGCAGCGGCCAATGGCGCGCAACCCTTCCGCGCCAGCAGCCCCAACTTCAGCCTGGCGGACCAGATCGAGGTGCCCTGGGAGGGCTGCATCAGCATCAGCGGGCCAGGCAACCACGATGAACAGGCCTGGTACCGGGAAGCCCAAATGCCGCTCTTCACCTGGTCGAGCCTGGCGGGCGGCTTCTTCAGCGGCCGCTTCCGCCCCGATAATCTGGACGACTTCAGCGATTACTACGACCGGGTAGTGGTCGACTTCTACTGCAGCGAGGACAATTTTGAGCGCCTGGCGCGGGCGCAGATCCTGGCGCTGGAAAAGAGCCTGTCGGTGGCGCAAATCGCCGTGGCCTACATCTTCAACTCGCCGCTGAACATCTACGCGCTCATCGCCAGCCGCAGCGGTGACGAACTGCGGCAAAACATCGAGGCGCTGGAGCTGGAACTGAGTCCCGCCGAAATGGCCTGGCTGGATTTGCAGAGCGATACGCGCTAGCCGGTGACCGACCTGCAGGGCATTCGCAACGGACGCCTGCTGACGCCGCATGGCGTGCTGCAGGAGCACGAGCTGGTCCTGGCGGATGGACGTATCGAGGCCCTGCAACGCGCTGGCGCCAAAGGCGGCGACTTTCTGGATGCCCGGGGGCTATGGGTGGCGCCCGGCCTGGTCGACATTCACATTCACGGCGCCGTGGGTCATGACGTCATGGATGCCACGCCGGAGGCCCTGAGGACCGTTGCCAACTATCTGGTGCAGCATGGCGTGACCAGCTGGCTGCCGACCACCATGAGCGCGTCGCGGGAGGCGATCAACGCCGCCATTGCCAATGTGTCATCGTGCCCGCAACCGCTCAATGGCGCGCAACACCTGGGCGTGCACGTGGAAGGCCCGTATTTGTGCGAGCGCTATCGCGGCGCCCAGGCGCAGGCTGCGTTGCGCCCGCCGGACCCTGCGGAATATGGCGACTGGTTGGGCAACGATGCCGTGCGGCTCATCACGCTGGCGCCGGAACTGCCGGGCGCGGGCAATCTGATCGAGGCCGGCCGCCGTCGCGGTATCGAATTTGCCATCGGCCACAGCGGCGCGGACTACGAGACAGTGCTGGCCGCGGCAGACCGCGGTCTGCGCCAGGCGACCCATACCTTCAACGGTATGGCGGGTCTGCATCACCGGCGACCCGGGACCCTGGGCGCGGTGCTGGACGACGAGCGCATTTTCGCGCAGTTGATCGGCGACGGGCTGCACGTGCATCCGGCCATGGTGCGCCTGCTGCTGCGTGCGAAGGGCCGCGACAGGCTGCTGCTCATCAGCGACTCGATGCGCGCCACCGGCCTTGGCGACGGCGATTTCGACCTGGGGGGTCAGGCTGTCACTGTGCAGCAGGGCATGGCGCGCACGCAGGATGGCGCGCTGGCGGGCAGCACGGTGACGCTTGACGAGATTCTGCGTCGCGTCATGCAGTTCACCGGGCTGACCATCGAGCAGGCACTGCCGCTGGCCTCCGCGGTCCCGGCCGCTGCCATGAACATGCGGGGGCGCAAGGGCGTTTTGCAACCCGGCGCCGACGCCGACGTCATCCTGCTGGACGACGAGGCACGTGTTCAGTTGACCATGGTGGCCGGGCGCGTGGTGTATGACAGGAGTTCGGTCAGCGTTTCGTAATGATTTTGTGGCACAGTGGGTGCATGGGTCAAGGCGAAAGGACTGTATCATGGCGAGGATTGAGCAGGCGACGCTGGGCGGCGGGTGCTTCTGGTGTCTGGAGGCCGTTTACCAGCAGCTAAACGGGGTCAGTCAGGTCGTCTCCGGCTATGCCGGGGGCCATGTGGCCATGCCGGATTACCGCTCTGTTTGCAACGGCACCACCGGCCACGCCGAGGTCGTGCAGTTGACTTACGATGCGGAGGTCATCAGCTTCCGCGATCTGCTGGACGTCTTCTTCACCATTCACGATCCAACGACGCTGAACCGCCAGGGCGCGGACGTCGGCACGCAGTATCGCTCGGCCATTTACACCCATTCGGAGGAGCAGACGCAAACGGCGCGGGACGTCATTGCGGAGATCACAGCCGCCGGGCTCTGGAAAAACCCGATTGTCACCGAGGTGGAGCCGCTGGAGCGCTTCTGGCCGGGTGAGGACTATCACCAGAACTACTGGATCAACAACCCGAACCAGGGCTACTGCCGCGTGATCATCGCGCCCAAGGTGGCGAAGTTCCGCAAGCAGCATTTGCAGCGCCTGGCGGTGGCAAGCTGATCCTGGTGCCTGAAAAACAAATGCGGCTTGCAAGGCCAGGCTGACCTGTAAGCCGCATTCTGTTCCCCTTGCGGGGCGGCGATCATCTATCTGTCCCGCCAGTTACCTCGCGGGATCAAGCGACCTACCCGGCGCTGCCTGCGGGGCGGGCCACCCCTCTGCGCCTGCCTGGTCTTGCTCCCGGTGGGGTTTGCCTGGCCGCCGACATCACTGCCGACGCCGGTGGTCTCTTGCACCACCTTTTCACCCTCACCCCCTTGCGGGGGCAATCCGTTCTCTGTTGCACTTGCCGTCGCGTCACCGCGCCTGGCCGTTAGCCAGCACCGCGCCCTGTGGAGTGCGGACTTTCCTCCAGCCCCCGGGGGCCGGCGATCGCCCGGTCAGCCTGGCAACTCCAGTATACCCGCTGCGATGGGCGCCGGCCGGGTGCTATACTGCCGCCTGCAGCCAGTCTCTCAACCCCCGAGGCCTGTAGTGCCGGAGCTCCTGCAAACACGCCCTGGCGCCCGAAAGCGTTTCTGATGACCGGCAGGGCGCCCCTACCTCTGCTCACCGTCACGCTGTTGCTGGTAGCGGCCAGCCGTTTGCTTCGTCTGGACGACCTGACCATGAATCCCGACGAGGTCTGGTCGATCTGGCAGACCTTTGGCAGCGTCGAGGACATATTGCGCTGGACCCCCTATGACTGGCCGCCGCTTTACTATCTGATTCTGGGCTTCTGGAGTCAGATCGCCGGGATTCAGCCGCTGGCACTGCGCAGCCTCTCCGCACTGGCCTTCCTCCCGGGGGCGGCCCTGGCGTACCGGCTGTTGCTTCGCTGGCGGGACTGGCGCGCGGGATTGCTGGCCATGCTGGTCTGGTCGGGGCTGGGCCTCGCCGTCCGGCTCAGCCTGGAGGTGCGCGGCTATGCCCTGTTGCTGCCCCTGACCATGCTCTCGCTCTGGCTGACCCTGCGCTACCTCGATCGTCCTGGCTGGCGACGCGCGCCGGCATTGTCCGTCGTCCTGGCCGGCATGTTCTGGATCTCCTACACGGCCGGTATGGTCATCCTGCTGGTGGCGCTTGCGGGTCTTGTGATTTATCGACGCCGCGCCTGGCGACTGTGGCAACCCGGCCTGTTGGGCGGCATTCTGATCTTGCCGGAATTGCTCGACATCTCCGGCTTGCTGGTCAGCCGGGTTGGGGCGACACAAACCATTGTGTTGCCGCCGTTCATTCAGGCCGTCCCGCAACTGTACGTCGATTATTTCGGCAGCGCCTGGCCCGTCACGGGGGCCCTGGCGGCGATCGCGCTCTGGTTGCTCTGGCGCAGGAAAGATCAGCGGGTGGCGCCGGCCCTGGCGCTGGCAATATGGGCGCCTGGCATGTCCCTGCTGATGTACGCATTGAACCCGGTGCTGGGCCTGTTTCACGGTCGCTACAGCTGGTGGATATTGCCAGGCATCGCGCTGCTGATCGCCCTGGGTCTGGCCCGGCTGCCGCGCAGGGGGATGCCGGCCGTCGGCGTTCTGCTGGCCCTGACCATGTTCGCGCCCCTGCCGGATGGCAGCCCTTACCAGATTTTCGACAGACTCTCGCCCCTTGAGGACAACTTTCGCTGGCTCCGGGAACACATGCAGTGGGGCGACGTGCTGCTGACCAACGTGAGGAACAGTTGCGGGGCAGCGGAGGAATGGGACTATCATCAGCGGGCATGGTTGCCCAACGGGCTGCAGTTCATTGATACTCCGGCGAGTCAGCAGCGCCGCATCTGGGTGTTGAACCCGGACCGCCAGGGGGAGGACATCCGGGCCCAACTGGACATGGAGCGTATACCCGGACCATTTGTCGGGCCGTATGGTTGCCTGCTGCGCCTGTACGAAGCGGCCCCGGACCCGGAGGGCATGGCCTACGCCAACGGCCTGCGCTTTCATGGCGCAGAATTGATGCGGGGCTCACGACCCGTCGGTGGGCCCCCGGTCCTGCATGAGGGAGAGACACTCACGATTCGATTGTGGTGGACCGTGGATGAAAGTCCGGCCCGCGATTACAGCCTGCACACCTGGCTGGAGCGCAACGGGGCAGTGCTGGATGAAATCAACGGGCCGCCGGCGCCCTGGTGGCCGCCGCAGGCGCCCGACGCGACCAGTCGCTGGCAGCCGGGAAGCCCCTACGTCGAAGTGCGCGAACTGACGCTGCCCAGGCACGTTGGCGCTGGCGATTTCAACGTATACATGAAACTTTATTTCTGGGAAGATCTGGAGCCCGTGGCCGCTGCTGGCCTGGGGCCGCACGGGGAGCGCCGCGTCCTTGCGGTCCGTGTGCGCAGTTACCGGGTGGGGCGGGGGAGCGACCCTCAGGACCGCTCCCCGCCGGAATGATCAGACCTCTACCGCCTCCGCCTCTTCTTCGTCCATTGCCGCCGTCATATCCACGATCTCGAGGATATATTCCCCTTCGGATTCGTCGTTGTAGGTCGTGACCTCGACGATCAGCGTCAGGTCGCCCTCGCCGGCCTCCACCCCGTGAAGCGCCGAGCCCGAGCCTGGCAGGGCGATGTCATCGTTGCTGTGGAGCAGCTCCTCACCACTCGCGTCGTAGAGGTTCAGCAGGGTGTCAAGGCTGCCGTCCTCGCTGCCGAGCAGGATGTCCACGATGCTGCCGGCCGGCAGGGTGAGGGTGTAACGCAGGCGCTGCCGACGCTGTACCTGGTCCGTGACGGTGTCGCCGACGGCGATCTCGCCACGGTCTTCCGGCACTATTGCGAGCGCCGCGTCCAGCCAGGCGATGGCCGCCTCAAGCACGGGGTCACCCTCGCTGAACAGCGTTTCTTCGGTGACGGGCACGCGCACGGTTGGCAAGACGCCGATGCCTTCCAGGTGAATCTCGTGGTCGGCATTGACCGCGCGTCCCACCGTGAAAGTGACATCCATGTCATCCGGCATGTAGAAGGTCTCCACGCTGCCACCGGCGCCGGCGGTCGCGGTATGGCCGACGATGGCGGCCCGGCCCCCGATCGTCATGTTCCAGGTGAAGAACTCACAGGCGCTGTAGCAGTTGGAATACATCAGCACAGCGACCGCGCCGCGATAACGCTTGTCTTCCGGTGGCAGGATGAACTGGCTCTCCGTGTCGGGGTCGAAGAAGAAGTCTTCCGTATCCTCGTCGTAGAAACCGGAATTGCCCAGCAGGTGGGGTTCGTCGAAGAAGTAGGCCGCCATTTGATCGGCCAGCCAGCCGCTGCCGCCGCCATTGCTGCGCATGTCGATGATCAGCCCGGGAACGGCGTAGTAGTTGAGATTGTCGATCATGCGTTCCCAAAGATCGATCGTCAGTCGCTCGTTGTCGCTGAACGAATGGATGTTGACGAGCGTGTATTCCGTGTCCTCGATTTCCATCACATCCAGCGGCAGGTCATGTCTGCCTCTGCCGGAGAAGAACGAAGAGAAGTCGAAGCTGTCGCGTTCATCGCCGGCTGTCAGAATCGCGCTGGATGCTTCTTCTGCCCCCGGGTTGCGCCAACTGATTTCCACTTCGCTGTCAGCCGGAAAGCGTGTGGCATAGCGCAGTTGCTGCAGCAGCTTCTGCTCTTCCAGGCTGAAAGGCGATGACCAGGCGATGGTATCCCTGACGTGGTCATGAATTGCCACGCCGTTGATCTCCAGAATTTCGGCGCGCAGTTCGATGCCGGCCTCGTCAGCCGGGCTGCCCTCCAGCAGGAAGTTGACCACGATACGGCCATCGTCCAGTTCGCGGATGGCGATGCCCAGCCCGCCGGCTATCGCTTCGCGGAAGGCGCCGTACATCGCCGGCCCGAAAGACACCCCAACGTGCGCATCCGGGATGGACCAGGTGAAGTCGCGCAGGGCAAATTCGTAGGCCGCCGCGTCCTCATCCGCCTCGGCCTGCTCAAAGCGCGGGCGGAATTCATCGCTCATTGCGTCCCAGTCGATACCCTTGTGTTCCGTGAAGGCGTATTCCCTGCGGAACTTGTCGAGCATGGCTTCGAAGGCCTCGGTGTAGCCGAGTTCCGAGAAGTCGTCCACCTCGGAAGCTTCACCCTCAATGAGATTGACGACTGGCTCTGCCGATCTGTCGAAGCTGAAGGGGTCATCATCGAGATTCACAATGGTATAGCCGGCCGGCAGGGCAACGGCCGGGTCATCCTCCGTAAAGAGGAGGCCGTCCTCACCGTAGCCGGACGGGAATCCCTGTTCGTCATCAGGCGCGAATACCAGCAACTTGCCGCCGATGATTTCATTCAGGGTTTCGGAGCGATTGCTGGTATCGGTGGAGGCGTAGGCGTTGGACCAGCCGCCACCATGCTGGTCGCGCTCTTCCAGCTCGGGTGGCCCCCAGGTATTGGACCAGTAGGCGACGGCGAAAATCTGGACGCCGGTATCCGCCTCGCCGTCGTTGTCGACGTCGCGCAGCGTGCCGCGTGGTTCAAGGGGCAACTGCAGCGAATAGCTGACGGGGGAGCTAAAGAAATCGCTGGTCAGTTGGCCCAGCACCTGCGATTCCGGTGGAAAGATGAAGTCCCGGTCCCGGTCGACAAAGCCCGCCTGGTCTTCAAGGATGATCAGCGGTTCGGCGACGCCGTCGGTAAGGTAGGGGTTGGTGTAGCTCATCTCACCGGTCAGGACGCGCGCACCCCCTTCATCATTGACGATTGGTGCCGGCGTCAATTCTGTCTGGGCCGTAACTGCGACGGTACATGCCAGCAGCAAGCTGACGAACAAAAACAATCTGATCACGAGACCGCTCCTTTGGCCTGGTTAAACTGACAGACTACTGAACTGTTCCCTCCAATGCTTGCCAAAACCTTAATGCATTCCTGGCAGCTGGTTAACGGTCAATTCCGGCGCTTGTTGCTGCGTCTGCCGACAACTAAAATATCACATCTTCACCTGGAGCAAACTGAACGTGAGCGCTGGTTCCAGTCGGGCGACGTCTGCACCTGCATGGCTACGGCAACGTGGCCTGGCCCTGCGCCAGTTGCTGACCGACATCGAGCCCGGCACCCTCGCCGTGCTGCTGCTCCTGCTGCACACCCCCCTGTTGTCGTTGCAGGCGGCCGGCTGGCCGCTGGAGATGAACGCAGCCGTCCCTGCGCTGCTGCTGGGGCTGCTGTTTGGCCTGTGGCTGGCGCGCAGCCACCATGGCGAGTTTTTCGCCCTGCTGCTCAGCCAGGTGTACGGCTTCGGCTGTGTGGTGCTGTTGATGGCTGCCACCGGGTCCGGCGACCTCCTGCAGGGCATCACGCAGGTGTTGCAGCGCGTCATCACCTGGGGCAGCGACGCCCTGGCCGGCAGCTTCAATCAGGATGCCCTGATTCTGAATCTGTTGCTGGCCCTGCTGATCTGGTTTCTGGCCTACAACGCGGTCTGGCACGTTTATCGCATGGACCGTGTCATGCGCGCCGTGTTCCCGGTCGGCCTGGTACTGGTGGCCAATGCCTTCACCTACCAGGGCAACGCGAACCTCGATCCCTACCTGGTAGCCTGCCTGTTTCTGTCGCTGTTGCTCGTCATTCGCTCCAGTCTGCGGGCGCGTGAATGGTACTGGGCCATCAACCGGGTGCGGGTGCCCCGCCTGTTGCGACGCCAGTTTTATCGCCTGGGGGTGTTGCTGTCCCTGATGACGCTGTTGCTGGCCTGGCTGCTGCCGGCGATGAACGTCCAGCAACGGTTTGACGAGTTGCAGGAGTTGCTGACCAGTGATCCGCTGACCGAAGCCGGCGATCTCCTGGACCGGCTGTTTAGCCCGGGCGACATGCCCGGGCCGGCGACCTCTGACTACTATGGCGGGGATTCCCTGCAACTGGGCGGCGCTGTCCAGTTGGGCGACGACGTCGTCATGCGGGTTTCAGCGCCACCCACCCACCGCTATTACTGGCGCGCCCGCGTCTTTGATATCTACGAAAACGGTCGCTGGTCGCCGGCGGCCGATACACGTCTGACCGACCCCCAGGCGCCGCTGGAGCTGCCGCAGGAGAGCTTTCCGGCGGGGGCGCGGGAAGAGGTCGAACAGACTTTCACCATGGAACTGGCCGCCTCCAGGCTGGTGTACGCCGCGCCCCAGGTCGTCTCCGTCGGGTTGCCGACGCGCAGCGATCTGCGTTACATCGGGCCCGATGGCAGGTTTCTCGAGCCGCCGGCCGGGGACCAGCCCATCAGTTCCATCAATGTCTCCGTCATTCGTCCCCTGCAGGTGCTCTACAGCGGGGACAGCTACAGCGTCACCAGCGCGCTGGGCACCGCGCGGGCCGACCAGCTGCGCGCTGCCGGCAGCGACTGGCCCGAATGGGTGAGTGGCCTGTACTTCTACGTGTCTCCTTCCGTGACGCGACGGACAAGGGAACTCGCGCAGCGAATCGTCAACGAGGCCGGCGCCACGACTCCCTATGACCAGGCGAAGGCGCTGGAAGGCTGGTTGCGGCAGAACATCCGCTACAACGAACGTATCCCGCAGCCGCCGCCGGACCGTGACCCGATCGACTGGTTTCTCTTTGACGTCGGCGAGGGCTACTGCAACTACTACGCCTCGGCCATGATCATTATGTTGCGCTCGCTGAACGTGCCGGCGCGGATGGCCACCGGTTTTGCGCAGGGGCGCTGGGATCCGGAACCGGCAAGCTTTGAGGTGCAGGAGCGGGATGCCCATTCCTGGGTCGAGGTCTGGTTCCCAGGCTATGGCTGGGTCGAGTTTGAGCCGACCGCCGCCCAGGCGCCGCTGGAGCGCGAAGACCCACAGCGATCAGGCATCCCGAATGAAGAGGAAACGCCCACGGCGACGCCAACCCTGACCCCCATCGCCCTGCAGAACGTCGCGACGCCCACGAGCGAGGTCGATCCGCTGCCAGACGAAGCGGAAAGGCCCCCGCCGCCAGGCGCTTCACCGTCACCCACAGCCACGTCGACACCCACTGCCACGTTGACGCCCACGGCCACCTTTACCCCCACGGCCACGTTTGCGCCCGCGGCGACACTCACGCCTACACCTTCTCCCACCGCGCCAGGTTTCCCGCCGCAGTCCGCTGATCCACCGCTGG
This sequence comes from Anaerolineae bacterium, assembly GCA_034422695.1. GTDB lineage: Bacteria > Chloroflexota > Anaerolineae > Aggregatilineales > Phototrophicaceae > JAGWBD01. Next base: position 261,058 of record DAOUJM010000002.1, read on the forward strand.
AAGCACCGCTTGATCCGCCCGCTCCCGATGCACCGGATCGCTCTTCCAGCATCCCGCCCCTGCCAAACAGTGTGCTGGCCGCGCTGCTGTTGCTCTTGCTGCTGCTGGTGTTACTGCTGTTTCTCTGGTGGTGGTGGGAATGGCGCGGTCTGCGGCGCCTGAACCCGATCTCCAGGGCCTGGGCACGGCTGGAGCGTTACACGCGCTTGCTGGGCATCAGGCTGGACCCATCCCAAACGCCGGCGGAACGCCGCCGCCGCATTGTTCGCGACCTGCCCGTCGCCGAGCCGCCGGTAACGGCGATTACCACGCTGTACATGCGCGCGCGTTACGGGCCGGAGAGCCAGGCGGAACCCGACAGCGGGCAGGCAAACATCTCCTGGGGGCGGGCGCGCTATCGAATACTGCGCCGCTGGCTGGGCCGGATTCTGTTGCCCTGGCGTCGTCGCCAGGCCTGATCACTGTTCATTGATGATGCAAAAGACCATCGGGCGCCGGCGGGTCTCGCTGTAAAGCACGCGGCTGACCCGTTCCTGCAGCAATTCGCGCCGGCGACCGTTGCGGTTCACGGATGCGTCAACCAGGGCGGCAACCGCCGTTTCGCGCACGGTCTCAAGCAGTTCGTCAGCCTCGCGCAAATAGACAAAGCCACGGGTCAGGACTTCCGGCTGCGCGAGGATTTCTCCGCTGTCGGCAGCGACGTTGACCACAACGACCAGAAAGCCGTCCTTGCCCAAAGTCTCCCGGTCGCGCATAACCGCCGGGCCGACGTCGCCCACACCGCTGCCATCCACAAAGACGTGACCGCCGGGCATCCGTTCACCAATCTCGATACCGGCTTCCGAGACATTGATCACCGTGCCATTTTCGACCACGCGGATGTTCTCTTCCGGCAGTCCGGCGGCGAGCGCCAGGCGGGCGTGGGCCATGAGGTGCCGCAACTCGCCGTGGACGGGCACGAAAAAGCGCGGTCGGGTCAGGCTGAGCATAAGCTTCATCTCTTCCTGACAGGCGTGCCCCGAGACGTGCACCGGCGCCACGGGGTCGTACAGGACGTTGGCGCCGCGCTGGAAGAGCCGGTTAATGGTGCGGTACACCATTTCCTCATTGCCGGGAATGGCATGGGCGGAAATGACGATGGTATCGCCCGGCCTGACGTCCAGCTGATGATGACGGTCATGGGCGAGACGCCCCAGCACGGCGGAAGGTTCCCCCTGGGTACCGGTCACCATGAGGACGACCTTCTCCGGGGGCAGGCTGTTGCTGGCCTCCAGGTCCACCAGCAAATTGTCATCCAGTTGCAGGATGCCCATCTTGCGCGCCATGCGTACGTTGGCGTTCATGCTGTAGCCGGCGATAGCCAGACGGCGGTCGTGGCGCGCCGCGCATGCGGCCACCTGCTGTATCCGCTGCAGATGTGAGGCGAAGGTGGCGATCATTATTCGCCCCTGCGCCTCCTCAAAGACGTCGTCGAAGGCGGCCACCACGCTGCTTTCGGAGGGAGTCCAGCCCGGTCGGTCGGCATTGGTGCTGTCGGCCAGCAGCAACTGCACCCCACGACGCGAGAAATCTGCCAGTTTGGCGTAATCCGGGCGACGCCCGTCGGGCGGGGTGTTGTCGAACTTGTAGTCGCCGGTATGCACGACCAGCCCCAGCGGCGTGTTGATGCCATAGCCGACGCAATCGGGAATGCTGTGGCAGACGTGGAAACTTTCGACCGGGAACGGCCCCACCTGAAAGTCGTCGCCGGGCTGGAAGATGTTCACCTCGCTTTGCTTTTGGCGCCCGGCATCCTTCAACCTGGCGTTCAGCAGGGCAGCGGTCAGCGGCGTGGCCCAGACCGGCGTGCCGGGAAAGGCCTCGATGACGTGGGCCACGGCGCCGGTGTGGTCTTCGTGGCCGTGCGTGTAGAGGATGCCGTGCAGTGTGAGGTCCTCACGATCCAGCAGATAGCCGAAGTCCGGGATGATGTAGTCCACCCCCGGCATGTCGTTGGCGGGGAACATGATGCCTGTGTCGATGAGCAGGGCGTCCTTGCCCCACTCAATGACGGTCATGTTCTTGCCGATCTCGCCCAGACCGCCCAGCGGGATAATTCGCAGATGATCGTTGTGCATGAGTCAACGCACCAGGCACCCTGCCCGGCGCTGTCCCCTTTTACTTTTTTCAGGTCACAAGGAAAAAGAAACTGTCGTTGCGCGGCAGTATAGCACAGACTTGCCGTCTGTCAGCGCCGGGTTTCGGTACCTGTGCCCGTCCCGGTGGTACAATGTCGGCGGCCTTGCCAGCCCATTCGCGGAGAACAGGGACAGCGACCATGATCAGCTTCGGCACCGACGGCTGGCGCGCGGTTATCGCGGACAGTTTTACCTTCGCCAACCTGGCCCTGGTGACCCAGGCGGTGGCGCAGGCAGTGCACCGTCAGCACGAAGGTCCCGGGCCACCCGAGGTGGTCGTCGGCTACGACACCCGTTTCCTGTCGGACCGCTTCGCGGCCGAAGTTGCCAGCGTGCTGGCGGGCAATGGAATTACCGCCTGGCTGACTCGAACGGACGCGCCCACGCCGGCCATTTCCTGGAACGTCCGACTGCGGGGCGCCGCGGCCGGCGTGGTGATCACGGCCAGCCACAATCCGCCGCGCTACAACGGTTTCAAGCTCAAGACCAGCTACGGCGGCAGCGCCACCCGGGAACACTGCGCCCTGGTGGAAGCGGAGCTGCGGACCCTGGAAGCTTCCGGCCGCAAGACCGCCCGGCTGGATTACGAGGAAGGTCTGAAGCAGGGGCTGATCCGTCGCTTCGACCCCGGCTGGGACTACTATCAACATCTGAGTACCCTGGTGGACGTCGACCAGATTTCCCGGCGCGAGCTGTCAGTCATGGTGGATGCCATGTGGGGCGCCGGGCGCGGGGCCATCAAGACCATCCTGTCGCGCTCCCGCTGCCAGGTCAACGAGATTCGTGACGTCCTGAATCCCGGCTTTGGCGGCATCCATCCGGAACCCATCCTGCGCTATCTGAACGAACTGGTGGCGGCTGTGCAGCGGGTACAGGCGGACGTGGGGCTGGCGACGGACGGCGACGCCGACCGCATCGGCGCGATCGATGCGCTCGGCAACTTCGTCGATCCGCATCATATTTTCGCGCTGACGCTGCGCCATCTGGTGGAGCAGCGGGGACTGCGTGGCGCCGTGGTCAAGACCATCTCAACGACCTTCATGATTAACTCGCTTTGCCGCCGGTACAGTTTGCCGCTGCATGAGACTCCCGTCGGCTTCAATCACATCGCCGATCTGATGATGCAGGATGACGTTCTCATCGGCGGAGAAGAAAGCGGCGGCATCTCGATCCGCGGCCATATTCCGGAAGGTGATGGCATCCTGATGGGGCTGCTGCTGCTGGAAATCATGGCGCAGGCCCAGGCGCCGCTGCACGAAATAGTCGCTGACCTGCAAGGGAATTTCGGCCCGGCGCACTACGGGCGTATCGACGCCCGGCTGGAAGGCCAGTTGCCAAAGGGCGAGATGGTCCGGCGCCTGGCGGAAAACACACCCGCCTCCCTTAACGGGGAAGTGGTGACGCGGATGGATACGACCGATGGCATCAAGTTGTGGCTGGCGGATGACAGCTGGCTGCTGATACGCCCCAGCGGCACGGAGCCGCTGCTGCGCATCTATGCCGAGGCCCGCTCGCCGGAAGCGGCGCGGGGCATGCTGCGCGAAGGGCAGGCACTGGGGCATGATCTGATTGACAGGAGGAGCGCATGAAGCAGGCAACGGTGACCGGGGTGCAGCAGGCGCAGGTGAAAGAGTTTCCGGACCCGCAGGCGGACGAGCGGCGTGTGCTGCTAAAGGTCAATCTCGCGCCGCTGTGTACCGAGTACAAGACCTTCGCGGAGGGTGACCCGCGCGATTATCTGGGTCATGAGGCCGTGTGCGAGGTGCTGGAGACCGTTGGCCCGGCGCGCGTTCAGCCAGGGCAGCGCGTCGTGGTCATGCCGCAGATCCCCTGTGGCGACTGTTTCTACTGCAACACGGGCGATTTTATTTACTGCCTGGATGACGCGGGCGCCATCTTGCAGAACGGCAGCGCCACGCTGGCCCAGTACATGCTCAAGCAGGACTGGCAACTGGTGCCGGTCCCGGATGACATATCGACGCTACACGCGTCGATGGCCTGCTGCGCCCTGGGGCCGACCTACGGCGGCCTGGAGAAACTGGGCCTGTTGCCAGGCGAGACCCTGCTGATCACCGGGCTGGGGCCGGTCGGTCTGGGCGGCGTTGTCAACGCCTGCTATCGCGGCGTGCGCGTCATCGGCGTCGAGTCGAACCCGTATCGCGCCGGCCTGGCGCAGGAACTGGGCGCGGATGCCGTGCTGGAGCCTGAGGGCGCCCTGGAGCAGATCCTGGATCTGACGGAGGGGCGGGGCGTCGACAGGGCGATGGACTGCTCGGGTGTGGTGGCGGCGCACCGCCTGTGCATCGATGCCGTGCGACGCCTCGGCTCGGTCTCCTTCGTTGGCGAGTGCGGTGAGGCCACGCCGCTGTACGTCAGCAGGGACATGATTCGCAAGGGACTCACGCTGGTGGGGACCTGGCATTACAACCTTGGCCTGGCGCCGCGTATCCTGCAGCAGATTCGCAGGGTCGGCCCCCAACTTGACAGGCTGGTCACGCATCGCTTCAGTCTGGACGACGTACAGCAGGCCTGGGAGCTGCAGCTTACGGGTCAGAGCGGCAAGGTGTTGATCGAACCCTGGGGCCCGGTCGCCTGACGGCAGGCCTCACAATACAGCGACCGGATTTATGCTATACTGCGCGCCGGCAGAAGACCGGAACAGGAGACGGGCGAAAGATGGCCTTTGACAAGATTGCAGTCCCGGAGCGGGGCGAAAAAGTCACCGCCGCCAATGGCATGCTGAACGTGCCGGACAACCCCGTTCTGCTGTTCATAGAAGGGGACGGCATCGGTTACGACATCATGACGGCCAGCAAGCGCATCTGGGACGCTGCGGTCGAAAAGGCCTATGGTGGCAATCGCAAGATTGCCTGGATGGAAGTCTACGCGGGCGAGAAGGCCGCCGGCATTTACGATGGCAACTACATGCCGGAGGAGACTTTCGATGCCCTGCGCGAGTTCCTGGTCGGCATCAAGGGGCCCCTGACGACGCCGGTGGGCGGCGGCTTTCGCAGCCTGAACGTGACCCTGCGCCAGGTGCTGGACCTCTACAGTTGCATTCGGCCGGTCCGTTGGTACGCAGGGGTGCCCAGCCCCTTGCGGCAGCCGCAGGACGTCGACGTGGTGATCTTTCGCGAAAACACGGAAGACATCTACGCCGGCATCGAGTACGAATCCGGCACCCCCGAGAACGAGAAGCTGGCGCGCTTCCTGCGTGAGGAAATGGGCGCCACCGGTTTCTTCCAGGACGCCGGCCTGGGCATCAAGCCGGTCAGCCCCTTTGGCAGCAAGCGACTGATTCGGGCTGCCATCCGCTACGCCATTGAGCGCGACCGCAAGAGCGTGACCTTCGTGCACAAGGGGAATATCCAGAAGTTCACCGAAGGCGCCTTTGTCAACTGGGGCTACGAGGTCGGGCGCGAGGAGTTTCCTGCCGAGACGATTTCCTGGGACGACGTCGCCAGTGAGCACGGCGGCGAGGTGCCGGAAGGCCGCATTCTGCTGCAGGACACCATCGCCGACATCATGTTTCAGAAGATGTTGTTGCGCCCGCGCGAACACGACGTCATCGCCACCACCAACCTCAACGGGGACTATCTCAGCGACGCCGTGGCGGCTGAAGTGGGCGGCGTCGGGATCGCGCCAGGCGCCAACGTCGGTGACGAGATCGCGCTATTCGAGGCAACGCACGGCACCGCGCCCAAGTACACCAACCTTGACAAGGTCAACCCGGGGTCACTGCTGTTCAGCGGTGTGATGATGCTGGAACACATCGGCTGGAACGAGGCGGCCGAACTGATCGGCACGGCCTACGAAAAGACCCTGGCGCAAAAGATCGTGACCTATGATTTTGCCCGTCAAATGGACGGCGCCAGTGAGGTTGCCACCAGCGCCTTCGCGACGGCCATCATCGACAACATGGCCTGACGCGGGACCGGTGTAACGTGAAAAGGGTGCTGCGGCGCCCTTTTGATTCCTCTGTGCAGTACCTGCCTCTCAATCGCCTTTCAGGATAGCGCGCGCCAGGGAGCGCAGCGTGAAGAAACGGCGTTGGCGCCGGATGACAGGTGCGCTGCTGCGTTCAGGGGGAACCAGCTTCTTCATGATGGCGAGGCCGGTACTCCCGAACTGGACATCGAGCAGCAGGTCGTCTTCGTTGGCATAGAAAAAGTCCAGAACAACATTACCTATCCGTCGCCAGACGATTTCCATGTCTGGATTATCCTTGCGTCCCCCCTTTCATGAAAGGTCCGGGGTCGACGTCGTCAAAGGCCAGATAACCGCCTTGCTTTACAAAGGGGTAGTAAAGTTCGGCCAGACGGGCGACGTGGCCTGGCGAATGCTAGACAAGGTCTACTCCCCCGGCAAGTTCAGGCGCCTGTTTCAGCACAAAATCCAGATCGCTGTCGTCAGTTTTTATGAACGTCCAGACTTCCGATTCAATGGCGTCCGAACAGTCCTCAATGTCCAGTGAAACCAGCCTGCCGCCTTTCCGCTCACAGGCATGTGCCGGCACCCCGCTGGACCAGCCCTGGTTCACGCCGCACTCCAGTACCAGCGGTGCCTGGAACTGCAGAACCAGGCGATGCAGGGTCACAAGCCGTGCAGCCCCTTGCCAAACACCCCTGGTTGACCAGCCGCATCGAAGACCGATTGCAGATCAAAATATCTGGTAGAAACCATGATGGATTCCGAATTCTCCGCCAGCAACTGGAGCAACAGTTGAAGGATAGCAACGATGCGGGACTGCAACCACTGGACAATTCGGTTGTAAAATCAGAAAGCAGCCGGATCAGGTAATGATTGAATGAGGAGCAGTTCCCAACCCGCATGGCTCATCATGCTGATCGCGGCCGCGCTGGTGTTCGCCGGCTGGTACCTGTGGCAGGGCGCGCAAAACTATCTGCGCAGCGGCGGCCTGGGCGTGCGTGAAGTCACCCTGCAGGCCGGGCAGCGGGCCAGCGCCACCACCATCCGCGAGCTGACCAGCGCGGTGCTGTTCGTGCCGCCCCCCTCCCGCACTCCCATGCCGGAGTGTCAGCCCTTCGTCGTGGTGGTGCCGGAGGCCGTCGTGCGGGCCGCTCCTGCCAGTGATGCGGGCATCGTCGGCGCCCTGTTTGAGGGGGAGGAGGTGTGTGTGATTTCACCGGCGCCGGCCGCGCCAGACTGGTATCTGCTCGACGAGCAGCCGCGTTCGCGTCGCATCGAAGCCGTTTACGTACATCGTTCCCTGTTGCGCGCGCTGGAACCGACCGCGACACCTTTCGACACGGCGACGCCGCTGTCCACCATCACGCCCGGACCGGACAACACTCCCGGTCCCGCTGCCGCGACGGCCACCTTTACCCGGACGCCGGTCGTCAGCCCAACCAGCCCCCTGCGCAGCGCCTGATTCAGGGCCTGTGATAGAGTGAAAACGCCAATATGTCCAGGGGAAGATCAATGCCTGCTGACCTTGAGATTGCCCGTCAGGCAGACCTGAAGCACTGCCATGAAATAGCCGCGCAAATGGGGCTTGAGCCGGCGGACCTCGATCTTTATGGCTCGCCACACGTGGCCAAGCTGCGACTGAACGTGCTGGAAAAACTGCGCGACCGGCCAGACGCGAAGTACGTCGACGTCACGGCGGTCACGCCAACGCCTCTGGGTGAGGGCAAGTCCACGACCACAGTGGGCCTGGGTCAGGCGATGAAGCACCTGGGCAAGCGTCCGGTGATCACGCTGCGCCAACCCTCGATGGGGCCGACCTTCGGCATAAAGGGAGGCGCCGCCGGTGGCGGCCATGCCCAGGTGGTGCCCATGGAGACCTTCAACCTGCACCTGACCGGCGATATCCACGCCGTCGCGGCCGCCAACAACCTGTTGGCGGCCATGATCGACAACCGTCTCATGCGCGGCAACCCGCTGGACATCGACCCGGACAGCATCACCTGGCGGCGCGTGGTGGATATGAATGACCGCGCCCTGCGCAACATTGTCGTCGGCATGGGCGGCAAATGGAACGGCATGTTGCGCGAGACCGGCTTTGACATCGCCGTCGCCAGTGAGGTGATGGCCATCCTTGCCGTGACCACCTCGCTGCAGGACATGCGCGAGCGCCTGGCGCGGATCGTCATCGGCCTCAACAGCCGTCGCGAACCGGTGACGGCCGGGCAAATTGGCGCGGCCGGCGCCATGACGGTGTTGATGAAGGATGCCATCCGTCCCAACCTGTTGCAGACCCTGGAAAATACGCCGGCGCTGGTGCACGCCGGCCCCTTCGCCAACATCGCCCAGGGCAACAGCAGTGTGCTGGCCGACCTGATCGGGATCAAGTGCGGCGACTATCTGATCACCGAATCCGGCTTTGGCGCGGACATCGGCGCCGAGAAGTTTTTTAACATCAAATGCCGTGCCAGTGGGCTGCGGCCGGACGCGGCTGTGCTGGTGGTCACCGTGCGGGCCCTGAAGTTGCACAGCGGCAGGCATCGCGTCGTCGCCGGCAAGGCCTTGCCGTCAGCGATGCTGGAATGCAACGTCGGGGAGGTTGAGCTCGGCGCCGCCAACATGATCAGACAGATCGAGAACGTTAAGCGCCATGGTGTGACGCCGGTGGTGGCCATCAACGTGTTTGACAGCGATCATCCGCAGGAAATCGAGGCGATTCGACGCATCGCCATTGAGGCCGGAGCGCTGGGCGCGGCGCCCGCGCGACACCATGCCCGCGGTGGCGCCGGCGCCGTGGAGCTGGCCGAGATGGTCGTCAGCGCGGCGCAGCGACCCTCGGGATTCAGATTTCTCTACGATCTGAACCAGCCCCTGCGAGACAAGATTGAGGCCATCGCGACAGAAATCTATGGTGCCGGCAGCGTTCGCTACGAAGCGGCAGCCGCGCGCCAGATTGACAGCTACGAGGCAAACGGCTTTGGCGACCTGCCCATTTGCATGGCCAAGACACACCTCAGCCTCAGTCACGATCCGCAGCTCAAGGGCGCGCCGTCCGGCTTTGAGTTGCCGGTGCGGGAAGTGCGCGCCAGCGTCGGTGCGGGTTTCATCTACCCGCTGTGTGGCGACATGCGCACGATGCCAGGGCTTTCGGCCCACCCGGCCGCCGAACAGGTCGACATAGACGAGAGCGGTGAAATTGTCGGGCTTTTCTGAGCGTTCAGGGTCGGGTGTCCGACGCCCGGGTTCGCATGCGCAACTCATGCGCCGGCGACGCTGGACCGCATGACTGCTGATGACCTCCGGCCTGGTCAGGGCGACATTTGCAGGGAGAGAAGAAGCTGTGATCCATGACATCACACGGCCGGTCAATGCGCGAACGGCAGTCTGGCCGGGGGATCAGCCCTTCCGGCTGCGCCACACAATGCGTCTGGGCGCTGGCGCCGCTGTCAACCTCACGGCCATGAACGCGACGCTGCACCTGGGCACACACATGGATGCCTGGTACCACTGTGCAGCCGACGGCGCGTCGGCGGCGGACATGCCCCTGGCTGCCTGCATCGGCCCGGCGCGGCTGGTCACCGTCGGGCGGGACGCCGGTCCGCTGGAACTGTCTGACCTGAAACCCGGCTCGCTGGCTGGAGTAGAGCGACTGCTGCTGCGCAGCGCGGTCAGCGATCTGGAAGCTGACGTCTGGCCGGAGGCCTGGCCCTGGCCGGCCCCCGCCCTGATTGAGGCGCTGGCGGTGTCGGGAGTGAGATTACTGGGGCTTGATTCCCCCTCGGTGGACGCGGGCGACAGCCATGACCTGCCGGGGCACCATGCCCTGCGGCGGCACAACATTGTGACCCTGGAGAGCCTCTGGTTGCGGGATGTGCCGGATGGTGACTATGAACTGGTCGCGCTGCCCCTGCGGCTGGAAGGCGCCTGCGCATCGCCGGTGCGCGCCATATTGCGGCCGCTCGCAGACCAGGACTAGTCTTTTGGCAGAGAGACGAGCACGGCCAGGCCCAGCGCCTCCACGTCGCCGCGGCTGCGCAGGTATGGGTCCAGGGCATGCGCCAGCACGGCCAGCACCAGCCCCACGCCGATCCCCAGCGCAATTCTGATTAGCGGGGCCAGACGCCGGCTCAATGGCACGGGCACCGGCCCGACGCCGGCGGCATCCAGTACAGTGACCGATACCGTCCCTTCATCAAACTGCGGGAAATAGTCCCCGCTCCGTGACAGAAGAACATCGATCGCCGCGGCGGCAATGCGCTGAAGGGCCTGCGCGTCCGGATGGCTGAGAAACAGCTGTCCAATGCTGCGATGGCTGTCGGAGGCTATGCCGAGGGCGTCAAGGTCACCGCCCTGCAAGCCAGGCGCGCCACCGAGTTCATTTCTAAAGCTCTCTGTGCGCACCCAGGTGCTGATGGCATGCACCGCCAGTTCCGCCGTCAACCACAGATCCATGATGCTGCTTTCCGCCAGCATTTGCTCGGGAGGTTGCTGGGCGGCGCTGAAGTGAAGGGTGGTGGCATAGCCACTGGTCGTGCGATTCACGGCTGGCAGGGAGGGCAGGGCGCTCAACAGCGAAAAAAGGATGGGGATCGCCACCAGCCACCACCAGCGACCCAGTACCCGGACGGCAGCGAACAATTCCTTCACGACTCTCGCACTCCCGTGGGACCCTGCCACACCATGGGCTCCTGGCTGCGAAAGGCCTTGAGCGCCTGGTCAACGAATGCGCGCATTTGTTGTTTGAATATGCTCGTATCGAAGCGCAGGGCATGTTTCCGGATGACTTCACTATCGTAGCGGCTGGTATCCAGGGTCGCCAGGACCGACGCCAGGGACTCGACGTCTTGCTCGTGGAACAGTTCGCCACTGTGACCCGGCAGCACCGTATCCAGCGCGCCGCCGGCGCCGTAGGCGATGACCGGCCGGCCGGCCGCCTGGGCCTGCACGGGCGTGATGCCGAAATCTTCATGCCCGGGAAACAGGAAGGCGCGACAGCGCGCCATCAGCCGGGGCAACTCATCATCAGGCACACGTCCCAGAAATTCCACCGTGGGCCCGGCCATGGCGCGCAGCCGCTCCAGGTCACGACCGGCGCCGCCAACCTTGAGTGGCAACCCCAGACGGCTGGCTGCCTGCACGGCCAGGTCGATGCGCTTGTAGGGCACCAGACGGGCAACGACCAGCAGATAGTCATCGTGGTCCGGCTCCGGCCTGAAGCGCTGTGTATCGACGGGCGGGAATATGAGCGTTGAATCGCGACCGTAACACTCGCGGATTCGCTGGCGAATGGCACTGGAAATAGCGATGAAATGATGGATTCGTTGCGCCGCCGCATGGTCCTGGCGGCGCATGAGGGCGACCAGCGGGCGCAGGGCGTGATGCAGGGGCGCTGCCACTCGCTCGCGCTCCAGGTACTCATCCAGTTGCCACAGGTAGCGCGTCGGCGTCAGGCAGTAGCAAATGTGCAGTGTCTGCCGGTCATGCCGCAGCGCCGTGCAAAACCCGCTCTTGTTGCTCAGGATGACGTCATGGCCCTGCAGGCGCAAGCCGGACCAGGCCAGGGGGTAGAGCGGAAAGAAAGGCTGGTGAAAGCGTCTGATCCCCGGCAAACGGTCAAGCCAGAGCGTATGAATCTCCGCCCTGTTGATGGCTGCCGGCATCCGCTCCGGCGCGTGAATGCTGGTGTAGAGCGGGCTGTCCGGCCACAACTCCAGCAGGGTCGCCAGCACATCTTCCGCGCCACCGACCTGATTCAACCAGTCGTGCACCAGCGCCAGTTTCATCGGGCCGGCCCGTTCGCGAACGCAGCCAGAGGTCGGTAGCTGAGCCGGTGGAGCGGCGACGGCCCCAGCGCCTTCAGGGCAGTGCGATGTGCAGCCGTGCCATAGCCCTTGTGCCTTGCCAGACCATAGCCGGGATACACAAGGGCATGCGCGCGCATGAGTTCGTCGCGCCAGGTCTTGGCCAGCACGCTGGCCGCTGCGATGCTCAACGAGCGCGCGTCGCCGTCGATCATGGTGACCTGGGGATAGCGCGCCAGTTGCCCGGGCCAGACGATCGCATCCAGCAGGAGACAATCGGGCAGGAAACCCGGCCGGCGTTGACAGGCATCGTCCAGGGCGCGCTGCATGGCAAGTTCCGTTGCCTGTTCAATGCCGTCCCTGTCGATTTCGGCATTGCCGGCGCAACCAAGACCCCAGGTGAGCGCCAGCTGCTGAATTCGCGGGGCAGCCTGCTCCCGTTGTACGGGGGTCATGACCTTGCTGTCGCGGACGCCTGCCAGCGCCGCCCGCAGCCCCTTGCGTCCAGGCGGCAGGCAGACCGCGCCAACGCAGACCGGCCCGGCCCAGGCACCGCGACCGGCCTCGTCCATGGCAAGAATGTGACGGAAACCGACGCCATGCAGGCGATGTTCATGGGCCAGGCCGGGCATAGACACCACGGTGCCAGTTGAGGTGAATTTGCTGGATTTCCAGAAGAATGTACAGCGAATCGTAGATCAGACGCATGCGACTGTCGGGATCGAAGTACCAGGTGATGGGCACTTCACGGATGCGGTAGCCACGCTTGCGCGCGATGAAGAGCAGTTCGACGTCAAAACCGATGCCGACCATCTGTTGCACGGAGAACAGGTCTTCAGCCGCCTTGCGGGAAAACATCTTGAAGCCGCACTGGGTGTCCTGTATGCCCGGCAGGGCGGCAAGCTTGATGATGAGATTGAAAATGCGGCCCATCAGATGCCGGTAAAGGGGTTCGCCGATGCGTCGCGCACCCTGCCCCTCCCGGGTCGCCATCAGGACGTCGTAACCTTCACTCTGTGGCGGCAGGAACTTCGCTATTTCCTCTATGGGCATGGACAGGTCAGCGTCGCAAATGAAGCGAAACTCCCCCGTGGCGACCTGCATGCCGACCTTGACCGCCAGCCCCTTGCCGCGAACCGCTGCCTTGACGACGCGTACCCAGGGTCGCGACTCTGCAAATTCACTGGCTACGGACACTGTGCGATCCGTACTGCCGTTGTCGACAATCAGGAGTTCGGCGTTGTAACGCTGCTGTTCCAGAAAGCGCTCAATCTTGTCAAGGCTGGCGGGCAGCCGCTGTTCTTCGTTGTAGGCCGGTATGACGATTGACAGAAAGGGCCGCGCCGCATCCGGCCCACCGTCAGCGTTCATGAAGCCGGATCTCCCAGCAGTTCCTCAAGATACTGCAGCGACACCTGTCGGCTGGCCTGGATTGGCGCGCGTTTGCGCCACATGCGGGGTATGCCCAGCAGCCCGGCCAGCATGCCACGCAGGCGGGCCCGGGCCTCCGCGCCGCGCCAGGCGGCCATCGCCTCACGCAACAACTGCCACTGGGCCCGCAAGACCTGACGGCCGTGGCAACGCCACAGGTCGTCGGGATAGTTTTTGACGAGCAGAAAGATCTGGTTGCGGCCGTCGTAGTAACTGGCTGTCGTGCCGCCGCCGGTGGCCGACAGGTGATGATAGACGATGGCCTGAGGGGTGTAGACGCAGCGCCAGCCGGCCAGCTGCGCGCGCCAGCCAAGGTCCACGTCCTCGCAGGAGAAGAAGAAATCGTCGTCGAGCAGACCTATCTGGTCCAGCATGCTGCGGCGATAGACGGCGGCACCGCCGCAGGCGCTGAAGACGTATTCCTCCCGTTCGTACTGCCCGCAGTCCCGCTGCCAGACACCGCGGTTGCCGGCGCGACCATCCAGCGAGAAGCAATCGCCGGCCGTGTGCAGGTGATCGCGGCGGTCGAAGAGCAGCATCTTGCTGGCGACGGCGCCGGCGCGCGGGTGACGCCGGAAGGCCGCCACGATGGCCTCCGCCCAGCCTGGATGCACTTCCGTATCATTGTTCAGCAGTCCCGCCAGCTCACCCCTTGCAGCGCGCAGGCCCGCATTGCAGGCGCCGGTAAAGCCGCTGTTCCGGGGCAACTCAATGAGTTCCACCTGCGGGAAATCCTGACGAATCAGGTCGCAGGAACTGTCGCTGGAGGCGTTGTCCACGACGATGACCTCAAGCGCGCTCCAGGACTGTCTTGCCAGGGAATTCAGGCAGGTGGGCAAAAAATGCGCGCCATTCCAGTTGGGTATGACGACCGACAGCGTGGGCTCGCGCGTGACCGCTGCATTCATCGCCACAGTCCTTCACGCTGCAGGAAGGCGTCGACAGCTTCCTGCCAGGGACGCAGCGTGATTCCCAGCATGCGTCCGGCGTGGTTGGCGAGTGCCGCGTACTCCGGCGGCGAACCCGGCCGCGGCCACTGGTGACTGCTGATGGCCTGGATCGGCGTTTCCACATATCCGCTGCGGTCGAGGATATGACGCGCAAAATGCAGACGCGAGCAGGCCCCCTCGTTGACGAAGTGGTAGGTGCCGAAGCGTTCGCTGGCGACCAGGCGCACGATCGCGGCTGACAGGTCATTGGTGTAGGTCGGATTGGCGACCTCGTTGCTGACCACTCGCAGTGGCACGCCGGCGCGCGCAGCCCCGAGAATGGCTTGGACGAAGTTGCGTCCTCCGTGGGCGAAGAGCCAGGCGGTGCGAACGATGTAGTGGCGCGGGTTGTGCGCCGCCACCGCAATTTCTCCGGCCCGCTTGCTGCTGCCGTAGGGATTGCCCGGCGCCGGGCGCGCAAACTCATCCAGCGGCCGGCGGTCGCGGCCGGAAAAGACTTCGTTGCTGCTGACGTAGACGATGGCCGACCCTGTCGCCGCTGCGGCCAGGGCAACGTGCTGTGTGCCGTGGCCGTTTACTGCCAGCGCCCTTTCAGGTTCCCTGGCGCAGCCATCGACGTCGGTCCAGGCGGCAGCATGAATGACCAGTTCCGGTCTGTGGGCATCTATCAGGGTCTGCGTCGCGGAAAAGTCGCAAATGTCCAGATGCTCGACGTCGTCGCCGACGACATCGGCACCCAGCACCTCGTGCCCGGCTTCGGCAAGGTCCTTGAGCAGCAGCCCGCCCAGGTTGCCGGCGGCGCCCGTCACCAGGATTCGCATGACTCTCCCGTCGCTCCCGCAGGCATTGTAGCACGGGCAGGGGAATGCGGAGTATTGCTGCTCAGCCGTCGGCGGCCGCCAGACGCGCCGCATACTGGCGGCGGTACCAGTCGTCCCAGTCGCCGGATTTGAGCGGGCGCCACCACCACTCATTCTCCTGGTACCAGCGCACGGTAGCCCCGGCGGCGTCCTGCAGGCTGTGTTCGCGCTGCCAGCCCAGATTTTTCAGTCGTTCGCAGCGCATGGCATAGCGCAAATCGTGACCCTCGCGGTCCGGCACATGGCGGATGAGCGAGGTCGGCTGGCCCAGTGTTTCCAGAATGAGGCGGGTCACGTCGATGTTATGCGCCTGGTCTTCACCGGCGATGTTGTAGACCTGACCGGAGACGCCGTGGAAGAGCGCGCAGGCGATACCGCGCGCATGGTCATCGACGTGCAGCCAGTCACGCTGCTGCATGCCGTCGCCGTAGAGGGGCAGGGGTCGCCCGTCGATGGCCTCGGTGATGAAGAAGGGCATCAACTTTTCGGGGTACTGGAAGGGGCCGAAGGTGTTGCTGCCGCGCGTGATCACGGTATCGAGGCCGTGGGTGACGTGGCTGGCGCGCACCAGCAATTCTGCGCCGGCCTTGCTGGCCGCGTAGGGGCTGTTGGGGAGGAAGTTGTCCGCTTCCGAGGAGAAACAGTCTGGCGCGATATCGCCGTAAACCTCGTCGGTCGAGACCTGCAGGAAGCGACCGATGCCGGCGTGACGGGCTTCGTCCAGCAGAATGTGAACGCCCACCGTGTTGCTGTGGATGAAGGCGTCCGGCGCCAGGATGCTGCGGTCGACGTGGCTTTCCGCCGCAAAGTTGACGATGGTATCGATGTTGCAGCCTTGCAGGGCGCGGGCAACATCCTCGCGGCTGGCAATATCACCCTGAATGAAGCGGTAGTTGGGTTCATCGCTGACGGTCAGCAGATTGTTCAGGTTACCGGCGTAGGTCAGCAGGTCATAGACAATGATGTTGAGCCCGGGATACTGCGCCACCATGTGGCGCACGAAAGCGCTGCCGATGAAGCCGGCGCCACCGGTAACGAGGATGTTTTTCACGCTGTGCCGTCCTGCAGCAGTTCGGGCCCCACGACGTGCGGCAGGAAGTGCGCCAGGGCATGGGCGACGCCATCCTGATGGCATGGTCTGGTAACGAAATCTGCAGCCGCCTGCACTTCCTCGTCGGCGTTGCCCATGGCCACGCCGATGCCGGCCAGTTGCAGCATTTCAATGTCATTTTCGCCGTCACCGCAGGCCAGTACCTGCTCCGGCGCGATGCCCATATCGTCAACCAGGCCGGCCAGCGCGCCGCCCTTGCTGGTCCCGGTCGGCAGGACCTCAACCATAATCGTCAGCCCTGGCTGCAATACCTGGGCGCGGCCGCCAAGTGCAGCTTCGAGTGTGTCTCGCAACGCTTTCATTTTGGCCGGATTCATGACGTCCATGGCGGCGAACTTGTTGATCGGGATGCGTTGGGTCAGCTCTGACAGCGAGTCACACTGTTGCGGACGCGGCTCGCCGTACATGACCAGCAGTTCTATGTTCCGGTCAAACCTGACCACCCAGGTATCGGTGCCGGAATAGGCGATGAAGGCGATGTCCTCGTCGACCAGCCCCACGACTTCCCGGGCCAGGTCCGGATCCAGGTAGTGCTGGTGGCGGATGCTGCCATCGCCATTGTGCGTGACCAGTCCCTGCACGTAAATGCCCGGCGACGACAAGCCCAGTTGCTCAATGATGTCGAGCGCCGACCCGCGCGTGCGGCCGGTGGCCAACACGATTTCGATGCCGGCGTCGCGCGCGGCGATCAGCGCCGCCTTGTTGACAGCCGACAGGCCGCTGCGGGGATCGTAGAGGGTTCCGTCCAGATCAAGGGCGATCAGTCTGATTTCTGTCATCTCATGGGATCCATACGCTGCTGTGGTCGCCCAGGTTCATTCGCAGTGACCTGGGCTTGCCGCCGGCATGTTGCACGCTGACGTTGCGACCGACGAGCGTGTCCTGCAGCCGGGTGGCGATATCGCATACGCTGCTGTGTTCGAGAATGATGCTGCGCTCAATTTCGGCGTTGCGGACGCAGACATCGTGATAAATGCTGGTGAAGGGCCCGATGAAGCTGTTTTCGACCAGCGTGTTGTGGCCGATGATGCTGGGACCGCGGATCACGCTGTTGCGAATGGTCGCGCCGGACTGCACGCTGACCCGCGCGTCAACTTCGGAGTTTTCGATGAGGCTGTCCGCGGCGATGGCCGGTGGAAGTTCCGCGAGGGCGTGACTGTTGGCTTCCAGCATGTCGTGGGCCTTGCCGGTGTCGATCCACCAGCCGGTGTGTACGTGCGGCGCCACGTGATAGCCGGCATCGATGAGCCACTGGATGGCGTCGGTGATCTCCAGTTCGCCGCGGGCCGAGGGACGGATGGCCCGCACCGCCTGGTGAATGTTCTGGTCGAACATGTAAATGCCCACCAGCGCCAGGTTGGACGGTGGCCGCTGCGGCTTTTCGACGAGCCGTTCGATGCTGCCATCCGCATGCAGTACGGCTACGCCGTAGGCGCGTGGGTCGGCGACTTCCTTCAGCACAATCTGGCTGTTCCAGTCGCTGGCGCCGAAGTCCTCGATCAGGCTGCGGATGCCGCCCTGGATCACGTTGTCGCCCAGAAACATGACGAAGCGTTCGTCACCGAGAAAGTCGCGCGCGATGCGCACGGCGTGCGCCAGACCGTCCGGGCTGTCCTGCGGAAGCCACGTGAGGCGCACGTCGAACTGGCTGCCGTCACCCAGCGCTTCCTGTATGTCCGGCCCGGTGGCGCCGATGACGATGCCGATGTCGCTTACGTCCGCCTCGCGCAGGGATTCTATCACGCGGAACAGGATGGGCTTGTTGGCGACGGGGATGAGTTGCTTGGCGCGCGTGTAGGTCAGGGGACGCAGCCGGGTGCCGCTGCCGCCGCTGAGGATCAGACCCTTCATGTCAACCGTTCCTGGTTCAAATGGCGGCGGTGTAGCGCGTGGCGGCGCTTTCGCGCGGGGCGTTATCCAGCACCGCGCCGACGATGCGCACGTTTACCCGTTCCAGCGCCTCGCGGGCCCGGGCAGCATGCTCACGGCGGGTGTGGCCGGCGCGGATGACCAGCAGCACGCCATCCAGTTGCGAGCCCAGCAGCGCGGCGTCGGTGACCGCCAGCACCGGCGGGCCGTCGAAGAAGACGTAACTGGCGCGGGCACGCAGCAGCCCGATAATCTCTGTCATGCGCTGACTGCCCAGCAGGTCCGCCGGCGCGGGTGGCAGCGGTCCGGCGGGCAGGATGCGCAAGCCTTCTATTGCACTGTCGGCCAGCGGCGGCTCAGCCAGGGCAGAGTCCTCCAGCATCATGGTCGTCAGACCCCGTTCGTTGTCCAGGCCCCAGATCTCGTGCTGGACGGGGCGGCGCAGGTCACTGTCCACCAGGACAGTGCTGTGGCCGCCCTGGGCGAAGCAGACGGCAAGGTTGGCCAGGACCCTGCTCTTGTCCTCGCCGCGGGCGGGGGAGGTGACCAGCAAGGTGCTGACCGGCCTGTCCACGCTGCTGAACATCAGGTTGGTGCGCAACGTGCGGTAGGCCTCGGCGGCGGCGGAACGGGGATCGCGGATCGTGATCAGGTCCATGGCTTATCCTTCTGCCTGGGGAATGCTGGCCAGCACGTTGATGCCCGTGGCACGCTCCATGTCCTCGCTGTTGCGCACGATGCTGCTCTCCAGATACTCAAGCACCAGCACCAGCACGCCGCCAAGTATCAGGCCCAGAATGGCGCCGGCAGCGGCGTTGAGCGCAGGGCGCGGCCGCAACAGGCTGTAGCGCGCGTTGTCCTGCAGGCGCGCGTTGATGTGGTCTTCGCGGCGGGCCCGCTGGTTTTCGGCGTTGCGATACTGAATGAGCAGGTTGCCCCACTCACGCGCCACGTCGTTGGCAAGGTCGCCATCCGTCAGGTCCACGTCAATCTGGATGGTCAGGTTGAGCGGGTCCGAGGCGATGGTCACCAGACTGAGCAAATGCCTGGCGGTCATGTCCAGGCGCAGGTTCTCGATGATTTCGGCGGCGCGGAATTCGCTGTCCAGCCAGGCGACGTGGTTGCCAAGCAGGGTCTTGCTGGCTTCAGTGAGGCCGAAATCGGCGCGCGTCGGTTGCATCAGGACGCGCTGGGTAGCCCGGTAAACGGGCGTTTGCCGCTCACCCAGCCACCAGGCGCTGAAGGCAGCGATCAGCGCGACAAGCAGCAGGATCCAGCCACGGCGCAGCAGGATGTTGGCATATGCCAGCAGGTTCATGGAGTCTCTCGTTCTGCGACTGGCGTCATTGTACCCGAAGCGGGCCCTGTGGCGAGAGTTCATCATCGTCGGCGCACAGGTCCAGCGGCAGTTGCAGGATGCCGGCGCTTCCCAGCGCTGCAGCAATTTCACCCAGGGTCTGCCCGGTTACCGGGTGGCGCAGGGTGGGGGCGATCGCTGCCAGCGGCAGGGCCACGTGCGCGTAACGCAGGATGTCGGGATCGGGGATTTGTCTCGCCGGCTCGCCATACTGAAACACAGCGTCTCCCCACAGGGCGACGTCGATATCAATGGTGCGCGCGGCATTGCGATTGTGAGGGTCCCGTTCCCGTTTCAGCCGGGCTTCGACCTTCTGAATCACCTTGCGCTGAAAGTCAGCGGGCGCAAGTGGGGTGCGTAGCCGCAGCGCCATGTTCAGAAAATCGGCCTGATCCGGGTCGCCTTGCGGCGCTGTGCGAAAGACCGGCGAACAGCGTTCGATGCTGCCGGCCTGGCCGAGCAGGCGCAGGGCCGCGCGCAGATTGGCGCGGGGCCTGATGTTGCTGCCCAGTGACAGCCAGACCCTGTGCTCAGTTGTCATCGAAGTCGGCGGCCCGTCGCTCAATGCAGACCCCCACGGAGTCCGAAAAGCGCAGCGCGCCTGGCTTGTGCACCCGCACCTGAACCCGTTCGGCGGCATGCTCCAGCACACAGAGGCGCGCGATGGCCGTGGCCAGGGTCTCCAGCAACATCCAGCGCGAGCCCTCCACCAGACGGATGATATCCTTGGTCAGCGTGCGATAGTTCAGCGCGTCAGCGGGGTCATCGCTGAGCGCAGCGGCGCGCATGTCGCAGCCCAGACGCAGGCTGATGAGCACGTCCTGGCGGTCCCGGAGTTCGTGTGGACTGAAGCCGATGATGCAGCGCAGGCGCAGGTTGTCTATCTCGATGGTGTCCACGTTTCATGAACCTCACAGGTTCCGGCCATGCCATTCAGATTGAATCGGTGTTATGTTAGCATTACTTGAGTGACTGCGGGCAAGCAGGCCAGAAAGCGAAAAATCATGGGCGGAGACATGGACGATCACTTTGCAGCATTGCAGGAAACCGCTTCATCTACGCTTAAGTCCGACCTGGCGGACAATGGACACATGATGACGCCGGCCCTGGAGTTGCCGGTTGACCAGCAGCATATCGCGTCTGCCACGACGGCGGTGCTGGAGGCCATCGGTGAAGACGTCGGTCGTGAAGGGCTGCGGGCCACGCCGCAGCGGGTGGCGCGCGCCTGGGCGGAGCTGACGGCCGGCTATCGTGCTGACCCCGTGAAGCTGATCAACGACGCCATCTTCGAAGTCGACCATGACGACATGGTCATCGTGCGCGACATTGAGTTCCACAGTCTGTGCGAACATCATCTCCTGCCCTTCGTCGGCCGGGCCCACGTGGCCTACATTCCGCAGGGGAAAATCATCGGCCTGTCGAAGATTCCGCGCATCGTGGACATGTACGCCAGGCGCTTGCAGGTGCAGGAACGGATGACGCGCCAGATCGGCAACTTCCTGAACGCCGTGCTGGCGCCGCATGGCGTGGCCGTGGTGGTTGAAGGCACGCACATGTGCGCCGTGATGCGCGGCGTGAAGAAGCATGAAGCCAGCATGACGACCAGCAGCATGCTTGGCACCTTCCGCGACAATCCGGCAGCGCGCAGCGAATTTCACGTGCTGCTCAACCGCGCCGGCAATGGCCAACTGAGCGGTTGACGACGCCCGGGCGCATTGTCGCGGCCCGGCGCCCTGTGCTATAGTGCCCCCGTCCTGATGACGGGAGGCAATCCTTGTCCAGTCTCACCTTCGTCAATTCGCCGTCTTTCCTTTACACGTCGGAATCCGTAACCGAAGGCCACCCGGACAAGATTTGCGACCAGATCTCTGATGCGATTCTGGATGCCATGCTGGCGCAGGACCCTTACGCGCGCGTCGCCTGTGAAACGGCGACCACCACCGGCCTGGTGCTGGTCATGGGCGAAATCAGCACCCGCGCGCCCGTCAGCCAGGAAGCCATCGCCAACGTTGTCCGTCAGACCATCCGTGAAATCGGCTACACCGACGCTGCCAGCGGTCTTGACAGCGAAAGTTGCGGCGTCCTGCTGTCGCTGCACGGCCAGTCGGCGGACATCGCCGCCGGCGTCGACCGGGAAGGCGCCGGCGATCAGGGCATGATGATCGGTTTCGCCTGCGACGAAACGCCGGAACTGATGCCGCTCACCATTTCCCTGGCGCACAAGTTGGCCCGCCGCCTGGCGGAGGTGCGCAAGAGCGGTGAGCTTCCCTGGCTGCGACCGGATGGCAAGAGCCAGGTGACGGTTGAATACGCCTGGGGCAAGCCGAGACGCATGGAAGCTATCGTGCTATCCGCCCAGCACGCCGAACACGTCGAGCAGGAGCACCTGCATCGTCAGTTGACCGACGTCGTCATCCGGCACGTTATTCCCGGGCACTTGCTGGATGCGGACACGAAGATTCACATCAACCCGACCGGCCGTTTTGTCACCGGCGGGCCACACGGCGACGCCGGTCTGACCGGGCGCAAGATCATCGTGGATACCTATGGCGGCGTGGCAAGGCATGGCGGCGGCGCCTTTTCGGGCAAGGACGGCACCAAGGTCGATCGCAGCGCCGCCTACATGGCGCGCTACGCCGCCAAAAACATCGTCGCGGCGGGGCTTGCCAGCCGCTTTGAATTGCAGGTCTCCTACGCCATTGGCAGGGCGGAGCCGACGTCCCTGGCCGTCGAGACCTTCGGCACGGGTCGGCTGCCCGACGGGGAACTGGTAGCGCTCA
This sequence comes from Anaerolineae bacterium, assembly GCA_034422695.1. GTDB lineage: Bacteria > Chloroflexota > Anaerolineae > Aggregatilineales > Phototrophicaceae > JAGWBD01. The sequence goes on from DAOUJM010000002.1 coordinate 283,321, forward strand.
TCAAGGAACACTTCGACATGCGCCCGGCGGCGATCATCAGGGAACTGCAACTGCGTCAGCCACAGTATCGCCAGGTGGCGAGCTATGGTCACTTTGGCCGCGACGATCTGGACGTCTCCTGGGAACGCTGTGACCGGGTGGCCGCCCTGCGCAGCGCCGCCGGCCTGGAAGCGGAACCGGCAGGATGAGCGTACCGGGCGATGCCCAGCGCCCCGACATCATCGATTACGAAGGTTCAACCTATCGCAGCGACTTCTGGGAAGACGCGAACCGCGACTACGAGGACCGGGTCGAACGGATCGCGCTGCGGCGTCTGCTGCCCGGGGCCGGCCGTCGCCTGCTGGAAGTCGGGGCCGGATACGGCCGGCTGACGCCGGAATACGCCGGCTTCGGGCAGGTCTTTCTGCTGGATTATTCACTGACGCAGCTGCAGGATGCGCAACGAAACCTGGGTCGCGACCCGCGCTTCGTTTACGTCGCGGCGGATGTTTGCCGACAGCCCTTCTGCGCCGGCGCCTTCGATGCCGCCACCACCATTCGCGTGCTGCATCACCTGCCTGACGTGCCCGGCGCCCTGGCGGAAATGGCGCGCGTACTGGCAGAGCGGGGGACGCTGGTGCTGGAGCACGCCAGCAAAAGGCATCTGAAATCCGCCCTGCGCCATGCTTTCGGACTGCAGGACTGGAGCCCCTACACGCTGGAGCCGCTGGAGTTCGTCAGGTTGAACTTCGATTTCCATCCGGAATACATGCGGCGACAGCTGACGGACGTCGGCTTCAAGGTCGAAAAACGGCTGCCGGTGTCCTGGTTGCGTCTGGGTCTGCTCAAACGCGCGCTGCCGACCGGTCTGCTGGTCAGCGCGGACGGCCTGTTGCAACACAGTGGCGCGCTGTGGAGTCCCAGCGTTTTCGTACGCGCCAGCCGTGACGGGCAGGAGCAGACCGCCCCTGCGGATGGTGATATTATGCGTTGTCCACGCAGTGGCGCGCGTCTGCAGCGCGAAGCGGACTGCATGGTGGCACGAGGCAGTGATCTGCGCTGGGCGATCCGTGACGGCATTTACGATTTCCGCGAGCCGCTGCCGTAGCTACAGTTCCTCAAGGTGGCTTTCCACGTAGCGATCGAAGGCCTGGCGGATGGCGCGGGAGAAGGGTCCTGGCTGCCCGTCAGCGATGACGTGGTCGTCGATTTGCACGGTGGGCAACAGTCCGCGACTGCTGCTGCTGAGGAAGGCTTCCTCCAGTTGCGGCAAGTCATCCAGTCGGACGGGGGACAGACGCAGGGGCAATAGCGCCGGCGTCAGTTGCAGGACGATGCCGCGCGTGATGCCGGCCAGCACGCCATCAACGGCCGTGCGCAGTTCACCGGCCAGCACCGCGTAAAAGTTGCTGCTCAAGCCTTCGAGAATCGAGCCGTCCGGGGCTGTGAGCAGGGCCTCACAACAGCCGGGTGGCAGAATGAAGCTGCCCCGCTGCTGCAGCCAGGCGCTGTCCTTGGCTGCGGGATTGTGTCGGGACAGGCCGCCGGCGATGGCGCAGCGCACGCCGGATTGCCGCAACGATTCTGGCGGGGGCTGCCAGGGCTCGATGGTGATGAGCGTCTCGTCCGGCGCCGCGCGGGGCACCGTCAGGCGAAAGCGCATTTCAGCGAAACCGGCCTCGTCCAGCATGTGGCGCAGGGCATGGCGCAGACGCCGGCGTGAGAGCTGCACGGCGAAGCCCTGTCGCGCGGCAGAGTCCTCCAGTCGGTCCAGATGGGCATCCAGGCCAAGCACGCGCTGACCACGCTGCGTGTTGCAGACGGTGTAGACGCCCGCGGGTTCGCTGCCGGCGGCCTCCTGCAGCGAAATGGCGTCGCAGGGGACGTTGAGCAGGCGCGTCGCCGTCAGTCGCTTGCGCAGGACGGGGGACATGCGGCCAGCATACTTGCCAGGGAGTGGGGAGTCTACAGCCGACGCTTGACAGGAATCGTGGCCGGGATTATGCTGCCGGGCGTTGGGTCAGACAAGACAAAACGGCGATGTCAGCAGTGATGATGACGACAGGCACGACTACCGGCGCGGAACCTGCGCGCGGGGGTTTCTGCCTGCCCTGAAGCTGCCGCAGCCGACGGGACGCCAGCGTGTGGAAATCACCCACACGCTTTTTTGTTGCCAGACGGGAAAGGCGGGACATGCAACGTATCACGATGAAGTTCGGGGGAACGTCCGTCGGCACGGCTGACGCCATCCGCCAGGTGATCGGCATCCTGCGCGACCAGATTGAGGCGGGAACCCAGGTGATCGCGGTCGTCTCGGCCCTGGCGGGCGTGACGGATACCCTGGACGCTGCTGCCCAGGCAGCGGCGGATGGCGACACGGGCCTCTGGCGGGAGACGGCCGGGCAACTGCGTCTGCGCCATGGTGAGGCGTTGCGTCAGCTGGTGACGGACGATGCCCTGCGCGCCGGGGCGCAGGGCGAGGTGGATGCGCTGCTGCAGGAATTCGAGGAGGTCTGCGGTGCGCTGGGCATCGTTGCCGAGTTAACGCCCCGCATCCACGACCAGATTCTGGCCTTTGGCGAGCGTCTGGGCAGCCGGGTGATCGCCGCTGCCTTGCGTTCCGCCGGCGTGCCGGCGCAACAGTACGATGCCACGCAACTGATCGTCACCGACGACCAACACGGGAATGCCAACGTCGAATTCACGCGCACCCAGGTCTGCATCGACCGCGTGCTGCTGCCGGCGCTGGAGCGGGGCGAACTGCCGGTCGTCACCGGCTTCATCGGCCGCACGACGGAGGGCGCCACCACCACCCTGGGGCGGGGGGGCAGCGACTACAGCGCGGCGCTCATCGCGGCGGCCAGCCACTGCACCGGCCTGACCATCTGGACGGACGTGGACGGGGTGATGACCACCGACCCGCGCATCGACCCACGGGCCCGCGTCTTGTCCCGGGTGTCCTACCAGGAAGTGGGCGAACTGGCCTTCTACGGCGCGAAGGTGCTGCATCCGCGCACCGTGCAACCAGTGCAGGAACGCAACATTCCGCTGCGGGTGCGCAACACCTTCAATCCGGCCCATGAAGGCACGCTGATCGCCGCCCAGGGCAGGGCCAGCGCCGCGGTCATCAAGGCCGTGACCAGCGTGCCGCACGTCGGTCTGCTGACGGTGGCCGGCAGCGGCATGATGGGGGTGCCGGGCATCGCCGGGCGCGCCTTTCTGGCCACCGCGCGGGTCGGCGCCAACATCCTGATGATTTCCCAGGCCTCGTCGGAGCAAAGTTTCTGCTTCGTCGTGCTGGATGACCGCGCCCACGCCGTGCAGCAGGCGCTGCAGGGCGAGTTTGTCAGCGAAATCGAGCATCGTCTGATCGAGCACGTGGAGTTGCTGGAAGACGTGGTCATCCTGACCGTGGTCGGCTCCGGCATGCGCGGCACACCGGGTATCGCCGGGCGGGTATTCACGACGATGGGCTCACAGGACATCAACGTGGTCGCCATCGCCCAGGGCGCCTCGGAGTGCAGCATCTCCTTCGTGGTGGACGAGGCGCATCACGAGCGCGCGGTCATCGCCCTGCACGAGCTGGCGCTGGAGCCGGCGGCGAAGTAAGGGCCCTCAGGCAGGCCAGACGGCCAGCAGGGCCGGCACGGCGTCGAGTGAGGCGATGCTCACCGCGTCCGCAGCGCTCACGTGAAACATGGTCGAGCCGCCGCCATCCAGGTTCAGCGCGCTGACGATTTCCAGGTCGGACCTTGCCAGCCACTCCGCCAGGGCCGCCAGCGACAATCCCGGCAGCGGCGTCGCCAGCAGCAGGACGCGGCCGCTGCGGTCCAGCGCCACTGCACTGCGCCGCGCCGGCGGGCCATTGCGCCGGTAGACGCGCGCTCCGTCGTGCACCAGCATGGGAAAGCCCTGCACCGCCTGTTGCAGCTGTCCGGTCAGCCAGGGCCGCTCCTGGTTGGGGCGCAGCTGTAATGTGCCGTCGCGCAGCAGCAGGGTGCCGCCGCGCGTCAGCCAGGGCTGGCCGTGGGCGACGCCGTCAGCGATCAGCAGGCCGTTGATCAGCAACTCACTGTCGAAAAAGTTGGCGTTGATGAAGGCGACGGCGTCGGGCAGGGCGGCGCGCCAGCCCTCCAGAGTCAGGGCCGCGCCGGGTTGGTAATGCGCCCGCAGACGGTAGCGCTGCGGATCGACGCGCAGGGCCGTCAGCTGGCCGAAGAGCGAGCCGGTCGCCAGCGCGCGATGCAATTCCAGACCGGGCGACAGTTCCTCCCAGCCGTCAGCGGCGGGTGTTGTCGCCGTCGGGGAGGATGGACGGAGGGGCCGGATCGCCTGGCGTAGTTGACAGGCGGACAGAAGGGTGGCCAACATGACGGTCAGGGCCAGCGCGCGAAGCAGGCGCGACGCGGCGGCAACTTGCCCGCCAGGTGGCCGCGTGGTACACTTTGACCAGTCTTTCCGGGGCGCGTAGCTCAGCTGGTTAGAGCGCACGGTTCACATCCGTGAGGTCAGGGGTTCGAGTCCCTTCGCGCCCACAGTTCAAATTTGATCCTTTGGAATGAGAGCAGATCCAAAGATAAGGCATTAGCTACATTTCCTTCTATGGTGCCATCCAAAGATTCAAACGAAAAGTCTTGGGAGGAATCTCTGGCACTCCTTACGCCCTGAATATACTGTTGATTATGCGGACCCTCATTGAAATTGGTTCTGGCTCAGCGCCGGAAAACCTTCACAAATTTTGGGGTTCTTGGGAATCCGAAATCAGGAGCTAAGGCGTGAAATTCCAACACTACAACCTCGGCCAAAAGCAACGAGGTGACGTCGTCGAAGTAACACTATCAGGCAGTGCCGCAAATGTACGCTTGCTTGACAGCCTAAACTTTCACAATTACAAGTCTGGTCGCAGACATCGCTATTACGGTGGTCTCGTAACCAAATCACCAGCTAGATTGGTAATCCCACATTCAGGAAGTTGGAATGTCACAGTAGATATGCAAGGTCTTCGTGGATCAGTGCGTTCTACGGTTAACGTGATACCGCAGGCCGCCTTGAACCCGCTTCCGGAGTACTCACCACCGTCAATTGCAAACCTGGTACGTCCCGTTTCTGACGATATGTCACATGACCCTGGATCCGGCGAAATGTCTCCTTCAAAAGCATATGACGTCTTTGTTTCACACGCTTCTGAAGACAAGGAATCTTTAGTTCTCCCTTTGGCCAACTGCCTGCAGTCACTAGGACTGAAGGTCTGGTACGACGATATTGAACTTCGCATAGGTGATAGCCTTCGCCGAAAAATAGACCGCGGTTTGGCTCAAAGCCGATTTAGTGTTGTTGTCATTTCACCGTCGTTTCTTAGTAAACAATGGACTCAATACGAACTTGACGGACTTGTAACGCTGGAACTGACCGGTGAGCAGGTGATTCTTCCAATTTGGCACAAAATCACCAAGCAGGAAGTAATCGAACATAGTCCGTCTTTGGCCGACAAGGTTGCACGTAGTACATCTGACTTTACTGTTGAGGAGATAGCTCAAGAAATAGCCGAAGTCATAAAGTCGAGTGGATAGGCAGGTGACGGCTATTGCTTGGAACACCACAACGCTACAAAGTTGCTATACTTTGACTGAATATATGTTTATCGGAAACCAGAGTTGATTGAAAGTAGTTACAGTGACAGTTTTGTTAGGCGGTCTTGAATCTTATCCTTCATTGTTCTCTTACCACCCACAATTCGTGGTGAAAGCAAGGCCCCTTCAGGATTGTTGCTCAAAGTAGTCCGCGACCAGGTTGTAGGTCGTGTAGTGCTGGTCAACCTGCACGCCAATGCCGTGCTCGATCATCAGCGCAGTCAGTTGCTTGCCATCCAGCAACTGCAGGTCATGGTCGCCGCCCGGTCCGCTGGCGGAAAGCACTTCACCGGCGAAGCGGGCGCTGGTGATCAGGATGCCCCGCGTGCCGTTCTGCCCGGGGAGCGGCAGGCCCGAGCCGCGCAGGGCGCGCCAGTCAAGCAGCAGCAGGGGGTTCAGGCGCAGTGCCAGGAAAGCGGGTCCAGCCTCTGCCGCCTGCCGGCCGCGGATGACGCCGGCGAAGCCCTGGTCGTTGCGCTGCTGCACGACGATGCGCTGCGGGCTGCCGCCGGCCTGACTGAAATCCAGCGCCAGCAACAACTCGATCACCGTGCGCTCGAAGATGGCGGGCGGCGCCGTCGTGAGGCGCAGCAGCAAGTCGTCGTCCAGCTGACTGCGCAGACGGGTCATCACCATCTGCAGCACCTGTTGCAATTGCTGCCGGGGGGAGAGCAGGGGGCCGCGTCTGTGCCGCTCCTGCAGGAGTTGCACGTCCTCCTCGTCCCAGATGGGCAGCGGTCGCCGGTCGTCCGGGCGACGTCCTGACCTGGCGGCCGGGCGGGAGAAGGCGGCAAAGGAGGGATAACGCATCAGGTAGCGGGTGTCGATGGTATCCGCCGTGCTGGCCAGCACGCGCTGCCCCTCGGCGGTGATGCGGAACTGGCCGCGCCCCGCGCTCTCGAGCAGCCCGGCGCGTTTGAGGTAGGTGTTGGCCCAGTTGGTGCGATTGCGGACCCGCGTCTGCGCGCCGCTGGCGGTCAACTCACGGCGTTCGCGGCGCGCAAGGGCGAAATGGCCGGCAAGGTGTTCCTCGGCTTCCCTCAGGCTGTGGGCCTCGCCATCCGCCGCCAGGTGCAAAAGAGGTTGAATAAAGGCATCAAGTTTCGGGACTGCCACAGGCGCCTCACAAGACTTTCGCCAAGTATAGCGCCGGTGGCAGGCGCTGTCATTCAGGCGTGAGGCGTGACGTGACGCTCGCGCCAGGCCAGCCAGGCCGTCCAGGGAAGCATCAGGCCGAGCAGCAGGGCGGCCAGCAGCAAGACCTCCGAGATGGGCCAGCCCGCGGCGATCAGGGCGAAGGCCAGCAGGGGCCCGGCGGCGCTGCCGGCGTCCCCGATAGTGGTGAACAGGCCAAGCACGCGGGGTCGTCGCTGACGGGGCACAAGGTCCCCCACCAGCGCCGTGGTCTGGGTCTGCAAAACGCTGTTGGTTATGGCACCCGGCAGGATGGCGGCGATGACCAGCAGGCCGCCGGCGCGGGCCGCGATGGCGAGCGTGACGCTGCCCAGCAGGAGGGCCATCAGAATCAGGCGCCAGCGATCGCCCAGGCGGTCCGAGATGGTGCCCGTTAGCGGCGATGCCCCCATGCTGAGCAGGTGTTTCAGCGCCGAGGCAAGGCCGCTGGCGGTGGTCAGCGGCAGCCACAGGGCCCCGATGAGCAGCGCCTGGCCGAACTTCTCCTTCAGCAGCAGGGTCAGGGTCGGGCTGATGATGCCCAGAAAGATGAACCAGTTCAGCGCGGCCAGCAACATGGCCGTAAGCAGAGGCAGCCGGCGCACGCGCTGTACAGAGGCGTCGCCCTGCTCCTCGCCTGGTGAAGGTTGGGCGGGATGTGGCAGGCGTGAGGTCTCGGGCAGTTTGCGCCACCAGAAAACCAGCGCCAGCAGTCCCAGACCGGCGCAGCAGATGAAGGTCCCCGTGTAGCCCAGCCAGTCGTTCAGCAGGCCGCCGGCCAGGGAGCCCCCTGCAAAGCCGCCGAAGATCCACATGTGGAAGCGACCGGTCAGATTGCCGCGCTGTTTCAGCGGTGCCACGTCCAGCAGGGCGGCGTTGCCGGCAATCCAGAGGCCAACCCAGGCGATGCCCCACAGCAGTCGTCCGGCCAGCAGCGGCCAGAAGCTGCCGAACAAATACATCAGGGAGGAGAGAATGCCCAGCACCTGGGCGGCCAGCAGCACCTGTCGCCGCGGCAGATGCTCGACCAGCAAGCCGCCTGGCCCGTTCAGCGGGATGCGTATCAGGCGGTTGGCCGCCAGCATGAGGCCGACCTGCCCCAGCAGAATCCCGGCCTTTTCCGTGTTCACCGGCAGCAGGATGTACATCGCCGTATCGCTGAACAGGGCCAGAAAGGTGCCGAGGCCCAGCAGCAGGGCCACCCGGCGTGGCCCGGTATTGGCAGTGGCGCTTTTCCTGTTCGACTGGTGGTCCGCTGGCCGGCTTCCGGTCGGTGCCCTCACCGCCAGGCCAGGGTTTGATCAGTGCGCGGATCAAAGAAGTGGGCGCGCGACATGTCCAGGCTGACCCTGACGCTGTCGCCGGCGCGCAACTTCTGCCTGGGGTCGGCCAGCAGCAGCAGATGCCCGGACCCGACGGTGATATCCAGCAGGTCGTCACGTCCGAGGGGCTCGACGACAAAGACCTCGCCGGTGACCGGGCCCTGGTCGTCAAGACTGATGTCTTCGGGGCGAATGCCAAAGGTCACCTGGCCCCGGACGTCGGCGGCGCTGCCGGTGAATTCGGGCGGCAAGTCGAGTTGCAGGGACTCGCTGCGCAGCGTGCTACTGCCGTTTTCGTGTGAGATCTCGCCGTCGAGGAAGTTCATCGGTGGATTGCCGACGAAACCGGCGATGAATTTGGTCGGAGGGCGCTCGTAGAGGTCGTCAGGCGTGGCAAAGGCCTGCAGTTTGCCGAGGTTCATCACGGCGATGCGGTCGGCCATGGTCATGGCTTCCACCTGGTCATGGGTGACGTAGATGGAGGTGATGCCCAGGCGCTGCTGCAGCGAGCGAATCTCGCCGCGCATGGTGAGGCGCAGCCGCGCATCGAGGTTGGAAAGCGGTTCGTCGAAGAGCAGGATGTCCGGTTCCTTGACCAGCGCCCGGCCCAGCGCGACGCGTTGCTGCTGGCCGCCGGACAGCTGGCCGGGGCGGCGGTCAAGCAAGTGCGCGATCCCCATGGTTTCGGCGGCGGCCTCGACGCGGCGCTGCTGTTCCTGCCGCGGCACTTTTTTCAGCTTGAGCGGGTAGGCGATGTTGTCGAACACGGTCATGTGGGGATACAGGGCGTAGCTCTGGAAGACCATGCCGATGTTGCGGTCCCTGGGCTGGAGCTGGTTGACGATGCGGTCGCCAAAGCGGATGGTGCCGGTTGTCGGACGGTAGATACCGGCCAGCATCAACAGGGTCGTGGTCTTGCCACAGCCGGACGGCCCCAGAAAGGCGACGAACTCGCCGTCCCTGATGTCGAGGTCCAGGCTTTCGACGCCGACGACGTCCCCGAATTTCTTTGAAAGGTTGGAAAGAACGACTTCCATGGCCGTGCCTCTCAGGAACTGCCCTTGGTTCCGCCCGCATAGATGTTGAGCAGATATTCCTGGGCGAAGATGAAAAAGATGAAGATGGGAATCAATTGAAACAGGCCGACGGCAGCGACCTGATTCCAGTCCACCGGCGCGGTCTCGTCGATCAACTCGTTAAGGAAAACCGGCAGGTTCACGGTGCCGGCGCCGATGCTGTAGGTCTGCGGGATGAGAAAGGCGTTCCAGCCACCGATGAAGGCGAAGATACCCAGGGCCAGCAGACCGGGACGAATCTGTGGCAACACGATTTCGCGGTAGACGCGCCAGCGCGAGGCGCCGTCAATGAGGGCGGAGCGTTCCATGTCCCAGGGGATGTGGTCGAAGAAGCCCTTCATCAACCAGATGCCGAGGGGCAGATCAAAGGCAACCATGACCAGGGTGATGCCGCCGAGGGTGTTGAAGCCGAACAGGGCGCCGATCACAGGCAGGTTGCCGAGGTTGAGCAACACGAAGAAGATGGGGATCAGCAGGGTGACCGCGGGAAAGCCGTGCAGGATGAGCGTAAAGGACAGGAAAAACTTGCGGCCGGCGAAACTCATGCGCGAGAGCGCGTAGCCGGCCATTGACGAGACCAGCAACACCACGGCCGTCATGAAGACGGCCAGCAGGAATGAGTTCAGCGTGACCTGCCAGATACTGAACTCCAGACCGGCGATATCCTGACCAAAGAGAAAGCCCCAGTTTTCCAGGGTCAGGCCGCCAATGTTGCCCGCGCCGTCCAGCGGCAGGATGCCACGGGTGCGGTAGGAGAAGGTGGCGATGATGAGCCAGAGATAGCCCACGACCATTGGCAGCAGGGATACGGCCAGCAGGATGTAGGGCAGGGTGCGGCCCGGCCAGTAGATGGACAGCGCAGCGACCAGCAGGGCGATGATCAGTCCCGTCACGATGGCGGAGCTGTCCATGCCCGGCTGCAGTACGACGCGCACCGTCAACTGGTCCTGCTCGCCATCGCGCAGGTAACGCAGTCGGAAGGGGTCGTCCGCTTCCGCCTGGGAAACGCGGCGATTGAGTTCCGCCAGGGTCACCTGGTCCCGGCGTATGGCGGTAATGCGGTCGCCGGGCTGCAGCCCGGCCAGCTCCGCGGCGCCTCCGGCTTCCAGCGCCTCGACGAGAATGCCGTCCTCCACCTGCCTGGCGCTGAACTGGAGCGAGGGGCGGGCGGCAAAGGGGCCGAGCCTGAGCAGGCCCTGGGCGACCAGCACCACGGCGTAGACGGCGGCAACCGCCAGCATGGCCAGCAGCAAGGCCTGACGACGCTGCGGCAAATTGCGCACGGCGGTGCTGGCAGCGAGGTAACCGGCGAAGGGCAGCAGCAGCAAAAACAGGCGCGAAAGCGTGAGAGTGACGGTCTCGTCCACCTGGACGGAGCCAATCATGGGCGCCAGCAGCGACTGGAACAGGAAGGCCAGCGCGGCCATCCCCAGCGCGGCCAGCAGGCCGTTGCGCAGCGCCAGCAGCAGGCGACCGGTCAACGCGCCCCCGTTACTGCGCTGTGCCAGGTCAGCCGCCGCCATTACAGCACCTCGATTTTCGGCTCGGCGACCAGTTCATCGAACCTGAAGACCCGCATGTAAATCACCGCCAGCACAACCCCGATGACGACCAGCACGACGGCGAAGGCCGAGCCGTAACCCCACTGGGTGTTGCCGAAGTAGTTGGACAGGGCGCGATGGAAGGCCGTCAGGGCCCAGACCTCCGTGCGGTACAGGCCGGGGCCGCCGTCCGTGAGGAGCAGAATCTGCTCGAAGGAAGTGAGCAGGGAGAGACTCTGGTAAGTGACGACGAAGAGCAGGGGCCAGCGCAGGAGCGGCAGAATGATGTGACGAATGCGTTGCAGGTAGGTGGAACCGTCCACCAGGGAGGCGTTCATCAGGTCCCTGGGAATCGACTCGATGGCCGAGGTAAAGATGATCATGCCAAAGGAAATGCCGATGAAGCCATTGACCAGGACGACGAAGACCCAGGGATTCTCCGAGCCGTAGTTCCAGGTGGGCCAGCCCAGCGCCGTGTTGATCTGGTTAATGATGCCAAAGGGCGCCTCGGCCATCATTCGCTTCCAGATCAGGATGTAGACGGTTGAGGTGGTGATGCGCGGCAGGATCCAGAGCGCACGAAAAATGAAGCCGGCGCGGCGGTCGATGTGCGCGCTGAGCAGGGCGACCACCAGCGCCGCCGTCACGTTGAAGAGGCCAAGGGTGAAAGTCACGTAAAACAGGGTATTGAAGAAAATCTTTTTGGCGAACTGGTCGTTCAGCAGGGTGCGAAAATTGTGCAGGCCGATGAATTCCATCGCCGCCAGGTTGGAGGTGAAGTTGGCGCTGGCCAGGTTGGTCAGGCTCAGGTAAAGCACGATGAGGACGGGCAGGAAGAAAAACAGCAGCACCAGCAACCCCGCCGGTGCCATGAAACCGTAGGCAGTGAGGTTCGCCTGCAGCGCGCGGCGGCGACTGCGGCCGGAGGTCTGCGACAGGGCGGAGGCTGCTCCAGCCGCCTCCGCCCCTGAATGTTGCTGCGACATGACGTAAAACTAGCGCACGGTGATGCCGTCGCCCAGTTCGTTCGTCATCTGCGCGATGGCGATGTCCACCGCGCCTTCCGGCGAGGCCTCGCCGGTCTCGACGGCCTGAATGCCGACGAAGTAGGCGTTGGACCAGGCGTTCCAGCCCGGGTGGTTGGGCAGCGCCGTGGTGTGGTCCAGCATGTAGTGGGCGCCGCTCAACAGACGGTTGTTCTGGTAGGCCTCCGATTCCAGTTGGGCGTTCAGGATGCCGAGGTGGAAACTGTCGATGGCATGCTTGTTGTTGTGTTCCGCCGTGGTGATGGCGGCGATCAACGCCAGGGCCACGTCCGCATTCTCGCTGCCGCTGCTGATCATGTAGGTCAGCGGATGGGTCAGCGTGATCGCCTCACCGGTCGCCATCGCCGGAATCAGGGTCAGCCCGATGTTCTCGAAGAGATATTCATCTCCACCCTGGTCGGCCACGTAGTTGATCGCCCAGTTGGGCCAGTTCCAGGTGCCGCCCGCAGCGAAAAGCACCGTATCGGCCTGGGCCACGGTCGGGTGCCAGACCTCATTCCAGTCGACGCCGATGAGGTCGGAACGCATGACGCCGGCCTCGGTCAGGCCGCCCAGCAAACTGTAGGTGGCCAGCAAGGCCTCGCCGTCAACGACCAGACCGCCATCTTCACCCAGCACCTCGCCACCGTGGCCGTAGTAGTAGTAGAGGAAGTCAGGGCCGTTGCTGGGACGATGCCAGAAGCCGTTGCCCTCGTCGACGACGCCTTCATCGATTGCTTCCTGCGCCGTGGCGATCATGTCGGCGAAGGTGAACTCTCCCGCTACCACCTGGTCCGGCAGGGCCTCGATGTCTTCCTCGCTCCAGCCCAGGTCGCGCAGCAGCAGCTTGCTGTAAAAGACCGGGCGGGCCTCGGCGTCCTGCGGAATGCCGTAGATCACATCGCCCAGCTTGTGCGAATCCCACAGACTGGGAACGATGTCCTCAAACTCGGCGTGCATGCCGATCATGTCATCCAGCGGGATGATCAGGCCGGCGGTCGCCCAGGCGCCGATGTCTTCGTGGCCGCTGAGGATGATGTCCGGTGCAACGCCGGCCTCGGAGGCAAGCACGAATTCCTGCTTGTAGTCCGCCCAGCCGGAGTTGTCCTGAATGAGATTGAGTTCGAGGGCGATGCCCAGGTCCATCTCAACCTGTTCTTCCACCTCGGCGAAGTTGTCGCAGCGCCAGTCTTCTTCGGGCGGGCTGGCCTTGCAACGAACGGTGATGCTCACACTGTCCTGGGCCAGCACCCCTGCGAATGAGGTGAGCAACAGGAACGTGAGCAATAACAACAAGGTTCGACGAATCATCTTTCTCCTCCTGAAACAGAACTCACAAATCCGGGCCAGAGCCAGCAGTATGCCAGGTTCACTTCTGCCCGGCGCAAACACATAAAGGAATGATAACATGGCTTTAATAAATCGGCAAAGCAGTTGCTGCGATACGCAGGGATGGGCAGGGCGCGTGCAGCAGCCGGCGATCGGGCTGAACCTTGACAGCCAACGGGCTGACGCTACACTGGTTGACTGACGACGCCCCATTCGTCTAGCGGCCCAGGACGTGGCCCTCTCAAGGCCAAAACAGGGGTTCGAGTCCCCTATGGGGCATGCTGACGCCCACTGACCGTGGGCGTCCTTTTTTGTCCGGTCAACGCGCCGGCATCTCCACCATCTCCAGCGTGATGTCGTCCGGGTCCCTGAAGTAACAGGTGAAGCCCCCCTTGTTCACGCCGCTGGTGATGGCGTTCGGCGGCGAATTGAAGCGGACGCCGCTGTCAACCAGACGTCTGTATTCACCGTGGATATCCCGCACCTGAAAGGCCATGTGCGCCGTGCCCGGGCGGCAGATGGCCGTATCCGTCGGCGCGCAATCCGGGTGCACGTATTCCACCAGTTCCAGCAGATGTCCGGAACGCGACTGCGGGATGCCGGCGATGGTCAGTTGCGCCACCTTGAGGTGGGCATTTTCGTAGCCGACCAGGCGCGCGGTGTATTCGTTGGCCTGTTCCTGCCGATGCACCAGGCGCATGCCAAGCAGATCACGATAAAAGGCGATCGAGCGTTCGACGTCGCTTACGGTAAAGCTGAAATGCCAGCAGGCCTTGAGCATGGGGCCTCCCCTGAATGTCCGAACGGTGGCAGGACGCCAGGCTGCCCATTATGATTTTGCCGGCGACCGGTTCGCAAACGATCGGGCATAACTCCAACGTTTCAGCGTGGCGCAGCCACTGCCGACGGGAGCGCTGATGGCCACTCACGTCATCGATTCAGTTCTGTTCAGTGGATTGTTCGGCTCGCAGCGCATGCGCGCCCTCTTCGAGGAACGCGCCTTGCTGCAACGCTGGCTGGACTACGAGGCGGCGCTGGCGCGCGCGCAGGCGAGTCTGGGCCTGGTGCCGGCGGCGGCGGCGGCCGAAATCACGCGCCAGGCCCGTGCAGGGCTATACGATTTGCAGGCTATCCGCGAAGGCATCGACCGCACGGTCCACCCGCTGGTGCCGCTCATCTGGCAGCTGGGTGAGCGCTGTGCGGGCGATGCCGGGCGCTGGGTGCACTGGGGCGCGACCACCCAGGACGTGATGGACACGGCCACAGTTCTGCAATTGCGCGATGCGCTGGCGCTGCTGGAGAAAACGACGGGAGGCCTGGCGGAGGCGCTGGCCGTTCTGGCGCAGCGTTATCGCGAGACGCCCATGGCCGGGCGCACCCACGGGCAGCAGGCGCTGCCGATCACCTTCGGTTTCAAGGTTGCCGGCTGGCTGGCGGAGCTGCAGCGCGACCGGCAGCGTCTGGCGCGGGCGCGCCAGGAGGCGCTCGTCGGTCAGTTTGGCGGGGCCGTGGGCACGCTGGCCGGGATGGCGGAAGGCGGAGTGGACGCGATCGCCGTGCAGCAGGCCCTGATGCGGGAACTGGGACTGGAGGCACCGCTGCAGGCCTGGCACAGTTCCCGCGACAACCTGGTCGAATGCGCCGTCGTCATGGGCATGACCGCTGCCCTGTGCGGCCGCATCGCCAAAGAAGTCATTGAACTGCAAAAGACCGAGTTCGGTGAACTGGAAGAGCCGCATGGCAGTGGCAAGGTGGGCAGCAGCACCATGCCGCAGAAGCGCAACCCCATGCTCTGCGAATCGATTCTCACGCTGGCGCGGCTGGTGCAGGGCCAGGTGGCCGTGGCGCTGGATACCCTGGTGCTGAACGAGCACGAGCGCGACTGGTCCTCGGTGCAGATGGAATGGGCCTGGGTGCCCGAACTGTGCGTGATGTGTCAGGGCGCGCTGGAACTGACCCTGCGCGTGCTGGAAGGGTTGCAGGTGAACGAGGACCGGATGCGGCGTAACCTGGAGCTGACCGATGGCCTGCTGCTGGCGGAACGCGTGATGTTCGCCCTGGCGCCGCAGATCGGTCGGCAACGGGCGCACGACGTCGTGCACGCCGGCGCCATGGCCGCGCACGAGCAGGGACTGGCCTTCGGCGACGTGCTGGCGGCCGACCCCCTGGTGGCGCAGCATCTGTCCCCGGAGCGCGTTGCGGAACTGCTTGACCCGTCAGGCTATACTGGTCTGGCGACGTATTTTGTGGATCAGGTGCTGGCGGCATATGGGCATACACGGTCCCGTGACTGAACCAGCACAGAAAGGAAAGGGGAGCAATGCTGAAGCTGGATACGCACCAACACTTCTGGCATCTGGACAAGGTGGAATACCCCTGGTTGGTGCCTGACTATGGTCCCATCTACGCCAACTTTGAGGCGCCCGACCTGGAGCCGCAGCTGGCCGAGGTCGGTATGCAGAAGACCGTCATCGTGCAGGCCGCCGATTCCTTCGAGGATTCGGACTACATGCTGGCGACGGCGGCGGCCAACGACTGGGTTGCCGGCGTGGTGGGCTGGCTGCCGCTGCTTGATCCCGCGGCCATGGAACGCAAGCTGGATGAGGACTATGGCAACAACCCGTACTTCCGCGGTATTCGTCATTTGATCCATGAGATCGCGGACCCGGACTGGGTCGTCCAGGATGCGGTCATCGAAGGCCTCAAGGTGTTGGCAGCCCGTGGTTTGACCTTCGACGTCGTCGCCGTCTTCCCCAATCATCTCCGGCTGGTGCCGACCCTTTCGGAACGGGTGCCGGACCTGAAAATGGTCGTCGACCACCTGGCCAAGCCGCCGCTCGATCCGGCTGACAGTCGTGTCTGGCGCGAGCAGATGGCCGCCGCCGCGGAAAACCCGAACGTCCATGCCAAGGTCTCCGGTCTGAACACGGCCACCGCCGACCCCGAGAACTGGACCTGGGAGGACATCAAGCCCTGGGTCGATACGGCGCTGGAACTCTTCGGCGCCGACCGATTGATGTTCGGCAGCGACTGGCCGGTCGCCATTCTGGCGGGCACCTACAAAAAGGTGCACGATGAAACTGAAAAGGCGCTGGCAGACCTGAGCGATGATGAAAAGACGGCCATCTGGGGCAGGACCGGCAACGCCTTCTACGGGCTTGGGCTGTAAACATGAACGTGAATCCGCAGGACGTCAACTGGCGACCGAAACTGCCGCAGCGCATGGACATGGGCATCGGCAGCGTCGGTTGTGGCGGTATCGTGCAGTACGCGCACATGCCGGCCTACCGCAAGGCGGGTTTCCGCACGGTCTGCGTTTACGACATCAATCGCGAGGCCGCGGAGACGGTGGCGGCTGACAACGGTGTCCCGCGCATCCATGACTCGCTGGATGACCTGCTGGCCGACCCCGGGGTTGATATCGTGGACATCGCCGTGCCGGCCTGGGAGCAGTTGGCAATCGTGGAGAAGGTCGCCGCTGCCGGCAAGCACATGCTGTGCCAGAAACCCCTGGCCGAGGACTTCAGCGAGGCGCAGCGTATCGTCGAGGTGGCGCAGCAGGCCGGCGTCAAACAGGCCACGAACCAGCAGATGCGCTGGGACGCCGGCATCGCCGCCGGCAAGGAACTCATCGCCATGGGCGCCATCGGCCAGCCGACCGACGCGCAGATACTGGTCACCATCGCCACGCCCTGGCACATGTGGCCCTGGCTGGCGCAGGCGCCGCAACTTGAGGTCATGTACCACAGTATTCACTATCTGGATTCGCTGCGTTTTCTCTTCGGCGACCCGCAATGGGTGACCAGTCGCCACGCCCGCTATGCCGAACAGGCGCCGGTGGTCGGCGAAAGCAAGACGGTCACCGTGCTGGATTACGACGACGGTCTGCAGGCCACGGTGGCGGTCAACCACTACAACCTGCACGGCGAGCCGGAAGCGATTTTCCGTTTCCTCGGCACCGAAGGCGCCATTGAGGGTACCATCGGTCTGCTCTATGACTACCCCGACGGACGCCCGGACACCATGGTCTACCGCAGCAAGGATGCCGGTCCGGTCGAGTTTGCCCTGGACGAGAAGTGGATTCCGGATGCCTTCGTCGGCCCCATGGCCGGTCTGATGATCGCCATCGAGACGGACGGCGAACCGCCCACCGCCAGCAGTGACAATCTGAACACCCTGCGCGTGGTGCAGGCCGCCTATCGCTCCGCCGCAGAGAATCGCTCGGTGCAGCCACAGGAAATCGGGAGCTGAGCATGGCGCCGATCGCAGACCGACACAGGGGCAAGGTGGCCATCATCACCGGCGCCGGCCAGGGCATCGGCAGGGGCATTGCCACCCGGCTGTCGCAGGAAGGCGCGACGGTCATCATCGCCGAATACAACGAAGAGCGCGCCAGGGAAGCCGCCGCCGGGGTTGACGCTCTGGCAGGGCGGGGGGTGCCGTATCCGGTTGACATTGGTGACGTGGACCAGATCCAGACGATGGTTGATACGGTGGTCGGGCAGTACGGCCGCATCGACATCCTCGTCAACAACGCCGGCGTCCTGCACACCATGCCCTTCGACGAGATCACGCCGGAGGAGTGGGACTGGCTGCAGCGGGTCAACCAGCGCGGCCTGTTCTTCTGTTTGCAGCGCGTGGCCGTGCAGATGCTGAAGCAACTGGAGCAGGGCGGTCACCCGGAGTTGCCGCCCGGCGCCATCGTCAATCTCTCGTCCGTGGCCGGCCGCAGCGGACGTCCCTACGCGGCGCACTATTCAGCGGCCAAGTGGGCGGTGATCAGCATCACCCAGAGCGCGGCAGAGTGGCTGGCGCCGCACGCCATCACCGTCAACGCCATTTGCCCCGGCATCGTCGAAACGCCGATGTGGGAGGAAATCGACCGCGTGCAGTCCGAACGCTTCGGCCTGGCGCGTGGCGGCTGGATCGAGAAAAGCGTGAACGAACTGGTGCCGCTGCGCCGCGCCGCGAAAGCGGATTCAGACATTGGCGCGACGGTCTCATTCCTGTGCTCCGACGATGGCGCCTACATCACCGGCCAGGCCATCAACGTTGCCGGCGGCATGGAGATGAACTGAAATGAGCCGCCTGGGGCACGTGCGCATCGCAGGGTCGGCCACCATCGGCCGGGCGTTGCGTCTGGACGGCATCGCCACCATCGGCGTCTCGTCGCAGACGCTGGCCGAGGAAGCCATCGCGGCCGACGCGCGGGAACTCGCCGCCGGCTTGATTCGCTACTACCGCCAGGAAATGGACATCATGAACGGCATCATGCATGTCTGGATCCAGGACACCATGCGCTACATCATCCTGAAGGCCGGCGGCACGGACGAGAGCGCGACGGGCGCCGCTGCCGGCGTCATGCGCGCCTTCCGCGCCTACCCCTTCGGCGTGCCCGAGGAAGACAGGGCCCTGACGGCGCTGGCGGAGGGACGCGACGGGGACGCCCGCTACTGGCTGGAGCGCATGCATCTGGCCTACCTGAACGTGCACGACCTGCAGGTGGCCTGGATGCAGGACCAGTTGTCCTTCATCGCCAGCGAATACGATGAGGACGCGGTGCTGGAGACGGTGCTGCACACGCATCAGGATATCTGGGGCGACCGTTACGCCGCCTGGGACGAGATGACTCCCTGGGAGAAGGTCTGCCTCACGGTGGAGGGCATGCGCGGCGGTCACTTCAGCGGCATGCGTCGCCGCGGCGACGTCATCGTCGAGGACCAGGGCGACCGTTTCATGGTCGCTTTCGACCCCTGCGGCAGCGGCGGCGTGATGCGGCGTGGCGACCCGGAGACCGGGCGCGACCCCTGGCAGCTCGCCCCGCACGGCGTCAACGAAATTCCGCACGAGTGGGTGTGGCAGAAGACCGACGTGCACTGGTACTGCGCCCACTGCGCCATCGCCATGGAATGGCTGCCGGGGCGCACGCGGGGTTATCTGCTGCGTCCGCTGGACCACACCCTCGATCATCAGGCGCCCTGTCCCTGGTACATCTACAAGGAAGACCGCCTCATTCGCGAGGAACATTACCCGCGCACCGGACAGCGTAAACCAGTGGAGTAAACATGTACCATTACAGGGACCTGCCGGACTTTCCGACGCAGGTTATCGGCAGTTACGGGACGCCTGGCTGGCTCTTCGTCATACGCGAGGCGATGAAACGCGGCGAACTCGGCAGCGTCGATATCCGCGAGGCCTTCGACGACGCCACCATGCTGGCGATCATGGAGCAGGAAGAGGCCGGCCTGGACGTCATCTCCGACGGTGAGATGCGGCGCTTCAATTTCCTCGTCGGCTTCTACGATTACATGCAGGGTGTTGAGGCGATTCCCTGGGAGCGGCAGCTGGGCTATCCCGGGCCGGACATGATCGACGCCTTCATCGTGCGCGAAGCCATTCAGGCGCCGGAGGGCTTCGGCCTGGTGGACGAACTGCTGTTTGCGCGCACGAGGACGCAGAAACCGCTGGTCACGCCGCTGGGCGGCCCGGTGACCTTCGCCTTTCGCATCAATCCGGGCGAGGTCTACCGCGACAAGCGCGAGGTGGCCTGGGCGCTGGTGCCCCTGCTCAACCAGGAGTTGAAGGACGCGGTCGCCGCCGGCGCGACGCACATCCAGGTGGACGAACCCTCGGCCATCGACGACTTTGTCCCCCTGCCGGAATTCACCGAAATGTTTAACGCCATGGTTGAAGGCGTGGACGCGACCATTGGCCTGCATATTTGCTTCGGCAACTTTCTGGGCCGGCCGGCGGTGGCGCACCGTACCTACGGGCACATTGCACCCTGGTTCAGCAGGATGAAGGCGGATATCCTGCATCTGGAATTCGCCAACCGGGGCATGTGGCAGGCGGACATCTTCGCGCGCCACGCGCGGGACGACCAGTTCCTGAGCGCCGGCGTGGTGGACGTCAAGGCGCGCGCCGTCGAAACGCCGGCAATCATCGTGGAGCGGACGCGCGAACTGCTCAAACACAACGATCCGCAACGCCTGTGGCTGAGCAGTGACTGCGGCTACAGCATGACAGCCCGCCACGTCGCCCGCGACAAGTTGCGGGCGCTGGTACAGGCGGCGCAGATCCTGCGCGCAGAATGACAGGGGAGGTCAGGATGCAACGTTTCGGACAGGTGATCGGCATCAAGGCGGAGCATCTGGAGGAATACACCCGGCTGCACGCGGAGGTGTGGCCGGAAGTGCTGCGGAAGATCAGCGAGTGCAACATCCGCAACTACTCGATTTTCCATCACGAGGGCCTGCTCTTCGCGTATTTCGAATATCACGGCGACGATTTCGAGGGTGACATGGCGGCGATGGCCGCCGACGAGGCCACGCAGCGCTGGTGGGACGTCTGCATGCCGATGCAAACGCCGCTGGCATCGCGCGCCGAAGGCGAGTGGTGGAAGACGATCGAGGAGGTCTTCCACTCGGATTAGGGCTTCGCTGTTTAGCCCTTGGTGGCGCCGAAGGTCATGCCGCTGACCAGATTGCGCTGCACCAGAATGACGAAAATAATGGCCGGCACCATCATGATGGCGCTCATGGCCGCCATGCCGCGCCAGTCAAAGGTGAACTGCTCGGTGAAATCAAACAGGCCGGGCGGGAAGGTGCGCGCCGCAACGCTGCGGGAGAGCACGCTGACGATCTGAAACTCGTTCCAGGCGGCCAGAAAGGCGAAGATGGCCGCCGTGGCAAAGCCGGGCAGGGCCAGCGGCAGTTCCACGCGCCAGAAGGCCGACCAGTAGCCGCAACCATCGATATAGGCTGCCTCGCTCAGGTCCTGCGGGATCTGGCGGAAGAAGCCGTCCATCAGCCAGGTGCTGAAGGGGATGTTCATGGCGACGTAGACGGCGGCCAGGCCGAAAATGTTGTTCACCAGGCGCATCTGGTTGAAAAGGATGAAGAGCGGCAGGCTGAGCGCCACGCCGGGGATGGCGCGCGACAGCATGATGCCGAGGAAGGCGGCGGTCTGGAAGCGGAAGCGGAAGCGCGCGAAGGCGTAACCGGCCAGGGTACCGATGCTGACCGCCACCACGGTGCTGATGCCGGCGGCCAGCAGGGAATTGCGCATGTAGCTTTCGACCGGGACGCGCATGCGCTCCTCCGGGTGGAGGCCGAACATGGTGGCGAAGGCATCCAGCGTGATCTCCTGCGGCACCCAGACGGGCGGCCAGCTGTTGATCTCGACATTGTGGCGGAAGGCGGTCAGCACGATCCAGAAGGCCGGCAGGGCCAGCAGGATGAGAATGAACCAGGCGAGCGCGTTCAGGATGCGCTGGTTGCGTCGGCGACGCTGACTCACGAAGCTGGTGTTCATCGGACCACGCGCGACCGCACCAGTTGCCGGAAGAAGTAGAGCGTGAAGACCACCGCCAGGATCACCGTCACCCAGGACATCGCGCTGCCGAGGCCGAACCAGGTGTTCTCGATGGCCAGGCGGGTGACGTAGGTCCAGATGAGTTCGGTGCGATGCGCCGGCCCGCCGTCGGTCATGATGCGCACGATGTCGAAGGCGCGCGAGATGTCCAGCGACAGGATGGTGAGCGCGATGTAGCTGAAAGGCGCCAGCAGGGGGAAGGTGATGTAGCGAAACTGCTGCCAGCTGCTGGCGCCGTCGACGTCAGCGGCCTCAAAGGTCTCGCGCGGCAGGGAGAGCGTGCCGGCCAGCAGGATGATGGTCAACACGGGCAAATTCATCCAGATTGACGCCACGATGATGCTGAACATCCCCAGCGGTTCATCGACCAGCCAGGCGATCTGGCCGCGTTCCTGCATCAGCCCCAGTGAATAGAGCAGGTTGTTGACGAGCCCCACGTTTGCATTGAAGAACCAGCGAAACTGGAAACCGACCAGGATCGGCGCGAACATCATCGGCACCATCAGCAGCGTGCGCATGATGCCCTGGCCCTGGGTGACGCGCGCCAGCAACTGGGAAAGCCCCAGGGCAATGACGTAGCTGAGATTGATGGAAAGAAACAGAAAAACAATGGTGTTGCCCACCGACTTCCAGAAAATGGCGTCGGCGAAGAGCTTCTGATAGTTGCGCAGGGCCCGCGCCAACTCGAATTTCAGACTGTTGGGCCTGAGCAACTCGTAGGGGGTGAAGCTGACGTAGAGTGAATAGATCATTGGAAACAACATAATAACCAGAATGAACAATATGGCCGGCAGCAGCATGAAAAGCGGAAACCAGCGGGCACTGATACGCTGGTCGGTAAATCTTCGTTCCGGTTGTTCAGCGCTGCTGCCGGATTGCGCCCGTGCCTGAAGCGTCATGGCATGTTGTTGTCCCGAGGCAGAACGGCCCTGGCCAGGAATTCACCTGACCAGAGCCGCTGTCGGGCGGACTAGCCGTAATAGCCGGCGTCCGCCATCATTTCGCGGGTTTCCGCTGCGGCCTGGTCCAGGCCCTCCCGGGCGCTGACGTCACCGAGCATGATTGCCTGCATGAGCGGATAGAAGATGTTGGAGAAGGGAATCCACTCGGCGATCAACGGCGGAGTCTTGAAGTCATTGGAGACCTGCAGTTGAGCGAGCACGAGGCGCTCGCGATCCAGAGGATTCTCGGCCATGGCGGCGTCGTCGATGATGCGGTCCCAGACGTCATTGCGGACCGGCAGATATCCCAGTTGGGCTTCCTCGTAGGCCACGCGCTCCGAGGAGAGGAACTTGATGAGCTGGGCGCCGGCCGCGGGGTTGGGCGCGGTGGCGGGAATGGAGAAGGCGTGGGCGCCGGCCCAGCCGGAAGGACGCACGGCATCGCCACCGACGCTCAGGCCGGTGAAGCCGCGGGCCAGGCCGAAGTTGTTGCTGATGGCACAGTTATCGGGGTTCTGGAACGTGGAGTACCAGCCGTACCACTCGAGCTTAATGGCCGTGTCGCCGTTGCAGAAGTACTGGGCCACGCCGTCCCAGAGGAGATCGGTGGTATCTACAGGGATGATTCCGTCGTGGTACCAGCCGCGCAGCAACTCCGCCACGGCCACGCCGATATCGTCATTGAAGGTGGGTTCCCAGTTCTCGTCGAAAAGTGAACCGCCACTGGCGAAGTGCATTTCGTAGAAACGGCCTGTCAGGGCCTCCTCACGACCGGGGAGGGTGTAGCCGAAAGTGCTGTGGCCGTTCTCGACGAAGAAGCGCGCCTGCCGGTCAATCTCTTCGAGCGTGGTGGGCACGGTCAATTCTTCCCCGGTGGCTGCCATGTACTCCGCGGCGATCTCCTCGCTCTCGTAGAGATCAAGGCGATAGTGAATGGGGCTGATATCCGCATGGCGCGGGATCAGGTAGAGGTTGCCGTCCACCGTGGCCGCATCCATGATGGCCGGGCTGAAGGCGGCCAGCTCATCCTCACTGAAGAAGTCGTTCAGCGGCAGCAGGAAGTTGGTGTACTGGGCCATGAAGCTGGTGTGGTCCCAGGCGACGTCGTAGTCCGCGGCGCCGGTGGCAAAATCGACCTTCAGCTTCTGGTCGATGGCGAAGCCATCCAGCAGGGCCACGATTTCGACAGTGGCGCCGGTGGCCTCCTCAAAGATCGGAATCGATTCATACATGACCTCGTAGGTGCCGCCACCAATGTTGGCCATGCGGATGTTGATGCCGCTCAAATCCATGTCCAGCCCGGCATACTGCGGCTCGCCCATGTCCTGGGCGTGCACCCCCAGGCCGAGGGTGAAGACAAACAGAATAAGCAAGAGCCTTGCAACACGCATCATCACGGGGTCTCCCTTTTCCAGTTTACGTTTACGGGAACACAGGGAGTCCGGTCGTGCCACGCACGCTTGCCGGACTTCCACGGTCCCGTTTGGCCGAAATCCTAGCGGAACCGGTCTCCCTTTGCCACTATAATAATCGGCCAATGCGTGAACAACCCGAAGCCGCCCTGCGCGGCGAACCCAGTTACGTCTGGCGCGCGGGACAGGAACGCCGCCTGCAGATGATCGCGCAGCATGCCAGTCTGGAGCGCGCGCTGGTGCTGGAAGCCGGTGGCGGCATCGGTATGTACGCCCGGCAGATGCGCGAGCGCTACCAGGCCAATGTCGTCCTGTTCGATATAGAAGGCCGGCGGGTTGCGCAGGCGCGTTCAGCGACGCCGCATGCGCTGCACGCCGACGCCGGGCAACTGCCATTTGCGAGCAACAGTTTTGACACCGTGCTCTCCAACGAGGTGCTGGAACACGTGCAGGACGACCGCCTGGCGCTGCAGGAGATGAGTCGCGTCCTCAAACCCGGCGGACGCGCCGTCATTTTCTGCCCCAATCGCTGGTACCCCTTCGAGACCCATGGCCACTTCTGGCGCGGCCAGTACCACTTTGGCAACACGCCCCTGATCAACTGGCTGCCGGACGTTGCCCGCAATCGCCTGGCGCCGCACGTGCGCGCCTATACGCGCCGCGGCCTGCTGGCGCTGCTGGCAGGCTGTCCGGTACGAGTTGTGCATTTGCGGCGCATCTACGGCGGTTATGACAACCTGGTCGGGCGCTTCGGCGACCCGGCGCGCATCATGCGCGACCTGCTGCAGGGCCTTGAGGGCGGTCCGCTGGACACGTGGGGTCTGTCGCATCTGCTGGTGCTGGAAAAGATTGCCGAGGAGTGAGGGCCCTCACCCCAACCCCTCTCCCTCAGGGAGAGGGGCTTTCGCTCCTGTCAGGGAAGCCAAGCCGCTGCGGGGCCTTGAGGGCAGCCCGCTGGATTTGTGGGGTCTGTCGCATCTGCTGGTGCTGGAAAAGCTTGCCGCAGAGTGAGACTTACTGATCCACCCAGACGGGCAGATGGCCGAGCGCGACGATGTTGCTCCAGCCGGCGCGGTCACCCTCGGTGAGGATGGCGGCCTCGGCGACGACGTCGGCGCCGGCCTTGCGCATGATTAAACGCAGACCCTGGAGCGTGCTGCCGGTGGAAATGACGTCGTCGAGCAGAATGACCCGGCTGCCCCGGACCTGCTCGCGGTCGCGCTCGTCAAGATAAAGCATCTGCGGCTGTCCGGTGGTGATGCTCAGCGTCTCGGACGCCAGGGCATCGCCCATATAGGGCTTGTGCGATTTGCGTAACACGACGTAGGGCAACTGCATTTCCAGTGAGAGAGCATGGGCCAGCGGGATCGCCTTGGCCTCGGGCGACACCAGCACATCCGCCTCATATTCTGTCAGGCGGCTGGCCAGGGCGGCGCTGGCGGCCTGCACCAGTTCGCTGTCGCCCAGAATGTTGAGGATGGCGATGCGCACGCCGGGGCTGATCTCGAAGAGACGCAGGTCGCGTTTGACGCCCGCGACCGAGATGGGCCAGGTGGCCGGCAGTTCAGGCGCGCTCATGCTGCTCCTCCACCGGATCATCGACCAGTTCGCCATCGACCAGGGTCAGCCGGCGTTCGGTGGTCGCCGCCAGTTCCGGGTCGTGGGTGACAATGACGACGGTGGTGCCGAAATCGCGCTTCACGTCACGCAGGGCCTCCAGCACCACCTGGCCGGCGGCAGTGTCGAGGTTCCCGGTGGGTTCATCGGCCAGCAGCAGCGGCGGGTTGTTGGCCAGGGCGCGGGCGATCGCGACGCGCTGCTGTTGCCCGCCGGAAAGCTCGGCAGGCCGATGGCCCATGCGATCGGCGAGCCCCAGTTGATCCAGCAACTCGCGGGCGCGTTTGTCGGGGCTGTAACGCGGTTTGTGGGCGAACTGGATGGGCAGGGCCACGTTTTCCAGGGCGGTCAGGGTCGGGATCAGGTTGAAGAACTGGAAAATGAACCCGATCTTCTCATTCCTGATGGAGGTGAGCTGGTCCTCGTTCATGCTGGTGATGTCAACGCCGTCGATCTCCACGCTGCCGCTGCTGGGCGAATCGAGTCCGCCGATCAGGCCCAGCAGGGTGCTCTTGCCGCTGCCGGAAGGGCCGACAATGCTCATCAGTTCGCCGGCGAAAATGTCCATGTTGACGTTGCGCAGCGCGTGCACGCTGACCTTGCCCAGGCGCAATTCGCGGGACAGGTTGCGCACGCGAATGACGGGCCGGCGTCCATTTCCCTTGCTGGTTGTCGTCATGATTCAGTGGGTTGCCGGCTGGAGTTCATAAACCGGCGCCAGCCAGTCCAGGTATCGTTCGTCGCGACCGTAGACCACGTCCAGAAAGCAGTCACGCAGACGCGAAGTCAGCGGCCCGATTTCACCATCGCCTACCGGACGGTGTTCAATGCGCGTGATCGGCGTGATCTCGGCGCCGGTGCCGCACATAAACATTTCGTCAGCCAGGTAGGCTTCGGTGCGGTCGACGGGACGCTCCTGCACCTCAATGTCGTGCTCGTCGCGCAGCAGCTGGATCAGCGAGCGGCGCACGATGCCTTCGAGCACGTTGGCCGTCACCGGCGGGGTAATGGCCACCCCGTTGCGCACGAGAAAGAGGTTGGCCACGCTGCATTCGGCAATATGGCCATCATTGTTGAGGACGATGGCATCGTCATAACCCGCCAGCATGGCATCCGAACGAATCATGAGCGAGTTGGCGTAGGAGCCGGAAATCTTGCCGCGCGCCGGAATGGCGTTGTCGTCCACGCGACGCCAGGCGGAAAAACAGACGTGCATACCGCCCGCCACACTGACGAAGCCGCCTTCGCGCAGGGGCATCAGCGTGATGGCCAGCTCCGGCTGTGAATCGAGCAGGTGCACGCCAAGCGACTCGTTGGCGGCGAAGACCAGCGGCCGGACGTAGCAGTTGCAGTCCAGCTGTTCAGCGCGCAGCAGGTCGATCAGGCTGTCGAGCAGCTGCGCGGGGGTGTAGTCGAGGTCAAGGCGCAGCAGGGAAGCGGATTGCAGCAGACGTTCGAAATGGTCGAAGGGACGAAACAGGTAAAGTTGTTCCCGGTCTGCGTTCCAGTAGGCGCGCATGCCGGCGAAAACGCTGACTCCATACTGCAGGGCCTGATTGTGGACGCTGATCGTGGCTTCTTCCAGCGGGACGACAGCCCCACGAAACCAGGCGTAACGGACGTTTGCTTCGGTCATGTCGCTTTCTCCGCGCAGTCTACGGGGCCGCCCAGGCGTTGCCGGTATGCGAAAACCTGGCGTGCCCGACCGGCCAGTTCCGGAATACGATGGCTGGTACATGTTATACGTTGAATCAGCCCAGATAGTCGCGCAGGTTGTGCGCCAGGCGGGGATGACGCAGGCGGCGCAGGGCTTCCTTTTCCAGCTGACGGATGCGTTCGCGGCTCAGGCCGAACTTGCTGGCGATCTCTTCCAGGGTATGGGGTTCGCCATCGCCCAGGCCAAAGCGCATGCGCAGGATCTGGTTCTGGCGCGGGGTTAGCTCGGCCAGGACTTCCTCAATGGTCTCCTGCAGCAGGTTGCGGGTGGCGACCTCGACCGGGCTGGGCGAGTCCTGGTCCTCTATGAAATCACCGAATTCACTGTCGCCATCCTCGCCGACGGGGCGTTCGAGGGCGATGGCGTGCTGGCTGGCATCCATCATGCGGCATACGATTTCGGCCGGCAGGTCCATCTCGCGGGCGATTTCTTCCGGCGTGGGTCGGCGCCCAAGCTTCTGTTCCAGCGACTGGGCGGCGCGGTACATCTGACGGATACGCTCGGTCATATGCAGCGGGATGCGGATGGTGCGCGTCTTCTGGGCGAGCGCGCGCGTGATCGCCTGACGGATCCACCAGGTGGCGTAGGTGCTGAAGCGGTTGCCGCGCTTGTAATCGTACTTGTCCACGGCGCGCATCAGGCCGACGTTGCCTTCCTGGATGAGATCGGGAAAGGGCAGGCCCTGGTTCATGTAGCGTTTGGCGATGCTGACCACCAGGCGGGTGTTGGCTCTGCCCAGATGCTCGCGCGCGGCCTGACCATCCATTTCCAGGCGCAACATGCGCGCCAGTTCGATGTCGTTGTAGCGCGAGCCGGCATCCGGCTCATCCATGTGCTGACGCATTTGCCGGCCTGTTTCGATGCGACGGGCCAGATCGATTTCGTCCTGGGCCGTAAGCAGGGGTTCCTGGGCCATCTGCCTGAAATAAAGGCCGACGGGGTCGTCGGCCGAAACTGCGTTGATGTCACCGATGTCGGCATCGGCATTGTTATCGTTGCCGGCCAGGGTATCCTGGCCCCGATCAAGCAGGGCGTGGCCGGCAGTGCCATCCTGCCTGATCTCGATGCCCAGGTCTTCCAGCTCTGTGCAGAGGGCATCCAGAGCGGGCACGTTTTCGTGTTCGTCAACCAGTTCGAGGATGTCGTCCAGAGTAATGAAACCGCGCTGGTCGGCGCGTAGCAGTAATTCCTGTAGCACGTAGCCGCCGGTCCCCTGACGATGTGCGGGTCGCGACTGCAGGCCGCATGCAGCCGGACGCTTCTGAAAATGCTTCAAAGGCAGTATAGCACAGGATTTACAGATGTGAATGTTGCATGAGATGCAAAACTGAAATTGCAGCCCGGGTTTATCCCGCCGGAGCAACCCGCAGGCGAAACTCGCTGCGCTGCGACAGGGCCCGCACCTGTTCGCCGGCGCGATAGCTGCTGCGTACCAGCGGCCCGCTCTCAACCCAGCGAAATCCCATGGCCAGCCCTTCCTCGCGGATGAAGTCAAACTCGGCCGGCAGGTAGAAGCGCTCGACCGGCAGATGCTTCCGGCCTGGCTGCAGATACTGACCGACGGTCAGAATGTCGACGTCACACTGGCGCAGGTCATTCATCGTCGCCAGCAACTCTTCCATGCTTTCGCCCAGACCGACCATGATGCCGCTCTTGGTCAACACGTCCGGATCCAGGCGACGGGCGTTGCCCAGGGTGGCCAGGGCCCACTCATAGCGGTCCTGCGGCTGCACCTTGCGAAACAGGCGCGGCACGGTCTCCACGTTGTGGTTGAGAATCTCCGGGCGCGCCTTCAGCACGATGCGCAACGCCGCCTCGTCACCCTTGAAGTCCGGGATCAACACCTCGATGCTGCAGCCTGGTTGCAGCTGGCGGATGCGACGAATCACCATGGCGAAAATCGGCGCGCCGCCGTCGGGCCGCTCATCGCGATTCACGCTGGTGATGACGACGTGCTCCAGCCCCATGGCCCGCACAGCCTCGGCCACGCGGTTGGGTTCGGCCCAGTCAAGCGGCGCCGGGCGACCGGTGCGGATGTCGCAAAAGCCGCAGGAGCGCGTACAGGTATCGCCCATCATGAGGAAGGTGGCCGTGCCCTTGCCCCAGCATTCGCCGATGTTGGGGCACTGCGCCTCCTCGCAAACGGTGTGCAGGGTTTTGGCGCGCATCAGGCTGCGCACGTGCTCATAGCTTGTGCCTGATGGCGCGCGCACCTTGATCCAGGGCGGTCGCCGCCGGGGATGGGCCGGGTCGGGTTGCCAGCCCGTCGGCGCCAGCGGGATATCGTCTGGTTGTACCAGCTCTGCCACGCTCAACTCCCTTGCCCGCGCGGGCTGAAATCGGAGAACCGGTTGACCATACCAGTATGCCCCATGGTTGCATGCTTGCACAGCCGGAAAGGCCATGCCAGACTCGGCTGCATTCGGCCCTGCATGAGGACAACCTTGCGCAGCCAGTGGGTAAACCTGATCCTTGTTCTTGTGCTGGCTGCCCTGTTGGCGGTATTGCGTCTGGCGGCGGACCTGCAGTACGTGGCTGACGGCGAGCCCGGCTCCCTGCTCTACGCAGCGTCATTTGATCTGCCGGCGCCAGACCTGGACCTGTTCGAAGGGCGCGCGTCGGCACAGTTGAACGCCGGCCGGCTTTGGCTGCAGCCCGGCGAAGCGCGACGTCTGGTGTATGCAGCGGCCGGCCCCCGGGTCAGTGATTTCGATCTGGAAGTTGAGGCCATGGCGCTGGCCGGCCCGCTGGACAACGGCTTCGGCGTGCTGTTTCGTATGCAGGAGCCTCGTCCACATCCCCTGCTGTCACTTTTCGGATTGCAGGCCGCGGGGCCGGCGACCGGGCCCGGTTACTATCTGTTCATGATCAGTAGCGATGGCTATTATCAGTTGCGACGTTCACTGAACGGTGAGCAACAGGTACTGAGCGCCTGGATTCCTTCACCGGCGATTCGCCAGGGGCTGGAGGTCAGCAATCGCCTGCGGATCATCGCCCGCGGAGCAGAGATGGTTTTTTATGTCAACGGGGAGCAGCATGGGTTTTGCATCCCGGATGATGCAGGGCAAACCAGCACCTGGACGAACGGCCGGTGTCTTGCCGGACAAATGCGCAGCGTTGTGCACGATGACTCCCTCACGACCGGGCGCCTTGCCCTGGCAGCGCAATCTTTTGCTCAGGGCGGCGTAATGGCGGCCTTCGACAATCTGCTGATCCGTGTGCCGGCAGAAACGGGCACCGGGCCGTGAACGTTCATTTGCGCGCACTGGGCTGCCGACTTAACCAGGCCGAGATGGACGCGCTGGGCCGCGAATTGCTGCGACGCGGCCAGGAGCTTGCTCCCGGTCCTGCCCAGGCAGGGAAGATTGTCGTCAATACCTGCTCTGTAACCAGGGCCGCCGGCGCGGACAGCCGCGCGCTGGTGCGCGAAATGGCGCGCCTTGCGCCCTCCGCTGCCATCGTCGTGACGGGTTGTCACGCCGAACTGGCGCCAGGGGAACTGCGCGAACTGCCCAACGTGCAACTGGTCGTCGGCAACTCCGAAAAGGAGCGCATTGCCGACATGCTGGCCGGGCCACAACCTGACGGGCCGCCAACCGCATTGGCAACACACGCCCCGGCCATGCGGACTCGGGCCTTCGTGAAGGTCCAGGATGGTTGCGATCACGCCTGCACCTTTTGCGTCACAACCATCGCGCGCGGGCCAGGGCGCAGCCGTCCCCTGGCGGAGGTCGTTGCCGAGCTGCGGCAATTGCATGCGACGGGCGTTCAGGAGGCCGTGCTCAGTGGCGTCCAGCTGGGGAGTTATGGTCGGGACCTGGATATTGAAAATGGCCTTGAGGGACTCCTGCGCGCCCTGCTGGCCGACACTGACATCCCCAGGCTGCGTCTGTCTTCGCTGGAACCCTGGGAACTGACGCCGTCATTTCTTGATCTGTGGCAGGACGGGCGGCTGTGTCGTCACCTGCATCTGCCGCTGCAGAGTGGCTGCGCTGCCACATTGAGACGCATGCGCCGGCGCTGCAGCCCGGAGGACTACAGCGAGCTGTTACACGCCGCCAGTGAACGCATCCCCGACCTGCGCCTGACGACGGACGTCATGGTCGGATTCCCCGGCGAAAATGAGACGGAATTCGCGGCGAGTCGTGATTTCATCGCCGGCTTGCCGCTGGCGGGTCTGCACGTCTTTCGCTACAGCCTGCGACCCGGGACGCCGGCGGCGCGCATGCGGCACCAGGTGGCGGAAGGGGTGAAGAAGGAACGCAGCGCGGTCCTGCGACGGCTGGGCATGGCCCTGGAACGGGAATACGCCGGCAGGATTCAGGGTCAGACGCAGGACGTGCTGTGGGAACAGGTTGCCGGCGCCAGGCCCGATGGCTTTGTCAACGTCGGGTATACTGATACCTGGGTGCGTGTACGGGCGCTGCATCCCGCTCCCCTGTGCAACCGGATCACCCCGGCGCTGCTGGGGCCCATGGAGGACGGGGCAGTGCGCGCCCGCCCGCTGGTTTAACTCCGGGCCAGAGTTGGGCCCGCTGTCCTGGCAGAGAGATGGTGGCTGGCAAGGCCAATGGCAATTCCTGAGCCGGCATCCGTTGTGCAATTCGTGAGCAGCGGCGCATGAACGGGCGTGGCAACGACAATGCCATTCGCCCGCACATTCCGGGCATCATCATTGCCGCTGCCCTCTTTGTCCTGTTGACGACCGTCATCGTTGCCAGTGACGTCCTCCTGCCTTTCCTGACGGGCAGCAGTGACCTGCGCGTCGGCCAGGTCGCGGAGGAGAACATCCTTTCCCCGTTCAGCATCACCTTCGAAAGCGAGGTGCTGACAGAACTGAACCGGCAGGAAGCCGCGAGGGAAGTCGCCCAGGTCTATGACCCGCCGGACCCCAACGTCAGTCGCACCCAGAGTCAACTGGCCCGCCAGGTGCTGGACTACATACGCACGGTGCGGCAGGACGTTTTCAGTTCCGTGGCGCAACGCGCCGACGACCTGCAGCACATCACGGCGTTGACGCTGGACGCGGAACAGATCGATCGCATTCTCAACATGTCCGGTGAAGCCTGGGAAAGCCTTGATGGCGAGATCATCAACGTTCTTGAGCGCATCATGCGCGAGCCAATCCGAAACACGACGCTGGAGATTGTACGTACCCAGTTGCCCACCCAGGTGAGCATACGCTTCTCTTCCGCCGAGTCAGAGATCATCGTCGCCATTGTCGAGGACCTGGTGCGTCCCAATACCTTCCCCAACGAGGAAGCGACCGAAGCCGCGCGCGCGGCAGCGGTGGCTGCCGTCGACCCGGTGGAGCGCACCTTTGCGCTGAATGAGGTCGTGGTGCGCCAGAACGAGCAGGTCACGGAAGTTGACATGGAGGCCCTGCGCATGCTGGGCCTGCTGCAGACCGAATCCCGGAGCCTGCAGGAGGTCGGCAAGGCATTCAGCGCCAGCTTGCTGGTGCTGGCGCTGACCTCATTGTACATCGTGCGCTTCGAACGCGGTCTGCTGTTCAGGGCGAGCTTCTCGCTTTTGCTGGCAGCGCTCTTTCTGGTGGCGCTGGCCGGCGCCAGACTGGTGCAACTGAGCGGCCTGCCATCCGGGCTATACCTGTTCCCTACCGCGGCGCTGCCCCTGCTGTACGTGGCCATCGCTTCACCCCGTATGGCACTGATTGCCACCATAAACCTGTCTTTCCTGCTGGGACTGGTGGCGACCGGTTCGCTGGAGCTGGCGATGCTCACAATCGCCGGCGGCCTCATGGGGCAGTTGACCCTGCGCAGCACGGACCGTCTGCATCACTTCTTCCTGTCCGGCCTGGTTGTGGCCCTGGCCAACATGCTGGTGGCTACCGTCTTCAATCTGGGAGTCTCGGGCGCCTCCCTGACGGTGCTCCTGCCCTACAGTCTGGCCAATGGCGTCCTCGCCGCGGCCCTGGCCATCGCCGGCATGTATCTGCTGACGCTGTTTTTCAATTTCCCTACCAGTCTGAAACTGGCGGAACTCAGTCAGCCGGGACAGCCTCTGTTGCGCCGTTTGATGCGGGAAGCGCCCGGCACGTATCAGCATTCGCTGCAGGTGGCGAACCTGAGTGAGCAGGCCGCCCTGGCCATTGGCGCGGATGCCGAACAGGTGCGGGTGGCCGCCATGTACCATGACATCGGCAAGATTCCCAACGCGGCGTTCTTCAGCGAAAACCAGCAGTACGGCGCCGGCAATGCGCACGATCTTCTGGGGGACCCGGAACGCAGTGCCGACATCATCATCAGTCACGTCAGCGACGGCGAGGCGCTGGCACGGGAGTATCATTTGCCCGGGCGCCTGCGGGACTACATTTGCGAACATCATGGCACGACCGAAGTCTACGTCTTCTGGCGCAAGGCCGTGGAGGCCGCCGGCGGTGACGAAAGCGCCATTGATGACGCCGGCTTCCACTACCCGGGCCCGCGCCCGCGCAGCCGCGAAACGGCAGTGATGATGCTGGCGGACAGCTGTGAATCGGCGGTGCGGTCCATCGGCCCCACCAGCCGGGAACAGGTGACGGAAATCGTGCTGCGCATTGTGGAAGACAAGATGAACGAGGGCCAGCTGGACGATTCCGGTCTGACCCTGAACGACATTCGCACGATCCAGCACAGTCTGGCAGAAATGCTGCAGGCCGTCTATCATCCACGCATCGATTACCATAAGGTCAGCGCGGCCGGGCCGGCCATTGCCCAACCTGCTGCCGCGCTGCAGGCGCAGGGCCCGGCGGAGGCAGGTTCCCGCCCGCTGGCTGTCCTCTCTGCTGAAACGCCGGCAGCGGCCGGCCCCAATGCCAGGCCCAGGCCTGGTCCCTTGCCAGACGTGCCTGAATTGCCGCATACGGAAAGGCCCGGTGGCGTCCGGGCTGAAGGCCAAAGCGAACGGGGCGAAGAATCGCCGGCATGAGATCGATCCAGCTTTTCAATGACTCTGGCCGGGACCTGGATGAAGTGCCGCTGATCGACGCTGTTCGCGCTACCCTGCGCTGGCATGCGCGTGAAGAGGGATTTGTTCCCCGGGGGAGCGTGACGGTTTTGCTCACCGGTGACCGGCAGGTGCGCGATCTCAACCGGGAATTCCGGGGTATCGACTCCGTCACGGATGTATTGACGTTTCCGGCGCTGCCTCACGGGCTGCCCGCAGAGGAGGCGGTCCTGGGAGATCTTGTGGTCGCGGTCCCCTGGACGGCGTGGCAGGCCGCTCGCGCAGGGCATGAACTGTCCCAGGACCTGGCCCTGCTGATGGTCCACGGCACCCTGCATTTGCTGGGCCATGAACATGACACAGAGCAGCAACGTGCCCGCATGTGGTCTGCCCAGGACGCTGTCTTGCGGTCCCTGGGACTGGCGCCCGATCTGGTGCCGCAACTGGAGCGCATGACCTTCACGGAAGAAGCGGACAGGCAGGAACCATGGCCCGGCAACGTCTGATTCAGGGCGACGTCGAGGGACATCATCGTCCTGCGCGTCGGCGCCAGCAACGTCGCCGGCAGCGGCGCCGGCGCAGGGGTGAATACACGGTCTCGCATCTGTCACCTGCCGGGGGCGTCCAGATCTCCCTGCCCAGAATGCGCATCCCCCTTGTTCGCCTGTTCGCCGGTCTGGCACTGGGCGTTATTCTGTTCGTGGGCGTGGTGCTGTTCCTGCGCAGCCTGAAACCTGCTGAAGCCGAAATATTGCCCAATGCCCTGTGGCTGGGCACGGAATGGACCTACGAGGAGCACGGCGCGCGCGAAATCCGGGCGTTGGCAGAGCGGCTGCGCGAGAATGAGATCGGGACGGTTTACGCCTGGGTGAGCTGGTTGCAGGGCAATGGCACCTGGCGCGGCGCGGAGTACTTCAACCGGGTCAAGGTCTTCGCCAGCCAGTTGAAGGAAGCGTCACCCGAGCTGGCCCTGCACGGCTGGATCCGCATGCCGGTCAATCTGGACGAGGACGGGTATCGTCTGGACGACGCCGAGTTGCAGCAGAGCGTCGTCGATTTCTGCAACAGTGTGATACGGGAACTGGGTTTCGACGGGGTATTCCTTAATATCTACCCTGTCTGGGACGGTGACAAACATTTCGTCGATCTGCTGCGCAAGGTTCGCTTGCGTCTGGGCGACTCTGTCCCGGTCTCCGTAGCCGTCCCGCCCGACTGGAGCCCGCTGGACGCCGACATTCCCGTGCCGGAGCTGGTCCTGCCGGGCACGGTCTGGTCCCGCAGCTACAAGCAAAACGTTGCCTTGCTTGGCGACCAGATGGTCATCATGGGCTATAACAGCGGCCTTTCGGTGGCGAGCGACTATGAACAGTGGATGGCCTACCAGGTGCAGACCTTCGCCGAGGCGATCAGCGCGCTGGGGGAGGGCACCATGCTGCTGATCGGCATTCCGACCTATGACGCCGACCCGCCAGGCCATGATCCTGAAGTGGAGAACGTGGTTACCGCGCTCAACGGCTTGCGCGCCGGTCTGACGGCGGCCGGGCCGGCGGCGGACTGGGTGCAGGGCGCTGCCATCTACGCTGACTGGGAGACCGACGCCGCCGAGTGGGAGCAGTTCCAGTTGCTGGCGGTTGAAGGTCGCTAGCTGACCTGCTGTTGCCCGCGGGCGATCTCCTGCAGGAAACGAACGGTTGTATCGATGCCCTTGTACAGCATGTCCACGCGATAGTTTTCGTTGGGGCCATGGATGCCGCTGTCACTGGTGCTGAACCCCAGGGGTACGCTGGCGAGCCCGAGGACGTCGTGAATCATGGCGATGACGGGCACCGAGCCGCCGGTGCGGCGAAAGCCGACCACGCCCGGCCAGTGCAGGCCGAAGGCACGTTGCAGCGCCTGCACGACCGGGCTGTCAATATCAATCTGCACCGGATCCCCCGTCCCGTATAGCGTGAAATCCACTTCCACAGTGGGTGGAGCGATGCTGCGGACGTGGTCGCAGACCAGCTGGAAGATCTGTGCCGGGCGCTGCTCCGCAACCAGGCGGCAACTGATTTTGGCGCGGGCCTGGGCCGGAATCACGGTCTTGAAGCCATCGCCCGCGTAACCTCCGCTGATGCCATTGATTTCCAGGGTCGGTCGGGCGCCAACGCGTTCGACGCGGGAAAAGCCCGGTTCGCCCCAGTCCTGCGGCGCGCCAACCAGGATGTCCCAGTCCGCGTCGCTGACGTCACCGTCGGCCAGCAGTTGGCGTTCGGCAGGGGCAAGAGGCTGCACGTCATCATAGAAACCGGGAACGGCAACCCTGCCATCCGCGTGATGCAGTTGCGCCACAATTTCGGCGATCACCTGGGCCGGATTGTGGACGATGCCGCCGAAGGTGCCGCTGTGCAGGTCGTTGCGCGGGCCGCTGACACAGATTTCGAAGGCCGCAATGCCCCGCAGCGCCGTGACGATGACCGGTTCGTCCGGCTCCTCGAAGCCGCCGTCCGCGATGATCGCCACGTCCGCCCGCAGTCGGTCACGGTGTTCCTGCAGAAAGGGCAGCAGGTTTGGTGAACCGCTTTCTTCCTCACCTTCCAGCAGAAAGCGCAGGTTCACCGGGCAACCGTCGTCACTGGCCAGCAGGGCGGCCACGGCCCTCAGCAGCACGATGCAATGACTCTTGTCGTCCGCGACCCCGCGGCCATAAATGCGCCCGTCGCGCAACTGCGGCTCGAAGGGCTCGCTGTCCCAGCCATCCTCACGCCTGGCCGGCTGTACGTCGTAATGCGCGTAGAGCAGTACGGTTGGCGCCTGCGCGCCGGCGCCGAGCCACTCGGCGTAGACCACGGGATGGCCGGCGGTTGGCAACAGCGCCACTTCATTCAGCCCGATGCTGCGCATTTCAGCGGCCAGCCAGCGGGCCGCCCGCAAGGTGTCCGCGCCATGGGCCGGGTCAGTGCCGACACTCGGGATGGCGGCGAGTTCGATCAATTGCTGCAACGCCAGCTGGTGACCGGCACGGGCGTGGCCAGACGCATCAGTCATCGTCGTCTCCCTTTTCGGATGAGAGACCAGTATAACGCGCTGAAGTGACGCAACTGCTATACTCCGCGGCAGGAAGGCGATGCCCCCATGATTAACCGTTCGCTCGCCAATCGCACAGCCAGCCGCGTGTTTGCCTCGCTGCTGGTCGTCATTGTACTGGTGGCTTTCTGGCAGGTACGCAGTGTCCTGCTGCTGCTGCTCAGTTCGATCATTCTGGTCGTGCTCGTCACCACACCGATGCGCTTTCTGCAACGTCGCGCCAGGTTGAAACGGACGCCGGCGTTGCTGATCTCCCTGTTGATTTTCCCGCTGTTTTTTCTTGTTCTTGCCCTGACGGTCCTGCCATTGCTGGCCACGCAACTGGCGACCCTGTCCATCCGCGTCAATGCAGGCGTGTTGCTGCTGCAGCAATACTGGGAATCGCTGAACGCGACGCCCGCGCCCTTCAGTGGCTTCGGCTATGTGCCACCGGCCGTGCGGGATCCGGTGCTGGACCTGGTGTCCCTGCTGGTGACCAGCTTTCAGGTTGACAGCCAGTTGATCACTCAGGTGGCCAATCAACTCTTCAGCGCCTTTGGCCAGGTTGGCGTGCAGGTCATCCCGGTGGTGGGGGGCGTGGCGTCGGCCCTGCTCAACACGCTCATCGTCATCTTCATGTGCGTCTATCTGCTCACCGACCCCGAAAGCCATGAAGCCGGGTTGCTGCGACTGATGCCCCCGGGTTACCGCAACCGTGGCCACGAAATCCTGGAAAGGCTGGATCAGGTACTGCGCGGCTGGCTGGATTCGACTGTGCTGGCGATGGTGTTCGTGTGGCTGGCGACCTGGGTCGGGTTGACCCTGCTGGGACTCGAGGAAGCGCTGGCGCTGGCTGTCATCGCCGGGCTGCTGGCCTTCGTGCCGACCTTTGGCACCTTGATCGCGGCGGTGCTGGCGGCCGTGGTCGGCATCCTGCAGACGCCGCAGAACGTCGGCCTGATCATCGTCGTCACCTATGCGATTTCGCTGGTGCAAAGCCAGCTGGTGAGTCCCCTGCTGGTGGCAGACCGCATCAATGTTCCGCCCATCGTGGTGTTGCTGGGGCAAATTGTCGCCACCGTCTTTTTCGGGTTTCTGGGCATCCTGCTGGCCGTGCCGCTAACGGCCATTTTGATGGTGCTGGTGCAGGAAGTCTACGTGAAGGACCTGCTCGGTGACGACAACGGGCGTGCGGACCTCCCCGCCGGCAGCGCCGAAGCCCTGCCGGCTTCAAAATGACCGGGGGCTGACTGGAGCAATTGCCGGGTTCACGCGCGGCCGGCAGTGATACGGCCGTCCATGGTTGGGACAGTTTCTCTCTTCGAGACATGACCAATCATTTGCCGTCTGTTAATGCCATTTGCTAGTCTTGATGGATCGGCCAATTGCACTTTGACAGGAAAAGATCATGCGGATCAGATTTTCGCCTTTCCATGCTGCTCTGCTGGGGCTTCTGGTCATTGTAGTCGCCGTGCTGCTCTATCTGGAACAGCGCGCCATCCTTGCAAACAGAAACGAGGAAGCACGAACCAACTACATCAGCTATGTCCTTTCCGACGGATTGCGACAGACATCCGATGATCTGACCCGCATGGTGCGCCTGTACGCCATCACCGGAGATCCGGTCTACCGGGACTACTTCGATCAGATTCTCGCCATTCGCAACGGCGAGGCGCCACGGCCGCGGGTGTACTTCCAGATTCCCTACTGGGACCTCGTACTGGCGACCGGCGAACATCAGGGAGAGCCTGGCGAGGCGGTCCCGCTCAGGACGCACATCGCCAACGCCGGCGTGTCCAGACTTGAACGTTCGCTGTTGGCGGAAACGGAAGACTGGTCAAACGTCCTGGTTGAACTCGAAGACGAGGTCATGGATATCGTGGCCGCGCAAGTTGAAGCCGGCGGTGGCGACTATCGACTGGAAGGGGATGCCCTGGCGGCCATGCAACGACTGCATGGCAGTGAATATCATGTTGCCAAGGAAAGGGTGATGCGACCGCTGCTGCTTCTGGCCGAACTTGCCACGGATGAAGAGACCTCCCTGAGTATCGTGGCCGGCGCCGGAGAGACAGTCGATCAGGTGCTTGCGCTGGTTGCCTTGTCAATAGTGCCCGGGATCGCCGTCTTGTTGTACACCCGCAGCAGGGGCATCTCAATCCGCAGCAGCGCGCCCCTGGCTTCCCTGCTGGCCATTCTCGCCGCAATTGTGTTCGCGGTGCTGGTGCAACGCTTCCAGGACAGTGTGGAATCTCTGGCCGACACCTTTGGCGAGCGCTACCGGTCATACACCCTTTCCGATGGCCTGAGACAGACGTCGGATGATCTGACGCGCATGGTGCGCCTCTACGCCGCTACCGGTGATCCGGTTTATCGCGAGTATTTCGATGAAATCCTTGCCATTCGTAACGGGGAGGCTCCCCGGCCGGAGCGCTACTTCGAGATTCCCTACTGGGACATTGTTTTGGCGACCGGCCGGCATCCGGGAGAATTTGGCGAGGCCACGCCGATCCGGACCCTTATCGCCGGGCGGGACTTCACGGATGCCGAACTTGAGTTACTGACGCAGGTTGAAGCGGCTTCAAACGAACTGGTTGTCCTGGAAAACAGGGCCATGGACGCGGTAGAAGCGGCGATTGCAGCTGGCGACGGGGAGTACAGTCTTGACGGCCCGGCCGGCGTGGCCCTCCAGCGCCTGCATGGTGAGGGTTATCACCAGGCCAAGGCGAAAATCATGTCGCCCCTGGTCAATCTCGCCCAGTCCGTGCAGCAAAGACTCGCATCCGGGCGGGAGGAAGCGCTGACGATCGCCCAACGCAACAACATTGTCTTCGGGGCGGCCATTGCCCTGTCCATTTTGTTCAGCCTGGGCGCAGTTTTGCTCTGGCGCCGCGAGCCGCACTAGTTTCGGCGGGCGAACCGGGCTGTCCTGCCGCATTTGCTGCGGCAGGTGCAGCCCGGCAGGGACCTGTTCCTCCCCGATCATCGCGCCTCCGGCAGCAATTGGGCGAAGCCGGATGCCGGCTGCCGGCAGACAATTGCGCGGGGATTGATTTGCGCGACGGTCCGGCGCCCGGATAGCAGACAAGAAGCGACATGCGCATTCGCAACCTTTACCGCGCAGCCATGCTGCTCATCCTCGTGCTGGTGCTGGTTGTCATCGTTCTGTTCCAGCAGCTCAATGACAGCATGCACCTTGCGAACCGCATCTCGCTAACGCGTTATCAGGACTACGTACTGTCGAACGGCTTGCGCCAGACATCCGACGACCTGACGCGCATGGTCCGCCGGTACGCCGTCACCGGCGACCCGCTATACAGGGGATACTTCGACGAGATTCTGGCCATTCGCAATGGCGAAATGCCCCGGCCGCAAAAATACCTTGAAATCCCGTACTGGGATTACGTCCTCGCTACCGGTGAACGACCTGGTGAGGCCGGCGCTGCGGTGCCCATCCGCACACTTGTCCGGCAGGGTGCCTTTACCGATGGGGAACTGGCGCTGCTGCAGGAGGCTGAAGACCGGTCCAATCACCTGGTGCTGCTGGAAAACGAGGTGATGGACGCGGTCGCCGGCTCACTTGAAGGGAACGCCGGCAACTACCGCCTGCAGGACGAGACCCTGGCTGCCATGTTGCGCCTGCACGGCCAGGAGTACCACCAGGCGAAACAGCAGATAATGCTGCCGCTGGTGCAGTTGACCCGGGTCGTTTCGCGCAACCTGTTCAACCTGCGCAGCGACCTGTTTCGCAACATTCTGGATGACTTCTGGTACATTCTTGCGGCCGCCGGCCTGGCCACCGCAGCGGGCATTTTTGTGCTCTGGCACGCCAAACGTCGCGGAAGCCCGCTGAAGAGCAGGCCATGGCTTCTGTCCCTCTTCGTCGTCATCGCCCTCCTGTCATCGATCATCTGGGTTTTGCAGCTTTACGGCGAACAGGAATATATTCACCATCACCTCAACCGACGCTTCAATGCCTGGCACCTGTCGGACGGTCTCAGGCAGACGTCCGACGACCTGACCCGCATGGTCAGGCTGTATGCCGCAACCGGCGAGCAGCGTTACCGCGATTACTTCGACGAAATCCTGGCTATTCGCAACGGGCTCGCCCGGCGTCCCGTCGATTACCATGAGATTCCCTACTGGGACATCCTGCTGGCCACCGGGCAATTCGCTGGCAAGTATGAAGAGCCGGTCCCAATCACGGTGCTCGCCGAAAGCGTTGGGTTCACCGAAGCGGAACTGGCCCTGCTGGAGAAAGCAGAAACGGAGTCCAACGACCTTGTCATTCTGGAGAACGAGGTCATGGAAACCGTCGCCCGGCGAATTCAGGACGGGGGCGGGCAATATCTGTTGGAAGGGGAAACCATCGAGGCCCTGCTCCGCCTGCATGGTGAGGAGTATCATCTGGCGAAACTCAGGGTGATGGAACCGCTGGTCGAACTGGCCCGGACCGTTGAGGCAAGTCTTGCAGCGGAGAATGAACACTCACTGGAGCGCGTTGGGCAGATCAACGTTGCGCTCATGTTTTCCATGATCTTCAGTCTGCTGTTCAGCGTACTGGCGGCGAGCGCCTGGCGCCGCTCATCGTTCTGACCGGCGGGTGAGTCGGGTTTGTCAGCGCCAGGCCACCCTGTCTGCTTTGCGGCTGGATTGGCCGGGCGGTAAGGTCAGCGTTTGCCGCAAGGAGTATCCCCCGGCTACATTAACATCCGGGCAATTCAATCGGCGCCTTTGTCGGAAGAGACTGGCGCAGGGGACTGGAAGCGTGGCCGTGAATGGCCTTTGTGGCTTCTCCGGCAATGCAATTCTCACCAGGGTACAATCCAGAATTGCGGCGCCGGTTTTGCGCGCCAGAATTCCGGAGCAGGGCGTGGCAGGGCACGCAGGAAAGGAAAACAGTCGATGAGCAGTATGCACAGCCTGATCTGGTTTTATGATATTGAAGCACTGACCATCTTTCAGCTGGCCCAGATGGCCGGCGCCGAAGGGCAGGGGCAGTTTGGCGCCCCCAATCTCGCCCAGGACTATTTGCAACAGTGGCTGTTCATCGTCGCTGCCCTGTTCATCCTGACGGTATTGATAGCCCTCTACGGCGTGTTTCAGCGTCGGCTCAGATTGCCCGGGGCACAGTCCCTGGCCCTGCTGCTGGTTTTCATCGCCCTGCTGCTGGTTCCGCTGACCAACAACGGCGTGAGCGAGATTCGTGCCGCGGGAGAAGGCCGCAGCACGCTCTACCATCTGGCAGACGGGTTGCGGCAAACATCCGATGATCTGACGCGGATGGTACGTCTCTATGCGGCGACGGGGGACCCCCTGTACCGGGACCATTTTGAGGAAATCCTCGATATCCGCAACGGCGTGGCGCCGAGGCCTGACAATTACTTTGAAATCCCCTACTGGGACATCACCCTGGCCGCCGGAGAACGACCGGGCGGGCTGGGCGCGCCCGCCTCCATTCAGTCGCTGATGCAGCAGGCCGGGCTGCGGGATACAGAACAGGCCATGCTTCAGGAAGCGGAGCGACAATCCAACATTCTGGCCAAACTGGAAGATGAACTGATGGACGTCATCGCGGCCAACACCGCCGATGACGGCAGCCTGGTACTTGAGGGTGACGCGCTGGAGGCCCTGCAAAGACTGCACGGCCAGGAGTATCACGACGCGAAGGCCCTGGTGATGCAACCCCTGGTGGAACTGGTGACGGGATCAGGCCTTGACGTTCTGATTGTGGAAGGCAACGTACACAATTTCCTGCAACAACGCATGGATATCCTGCTGGTCCTCGCCGCCGTGGCCGCCATCGTGCTGGTCATCCAGGGTGCCAGAATGTGGCCCAAACGCAGCATTCTGCCCGCTCTGGCCCTGCTGCTGGCGCTGGCCGCGATTTTCCTCTCCCGCCAGACCATCGACAGCAGTGATGCCGGCAGCCTGAACGCTGCCAGACGCCAAAGCGAGATTTACCTTTCGGATGGTCTGCGGCAGACCTCGGACGACCTCACCCGCATGGCGCGGCTCCATGCCGTGACCGGCGAGCCGCAGTATCGCGAGTACTTCGACGAGATCCTGGCCATTCGCAATGGTGATGTGCCCAGGCCCGATCTTTATTTCCAGGTCCCCTACTGGGATTTCGTCCTGGCCATTAATCACCGTCTGGGTGAGGCCGGGGATGCCGTGGCGATCCGGACATTGCTGGAGAGCGCCGGCATCAGCAATGAGGAAATGGCCCTGCTGAACGAGGCCGAAGACCAGTCCAATACCCTGGCGGTCCTCGAAAACGTGGCCATGGACGTCGTGGCCGGCCAGGTCGGCGATGACGGGGAGTACGTACTTGGTGGCGCGGCCCTGGAGGCCATGCAACGGCTGCACGGGCCTGAATACCACGAGGCCAAGGCCCGGGTGATGCAGCCGCTGGTGGACCTGGCCCGCAAGCTGGAACAGGACCTGGCCCGGGAAGAAGCAGCCGCGCGCGATGAGTTCAGCCAGCTCATGAACGCTCTGGCTGCGTCGCTAATCCTGGCCGGGCTGCTGCTGGCAGCCTCGCTCTATCGCGACCGCCATCTGCACAGGGAAGCCTGAGTCGCTTCGCCTTGCTATCGGCAGTCCCGGGTAACACAGGGTT
This sequence comes from Anaerolineae bacterium, assembly GCA_034422695.1. GTDB lineage: Bacteria > Chloroflexota > Anaerolineae > Aggregatilineales > Phototrophicaceae > JAGWBD01. Next base: position 327,068 of record DAOUJM010000002.1, read on the forward strand.
CCTCACTGATGAACCGGTTTGGCCTGGGCGATAATCAGGGTGCCGGTTTAAGACATGCAAAACGCCAGGACGTGATAGCAGAAAGCTGGAGGCACCATGTTCAGAGTCAACGCAAGTCGCATTGTTTCGCTGCTGGCCTTACTGGCCATTGTGGTGTGCGCAGTATATCTGGCGAATTTTCTGAACTTGCGTGAGGCTCAGCTCAAGTCCTGGAGGGCCAGGAACGCCGCGCTCACTTTTGCCGACCAGTTGCGACAAACCTCCGATGACTTGACGCGCATGGTGCGGCTCTATGCCGTCAACGGCGACACAGTCTACCGGGAATACTTCGACGAGATTCTGGCCATCCGCAACGGGGAGGCGCCGCGCCCGGTTGACTATTTCTCGGTCCCCTACTGGGATATCGTGCTGAACTCGGGAGAACGCTTTGGCGAGCCTGGTGAAGCCGTGCCAATCAGGACGCTGGCCAACAGGGCCGGACTGCTTGATAACGAGCTTGCCCTGATCGAAAAGGCTGAAGATGCATCCAATGCCCTGGCCGTGATTGAGAACGAGATCATGGAGGTAGTTGCGGCCCGGATCGAGGCCGGGGGCAATTACGTGCTTGAAGGCGAGGCGCTGGACGCGATGCTGCGACTGCACGGTCCGGAATACTTCGCTGCCAAGGCGCAGGTCATGACGCATCTGGTGGAATTGGGCGAGACGGTTACCGAGTCGTTTCTCGAGGTACGACGCGAGACCGTCGCCCTGTACAACCAGGGCCTTGGCACCAGCGTCATTCTCCTGGCCGCCACGCTGGTCATCATTGCCGCTGACATCCTGCTGCAGCTATTTGGACGGAAAGCAGAGGACATCAAGGGGAGCGCCGGCGCCGGTTTGTCGGCGTTTCTGGACAGACGAAGCAGGTTGCTGGCCCTGCTGGCATCCCTGCCGGCCCTGATTTTGGTCCTGCTAAGTGTGACCTTTGTCGGCAATTTCCAGCGAGAACTCCCGGCCGTAAGCAGAAACATTACAGCGCGTTTGGCGGCGAGAGATTTCGCGGACAACCTGCGGCAAACGTCAGACGATCTGACGCTTATGGTGCGTCTGTATGCCATCACCGGTGAGCCCCGCTATCGGGAATACTTTGATGAGATTCTGGACATTCGTAACGGCATTGAGCCAAGGCCGGTGGAATACTTCGATGCTCCCTACTGGGACGTTGTGCTGGACACGGGAGAGCGGCCCGGTGAACCTGGCGAGGCCGTGCCCATCAGGACCCTGGCCCGCAATGCCGGTCTGCTGCCTTCAGAGTTGGCCGAGTTTGAGAAGGCGGAAGACGCGTCCAACGCCCTGGCCGAGCTTGAAAACGAAATTATGGACGTGGTGGCGGCGCAGATTGAGGCGGGCGACGGCACCTGGGTCCTGGAGGGTGAGGCGCTGGAGGCCATGCTGCGCCTTCACGGGCCGGAGTACCATGCGGCCAAGGCGCTGGTCATGCAACCCCTGGTGGAGGTAGAGCGCCTGGTAGATGAGGTCTACGCCACCTGGCTTACAGCGACGATTGACTTCAACAACCTGACCCTGTATTGGGGACTCTATGTCCTGATCCCGGCATTCGTACTGCTGATCGTCGGTCTGTGGCTGCGCCGGCGCCAGGGCTGACCGGAGAAGTCGGGTCATTCGACCTCTTGCCCGGCTGCCAACAATCGAGAGGCACGTGGCAGGCGTTGGTTGAGGCTGCCGGCGATTGCCGGCGTGAGAGACCCTGGAATTGTGCCGGCAAGCAGACAGTCAACTGGAGGGACGTCGATGTCCAGGATATTGAACACCCGTGCACTTTCGGTTCTCGCCCTGGTCGCAGTGTTGTCAAGCCTGTTGACCTTGACTGCTTACCTGAATGAGCGAGAAACTGTTCAGGGACACTGGCAATCGCGCATGGCAGCGCTGTCCCTGTCGGACAGGCTGCGACAAACCTCCGATGACCTGACGCGTATGGTGCGATTGTATGCAGTCAACGGGGATCCGGTTTACAGGGAATACTTCGACCAAATTCTGGCCATCAGGAATGGCGAGGCGCCGCGTCCTGTCAACTACTTCACTACTCCCTACTGGGATATCGTACTGAATTCAGGTGAGCGCTTCGGTGAGCCGGGCCCGGCTGTCCCGATCAGGGCGCTGGCCATGAACGCAGGTTTACTGGAGGAAGAGCTCACCCTGTTGCGGCAGGCGGAAGACGCTTCCAACGAACTCGCCGTGATAGAAAACGAGATCATGGAGGTAATTGCTTCGGGAATACAGGCCGGTGACGGAGCGTTCCTGCTCGAAGGCGAGACACTAATGGCCATGCAGCGCCTGCACAGTCAGGAGTATCATGGCTCCAAGGCTAGGGTCATGGCCAATCTGGCGGAACTGGGCAGAAATGTCAGGGCCACTTTTGGTGAGGCAAGACAGCGCCTCATCGCGCTTTCCACCAGGAATATGAGAGACAACACGATTCTGTTGGCGTTGACCATGGTCCTCGTCGCCGCTGACCTGGTGATTCAGGCACGCCGCCACGGATTGCGCCGGGCATTGGGCAGTCCTGCAAGAGCATTCAGTCTGCTTGCTTCCTTGCTGGCTCTGGTTCTGGTTCTGGTCAGTCTGACCTTGTTCACGAACTTCCTGAGAGAGCAGCCAACGGTGAGCAGGACGATTTCGGCGCGGGTAGCTGCGCGTTCATTCTCGGACTCATTGCGGCAGACTTCGGACGACCTGACAAGAATGGCGCGACTGTATGCCATCACCGGTGAGTCGCGCTACAGGGAATACTTCAATGAGATTCTGGACATTCGCAACGGAATCGCTTCACGTCCGGCAGGGTATTTCGATTTGCCTTACTGGGACATCGTGCTGGACACCGGTGAGCGACCTGGCGAGGTCGGCCAGGCAGTGGCGATCCGAACGCTGGCCAACAATGCAGGCTTGTCGGCGGCCGAACTGGCGGAATTTGAGAAGGCTGAAGACGCATCCAATTCTCTGGCAATCATTGAAAACGAGGTGATGGATGTCGTCGACGATGCCCTGGCAGCCAGCGGTGGAGAATATGTGCTGGAAGGCGAAACACTTGATGCCATGCTGCGACTTCACGGCAGAGAGTACCATGCCGCCAAGGCCCTGGTTATGCAGCCACTGGTAGAACTGGAGCGCCTGGTACAGGAGCAGTACGACACCTGGATAAACGGCACCATCAATTTCATCACCCAATCACTCTTCACCGGCTACCATGCGATCATTGCGGCCTTTCTCTTGCTCGCAGCGAGCATATGGTTGCGTCGACGACAGGCCTGACCAAAGGGGCCAGGCAACAGTCCCTGTTTTAAGGCGTTTCAACCCTGTTCGCCTGGCGGCCTCGCTGGTGCTGGCGCGCCGTTGTTGCCGGCCTCCATGTATCGCGGACGTCGCCGGCATCACGGCGGCTGATATTTGCCCGCCGGCGATCCCGTTCCCCGGCCGCCTGAGCGTGCGCAGAGCCACCTGGCGGCCGGGAGAGCAGTCTGCCGGTCTTCAGCACGTGGTTGCGACATCGGCGAATTTGAAGAGCAATTTTCACAGACGAATCGCAAACCACCAGGTTACGATATAATAGGCGTGTCGCAATCTCACAAACACACCCGGTGAGGAATTACATGGTGAATTCCCGCGTTTTTTCCAGAGGGCTAACGGCGTTGACCCTGCTGGTGATTCTTGCCGGCGCAATCAACTTCATGGAGTTCCAGGATTACCGTCAGTACATTCACCGCTTCCTCTCCTCGCGTCGGGCGGCGTTGTCTTTCGCCGACGGACTGCGGCAAACCTCGGACGACCTGACGCGCATGATTCGTCTCTACGCCGTGACGGGAGACCCGCTCTACAGGGATTACTTCGATGAAATCCTCACGATCCGTAACGGCGAGTCGCCACGGCCCGTGAAGTATTTCGAGATTCCCTACTGGGATATCGTGCTTGACACCGGCGTGCGCGTGGTCGAATACGGAGACGCCGTGCCTGTTCGCGAGCTCGCGCGTGATGCAGGTCTCTTTGAGGATGAACTCGCGTTGTTTGTAGCGGCGGAAGATGCATCCAACGAGCTTGCCGTACTGGAAGTCGAGGTCATGGGCGTCGTCGCGGCAAGCATTGAGACTGCCGGGGGGAATTACGTACTTGAGGGGGATGCCCTTGAGGCCGCGCAACGCCTGCACGGGATGGACTATCATGCCGCCAAAGCGAAGGTGATGGAGCCGCTGGTAGAACTCGACACGCGGATAAACACGGCGCTCACGGCGGGACACCAGGAGATCGTGAGACGCAACAACAATTACATGGCGAATGCCCTGGCCCTGGTCTCCCTGGCGGCCCTGTTGATTCTCGCCGGTATGTGGCGGCGCAGGCGTCAGCAGGCATGATCGGTCCCTGTCAAATCGTATGCAAGCCGGAGATCGTTGACAGGTCATTCGGAATGTAAGTCAAGGATGTGTGATGATTGGATCCCTTCCGACCCGGACAGTCTCAATTTTGGCCCTGGCGGCGGTGCTTCTGTGCCTGACCCTGGCCGTGAGTTACCGTCTGATCCGTCCCGGCCTGACCGCCTTCAATGCCGCCCGTCAGAGCGCGCTCTATTTCGCGGACGGACTGCGACGAACCTCGGACGATTTGACGCGCATGGCGCGTCTGTATGCCATCACCGGGAATCCCGATTACAGGACCTGGTTTGACGAGATTCTGGATATTCGCAACGGTCTGGCGTTGCGACCGGACAGATACTTCGACGTTCCTTACTGGGATCTTGTGCTGGTTTCGGGTGAACACGGCGGCCAGGAAGGCGAAACCGTTTCAATCCGGACACTGGTCCATGGGGCCGGACTGCTGGAGGCCGAGATCGCCGAACTGGAAAGGGCCGAGGACGCCTCCAACGCCCTGGCGGTGATCGAAAACGAAATCATGGACGTCATCGCGGCGCAGGTTGAGGCCGGGGATGGAGATTACGCGCTGGAAGGCGAGGCGCTCGCGGCGGCCCTGCGTCTGTATGGCCCCGAATATCACGCCGCCAAGGCGAGGGTGATGGAACCCCTGGTGGAGCTGGACCGCAAGGTTGGCGAAGTGGCGACCGAGGCGAACAAGGGGTTCAGAATCAACTATGACAGGATCATGTATTCCTGTATTGCGCTGATGGCCCTGGCATTTGTCCTTGTCGCTTTTGGTGAATGGCAGCACTTCCGGCGTGACTGACTGCGGAACGGACAGCCACGGCAACTTATCGCCCCTTCTGCATAGTGACGCGCCGGCTTCCGTGCAGTTCCTGCATGGCACTGAATAACACGAGGTCGGGTTCCTGGTGGTGCGACCACTGGTGAAACTGGCATGGTGGTTCGAGCGAAATCTCGTGGCGGAAGTGAAAGCCGCTCGCGCCGGATTTCGCAACCTCATTGATCTGCCGGCGGCACCGCTGGTGCGGGTGGCGCTGTCCTTGCCGGCCTCCATGTATCGCGAACGTCGCCGGCATCACGGCGGCTGACATTTGCCCGCCGGCAATCCCGTTTCCCGGCCGCCTGAGGGTGCGCAGAGCCACCTGGCCCTGGCATTTGATTTGCTGGTTGCCGGTCTCTGGTTGCGACGACGGTGAGTGCGGCCGCGGGAGGCAGTGATGAGGCATGCCGCCCGGGATGCGGCGGGCCGTCACGGCGAAACTTGCGGATTCCCCCTGACCTGACATAATCAGGTCAGGGTTCATAACGTTTCCGCAATGATTGTGCTGAAATCCACCGCGGGAGGCGGCGGACAGACGTCGGAACAGTTGCCGGGACAAGGGCAACCGCGCCCCGGGCAGGTGACGACGACCATGCGGTCAACAGGATTTTTGAGAGTGCGCACCTGGGCGCGCAGGAGAAGCGTTATATGAAACATCGATTGATGCAGCCGGTGGTTTTCAATGCCATCATGATTGTTGGCCTCGTGCTGATTCTTGTGCTGGGTGTGATAGATGGGCCGGCGCGTCTGGTCGCCCGGATGATGACGATGAGGACGCTTGGGCAACTGGCCGCAGAGACCGATCTGGTGGATGAAGCCACGCTCGCCAACCTGAGCACGGAAACTGCCGATCGCAATTCGGCGTCCATAACTATGATTGTTCTGCTTCTTGTCGCGATTCTGGCCAACTTCATCGCGAACTACCTCGGGCGAGGGCGACATCACAGAAACCTGGCCCGGATACGCGAACTGGAAGCGCAGTTGGGCGGGAAACAGTGACGCCTTCAACCATGCCCGGACAGGCCCTGCGGGCGTGGGCACCGACAGCCCCCCGGGGGCATCAGCCTGACGAACCGACAGCAGGACGGATGAAAAAATGAACAGCAGCACGATATTGCGACCCGTGGTCTTCAACATCATCGCCATTGTGGCGATGGTGATTTCGCTGGCCCTGATGCTGGCAGACTCTGCCTTTCTCGCAGGGGAAACGGCGGCGGGCCTGCTGATTGAGGAGTTGTCGACGGAGACCGATCTGGTGGACGAATCCCTGGTGCGCGTCATTCAGGAGAACCGTGCCGCGCGCTCGCAGGTCGCCAACATATGGCTCGTTGTAATCGTCGTCACGATTCTGGCCAGTATTTTGGCGAACTACCTCGGGCGGCAGCGGCAACAGGAGAATCTGGAACGGATACGCGAACTGGAGGCGCAGTTGGGCGGGCAGTAGCGGCGCGTTGAGCGAGCGCGGACTTGACAGGGGTGCCTGCGGGGTGGTAAGGTAGCGGCTCACGCGCGACATTCTGGCGTGTACCCGCCTCATGCGGGGCGACGCGGCTTGACAACAGGACAGCGGGAAAGACAGAGAAGCCGGTGCGACCGGCTTGAGGGGCCGTGTACCCGGGCCCTGGAAAGATACGGGTATGGAGCGAGAGGGATACAAACGGCGAGTTTGATCCTGGCTCAGGATGAACGTTGGCGGCGTGCCTAACACATGCAAGTCGAACGGGAAGCCTTTCTTCGGAAGGGTGGAGAGTGGCGGACGG
>DAOUJM010000003.1:0-22785 GCA_034422695.1 Anaerolineae bacterium
CGCGATGTAGTCTTCGATGGTGTAGCGCGTTCTTACGGCCATGGCGGCTTCCTGCGGTGTGACAGCCTCAAGTGTAACACGAAACAGGTAGAGATTGACGCCGGCGACTAGTCGGGGAATAGCTCGCTCACCGCGACGCGGAAGCCGGGCAGCACGGCGCCGCCCTCAATGACGTCGTCGCCGGCCAGCGTCTGCGGCGCCGCGCCTGACTGATGCAGTTCGAGCGTCCGCTGTCGTGGGTCGACCAGCCAGACCATCGCCGAGCCGTACTCCAGATAGCGCGCGGCCTTGGCGCGCATTTCGCGCCAGGTGTTGTCCACGCTACGCACTTCAACCGCCAGCAATGGTGCCCGCTCAGGGTATGGTCCGCCATCCTCGTGCGCGATTGACACGTCCGGCTGACACAACCAGTCGTCAAGCACATGTGTCAATTCCGGGCCGGCCATGTAGCCCGGCAAAGCGCCCCCGTTCAACCATGTCAGCAGGAGTACGATGACCTCACCCTGCGCCATGCTGTGCGCCATATCCGGCGACACCAGGACCGGTGTCCCGCTTGCGTCCGGTTTGGCCTTGCGGCCAAAGTGTTTCCGCTCCAGTTCGTACAGGTCGTCGATGGTATAACGGGCTTTGGCATCCATGTCTTCCTCCGACGCCCGACTGATTCCAGTGATGTGTTCAGGCTACTTGCGAAATTGGCTCCTACAACCCGATGCCGGCCAGGTACTCGCGGTTGCGGTGCGCGCTTTCCTTCGGCGTGCCCAGACCCGGCAGCACGTCCTGTTCGACCAGGATCCAGCTGTGGTAGCCGATTTCGTCCAGCACCCGCAGCACCGCCGGGAAGTCGACGTCGCCCTGGCCCAGCTCCGGGAAGACGCCCTCGCCGACCGAGCGCGGGCCATCCCAGCCCTGCTCGCGCGAGCGCTGCGCCACCTGCGGGTCGTGGTCCTTGAAGTGCACGTACCAGACGCGGTCGGCGAAGCGGCGCAGGTCGGCCACCGGGTCGCCGCCGCCGAAGCGCCAGTGGCCGGTATCGAAGACGATGCCCAGCAGTTCCGGGTCGGTCATCGCCAGCAGCCGTTCGGTCTCCTCCGGCGTCTCGATCCAGGTGCCGATGTGCGGATGCACCACCGTGCGCAGGCCGGTCGCAGCGCGCACCTGACGCGCGACCTCTTCCGCGCCACGGGCGAAGTCTGCAAACTGCGCGTCGCTCATGCTCATTGCCGGTGTGATGCGGCCGCTGTTGAGCGAGCGCATGGGGTCGCCGTAGGGGTTGTTGCCCAGCACGATGAAGCACTCCGGCCCGCCGACCGCCGCCAGCAGCCCGGCCGTGCGCACGCAGGTCTCGACGTCCTCCGCCAGGCGCGCGGCATCGTGCAGCCAGTTGTTGACCCAGGAGCCGACCATCTTCAGATCGCGCTTTTCCAGTTCCTGCGTCAGTTGCGCCGGGTCGGTGGGCATGAAGCCCCAGTCGCCCAGTTCGGTGCAGGCGTAGCCGGTCGCGGCCATCTCGTCCAGCACCCGCGCGTAATCGTAGCGCTCGCCCTCAATGTTCTCGATCACGCCCCAGGAACAGGGGGCGTTGCCCACCCGGTTCATGCCATCACTCCCGCGTCGTCGTCAGCACGCGCGCCATTGTAGCGAGGGCGTAAGCCCGAAGCACGCCTGCGGTGTAGCGAGGGCGCAAGCCCGAAGCATCCCCCCGGGATAGCGAGGGCGCAAGCCCGAAGCACCCCCGTGGGATAGCGAGGGCGTAAGCCCGAAGCACGCCTGTGGGGTAGCGAGGGCGTAAGCCCGAAGCACGCCGGCGGCGCCATAACGTGTCCCCGTGGGGTAGCGCAACGTGGAAATGGTATGAGTTCACCTCTCGAACAACATCCATAGCCGCTGCAGCAGGCCGCGCTGACGCATGGCCAGACTCAGCAGCGCGATGGTCAGCAGCAGAATTGACACGATCAGCGCGATGATGCCCGCGTCCGGCCGCACGAACTCGAAGAATTCCGGCTGCGCGTAGAAGCCCAGGATCACCAGCAGCATGAAGCCGAGGCCTATAAGCGTCGCCGGGCGTCGCCGCCACAGCGTGCGCGGGCGCGCGAAGTCGATGCCGAAGGTGTTCCAGAAGATGAGGATGCCGAAGAAGGTGGCGAAGATGGCGAGCGCGCTGCGCGCCGCCGCCGTGTCGCGGCCCGTGGCGAAGAAGGTCACCCCGTAGAGCAGCGCCATCATGGCCGAGCCGATGAAGGCGCCGCTGACCACGTAGTCCAGCACGTCGTCGCGGAAGTTGGCCATGAAGGCCGGCCGCAGCCACTTGATCGCCACCAGGGTCGCGATGACGTTGACCGTGCCGAAGGTCACCCAGCTGATCTGCACCGGCGTGATGGCGAAGGGCAGCGCCATGAAGCCCACGTAGACGAAGAGCAGCACGTTGTAGAAGGTCCTGGTCAGGAACAGGCGCACCGTGGCGTATATCGTCTGCGTGATCTCGCGGCCCTCGGCGAAGGCCCGCGGCAGGGTCGACATGGCGTTGTTGAGCAGCAGAATATCGCCGATCTCGCGCGCGATGCGGGCGCCGTCGTTCATCACGATGGCCAGGTCGGCCTGCTTCAGCGCCGGCACGTCGTTGACGCCGTCGCCGACCATGGCCACGTGGGCGCCACCCTGCTGCAGGGCCTGCACGAGGCGGCGCTTGGTCTCCGGCGCAACGCGCGCAAAGAGGCTGCCCTGTTGCGCCGCGCCCGCAAACTCGGCCGCGCCCATGTCCTCCAGCTGCGGCCCCGTCCAGGCCGCTTCGGTCGCCATGCCCGCCGAACCGGCGATGGCGCGCACGGTCTCCATGTTGTCGCCGGAGATGACCTTGAGCGCCACGTCCTGCTCGCGGAAGGCCTGCAGCGTCTCCCGAATATCGGGCCGGATCTGGTCGCTGAGCGTGACCAGCGCCAGCGGCTCGGCGTCGTCCGGCAACTGGCCGTCTTGCGGCGGCGCGTCGCTGCGGGCGAAGGTCAGCACGCGCAGGCCACGCGCCGAAAGCGCTGCGGCCCGTTCGCGCAGGTCACGCGGCGCGCCGTTGAGGACGCGCTCCGGCGCGCCGAGGATGAGCGTTTCCTGCGGCAGCACCACGGCGCCCCATTGCCGCGCGGAACTGAAAGGGATTTCACGCAGTTTGTCCACCACCGGTGACGGCAGGGCCGTACGCACGTGCGCCGCCACCGCCGCGGCGGTGCCGTTGTGGTGCGCCAGGTTGGCGGTGTAGCGGCAGAGCCGGCGCCGGACGTCCCCGGCGCTGGAGCCGTTCAGGGGCAGGATGTCGGCGACGGCCAGGCGATTCTCGGTGAGCGTGCCGGTCTTGTCAAAGCAGAGCACGGTCGCGTTGGCCAGCGACTCGACGGCGTTGACGCGCCGGATCAGCGTCTGGTGCCGGGCGATGCTCAACGCGCCGATGGTGAGCGAGATCATGACGACCAGCAGCAGGCCGTAGGGCACCAGGCTGGTGATGAAGACCACGCTCTCCTTGACGCGCTCCAGCAGGTCCAGCCCGCCCAGGGTGCCGGCCAGCCAGAGCATGGGCGCGAGGATCAGCATCAGCAGGATGGTCACGTCGACGATGACCATCACCTTGCGCTGCGTCGGCGTCAGCGGCTGCTTCCAGGCGCGCGCCGACTGCGCGATGCGGTTGATCATGCTGTCCGCGCCCACCGCCGTGGCGACCATCACGCCCGTCCCGGCGATGCACCAGGAGCCCGACCAGACCGCGTCGTCGACCTCCTTGTGGACGGAATCGGATTCGCCGCTGAGTTGCGATTCGTCGACCTCCAGCGCGTCGCTGGCCAGCACGCGCCCGTCGACCACCAGGCGTTCGCCGGGTTGCAGCGGGATGACGTCGTCGATCACCAGTTCGCGGATGCCGACCTCGGTCAGCGCGCCGTCACGCCAGACGCGCGTTTTGCGCTCCGACAGCGCCACGAGGCGGTCCAGGCGCCTCTTGGCGATCATCTCCTGGGCCGTGCCCAGCACGGCGTTGCTGACCACGCTGAAGCCCGCGAACAGGGCCACCATGTATTCGCGGAAGTGGACGATGACGCCCAGCAGCGGAAAAAGCACCAGGTTGAAGATGTTGAAGAGGTTGTCGCGCAGGATGTCGAGATAGCTGCGGCCCACGCGCGGCTGCCAGGCGTTGTCCAGCCCGCGCCGCTTGCGTTCGGCAACTTCAGTGCTGGTCAGGCCCCTGGTTGACAAGGCCGCAGGCTCCCGCGTTAAGCGTGGCGCGATGATACCACAGGCGCGGTCAGGGCCGGGCCGGGCCCTCGCGCGCCAGCGCCTCGTAGCGATCGATGACCTCGTCCATGGCGGCGGGCCAGTGGCGCGCTGCCGCGTCGGCGCGGGCGTTGCGTCCGAGCCGGCGCCGCAGTTCCCCGTCCGCCGCCAGACGGCGCACGCCGTCGCTCAGTCCGGCGCCGTCGCCCGGCGCAAAACTGTAGCCGTTGTGTCCCTCGCGCAGCAGTTCCGGGACGCCGCCCGTGCGCGCCGCCACTGCCGGCAGGCCGGAAGCCATGGCCTCCAGCACCACCAGGCCGAAGGATTCGGCCAGGGCGGGGAAGACGAAAACGTCCGCGCTGGCACAGGCGCGCGCCAGTTCGGCGCCATGTAGTGCTCCGGTAAAGCGCACCGGCAGGCCCGCGAACTGCATTTCCAGTTGACGCCGCGCCGGGCCCTCGCCGACCAGCGCCAGTTGCGTCCCGGGTATTTCCTGCAACACCTGGCGCAGCATGCCCAGGCCCTTCTCGGCGGAAAGCCGGCCGACGTAAAGCAGCAGCAGGGCCTGCGGCGCGGCGGCGGCGAGGCGGCGGCGCATGGCCGCGTCCCGGTGGCGCGGGTGAAAGCGCTCGCTGTCCACGCCGCGGCGCCACAACGTCACCGCTCTTGTGACGCCGATGTCACGCAGCCGCTGCTGCGCGCTGCGGGAAGGCGCCAGGGCGCAATCGGCATGGTTGAGGACGTGGCGCGTCAGCAGGTTGATGCCCGGCGCGATGGCGCCGGCGCTGACGGGCCCCAGGCGCCAGTGGCGGGCGATGCGACCGTAATCCAGATGCCAGGAGACCAGCGTGGGCAAACCGGCCCGCCGCGCCAGCAGCCATGACGCCAGGCCGAAGATGGAAGGATGGAGAAAGTGCGTCACCTGCGGCCGGAAGTCGCGCAGGATGCCCTGCAAGCGCGGCGTGGGCAGGGCCATGCGCAGGTCCGGGTAGGGCGGAAAGGGCAGCCCCGGCGCGCTGTAAACCGGCGTCGCCGCGTAACGCGTGACCGGGCCGAGACGCGGCGTCAGCAGCAGCGACTCGATGCCGCGCGCCGCCAGCCGGTCGAGCAAATGGCAGAGTACGGTGACGATGCCGTCCCTGCGCGGCAGAAAGGTCTCGCTGAAGAGCGCGACGCGCAGGCCGGACAATGGATTTACAAACAGCGGGCTGTGGCCCGCCGTCGGGTTTTCGCAGAGGCGCTACATACTGGCAGCCTGGACGCGGGAGACGTTGCTGGCCTGCTTGCCCTTCTGGCCCTCAACGATCTCGAATTCCACCGTTTCCCCTTCATCAAGGCTGCGGAAACCACCGCCAAGAATCGCCGTGTAGTGGACGAAGACATCCGGGCCACCCTCCTGGGTGATGAACCCGTAGCCCTTGTCGGCGTTGAACCACTTGACCACGCCCTGTATGCGATCCGCCATCTTGCTACTCCCCAACAACAATTCAAACGAGATTGGCCTTGTACCCACAGCCTGTCCCGTTTTCAGGGAGTCTGTGACACGCAGCTTGCAACGGGGTTTTCGCCCCCCGGAGACCAGAAGTTACATCACGCCGGACATAATGACAAACAAGTGGCCTTATCCATTCATTATACCTTAAGCTCGCCCTGGTTGGGCGCGGGCACGAGTTCAGCCGCCTGCGCCGCGGGCCGCGGCTGCGCCGGCAGCAGCATCGTCAGCAGGCTGGCCAGCACGATCGCGCCGGCCACCAGCTGGAAGGAGGTCCCCAGGCCGATGATGCCCGCCAGCCAGCCAATGAAGGCGCTGCCCACAGCGCCGGTGCCGAAGACCAGACCCAGCGCCGCGCCGGAGGCCATCGCCCTGCTGGCCGGCAGGAAGCCCTGCGCCAGCACCACCACCAGGCCGTGCGAGGCGCCGCTCAGCGCCCCGGAGAGCACCGCCAGGGTAAGGGCCACCAGGCCGTCCGTCACCGGCAGCAGGAAAAAGGTGGGCGCCGACAGCAACATGCTGATGGCGATCACCAGCCGCCGGTCATGGCGGTCCGCCAGGTCGCCAAAAACCACGCCGGCCAGGCCGGACCCGACCCAGAAGGAACTGGCGATCAGGCCGTATTCCGCCGGCGTCCAGCCCTTCTGCTGGAAGAGCAGCGGGATGAAGGAGACGACCCCCGGCGAGCCCAGGCTGCGCAGGCTGATCATGGCAATGAAGAGCAGGGCGACGGCCGGCGACAGTCGGTTGCGCGCGCCATTCGTCCGGGTCTGCGCCTCGTCGGCGGCCGCGGCCGCGCGGTGCGCGCGATGACCCGGCAAATAGAGCAGGAGCAGGATGAAGCCCGGCAGCGACAGCAGCGATACCCACAGCGCCGGCAGGGCCGAGCCCCGCCCCTGCAACAGACCGGCCAGACCCGGCCCCAGCGTCGCGCCGAAGACGTTGCTGACCGGCACGCTGTGTTCCAGCAGCAGCCCGACCAGCGCCGGCCCGAAGGCCAGCCCCAGTTGTCCGGAAAGGAAGAACCAGGCCATGTTGCTGGCTTCCCGCGGTGGATAGCTCTCCGCGGCGTATTTCATCCCGGTCGGGTGAAAGGCGCCGCTGCCCAGCGCCGCGATGATGATGATGATGGCCATCAACAGCAGCAGGCCGCTCTCCGCGGCCAGCAGGGCCAGCAGCAACATGCCCGCCGTCCAGCCCAGGCCGATGGAACCCGTCCAGCGCCCGCCAACGCGGTCCGTCAGCCAGCCAAACAGCGGCTGGGTGATGGCGCCCGCCAGTTGCATCGCGCCCACGATCAGACCAAACTGCATGGCGCTCAGCGGCAGCACGTACAGGCTGATGAAGGTCAGCAGCACCGGAATCGAACTCATCACCGTATCAAGGGCGAAGTGTGAGAGGGAGACGGCCCAGAATTGCCGGGTGCGCGGGACGTACATGGAGTGTGTCTCGTAACGGGCCGGGGTGGCCTTGCGTCGGGCGCCCATGATGCCGCGGCGACGGCCAGCCTGTCAACTGCATTGGACTGCCATGGCCGATGGCAGCAAGTTCTGCAGTGTCTGGATGAGGGGCGTCACAGCCGCAGCGACGCTATCTCATGCCAACCTTACCATGGACAAAAATTCTGCAGAAACAGACAGGTCAGGGCCCAGAGCCAGGATGCAGCCCAATGCAAGGCGGTCATCAACCAGGCCAGCACCAGTTGTCTCCCGGCCCCGCCACTGCTCATCCTGGCCGTCAGCAACGCCACGGTCAACAGCAGCGGCACAATCCATCTCATGCTGACGGCGAAACGTTCCGGCTGCATTTCCATGCCAAACTGCAGCAGCACCAGCAGCGGCGCCCACAGCCAGTTCGGCGTATCCGCCGCTTCCCGCCGCAACCAGGCGGCAAGGGGCCGCGCCGAGCGCCTGACCAGGCAAAAAGCCCGCGACCTTTCAGGCCGCGGGCAGGATTCAACGGACATTTTGTCGGGGTGTAAGGTCAACCATTCCGGGACTGTATGCTACGCCCATTCCCAATGGTAGTGGCATACTGGCGCGGACTTAATGTAGCAGCAGGTTTTGAACAGGCAGTAATTCGTGAAGGGCCAGCATTTTCCTGTGTTAATCGTCCAGCAAACCAGAGCTTCCGCCGTATCTTCTTCAGAACTGTCGGAGGGTGGACTATCAGGATTGGCAGGGACGTCGCAGACAGGATCATTCGAAGTGCCCGCCGCCACCGGCACGACCGCAACACTTGAAGACAGCACTATTCCTGCCACTAACACGAACATCAGCAACTTCTTCATGATAAACCTCCTGTTTATTTGACGTAAAGTTGTTGTTTTTGTAATTTAGGCGTTAATCTTCATTCTATTATTGTTTTTTGGTCTGTCAACCCCGTTGGATGTGATGGCCGACGGGAGTAAGTTCTGCCATGGTCAGCGCGTCAACAGGGCGGACAGACGACAGGGAAAGGCCTGATCATGACCATGGTTCCAACGAGCCGTCGCACGCGCCTCGTGTTGTTGTCGGCGCTCCTGCTGACAGTCGCGGCGCTGGCCACGCACAATGCCCCCATGAGCGGGCAGTCCGCCTGCCCGGCGCCGGCCTACGTGCGCTTCCAGAGCTTCTGGGACACGACGGACTTCTGCCTGCACACGGTGCCGCTGGAGGAAATCTTTTCCGGTGGCGTGCCGCCGGACGGCATCCCGCCCATTGACGACCCCGCCTTCGATTCGCTGGAGATCGCCGGGCAGTGGCTGCAGCCGCAATCGCCCGTCCTCGCGTTTGAACTGGAGGGCAGGGCGCGCGCCTACCCACTTGCCATACTTACCCGTCACGAAATCGTCAACGACGTCATCGACGGACAACCCGTGGCGGTGACCTTCTGCCCGCTGTGCAATTCGGCCCTGGTTTTCGACCGGCGCGTGGAGGGCGAAACGCTGCGCTTCGGCGTCTCCGGCAACCTGCGCAACAGCGACCTGGTGATGTGGGACGACCTGACCAAAAGCTGGTGGCAACAGTTCACCGGCGAGGGCATCGTCGGGTCTTACGCCGGTACGCAACTGGAGATCCTGCCCTCGCTGCTGGTCAGCTTCGCGGAGTTTGGGCAGCAGTACCCGCAGGGCGAGGTGCTCTCTCCCGGCTTCCGCGGCTACGGCTCCAACCCCTACGTCGGCTACGACAGCAGCCCACAGCCCTTCCTCTTCTTCGGCGTACCGGACGACCGGCTGTTCGCGACCGAGCGCGTGCTGGCCGCCTTTCTGGGCGGCGAGGCCGTCGCCTGGCCCTTCCCGGCGCTGATGGAGACGCCGGTCATCAACGACAGCATCGGCGATTTCGAGGTCGTCGCCCTGTGGCAGCCGGGCCAGACCAGCGCGCTCGATGGCCGCGACATCGACAGCTCGCGCGACGTCGGCATGGCGGCGCTCTATGACCGCAAACTGGATGATCAGTTGCTCAGCTTTGCGCTGGATGACGAGGGGCGCATCGTGGACGAGCAGACCGGCTCGCACTGGAACGTCTTCGGCACGGCGCTGGCGGGCGAACTGGCCGGCAGCCGGCTGCGCCAGCACCTCGCCTTCCCCCACTTCTGGTTCGCCTGGGCGGCCTTCCAGCCGGAAACGCGCGTCTACGGCCTGGAGGAATAGTCAAACTCAACAGGGGCTGTTGCGCACAGCCCCTGGAGCGCGTCAGGCGGGGAACAGGTCGCGCACGGCCACCTGAAAGCCCGGCAGGGCCTCGCCGCCCTCGATGACGTCCTCGCTGCCCATCATCTGCGCTGACGCGCCGGCGCGGTGCAGTTCGACGCGGCGCGCGTCGGTATCGACCAGCCACACCATCTGCGTGCCCTGCGCCAGGTAACGCTGCGCCTTGCTGCGTAACTCGCGCCAGGTGTTGCTGTCGCTGCGCACCTCGACGGCGACCCGCGGCGCCTCGCGCGGGATGACCTTGCCGACGCGGCGGCAAACCGCGACATCCGGGCGACAGCGCCAGTCTTGCAGTTCAAAGGCAGCGGTGTTGGCAGCCGCGAATCCTGGCAGCGCTCCGCTGGAGAGCCAGTTGCCAATGTGTGTGACGACGAGGCCCCTCACCACGCCCTCAATAAAAAAGGAAATCGTGGCGATGACATCTCCGGCAGCGTTGAAGCGGAGCAGCATATAGTCGTGTTTGTGAACCAGCGCCACGAACTCTTCCATCGTGATGTCGGCGTATCTGGCAAGGACCGTGCCGTCGGCGATGTCCTGGTCTGGTGCAGCGCTTTCCATGACGGTCTCCTGTGGATCACTGGCCAATCAGTGTAACGCGCCCATGAGTAGCGGACTCGACGCAGCCTTGTCGCTCAACGCGGTCGCAGCCCCTGCCCGGCGGCGTACTGCAGCAAATATGCCCCCAGCTCCTCCAGTGAGCGCGACAAATGATTCAGCGAATATTGCAGCATCAGGTTGACGACCTGGTCCTCGAAGGTCAGACGCATGTCCGTGTAAACGCCCACCAGGTGCTTGCCGCGCGCGTAGGCGTAGCCCAGCTCCCAGGCCGTGCCGTCGTCGCTGGTGACGCCGTTGAGGTTGGCGACCACGAGGCCCGCCTGTTCCAGATTGCGCACGTCCCAGTGGAAAATCGCCTCGGGGTCAAAAGCGCCCCCGCTGTCGGGCGGCTGATCGCGATGCGGCAGGAAGGTCTCGAAGCCCGCCGCCTCGGCCAGGGCGCAGATTTGCTCGTCGAACCAGCGTTCGCCCTCGTTGAACAGCGGTCCGGCGATGTAGGCGAGCATGGCGTCATCCCTTTCCTGTTTACACCCCTCCCATTATCCACATCCGCGGGCCGGCGTCAGCCGGCTGCCCCTGTAATTCACCCGACAGGACTGCCATAATCCCGCTCATGAACAGTCGTGGAACACGCCTGCGATGACTCCCCTGACCATCTGGCCGCTGTCGGCGCCGGTGCGGCAGGCCGCCTTCGACCTGCCGGCGGTCATCGACGGGGCGCTGGCCGACGCGCCGCAAGGCCTGCAGGACGGCGACGTGCTGGCCGTTTCCAGCAAGTACGCCGCCATCAGCGAGGGCCGGGTTGTCCGCCTGGCCGACGTGGTCGTCACAGAACAGGCGGCCAGGCTCGCCCGGCGCTACCGCATGCAGCCGGTCATGGCGCAACTGGTGTTGCAGGAAGCCGACCACGTCTTTGGCGGCATTGAGCTGGGCTTCCTGCTGACCGCCAACACCGGCATCCTCTCCCCCAACGCCGGCCTGGACCGCTCCAACATCCCGGAAGGCCACGTCGTGCTCTTTCCCGCGCAGCCCTACGCCACGGCCGCGCGTTTGCGCAGGTATCTGCGTCAGCGCCGGAATGTGGACGTCGGCATCGTGCTGACCGACAGCTGGCTGATGCCGGGCCGCCTGGGCACCAGCGGCGTGGCGCTGGCCACGGCCGGCTTCCGCCCGATTCAGGACGAACGCGGCAAGCCCGACCTCTTCGGCAACCCCATGACGGTCACGCAGCGCGGCCTGGCCGATGCCATCAGCGCCGCGGCGCAACTGGTGATGGGTGAACGCGACGAGGCCACCCCGCTGGCCATCGTGCGCGGCAGCGGCGTGGCGCTGGAGGATACGCCGGTTTCTGTGGCGGACGTGGCCATCCCCTGGCAGCAGTGCATTTACGTCGAGTCGCTGACGCGCGGCCTGCTGTCGCCCGATTTCCCTGCCTTTTCCGTTCGCGGCCGGCCGGAAGCGGTGCGCGCATGACGCGTCTGCGCGATCTGGGCGTTGAGCCAGGCCGCCTGCCCGCCGGCCCCCGCAACGCCATCACCGACGTGGACGACGTGCGCGTGGGCCATACGACGCTCATTCGCGGCGATGGGCCCCTGCAGGAAGGCATCGGGCCGGTGCGCACCGGCGTGACGGCCGTCCTGCCGCATGGAGGCAACGTCTTCCGCGACAAGGTGGCGGCCGCGGTGTACACCTTCAATGGCTACGGCAAGGTGATGGGCTTTGAGCAAATCCGCGAACGCGGCAGCCTGGAGACGCCCGTCATCCTCACCAGCAACCTGAGCGTGGCGCGCGCCGGCGACGCCCTGATGAGCTACATGCTGCGGCAAAACCCCGACGTCGCCCTGACGACCACGACGGTCAACTGCGTGGTGGGCGAATGCAACGACGGCATGCTCAGCGACGCGCGCGGCCGCCACATTCGAGCGGAGCACGTGTTCGCGGCCATCAAAAACGCCGGGGGCGGAGCGGTGGCGGAAGGCAACGTGGGCGGTGGCACGGGCACCACCTGCTATCAGTTCAAGGGCGGCATTGGCACGGCCTCGCGTCAGCTGCCGGAAGCGGGCTACGCGGTCGGCGCGCTGGTGCAGGCCAACCACGGCCGGCGCGAGGAATTGCTGGTGCTGGGCGTGCCGGCGGGTCAGGCGCTGGCGGACGTACCCCTGCCGCGTCACAACCCCGGCTCAATCATGATCGTGCTGGCCACCGACGCGCCGCTGGACGCGCTGCAACTGACGCGCCTGGCGAAGCGCGCGGCGCTCGGTTTGGCGCGCACCGGCACGATCAGCCACGACCAGAGCGGCGATTTCATCATCGCCTTCGCCACCGGCACCCGCATCCCGCATGAGCCGGATGACGTGCTGCACCGGCCGGCGCAACTGCACGACCGCAGCGACACACTTGACCAGTTCTTCCTGGCGACGGTGGAGGCGGTGGAAGAGGCTATCCTCAACGCCCTGCTGGCCGCCGAGACCATGACTGGCCGCGATGGCCTGCTGGCGCCGGCGCTGCCTGTTGACAGGTTGTGCGATTTGCTACGCCGGTACGGTCGCCTCTGAAATCAGTCCCGCGACGGCGGGAAGAGTTCGCTCACTGCGGCGCGGAAGCCCGGCAGCGTGGCGCCGCCCTCAATGACAGCCTCGCCGCCGAGAGTCTGCATCGCCTCACCGGCGCGATACAACTCCAGCGTCCGCGTCTCCGGGTAGACCAGCCACACCATCTGAGCGCCGCGCTCCAGATAACGCGCGGCTTTCGCCCGCAGGTCGCCGCGCGTGTTGCTCTCGCTGCGTATCTCCACCGCCAGCAGCGGCGCCTCGCGCGGATAGTCTTCTGCCCGGTCCAGTTGAATGGCCACGTCGGGTATGCACAACCAGCCGCCAAGGTTGTGCGTCGCCTCCGTGCCCACGGCATAGCCGGACATTCCACTTTCGTCCAGCCAGTTGTCGAGCACCTTACCGATTCGCAACTGCAACTTGCCGTGCATCCAGCTCGGCGACGTTTCGATGACGGCTCCGTTGGCGTCGGGCTTGAACCTGCGCTCCGGGTAACGCTCCTCCAGCTCGAGAAACTCGTGCAGGGTGAGCTTTTTCTCGCTGATGGCGCTGACCATGACCAGCCTCCTGCGCACTGCTGACCTCCAGTATAGCCTGACCGGGGCGCCGGCGGCGGAGCTTTGTGTGTTACCCTCTGCCCGTCCCGCTGCCCGGCGCATTCACGGAGAGCGACATGCGACCCAATATCGTCTTCATCACCTGCCATGACCTGGGCCGTCACCTGGGCTGCTACGGACAGCGCACGGTGTCCTCGCCCGCGCTGGACAATATCGCTGCGCGCGGCCTGCTCTTCGAGCGCAGCTTCTGCACCGCGCCGCAGTGCAGCCCTTCGCGCGCGGCGCTGCATACCGGGCGCCACGCCCACGCCAACGGCATGCACGGCCTCGCCCACAGCCCCTTCAGCTGGCGCCTGCACGCCGGCGAGCGTCACCTGGTGAGCTACCTGCGTGAGGCCGGCTACAGCAGCGCGCTCATCGGCCTGCAGCACCTGGTGGACGTCGACGAAGCCGCGGCCCTGGGCTATGACGAGGTGCAGGACCGCGCGCCGGCCGCTGCGCTGGGGCCGGCGGCGGCGGTCTGGCTGGGTGAGCATGCTGACGATTCGCAGCCCTTTTATCTTGAGGTCGGCTTCTTCGAGCCACATCGCCCCTGGGACCGCGATAACGTGCAGCCGGACGACCGCCTGGGCGCCGACGTGCCGGCGTATTTGCCACAGACACCTGAGGCGCGCAATGAGGTCGCGGCCCTGCAGGGCTCCATCGCCGCGCTGGATGCGGCCGTCGGCCAGATCGTGGCGGCGCTGGAAGCCCGGGGCCGGCTGCAGGACACCTGGCTCATCTTCGTGACCGACCACGGCCTGGCCATGCCCCGCGCCAAGTGCACGCTCTACGATCCCGGCATCGAGACCGCGCTGCTGATGCACTGGCCCGGCGGCGGGCTGACGGGCGGACGGCGTATTCCGCAACTGGTCAGCCACGTGGACGTCGTCCCGACCGTGCTCGAAGCGCTCGGCCTGAAACGGCCGCCGCATTTGCACGGCCGCAGTTTCTGGCCGCTGCTGCAGGGTGAAGGCTACGAGCCGCGCGACGCCGTCTATTGCGGCAAGACCTTCCACACCGCCTGGGAGCCCATGCGCGGCCTGCGCACGGAGCGTCACAAACTCATCCTGAACCTCTGCCAGGACATCGCCGTCAACGTGCCCTCGGATATCAAACTCAGCCCCGTTTATCCGCAGATGATTGACCGGATCGCCGTGCACCGCGCCGGCGTCGAACTCTATGATCTGGCTGCCGACCCGCTTGAGCGGGACAACCTGGCCGGTCAGCCGCAGCACAGCGCCCGCGAGCGACAGTTGTTACAACGCCTCTACCGCTGGATGGAGCGCACCGGCGACCCCCTGCTGCAGGGACCGATCCCCTCGCCCGCCTGGCAAGCGGCGCTTGAGCGCTTGCGCGCTGCGCACTGAGCGCGTTCGCCGCGCTTGCCGCGACCCGGCAAGCCGGCTAGTATGGACGGGAGTGGTTGTCACGGGGCTACCCGGCCCAGGCCCTGCGCGGCGGGTCCTCCGAACCGTGTCAGGCCTTGACGGGAGCAGCACTAAGGAGTTCTTCCCGGGTGTCGCAGCCCAGCCTGGGCCGGGTATCGCCGTGACAGCTTCCCCTGAATTTGTGGCTGGTGACCCCCGTGCCGCTGCGACGCTGGCATCTGCTTTTCGCCCTGCCCCTGCTGCTGCTCTTGCTGCTCGTGCCGCCCACGCTGCTGCTGGCGCAGTTCATCATGGAGAAGGAGGTCACGCTGGTCGCAGACGGCCAGGTGCTGCAGTTGAACAGCCGCGCCGGCCTGGTGGCCCAGCTCCTGCGCGAGCGGGGCATCATCCTGCAGCCCGGCGACCACGTGGAACCGGCGGCGGCCAGCCTGCTGCACAGCGGCCAACAGGTGCGCGTCAGTCGCGCCCGCGACATCCATTTGAGCGTCGACGGCGTCGCGCGCATCCTGCGCAGCTGGCGCAACGATCCCGCCGCCATCCTCGCCGAAGCAAAGGTCCTGGCGACCGCCGCCGATGCGCTCTACGTCAATGGTCGGCGCGTCGATCCGCAACAGCCCTACCGTCCTGCCATGCCCGTCACCCGTCTTGAGTTGTGGCGCCCGCGCAGCTTCCGGCTGCAGGACGACGCGACATCGCAAACCCTGCGCAGCAGCGTCCGCACAGTCGGCGAGGCACTGGCTGAAGCCGGCGTCCCGCTGCACGCGGCCGATGAGGTCCGGCCGTCAGCGGCGACAACGCTGGCGGCGGGCATGACGGTGCAGATCACGCGCGCCATACCGCTCACCATCATCGCGGACGGCGCTTCCCGGCAGACGCGCGTCCAGGGAGCGAGCGTGGCGGAAGCGCTCGCCGCCGCCGGTTTGCAACTGGCCGATCTGGATTACAGCATCCCGCCTGGCGCGGCAGCCCTGTTGCCGGGCATGCTGCTGCGCGTCATTCGCGTGTATGAAGAGGTCGAGTACGAGCGGGAAGTCCTGCCCCACAGGACGGTCCGCCAGGCCGATCCGGAGCTGGAACTGGACCAGCGGCGCCTGCTGCAACAGGGCCAGGACGGCGTCCGCGGCCTGCCGCAGCGCGTCCGCTACGAGAACGGCGTGGAAGTCAGCCGCGTGGCCGGGGAGCCGGAACTGCTGCAGGAAGCGCGCGACCACATCATCGGCCTCGGCAGCAAGATCGTGCTGCGCAGCGTGAACACGCCCCAGGGGCCGCGGCAATACTGGCGCGTGCTGCGCATGAAGGCCACCAGCTACCATCCCGGCTCACAGGGCAACAGCACCGCCACCGCCACCGGCGCCGTGCTGCGCAAGGGCGTCGTCGCCTCCAACCCGAAGGTCATCCCCTACGGCACCGAGGTCTACGTCGAGGGTTACGGCGTGGGCAGCATGGAAGACACCGCCGCCGCCTGGTACGTGCAGCAGCAGCCGCTGTTCATCGACCTGGGTTACAGCGACGCCGACTACCAGCCCTGGTCGAAGTGGGTGGACGTGTACCTGCTGACGCCCGTCCCCCACGGCCGCTTCCCGCTGGTCCTGCCGGGCTGAGTAAAGTCCTGATCAGGCAGCCCGCGGCAACTCGCGCGGGTTCACCAGGCCGGCCAGACCCAGGCCCACGGCGCCGGCCATGCAACTGACGCCCACCCACATGTGCGTGCTCCACCAGATGCCGGCCGTCAACTGCAGAATGACGAAGAGGCCGAAGGTCATCAGGAAGGGCACCAGCGTGGCGACGAGCCTCAGGGCCGGCAGTGGCGACGCGGAGGCCCGACGCGCCAGCAGCCAGTCGCCCACCAGACCGGCGAGCAGCGGCGCCAGCAGCACGGCCGCGTGGGGCGCATTGTCCTCCAGGCGGATGTAGAACATGGCCAGCGCGTTGCTGACCAGCAGGAAGGTCACCGCGCCGACGGGCAGCACCATGCGCTGGCGCAGGTAGAGCAGCGCGCCGGTCATCAGCGCGGCAGGGATCAGCACGGTGGCCACCGTGTAGGCCTCGGCCAGCTTGCGGCTGCCGCCCTCCGGGTCGATCGTGACGTAGCGGTCCACCTGGCTCCAGACGTTGTTGTAGCCCGTGAACAGGGTGCCGAGGATCAGCACCATCAGGACGGCGGTGATCGGCGGGAAAAGCGCCTGCCAGCCACGCCGTGGTCCTTCTTCCGCGAGAAAGGAGCGCAGTGCGCCGCTCATGAAGAGGATGCCGCTGGTCACCAGCACCAGGTGCGAGGGGCTGACCAGCGCGTCGATGCCGGCTTCGAAGCCGAAGAGTTCGTGCCAGACGAGGTCCAGGACGCCGCCGAGGCCGAAAAGCAGCACACCGGCGAAGGACGGCAGGTAACCCTGCGGCAGCGCCTGCAGCAGACGGTGGCCGCGGCCGACGTTGCGGTACTGCATGACGACGTAGAAGAGGCCGTTGGCCGCCACGCCCGAATACATCAGCAGGTGGAAGGGCGTGAAGAAGGTCTCGTCCACCTGGCCGTGATTGTGGGCGTGGATATCCACAATCGCGCCCAGCAGTACCCAGATGCCCAGCGCCAGCGCCGTCCAGGTGAAGGCCGGCGTGATCGCCGGGTAGCCTTCACGGCGCCTGGCGCGCGCCGGCCCTGCCGCCAGCGCCGGCCCTTCCCTGACTGCCACGTCCGCCTCCCGCGCCCGGGCCTGCCCCTCAGCCTTCCTGCGGGAAGGGCCGGGTCGTCAGCAGGGCGGCCAGGCCCAGACCGACCGCGCCGGCCATGAAGCTGACGCCCAGCCACATGTGCTCCGTCCACCAGATACCGGTCGACGTCAACTGCAGGATGACGAAGAGCGCCAGCATGTAAACGAGGGGCACGACGAAGGCGAACTGGCGCAGGGCGATCACGTGCGAGCCGGCGGCGGGACGTGAGAGCAACCAGTCGCCCAGCAGCCCGGCGATGATCGGCGCCAGCAGCGCGACGACGTGGACCTGGTTCCACTGCCAGCGTATGTAAAGCATGATCAGCGCGTTGAAAAAGAGCACCAGGGTAACCGCGCCGAAGGGCAGTTTAATTCGCTGACGCAGGAAGATCAGGGTGCCGACCATCAGCGCCGCCTGAATCAGCACCCCCGCCACCGTGTAGGCATGCAACGCGCGCAGACTGTCTTCACTGATGACGAGTTCGGGCGTCACGTAGCGGTCCAGCTGGGTCCAGACGTTGGTGAAGAGCGTGAAGAGCGTGCCGATGGTGAGTATCTGCAGGGCCGAGATGAGCGGCGGCAGGAGTTCGGGCCAGGTGCCGGAGGTCCTGCCCTGCGAAAGAAAGGAGCGCAGCGGGCCGCTGATGAACATCATGCCACCGACCACCAGCAGCAAATGCGAGGGGCTGACCAGCGCGTCGACGCCCGCCTCGAAGCCGAAGACTTCGTGCCAGACGAGGTCGAAGACGCCGGCGAGGCCGAAGACCAGCACGCCGCCGAAGGAGAGCAGGTACTCCTGCGGCAGCGCCTTCATCAGGCTGTGGCCGCGGCCGACGTTGCGAAACTGCGCGACGACGTAGAACAGGCCGTTGGCCGCCACGCCGGAGTACATCAGAAAGTGAAAGGGCGTGAAGAAAGTCTCGTCCACAAAGCCGTGATTGTGCGCGTTGATGTCCACCACCGAGCCCAGGAAGGCCCAGAACCCCAGCACCAGTGCCGCCCAGGTGAAGGCCGGCGTCAACTCGGGGTAGCCCTCCCTGCGCCGCGTGCCGGCCTGCTCTTCTGCCGAACCGGATCGTACGCCAACAGCCATTTCCGTCCCTCCGTTTTTCCTTTGGCTCCCTGCCTCGCCGGCAACTGCGCTGCCGCGGGCAGGGACGCTCCACTGCCAACCGCCCTGTTCCGGGTCAATGATCTGACAACCCCTGGACAGGGGCCAGGAACGGCCCGGCAACCATTGGAGTATACCCTTCAGGCGCAGGGGGCCGACCGTCACGCCGGCCGCGCTCGCCCGCCTCAGGCCGCCTGCGGCAACTCGCGCGAGGCCAGCAACGAGGCCATGCCCAGGCCCACGGCGCCGGCCATGAAACTGGCACCCAGCCACATGTGAATGGTCCACCACAGGCCGAAGCTCGCCTGCAGAATGAGGAACCAGACCAGCATGTGCACGAAGGGCACCAGGAAGGCGAACTGGCGCAACTGCACAATGCGCGACGCGCCCGTCCGCCGCGCGAGCAGCCAGTCGCCCAGCAAACCGGCGATGAGCACCGCCGCCAGCACGATGATATAGCCCTGGGTGTAATCGAAGCGCATCCAGATCATGATCAGGGCATTGACCACCAGCATGTAGCTTACGGCGCCGACGGGCAACACCATGCGACGGCACAGGAAGAGCAACACGCCGGCCATCAGCGCGGCGGGGATCAGCACGGCGGCCATCGTGTAGGAATGCGGCAGGTTCAGGCTGCCGGTAGGGCTGAGGGTGATGTCGTAGGTGTCGAAGAACTCCAGCGACGTGAAGTACTCGACGCGGGCCCACAGGCTGGAAAACTGCGTGAAGAGCGTCCCCAGGGTATAGACCATGAGGGCCGAGGTGATGACCGGAAAGAGCGCCGGCCAGCCCTGCGGCAATGTCTTTCGCGCCAGCGCCGCGCGCAGCGGCCCGCTCATGAACATCATGCCGCTGACCACCAGCAGCAGATGCGAGGGGCTGATGAGCGCGTCGAGGCCCACCTCGAAGCCGAAGACCTCGTGCCAGCCGAGATCGAAGACGCCGGCGATGCCGAAGAGCAGGACGCCGGCGAAGGAGAGCAGATACTCTCGCGGCAGCGCCTGCATCAGGCTGTGACCGCGGCCCACGTTGCGGAACTGCACGATGACGTAAAAAAGTCCGTTGGCCGCCACGCCGGAATACATCAGAAAATGGAACGGCGTAAAAAAGGTCTCGTCCACAAAGCCGTGATTGTGGGCGTTGATATCCACAATCGCGCCCAGCAGCACCCAGACGCCCAGCGCCAGCGCCGCCCAGGTGAAGGCCGGCGTCGCCTCCGGATTGCCTTCGCGGCGCCTCGTCTTCTCCGCTTCCCTTGCCGGACCTGTCTGTATGCCAGCCGTCATGTCAATCCCCCTTCCCCCTGTCACTCCCGCGCCCGGCCGCCGGCGGCGTCGCCGCCGGCAACGACGCGCTGCAAGCGTCAGTATATCCCGCATTGCCGGCCTGGCGCCCGTTCCCGCTTGCTCCGCCCGCCAGTCCTTGCACCCTGTCCCTTCCCTGTTCGGGGACCGGTCATGTCTCGGCCGGCAGGGCCGGCGGCGCGGCCACGAAGCCCAGGCCCAGGCCAAGGGCGCCCGCCAGTACGCTGACGCCCGTCCACATGTGGATGCTCCACCAGATACCGCCGCTCAATTGCAGGATGATGAAGAAGGCGGCGTAATAGCTGAAGGGCAGCAGGAAAGCGAGGAGGCGTAGCCCCGGGGCGCTGATGCGCGGCCGTTGCAGACGCAGCAGCAGCAGGTCAGCGACGAGACCGGCGACCAGGGCGGCCAGCAGCACCAGCCAGTTTTCACCGCCATGGCCGGCGGAACGCATCAGGAACATCAACAGGCTGTTGCCCAGCAGCAGGAAAGTCACCGCGCCGAAGGGCAAGGCCCAGCGCCGTAGCAGCAGCAGCAAGACGGCGTTCATCAGCAGGGACGGGATGATCACCATGGCCGTCAGGGCATGGTCCCGGATGAACAGCCGGCCCGGCGCCCCGTCGGCGCTGAACAGTTCCACCCAGGAAATCGCGTGGGCGAACTGGGTGAACAGGCTGAAGATCGAATACACCAGCAGCGCCGAGGCGAGCGCCGGGAAGAGTTGCGCCCAGCCGCGCTGCGCCTCCGCCCGCCCCCACAGGGCGCGCAGCGGCCCGCTCATGAAGACCAGCGTGCTCAGGGCCAGCAACAAATGCGGCGGGCTGACGGCGGCTTCAATGTTGGCCTCAATGCCGAAGGCCGTGTGCCACAGAAAGTCGAGGAAGCCGCTGGCGGCCATCATGACGACGCCGATCAGCGAAACCAGGTAGCCGCGCGGCAGGGCCTGCAGCCAGCCGTGGCCGCGGCTCACGTTGCGCAGTTGCGCGCCGGCCAGAAAAACTCCCTTGGCCAGCATGCCCGTATAGAGCAGCAGGTGGAAGGGCGTGAAGAAGGTATCGTCGGTGGCGCCGTGGACGTGGGCGATGCCGTCCACGTAGCCGCCCAGCAGCACCCAGGCCGCCAGGGCCAGGGCCACCAGGTCAAAGCCGCGCGAAGCCGCCGGGTAACCCTGGCGTCGCGTCGCACGCGCGCTCGTCCCCAGGCCGGGCCGGAGTTGTTCGATGCGGGTCATGGTCTTCCTTCCCCTGCAATACAATATCCACTCTAGCACAATCCAGTCCGCCTGTCCTGACGCTGGCCGCCGGACAGACCGACTTCTATACTATGAGCCAGGGCCGTCACAGGAGTAACAACTGTCTTGAACAGCGATGCGCGCGACCGGCGGGACGCTGACCCGCCCCTCCGCCTGGTGCTGGCCTCGGCCTCACCGCGGCGGCGGGAGTTGCTGGCCTCGCTGGGCCTGCGCTTCACGGTCGACGCGCCGCAACTGGCAGAAACGCCCCGTTTCGGTGAGGACCCGCGCGCCTGGGCCGGGCGGCTGAGCCAGGAAAAGGCGGCCCTCGTGGCAGCGCGCCATGCCCCGCCCGCGCTCATCCTGGCCGCCGACACGCTGGTCATCGACGACGGGGAAGCGTTGGGCAAGCCGGTCAACGCCGACGACGCGCGCCGCATGCTCCGCCGCCTGCGCGGCCGCGCGCACGAGGTCTGCACGGCCTTCACGCTGCGGCCGGCCGGTGACGCGAACCGGCGCCTGACCCGTCTCGGCCGCACCCGCGTACACATGCGCGCCTGGTCTGACGGCGAACAGGAGGCCTACGTCGCCGGCGGCGACCCGCTCGACAAGGCCGGCGCCTACGCCATCCAGCATCCGGTCTTCGCGCCGGTGGCGCGCATTGAGGGCAGTTACAGCAACGTGGTCGGCCTGCCGCTGGAACTGCTGCAGGAGGCGCTGCGGCAGTTCGGCGGGCCGGACGCATTTCGCCGGGGGCCGGCAGAACCGGAGCCGGGCAGGGGAGAGCAGCCATGACCATCAGGGTCGCCATCGTCAGCACGGGGAACGTCGTCAGCAAAAACTATCTGCCTTTTCTGGCGCAGCATGATGACCTGACCTTCAGTTATTTCAATCGCACCCGCAGCAAGGCAGAGGCCTGCGCGGCGACCTTCGGCGGCCAGGTCGCCGACTCCATCGACGAGCTGATGGCCGCGGCGCCGGACATCGTCTTCCTGCTCAGCAGCGAGACCGCCCGTTATGAACTGGCGCTGGCCGTCCTGCGGCACCGGCCCAAACGTATGTTCTTCGAGAAGCCGCTGGTCGCCATGCAGGGTCAGGCGCACGTCACGGAGGACGACTTTGACAAGGGGCGCGAACTGCTGCGCCTGGCGCGGGCCGGCGGCACGGAAACGGCGATGATCTTCAACTACCGCTTTTTCGATCAGACGCTGCTGGCGCGGCAGCTGGTTGAAGCGCGGGGCTTCGGCGATCTGACGCAGATCACCGGCATCGTGCATTACAACTGCTGGTCGCACTGCATCGACCTCATCCACCTCTTCGCCGGCCCGGCGGCGCAGATCGCGGCCCTGGACGGACCGCTTGAGCACCACAGGGCCGGCTACGAAGCCAGAGACGTCGCGGCTGCCTTCACGGCCGGCGGCGCCAGCGGCACGATCATCGGCACGGCAACAATCGACCGCGGCTTCCCCCTGTTTGAACTGTTGTTCAGTTACGAGGGCGGCCGGCTGACCTTCCGCGGGCTGGATGGCGATATGGAATTGCTGGACTATCGCGGCGTTCGCCACGAGATCTTCAGCCTGACGCGCGACCAGTCCCGCTGGGACCAGTACCGGTCTTCCTTCGGCAAGGCCCTGGACGCCTACCTGGCTTCAGTGCGCAGCGGGAGCGAGCCGCCGGTGCCAGGGTTGGCCGGCCTGCAGGAACTGCAGTTTGAAGCGGCGCTGAAACGCTCCATCCGCCTGCGCCGGCCGGTCAGCGTGCAGGACGAATTCCCGCTGGACTGACGCGCCCGGCTGTAGGGGTAGCGAGGGCGTAAGCCCGAAGCATCCCTGGAAAGGGGTAGCGAGGGCGTAAGCCCGAAGCATCCCTGGAAAGGGGTAGCGAGGGCGTAAGCCCGAAGCATCCC
>DAOUJM010000004.1:0-253077 GCA_034422695.1 Anaerolineae bacterium
GGGGGGGGGGGGGGGGGGGGGGGGGGGGGGGGGGGGGGGTGAGATCTGATGTGCCAGATGCGCGGGAGGGGAACGCTTTCATTATTGAACTCCATTATTGAACTCCTGGAGAATTTCATGCGCGTATGACAACCTGACGCATGATGACCCCGTGAGACCTGCAATTCACATAATTTACAGGTGATTTTGGTTCTTTGTCAAGCGAAACATGCCATTAATGACATGATTTCGCTGTCCATTGCGTCGATGATGAGGCTTCAGAACCCGAGGGCCTGGTTCGCCGAATGGAGGGGGCGCGAGCCGGGGACCCGGTTCACGGGGTTTTCAGATGATTGACGGGGCGCCGCGGATCTGGCGGGCGCTAGCTGTCGCGATCGATCGCTTCGCCGCTTCGCTTCTTGTACCAGCCCTTGCGCGGAGACAGCGCTTTGGTCTCGACAGTCGTGAGAATCAGATCCATGTAGAAAGAGGCCAACTGCTCGGGACGGTGGTCATTGATGTGATCGAGGTGCCAACTGAGGAAGGCATAGGTCGACTCGACCATGTGGTTGACAGACACGACCAGGGGAACGGAACTCGTATCCGCCGCCTCGTAGCGTTCGACGACCAGCCTGGCCGCCTCCTCCTTCAGGATGCCGCGGATCGGATGACCGTCCGGCAGCGAGATATAGAACCGAAACCGGTCTTCGCGCGCCCTGACGTATTTGAACAGCGCAACGATTTCGTCGTAGACCGATTCCTCAGCCTGGAGAAGCGCTTTAATTTCTCCCATCGTCGTCAGCATGATGTCGATCAACAACTCTTCCACATCCTGATAGTGGCGGAAGAAGGTCGAATAGCCGACTCCGGCGCGTTTCGTAATCTCTGTGATGCTGAGCGTTTCATAGTCGCGCTCCAGCCCAAGGCTGCAGAGCGCGTCCCCCAGTTTATTGCGCGATCGCGCGACGCGTGGATTTAACTTTTTCATATTCGAGTAAGTATAGTCAAAGATGGCCAATTCATACTATGCGAATTTGGAGCGAGCGCTGAAGTTGTTCGTCCATGCCTGGGACCGGCGCCAGTTGTACCGGCAGCAGCATCCCGCTTGCCCGGCGCCTCTCAGCGATTTTGTGTACCCTTGATATTCACCACTCCCGCCGGCCACCCCCACCTGCCGCCCGAACGCCGCCCGCGCTATCCCTGCGGGGTGCTTCGTCCTTGCGCCCTTGCTATCCCACGGGGTGCTGCGGGCTGGCGCCCTTGCTATCCAGGGGACACGTAATGGCACCTCTGGTGTGCGTCGGGCTTGCGTCCTCGCTATCCAGGGGACACGTAATGGCACCTCTGGTGTGCTTCGTCCTTGCGCCCTTGCTATCCCACGGGGGATGCTTCGTCCTTGCGTCCTCGCTATAGTTGGGCGCTGACAGGGACGGGAGCGGCCATGCGCGTACTCATCACCGGCTCGAGCGGCCAGATCGGCAGCAACCTCGGCCTGCATCTGCTGGAGCAGGGCCACGAGGTCTTCGGCGTCGATATCCGCCCCAACAGCTGGACGACGCGCATTCCCACCATCGTGCAGGACCTGGGCGAGCGCAGCGCGCGCTTCAACGGCGGCATCGGTGTCCAGGACTGGCCGGACGCGCTGGACCTGGTGGTGCATCTCGCCGCCCACGCCAAGGTGCACGAACTGGTCGAGCATCCCCTGCGCGCGCTGGACAACATCACCATCACCTTCAACGTGCTGGAGTTCTGTCGCCAGAACCGCCTGCCAATCGTGTTCGGCAGTTCGCGCGAAATCTACGGCGACATCCACCGCTACATCACCGACGAGGCGCACGCCGATTTCTACTACATGGAAAGCCCCTACGCCGCCAGCAAGCTCTCGGGCGAGGCGCTGATCTACTCCTACGCGCAATGCTATGACCTGCCCTACCTCGTCTTCCGCTTCAGCAACGTCTACGGCCGCTACGACAACGACCTTGAGCGCATGGAACGCGTCATCCCGCTCTTCATCCGCGAAATCGCCGCCGGCCGCCCGGTGACGGTCTACGGCAGCGAGAAAGTGCTCGATTTCACCTACGTCGATGACTGTGTGCAGGGCGTCAGCGCCGGCATCGAGCGCCTGCCGGGCGGCGCCCTGCGCGACCAGACCATCAACCTGGCCTGCGGCGAGGGTCACAGCCTGCTGGACATGGTGGGCTTCATCGGCGAGGCGCTGGCTACAGAACCGGAACTGCGCGTCGAGCCCAGCCGCACGGGCGAGATCACGCACTACGTCGCCAATATCGACAAGGCGCGTGAACTGCTGGACTACACGCCGCAGACCTCGCTGCGCGCCGGCATCCACAAGGCCGTCGCCTGGTCCCGTCAGTGGGCCGCCGGCCAGGGCTGAAGCGCAACAGTCCAATTGACGATTTTGTGAGAGTCTCCATGCTATATTGATTGTGCATCGAGTCGGGGCAGGGATTGACCTGCGCCCGTTTTTTGCCCATATCAGGGGGGATATCATGCAGATTCGATTGAAAGGTCCCGCGCTGGCAGCCCTTGTGGTCCTCCTGCTGCTGACGTTGCCGGCCGCGCCGGCCGCGGCGCAGACGCCCTGCGACAGCCACGCCGGCCGCCTCGCCGACCTCGACAGCCGCGAGGAACTGAAAGCCTTCGTCCACTGCGCCGCGGCCCACGTCGACGCCGTCGGCTGGGAGCAGGCCCTGCAGGATTTCGAGAGCGAGGCGTGGCTGGATAGCCCAATGTACCTCTTCGCCGGCACGCTGGAAGGTATATCGATCTTCAGCCCCGGGACGGACGCCAACCCCGGCGACAACCTGTGGGGACTGCGCGATGCGGATGGCGTCGCCGTGGTGCAGGAACAGGCCCGCATCGCGCGTGACTTCGGCGGCGGTTACGTCTTTTACCGCATCGAAAACATCGAAACCGGCCTTGAGGAACACAAGGTGTCCTACGTCCTGCAAGTGGAATATCAGGGTGAGCCGGCCTTCATCGGCGCCGGCATGCACCCGCCGGACGCGCACGGCACCTGCCACGTGGAAACGGTGCGCGCCTCGCTGGTCTACGACGAGCACGATATCGAGGCCTTCGTCAACTGCGCCGCCCATCATTTGCAGCAGAACGGCCTGCAGGCCCTGCACGACTTCGCCAACGACGAACGCTGGCTCTCCGGCCCCACCTACCTCTTCCTCTACGACCTGGAGACCGCCTTCGCCGTCTTCAACGCCGGCCAGCCGCACCTGGTCGGCACCATCCGCGATGCCGCCTCCTACGCCGAAGGCCGCGTGCCGGTCGTGCCCGAGATACAGCGCATCCTCGCCAGCCACGATGACGGTTACGTCAGTTACACCATCCGCAACCCGGCCACCGGGGAGGAAGGCCGCAAGGTCAGCTACTTCCGCCGCCTGAACCACGACGGGCGCGCTTACCTGATCGCCGCCGGCCTTTACGTCCCCTCGCTGGAGTGCAACGCGCTGCCGCTGGCCCGCGACATCAACACCCGTGAGGAGTTGCAACTCTACGTCCGCTGCGGCGTCGAGCTCTTCGAGGAACGCGGCGCACTGGCCTTCGATCTCTTCCGCCATCACCCGCAGTGGGTCGGCGGCTCGTCCTATCTCTTCGTCTCGGGTTCGGATTGCCGCAACATCTTCTACCCGCTGGACTACCTCTACGATGAATCCCAGACCTGCGCGCTGGAGGACTCCGTCGGCAACCTGGTGAACCAGGACATCCTCGACATGTCAACCAGCGAGGCGGGCGAGGGCTGGGTCGACTACGTCTGGCTGAACCCGGCCAGCGATTCGCTCGAGACCAAGAGCTCCTACGTCATCGGCTCGACGCTCAACGGCGAGCACGTCTCGGTCGGCGCCGGCCTCTACGAATCCGAACTGGAATAGCCTTCTGCATGTGCTCCCGCGCCCGGACAAACGTTGCGGGCGCGGGGGCGCATGGCGCCGGCCTGACAGGAGAAGCGCATGTCCCTGCCACCCCATCGTCACTGGCTACCCCTTGTCGTCATGGCGCTGCTGGCTACCCTGCTGGCGGCGCCGGTCGCGGCGCAGACGCCCTGCGACAGCCATGAGGGCCGTCTGGCCGACCTGCACAGCCGCGCGCAACTGAAGCGCTTCGTCCACTGCGCCGGCGCGCACGTCGCGACCGTCGGCTGGCAACAGGCTGCGCAGGACTTCGAGACGGACCTCTGGCTGGATGGCTCCATCTATCTCTTCGCCGGCACGCTGCAGGGCGAAGTCATCTTTGTCTCCGGCCTCGACATCCCCGCCGGCGCTGATATGTGGCACCGCGCGGATTCGGACGGCGTCTTCAGCGCGCGCGAAATAGCGCGCATCGCCGCCGGCTTCGGCGAGGGCTACGTGTACTACCGCTTCGAAAACCCGCTCTCCGGCCAGGAAGAACCCAAGGTGGCCTACGTCATCCGCATGGAGCATGGGGGCCGGCCGGCCTTCATCGGCGCCGCCATCTATCCGCAGGACACCCACGCGACCTGCTCGCCGGACCTGGTGCGCGCCTCGCTGGTCTACGTCGAGCGCGACGTCGAGCGCTTCGTCACCTGCGCCGAACACCACCTGCAACAGAACGGCCTGCGCGCCCTGCACGACTTCAACAACGGCCCGCGCTGGACCTCCGGCCCCACCTACCTCTTCCTGCTTGATATGGAGACCTTGCGCCGCGTCGCGCATGGCGGCAACCCGGCCCTCGTCGGGACCGACAGCGAGACCTGGATCGATCCCGACGGCGTCCACGTCGCGCGGGAAATGCGGCGTGTGTTGAGCGCCCATGATGATGGCTACGTCTATTACCGTCGCCTGAACCCGGCCAACGGGGAAGTGGAACCGAAAACTTCCTACATCCGTCGCGTTCTGCTGGACGGACGCGCCTACCTCCTCGGCGCCGGTCTCTACGTTCCCGCCGTCGAATGCCGCCAGCTGCCCCTCGCGCGTGAGATCGACACGCGCGCCGAGTTGCAGCAGTACGTGCGCTGCGCCGCGCAACTGGTCGCCGAACGCGGTGAACTGGCCTTCGACCTCTTCCTCAACCATCCGCAGTGGATCGGCGGTTCAGCCTACGTCTTCGTACAGGACGAGCTCTGCCGCCAGCTGGTCTACCCGCTCGACTATGAGCGCGCGGTGAGCGATGAACCACGCTGTGACCTCAGGGACGCCGAGGGCACCCTGCTGAACCAGGACTTGCTTGACATGTCTCGCAGCGAGGCCGGCGAAGGCTGGGTGCGCTACCTGTGGCTGAACCCGGCCAGTGACGCGATCGAGGCCAAATACAGCTATGTGACTGGCGGTACGCTCAACGGCGACCATATCTACATCGGCGCCGGCCTCTATGAATCGCAAATGCAATCGTAATCTCGTCTCGCTGCTGTCGCCCGACGCAAGGCAGCGACAGGTGCCGGTCGGTGGACCGGCAGGGAGGGTTCGATGGTTTCCGGAAATGCAAGACAGGCCCTGATCATTCTGGCGCCGGCCCTGCTGCTGACGCTGCTGGTCGCGCCGGTCGCGGCGCAGACGCCCTGCGACAGCCACGCCGGCCGCCTCGCCGACCTGCATACCCGCGAGCAACTGAAACAGTTTGTGCAATGCGCCGCCGAACACGTTGAGGCCGTCGGCTGGGAACAGGCCGAAGCGGACTTTGCCGGCAGCGGCTGGCGTGACGATCCCGTGTTCCTCTTCGCCGGCGGTGACGACCAGCTGCTTTACTTCAGTATCGGCTCCGATCTGCCGGCCGGTACTGACATGTCTTCCCTTCAGGATTCAGATGGTGTTCAGATCACCGCAGAGATGGCGCGCATTGCCCTGGACTTTGGTGAAGGCTACGTTTATTACCGTTTCCTGAACCGCCTGACGGGCCAGGAAGAGCCCAAGGTGTCCTTCATCAAGGTCATGGAACGCGACGGCGCGCCGGCCGTGATCGGCGCCGGTTACCACCCGACGGACACGCACGGCACCTGCGCGCCGGAGGTGGTGCGCGCCTCACTGGTCTACAGCGAGCGCGACGTCGAACGTTTCGTGGCATGCGCCGCCCACTACCTGCAGCAAAACGGGCTGCCGGCCCTGCACGACTTCAATACCGATCCACGCTGGATCTCCGGCCCCACCTATCTCTTCCTCGGTGACCTGCAGACCCTGTACCAGGTCGCCAATGCCGGCCAGCCCCATCTCGTCGGCACTGACGGCTCTCTCCTCGTCGACCCGGACGGGGTTAACATCGGCCTGGAAATCCAGCGCATCCTGAGCAGTCACGACGACGGCTTCGTCTACTATTCCTTCCCCAACCCCGCCACCAGCGAGCCCGGTTACAAGGGTTCCTACGTCCGCCGCGTCCTGCTGGACGGGCGCGCCTACGTCCTCGGCGCCGGCCTCTACATCCCCTCCGCGGAGTGCCGCGACCTGCCGCCGGCGCGCGATATCGACACGCGCGACGAGTTGCAGCAGTACGTGCGCTGCGCTGCACAACTGGTCGACGAGCGCGGCGAACTGGCCTGGGACCTCTTCCTCAACCATCCGCAGTGGATCGGCGGGGCGACCTACATCTTCGTGCTGGACGAGCTGTGCCGCCAGCTGGTCTACCCGCTCGATTATGAACGCCAGGAAAACGAAGAGCCGCGCTGCGACCACAGGGATGCCGGGGGCACCCTGTCGAACCAGGACATCCTCAATACAGCGCGCAGCGAGGCCGGTGAGGGCTGGGTGCGCTACCTGTGGCTGAACCCGGCCAGTGACGAGGTTGAGCCCAAGAACAGCTACGTGATCGGCGGGGCTGTCGCCGGGGAACATGTCTCCATCGGCGCCGGCCTCTACGAATCGGACATGCAGGAAGAATCAGGCTGATCACAACCGCGCCCGGCGGGGCTCCTGCCGGGCGCGGTCGCCGGCATTTGATTCAGCCCTGCGGCTTGCGCGCCGTGATGCGCGCGCTGAAGAGCGGCGGCATGCCCGGCTGCATCGTCATAACTTCCGCGGCGTCCTGCATCCCGGCGACCTCGATAGCCACGAAGCCGGCGTCTCGCATGAGTCCGGTGTAGTCCGCCAGCGGAATCGCGCCGGTCACGCACTCCGCCCACTTCTCCCGGTCCGCTCTTAGTTCCGGCGCGAACTCGCCCTGGCTGACGATATCGCTGACGGCGAGGCGCCCGCCGGGCTTCAAAACGCGAAAGGCCTCGCGAAAGACCGGCGCCTTGTCCGGCGTCAGGTTGATGACGCAGTTGGAGAGAATGACGTCGATCGAGTCGGAGTCCACCGGCAGCGCCTCGATCCGCCCCTCGCGAAACTCGACGTTGGTCAGACCCATCCGTTCGCGCGCGGCGTCGGCGCGCTGCAGCATGGCCGGCGTCATGTCAACGCCGATCACGCGCCCCTGCGACCCCACCACACGTTCGGCCAGGAAGCAGTCGATACCGGCGCCGCTGCCCAGGTCCAGCACGGTCTCGCCCGGCTGCAGGTCGGCGCCCTCCAGCGGATTGCCGCAGCCCAGCGACAGCGCCGTCACCTCGGCCGGCAGATCTGTCAGCAGCGCCGCGTCATACAGCCCGGGCGAGCAGCAACTCTCGCCCTGCTCCGCCAGCGTCCCGTAGCGTTCCCGCACCACCTCGTGGATGGTCTCGCTCATGTCGTCTCCCTTTCTTCTTCACCTGAAACCCGGACCGGCTCCAGAATGTAGTCCGGCGCGTAGACCCGCATCAACTCGCCGCAGCAGCTGGTCAGTTGCGCCTGATTCAGCGTGTAGTGCCGCTCCCGTCCCCGCTGCCGGACATGCACCAGGCCGGCCTCCTCCAGCAGACGCAAATGGTGACTGACCGTCGGCTGGCGCACCTGCCCCCGCAGGGCCAGCACCACGTCGCCGACCGACAGCCAGCGACAGCAAAGCTGGCGCAGAATCTCCTGCCGCGTCCCGTCGGCCAGGGCCCTGGCGAATTGCAGCGAATCAGCGTTCATACCCATATTATATTGATGATCATCAATATGTCAAGCGCCCGCCGTCGCGTTCCCAGGCCGTTGTACAATGAACCTGGCCCGCGCGTCACAGTTTCGCAAGATGCGTTGGCTACAAACAGATGAAGACTTGTCAGATGACTGTCTTTTGAATCTTTCTCCCCCTCTCCCTGAAGGGCTCCCACCGAAGGTGGGAAGGGGCTCCCGCGACCGAGCGGAAGGGCTCCCGTCCCCCAGGACGGAAGGGCTCCCGCGACTAAGCGGGAAAGAGGGGGTTGGGGGGTGAGGGCCGGTGAACCGAAACAACCTGTCCAACTGGATCATCGTCGCGCTGTTCCTCCTGGCCGCCTGCAGCGCCAGCGACCAGGAGGAGCCGGCCTACGCCGGCGTGCCCTACCCGGCGGACTACGCCACGACCTTCGCGCATTACGCCACCATCGATCGCGGCGACGCGACCATCCGCGATCTCTACGTCAGCCCGCGCGCGCTGCAGGGCCTGCGCAACACCGGCCGCCTGCCGCACGACAGCGTGCTGGTCATCGAGCTGTGGCAGGCCGCCCTTGACGATGAAGGTGAAGCGCTGCTGGACGCCGCCGGCCGCCTGCGCAAGGGCGAGATGCAGTCCACGCTGCACGTGGCGCACAAACGCATGCACTGGGACGAGGCGGACTTCCCTGGCGTCGCCCGCGCCGGCAACTGGAACTTCGGCTCCTTCGACCGTGAAAGCGGCGCGCCCATCGACGAGAACCTGACGGCCTGCTTTAACTGCCACCAGGCCAGTTCACGCAGCGACTTCCTCTACAGCGCGCGCGAACTGGCGCGCTTCGCCATGAGCGACACGACGCAGTACTTCCATTGCAATCTCTCGCGCCGCAGCCCCTGCCCCTGAGCGCGGGCCGCGTCACACTCCCGCCGCCTGATATCGCAGTGTACAATGACGACACGCACGCTGTTGCGGGGTAGCGAAAATGTACAAGTCCTTTCGGGTGCAAAATTTCCGCGGGTTCAGGGACCTGCAACTGGATGACCTGGCGCGCGTCAATCTGATTGCCGGCAAGAACAACACAGGCAAGTCGGCATTGCTGGAAGCGATTTACACCTATACCGGCGTCTATGACTCAAGCATGCTTCTGAGAATTCCTGACAAAGAGAGACGGTCATTCAAAAGCTACCGACTTGAAGAAGGCACTGAACTTATCAATCCCGGCTGGCCACTCCTGTTTCACAATTTTGAGACATCAAGAGCAATTCTTTTGTGTGGTCAAAATGTCGGGCAGGAGAGACCAGCGCGGCAAGACAACGGAACTGGTTCTGGCAAGTCTCAACAACTGAAGATTTCACTGGCTGATTTTGACAGTTTGCCTCCCCCTACATCACAGCGCAGAAACTTTTTCGAAAATATTATCGATGAAGACGGGCGCGTACTCCTCTTTCAGGATGCCCACGAGACATGGATATCGTTCAATCCCTAT
This sequence comes from Anaerolineae bacterium, assembly GCA_034422695.1. Lineage (GTDB taxonomy): Bacteria > Chloroflexota > Anaerolineae > Aggregatilineales > Phototrophicaceae > JAGWBD01. The sequence goes on from DAOUJM010000004.1 coordinate 9,416, forward strand.
ACCTTGTCCAGAAATCCCTCCACCACCTTGCTTGGCGAGCGTGGTGAAATTGATCGAGTTACCAGGCACAAGGCAACTTTGCTGCCAGCGAACAAGCTTCTCCCTGCAGAATCTGAAGCATCACTTTTTACCGACGCGCGACGCACAGGACAGGACAAAATACTGTTGTCCGTCGTCAGCAAAATCGAACCTCGTACAAGGCACATTGAGTTGCTCTCCAATGGCCTGAAGATTGAGCTTCACGGTCACATTGAAGGGCTGGACCAACCCCTGCCCCTTTCCTCCATGGGCGAGGGGATGCGCCGTATCACCAGCCTGATGCTGGCAATCAGCACAACTGAAAATGGCATTGTCCTCATCGACGAAGTGGAGAACGGCCTGCATTACTCGGTGCAAACCAGGGTATGGCAAGCCATTGCCGAGGCCGTGCGCGCCTGCAACGTGCAAATCTTTGCCACAACCCACAGCTATGAAATGATTCTCGCCGCGCATGAGGCCTTCAGCGAAAAGGACCCCTGTGATTTGCGTTACTTCCGCCTCAGCCGCAACCGGGACACCAACGATATACAGGGCGTCGCCTACGAACCGGAGACCCTGGAGGCCGCCATCGAAGTCGGCTTCGAAGTGCGCTAGTGGCGCGAGTCAATCAGCAACCTCGAATCACTGCCTCCCGTTTGCTCATCGTGGAAGGGCAGGATGACAGGCGTTTCTTCGAGGCGCTTCTGCACAAGAACGGGGTTCCTGATTTCCAGGTCCTGCAAATCGCAGGTGCCAGCAATCTTTCTCGCCGCCTGGATGCCTTGAGAAGCGCGGAAGGATTCGCAACAGTCACAACTCTCGGAGTTGTGCGCGACGCGGACAGCAACAGGAACGGCGCCTTCCAGAGCGTACAGGATGCACTCAGGGCCGCTCGACTCCCCGCCCCGCCACGGCCGCTGGTGCTGGCGGGTGATCAACCGCGGGTCTCCGTGATGATCATGCCTCCTGAAGAGATCGCTGGAGGTATGATGCTGGAGGATCTGTGCCTGGCCGCAGTGGCCGACGACCCCGCCATGAGTTGCGTGGACGAATACTTCAAATGCCTTGGGCAACAGCAAATTCTGCAAAAGGAATTCGCCATCCCCAAGGCTCGCCTGCATGCGTTTCTGGCATCCAGAGAGCGCCCCGGTCTCAGACTGGGCGAAGCCGCGGAGAAAAACGATATTCCTCTGGACAGCCCGGTCTTTGGACCGGTTACCGACTTTCTGCGCCAGTTGAGCGCCGGCTAGTCCACCCCGTCCAGCGCCAGGAAGCTGGCCGTGGCGGCCGGCAGACGCAGTTGCTTGACCTCCTGGTATTCGCCGGAATTGTAGAAGTCCAGCACCGTCTGCAGTGAGGGAAACTCGATCAGCACGACGCGGTTGGTCGGGCCCGCGCCCTCCAGCGTGACCACCTCGCCGCCGCGCGTCAGAAAGCGCCCGCCGTATTTTTCGATGATGGCCGGCGTCCGCGCCGTGTACTTGCGGTACTGCTGCATATCGTGTACCTCGACCTGGGCGAGCAGGTAGGCGGCCATCGTCGTCCTCCGTCACGGCTGGAAATCAGATCGGGCGCAGTATACCCCGCCGGCGCCAATCCCTGACCAGGGTGATTCTGATGGGACGCTAATCGGTGCGGACCAGGCCGACGGGTATACTGACGGCAACGAAAACGACGCAGAGACCCTCGATCCGTGAACCAGTCCCCCCTGCGGCGCCTGCTGCTGGCGCTGCTGCCCCTGCTGCTCATCATTTTCGGCTTCGCGCTCGGCACGTACCTGCTGCCGGGACGGGCGGCGCCGGCCCCGCAGGTCGTCGCGCCGTTGCCCACGCCAGACCTCGAGTCGCTGGGCCTGGAGCCGCAGGAAAGCGAGATCGCCCGCCTTTACAACGAGGTCAGTCCTTCGGTCGTCTCCATCAACGTGACCGTGCGGCAACTCAGTCGCCTGGGCGCCGCCGCCGGCTCCGGCTTCGTCATCAGCGACGAGGGCCACGTCGTCACCAACGCGCACGTCGTCGAGGACGCCATGCGCGACGGCATTGAGATCAACTTCGTGGATGGCACCATCGTGCGCGGCCGCATCGTCGCCATGGACCGCGACTCTGACCTGGCCGTGCTGCGGGTGGATTTGCCGGCGGCGCAACTGCGCCCGCTCACCCTGGCCGATTCCGACCGCCTGGTCATCGGCCAGAGCGCGCTGGCCATCGGCAGTCCCTTCGGCCAGCGCTGGACGCTGACCCGCGGCGTCATCAGCGCCCTGGACCGCACCATTCGGGGACTCGAACGCACCGTTGAGGGAAGAAGGACCAGATTCACCATTGGCTCGGTGATCCAGACCGACGCGGCCATCAACCAGGGCAACAGCGGCGGCCCGCTCTTCAACCTCAGGGGCGAGGTCATCGGCGTCAACTCGCAGATCGTCAGTGAGTCGCGCTTCAACCCGGTCAATTCCGGCGTCGGTTTCGTCATCCCCAGCAACCTCGTGCGCCGCGTCGTCGATGAACTCATCCGCGACGGCGAGGTGCGCTACAGCTATCTGGGCATCAGCGCCCTGAGCGACACAGAACGGCCCATGACCCTCAGCCTCATTGAGACGCTCAACCTGCCCAACAACCTGCGCGGCGTGGTCGTCGGCATCGTGACGCCGGGCGGCCCGGCCGCGCGCGCCGGCCTGCGCAACGCCGGCGACAGCGTGCGCGTCCGCGGCGAACTGGTGCCCACCTCGGCCGACATCATCACCGCCATTGACGGCGTCGCGGTGCATGACATGAGCTCGCTGGTCTCGTGGATGGCCATCCACACGCGCCCGGGCGACGAGGTGACGCTCTCCGTCTGGCGCGACGGCGCCCCGCTCAGCCTGCCGGTGACGCTCGGCGAGCGCCCCTGAGGCTCAGTCCCACAGCGTCTCGAAAGTACGCCCCTGCAGCAGCATGAGGTCCGCCAAAATGGAATGCGTGCCGCAGAGCAGAATGCTGCCAGTGCGGCCGGCGCGCTCCCGCGCCAGCGCCAGGGCCTGTTCCAGCGGCGGCACGTGGCAGACCCGCGCCCCCTGCGCCCGCCCCAGGGCGAGCAGTTCATCGGCCGGCGGGAAGCGCAGGATGGGATTGCGCAGGGTCTCGCAGAAAATGAGGCCGTCGCTGACCGGCGCCAGGGCATCGATCACGCCCACGTAGTCCTTGTCGTCCGGCACCGCCACAATGACCTGCAGCGGCCGGGCGATATCCTCGCCCAGGGCTGCCAGCACATACTGCGCCGAGTGTCGGTGAACGGCGGCGTCCACGTAAAGCGCCGGCGCCTCCTCCAGCCTTTCCAGGCGGCCGGGCCAGCGCAGCGTCGCCAGACGCGCGGCCAGCGCGGCGGGCTCGTCTGCTGCGCCCAGGCGCGCGGCCATGCGCCTGGCGGCCAGCAGCGCCAGGGTCGCGTTGGCGGCCTGATGCCGCCCGCGCAGCGGCAGCCCGAAGTCGCCGAAGGGCGCCAGCCGCAGGCGCTGCCCTCGTTCCGTCGTTGCGAGCGGCTGCGCCAGTTGCTCCGGCTGCAGCAATTCAAACTCTGCCTCCTGCAAACCCGCTTCCGCTTCCAGCGCCGCGACCACCGGCGGCGCCTGTGACAGGCTGATGACGCGGCTGCCGCGTTTGATGATGCCGGCCTTGTGCCAGGCGATGCGCGCCAGCCCCGGCCCCAGCCAGTAGTCATGCTCGCGCACGACGGGCGTCACCAGCGACAGGGCGTTGGGCACCAGCGCCACGTCGTCGAAGCGGCCGCCGCGACCCACTTCCAGCACCGCCGCCGCGACCCCCTGCTCATCGAACCAGCGCAGGGCCAGCGCCAGAAACAGGCCGGTGGGGCTGAAGTATTGGCGCGGGCCCAGTCGTGCCTCGATGCGCTCCGCCGCCGGCCGCAACCAGGCGAGGATGCGCAGAAAATCTGCCGGCGGAATGGCGCGGCCATCCACGCGCACCCGTTCGCGCCATGAGACCAGGTGCGGGCTGGTGAGCATGCCGACGCGCCGACCGGGCGCCTGCAGCAGACGCGCGGTCATGGCCGTCGTCGAGCCCTTGCCCTTGCTGCCGGTGACGACGGTGTATTCGCGCGCGACGGCGGGCAGCCCCAGGGTATGCAGCAGTTCGCGCGTGGGCGCCGGATCGCGCCCACGCTCATCAGGCGGGCGCGGCAGACCGCGCAGCTTGCGCATCGAGCGGAAGACCCAGGTGACGGCCTCCGCCTCGTCTGTGAAGACGCTCATGGTGACGCCCGGTCAGGGTCTGCGCGGGTTTTCCGGCGCCGGGCGGCGCAAGGCGAGAAACCAGATGAGGATGCCCAGCACCAGCATCATGCCTGCTACCAGCAGCGCGCCCAGCAGCGAAACCGCCAGCCTGGGCAGCAACTGTGTCAGGCCCTTCGCCGGACGCGACGGCGCGGCGACAGTCGGCGCGGGCATGAAGCGGGCGCCAAAATCGACCAAAACCGGCGCTCCCCCGGCCTCAACCCGCTGTGTGAAGCGGACCGGGCCGGTCGCTGTCGACGTGGCGCTGCTTGCCAGCAGCGTGTATTCACCCGACTGCAAAAACTGGAAGCAGATCATGCCCTGCGCTGCCGTCGGCGACTCGTCCAGCAGGCCACTGGCCAGCACCAGCCCCTCGGCGTCGCGCAGTTCGGCGCTGACTCCGGCCGTCAACAGGGGCTCGCCGGGGTCGAGCGCGCCGTTGCCATTGCGGTCCTCAAAGCTGCGCAGGCAAAACTGTCCGTCGCCCTGCGCCCCGGTCGCCGCGGCCGCTGCCAGCAGCAGGCCGGCAGCCAGCGCGGCCAGGGATCGCAACGGGACAGCGCGCACGTCAGCGGCGCCGCAGGGAAAGGGTCAGGACGCCACCCGCGATCAGGACCAGCCCGGCCAGGGCGAAGGCGACGTAAGCGATGTTGCTGAACAGGGCCTCCAGCGGCGGGGCCGAGGTATCCCGGGTAACGTCATCACTGAAGACGTGTACCTCATCCGGCGGCGGCGCTTCCACCGCCTGCAGGCCGGCGGCAGCGCCAACGGCGATCTCCAGTTGCGCGCCATCGGGCACAGCCAGTTGCAGTTGCCGCGACGTCGTGAGACCGAAGCCGGCGGGCGCGTCGATTTCCAGCAGCCAGGCGCCGCCCGCCAGTTCCTCAAAGCAACTGGCCTCCGTGCCGCTGGCCATGCGGGCCTCGCTGGCGGCGCCTTTCAGGGACAACATTCCGTTTGCCACCGGGGCTTCGCCCGGCTCACGCAGACGGTTGCGGTTGACGTCATCGAAGAGCGTTACGCAGACGCTGGCGCGCATGGCCAGCGGGTCCATGGCGGGCAGGTCTGCGACGGAGACCGGCGCCGGGGCATGGTCCGCGCCAACTTCCGAGGTGACGGCCCGGCGCGACCCCTGGCGGGCGGTGTCTCTGGTGCCGGCTGCGGTCTCCGGCGACGTTCCGCTTTCCGCTTCAGGAGCGACTGATTCGTCCGGCGGCTCGTCCGCGGCGCTTTCATCCGGCGCAGCGCCGCCTCCGGCGCGACGCACGATGATTTCCTGGCCGATGCTGATGATGCGCGGGTTGGTTATCCCGGGGTTGAGCGCCAGCAACTCGGGGCGCGTCATGTCATAGGCCACGGCAATACTGTCGATGGTGTTGCCGGGACGGACGACGTGCACGAGGGAGCCATCATCGTCGGCCTGTTGCCGCGCCACAAAGGGCACCTGAGGCACTGCGGTGGGGGGTTGCACCACTTCCACTTCCACCGCCCCTTCCACGCTTGCCACACTGGCCGGGCCGCTGCTGCTGAACGAGGTGTTGTCCCAGTAGGTCTTGTTGATTTGGGCGGGGCTGCCCTGGGTCGAATAGAGAAAGAGCGTCGCAGTGCTGCCGGTGGTGGTCGCGTTGACCGTAATCTGCTCCCAGCGATCATGCGGTTGCGACCAGTTCGACCAGACGACGTCGCCGTCGTTGGGATTGTTGCCGCCGTTGGGGTCGATGCCGATCCGCGTCTGCGAGCCGGATTCGATGGCCGAGCCGCAGGAAGTCCCTCCCTCAGGCGGATTGCAGGCCCTGATATGTGACCAGGCGCTGGCCGTCACGTTGTGGCCCGCTGTCACGCCGAGTTGCTGGTATACGGCGACCGTGCAGGTGACGTAGCCGCAGTCGATGGCCAGCGCCCTGCTGCCTCGCTGCGGCGACGGGCCGGGGCCCGGATGCGGCTGGATGTCCACCTTGTCGCTGCGGTTGTAGGGGTCGTTCCGGTCACCGCTGTGGGGCTGCAGCCAGACATTCCAGCCAACCGGCACCCGTAGCGGCTTCTCTCCCTCACGAAAGCTCGTGTAGGCCCCTTGCATATCCGGATGCTGCAGCAGTGACCCCTGGGCCAGCGCCGGCAGCGCCAGCCACAGGCAGCACAGCAGCAAAAAAAGCGCCGTTCGCCGCATCGATGCACTCCGTCTTCGCTGACAGCGGGACGACCATGCGCCCCCCGAAGTGTGGAGTCAGTATAATACAGGCAGCCGCGAGCGGCAATGCGGCGCCGTTCGCCGGCCAGGCCCGCCAGCCAGACGCTTCAGCTGATGAACATTCTGCACCTGACCCCCTACTATGCACCGGCCTGGGCCTACGGCGGAGTCCCGCGCGCGGTGGAGGGCCTGGCGCGCGCGCTCACCAGCCACGGCCACCGCGTCACGGTGCTGACGACCGATGCCCTCGCCGCCGGTGAACGCTTCGCCGGGCCAGGGGACGAAATGCGCGACGGGGTGCGCGTATTGCGCAGCGCCAACCGCGCCCCCTGGCTGCGCGATCGCTGCAATCTTTCCACGCCCCTGGACATGGGACGGATGGCGCGTGAGTTATTGCCGCAGACGGACGTCATCCACTGCCACGAGTTGCGCACGCTGGAGAATCTGCTGGTCGCACCGCCGGCCAACGCGGCGGGCGTCCCGCTGGTGCTTTCGCCGCATGGCACGCTCACCCGTGAAACCGGGCGCAGCCATCTCAAGGCGCTCTGGGACCACACGCTGGGCACGGGCCTGGCGCGGCGTTTCAGCCACGTCATCGGCCTGACGGATGCGGAAGCCGCCGAACTGCGCGCGAACTGGCCGGCGCACACGCCCGTCAGCGTCATCCCCAACGGCATCGACCCGGCGGAGTACGCCGGCCTCGACGATGGCCTCGCCTTCCGCCGGCGCCATGGCCTGGGCGACGGGCCGCTGTGCCTCTTTATGGGACGCCTGCACGAACGCAAGGGGCTGCCGGCGCTGGTCGAGGCCTTTCGCATGCTTCGGCAGCCGGACGCCAGGCTGGTCATCGCCGGCCCTGACGAAGGCATGCGCGCCCGTCTCGAACGCCGGCTGGATGGACGTATGCGCTTCACCGGGCTGCTGACCGGCCAGGAACGCCTGGACGCGCTGGCCGCCGCGGACCTGCTGGCCCTGCCCGCCCGCGGCGAGGGGCTGCCCATGGTGGCGCTGGAGGCCATGGGCGCCGGGCTGCCACTGATCCTTGCGCCGGGCTGCAACCTGCCGCAGGCGACGGCGCGCGGCGCGGCGCTGGAAGTGCCGCCGCAGCCCGACCCGCTGGCACAGGCGCTGCGTGGTCTGCTGGAAGATGCGCCGCTGCGGGCGCAGATGGGGCGTCAGGGGCGCGCCCTCGTGCGTGAGCGCTTCACCTGGGAGCGCATCGCCCGACGCTGTGAGGCCGTCTACCGGTCGCTGCTGACCGGGCAGCGGCAGGCTGTGTTATAGTTCCTGTACTCGCCTGGGGTGCTGCGGGTCCCGCCATGGCCGACAGCGACGAGCTCGAATATTACGATGACGATGACATCCGCGACCAGATCCCCGATGACGAAGACGCCGACGGGCAGGGAAGCGGGGACGGGGGCCGTTCACAGCGACCGCCGGTAACGCCGCGGCAAACATCGTCACGCCAGCCCGCTGCCCGGCCACCGGCAGCGCCGCCACGCCCCGTGCCGCGGCGCCCGACCGGCCAGTCGGGTCCAGCGGCGCGCGAAGCCGCAACGCAATCCTCCCGCAGCGATGCACCCCAAACAGGGCGCCCGCCGGCGCGAACGCCGCCACGGCCACCTACCAGACCCCGGCGCGCGACCGCCGACGCAGAGTTTCAACCTCGCATCGTGCACAGCCGGCCCGGCCAGCCCCTGCGCGATTTGCAACCGGCGCCGGAAAATGCCGAACGCGGCGCGCACCAGCCAGGCCGACTCGCCCGTTTGCTGCGCCGGCCGCGGCGCCAGGGTTCGCGCCCGACCCGCTCACAAGCCGGCTCCCTGCGCGCCCGCTTGCCCGGCGCCGGCGTCAGCTTGCCCAACCCCTTTGCCGGCCTGACGCAGCGGGCGCGCGGCGCCCTGCGCCTGCCCCTTCCCGGTAGACGCAGCGCTGATACGGCGCGCAAGTCCGGCGCCACGCGCAAGCGACGCCGCGGCAACAGCAAGGCGCCACGCCTCGGCGGCAGCGGCCTGACGCTGGACAACAAGCTGGATATCCTCGGCGTCTTGCTGGTGCTGGCTTCGCTGGCCCTCTTCCTCAGCAGCTTTTCCACCATCCGCGGCCAGGTCACGCAACTCATCAACGCCTTTCTCGGCAATTTCCTCGGCTGGGGGGCGCTGGCCGTGCCGCTGACGCTCCTCGCCGTCGGTGTCTGGCTGATCGTGCGCCACTTCGGCAGCGAGGCGCCGGTCATTGATCCGCTGCGGGTGACTGGCGGCCTGCTGTTCTTCATCGGTCTGCTGCTCTTCTTCCAGTTCGTGGACAGTTTCAACCCGGGCTATTCCACCATCGACCTCTCTGACCCGGTGCGCCTGCGCCTGCAACTTGAACTCTCGTGGAACGCGAGCCGGGGCGGTGGCTATGCCGGCGCCTCGCTCTACTTCCTGCTGGTGACCAGCCTCGGCGAGGCCGGCATGCTCGTCACCACCCTGGGCTTGTTGCTGATCGGCGCCATGCTGGCCCTGCGCGTCTCCGTGGCGGAACTCGCCGCCGGCGCCAGCCGGGGTTGGCGTCACGTGGACGAATTCCGCGCGCGTCGTGCCCAACAACGCGCCGAACGCGATCAGGCGGCCCGCGCCGCAGCCACGCCGCCGGACAGCGCGCTGGACGACGAACGCCGCGCCATCCCCATCACGATGGGCGGGCGCACCGTCCGGGCTTCGGTGAGCGACGACCCCCTGCCACAACCGGCGCCGGTCAAGGCGCAACGGCCCGGACCCGGCGCGCTGACCCGGCGTCTGCGTAACGGCCTTGAGGCCGCCCTGGCCGCGCGCAAGGGGCCCGAAGTTCCAGGCCCCGCTGATCCCGCGCCGCCGGTGGTCCCGCCCCAGGTGGAGTTGCCCGACCCCGCGCCGGCGTCGCCCTTCGCTGCCCTGTCGCCGCCGGAGGCCTTCCCGGTCGGCAGCGAGCCCGCCCCTGCCGCGACAGCGCAACCCCCCGCCGCGGAACCGTCGCCGGAAACGCCCGCCACGCCTGATGAGGATGTGACGCTCATCCCGTCCCCGCCGGCGCAGCGCCCGGCCGCAGCCGCGGTCATCGCCGGCACGGCCGCCGCGCCGTCCCCGGAACCCGCTGCGGACCAGGAACCACCCCTCCGCATCCCGCCTTCACCGGTCTCCCGGCAGCCCACCCTGGCCGCCGCGCCGCGCCGCAAGCAACGCGACTGGCAACTGCCGGACATTCGCAACCTGCTCAACGTTGGCTCCGAATCCGACCTTGACCGCGAAATCCTGCTTGGCCGCGCGCGCACCATCGAGGAGACGCTGCAAAGCTTCGGCGCGCCCGGCCGCGTCGTCGAGGTCAATACCGGCCCGGTCATCACCCAGTTCGGCGTCGAGCCGGACTATCTGCTGACGCGCTCCGGCAAGAAGACGCGCGTCAAGGTCGGCGCCATCGCCCAGCTGGACAAGGACCTGCAACTGGCGCTGGGCGCCAAAACGATCCGCATTGAGGCGCCGGTGCCGGGCAAGGGCTACGTCGGCATCGAGGTGCCCAACGCCCAGGCGGCCGTCGTCAGCCTGCGCGACGTGATGGAATCCGACCAGTTCCGCGCCCTGCGGGGGGCGGCGCCCCTGCCCATCGGTCTCGGCCAGAGCGTGGATGGCACCCCCGTCGCGGCGGACCTGGCCAGCATGCCACATCTGCTCATCGCCGGCACCACCGGCTCCGGCAAGTCCGTGCTGGTCAACGCCATCATCGTCAGCCTGCTGGTCAACAGCCGTCCCGACCAGGTGCGTTTCATCATGGTCGATCCCAAGCGCGTCGAACTGACCAGCTACAACGGCGTGCCACATCTCGTGGCGCCGGTCGTCGTCGACCTGGAACGCACCCTCGGCGTGCTCAAGTGGGTCACGCGCGAGATGGACGAACGCTACCGCCGCTTCAGCGAGGCCGGCGCGCGCAATATCGAGGACTACAACCGCCATCTGGACGGCGATCTGGAGCGCATGCCCTACATCGTCGTGGTCATCGACGAACTGGCGGACCTGATGATGCTGGCGCCGGACGAGACCGAGCGCGTCATCACGCGCATCGCGGCCCTCGCGCGCGCCACCGGCATCCACCTCGTCATCGCCACCCAGCGCCCCTCGGTGGACGTCGTCACCGGCCTCATCAAGGCCAACTTCCCGGCGCGCATCGCCTTCGCCGTGGCCGGCGGCGTGGACAGCCGCGTCATTCTCGACCAGCCGGGCGCCGAGCGCCTGCTGGGCAAGGGCGACATGCTGTACCTGAGCGGCAGCGCGCCGGCCGCTGCGCGGCTGCAGGGCGTGCTGGTCTCGCCGGAGGAAGTCGACAACGTCACGCGCTACTGGAAGCGTCAGGCCTTCGACGAGCCCCTGCCGCCGCCCCTGCCCGACGACGATGACGCGCAAGCCGACGATGAAGCCGCGTCCGCGCAGCCGCTGCCGGACACGCCGCCCCTGCCGCCGCCCGAGGCAGAAGCGAGACCGGCGGCCGCGCAGCAGGCCCACCTGGCCTTCCCGGACTTCAGCGCCTGGGAGGAGGAAAGGGGCGTCGAACTGCACGAGCGCGTCACCGACGAACGCGACGAGCTCTACGAGCAGGCGGTGGAGATGGTGCGGCGCCTGAACAAGGCCTCGGTCTCGCTGCTGCAGCGGCGCATGCGCATCGGCTACACCCGCGCCGCGCGCCTGATCGACATGATGGAGGACGAGGGGGTGGTCGGCCCGGCCCAGGACGGCAGCAAACCGCGCGAGGTCCTGCCGGAGTGAGTGTGATCGGATATTTCCCGCTGTTGACCGTTTGCGGTGAAATTCAGCATTTACCAATGCCCTTATGTATGAGATGATAGAACATATGAGCGGAGAACACAATGAATAGAAAAGACTGGCTGCTGCTGGTAATTGCGGCGGCTGATGGTCAGGAATTCACACCGGCACAGTTGCAGAAATCCGTGTTTCTTCTTGGAGAAGAACGACGGGAAGCAGTGGACGACGATTTTTACGAATTCGAACCTTACCACTACGGTCCATTTTGCCTTGACGTGTATCGTGACGCCGAATCTTTGGAAAAGCAGGGGTTGATCGCCATTCACATCAACAGGATCGGTCGCTGGCAGGAGTATCGGGCCACCGTTCAAGGGATTGAGCGCGCTGCGACTCTGGAGAAGTCAGCAAAAGAGGATGTTGTCCAGTTCATAAGAGACAAGGTGGCCTGGGCAAGAGAGTTGAGTTTTCAGGAACTTATCAGGAACGTATACAGCCAGTATCCCCGCTTCCGGGCGAACAGCGTATTTTCAGGCTGATTTAATGACATCAATTCTCGGCATCCAGTGCAATGACGGTATCGTGATTGGTGCTGACAGCATGATCTTGATGCGCGCTCCCCATGGTGATATTCAACTGGATGGGATCAAGGTTCATTTGCCAGGCAAACGGGGAATCGTAGCCTTTGCCGGTGATGTGGGTGTCAGCCAGACTGTGCTTGACCACCTGGAGATGCAGTGGAGCCTGATTGCGGATGCCGAGAACAAGGCGGAAGCCAAGGAGCTGATATTACGGACTGTTCAACGTGCCATGGGATACCAGCGCGGTCTTCCGGAAAGACCTGGCAGGGGTCCTGCTTTCGCCTGTTTGGTCGCCCTGACCATCCAGCAAAGACCGATTCTCTTGATGTTCATGGAAGAGCCACCTGCCCGTGAGGCAAGAGACGGTATTTATTTTCTCACGGCAGGATCCGGCCAGCACTTCGTCTTTCTGTTTCAAAAGTTTCTGGAACGAATTTTCTGGAAGGGTGCAACACCTTCCACGATCAGCGAAGGAATCTTCAGTGCCATGTGGACGCTGTCTCATATCATTGACGCGAATGCGACCCTGGGCATTGGTGGGCCTCCCCCAAATCGCAGTTCTTGAAAACAATGTCAGAGATGGAGACTGGCATTCACGTCTGCTCACGGCATCCGAGTTTGGAGAACATCAGCAACAGATTCAAACGCTTGAGTCTGCAATGAGGCAGGTCAAGGACGTCTGGAGTGCAGGATAGCCTCTAATCTGGTCGACATGATGGAGGACGAGGGCGTGGTCGGCCCGGCGCAGGACGGCAGCAAACCGCGCGAGGTCCTGCCGGAGTGAAGGGTGACGCTGAATTCATACCTTGCCGTGTTAAACTGGGCCCCGGCAGGGCGGAGACGACACAGTGAGCAGGGAACACAAGGCAGACAACCTGGCCACATTGCAGCTGTTCACGCATGAGCCAGACACGGCCTTCCCGGAGTCCATGACCGCCGGGCCAGCCACCATTGAGGAACCGGTCCTCGCCTGTGAAGACAATCTGGCCTTCATGCGTGGCCTGCCGGATGAACTGTTCAAGCTGATCGTCACCTCGCCGCCCTACAATCTCGGGAAGGAATATGAGACGCGCAGCCCGCTGGAAGACTACCTGGCAGATCAGGAACGCGTCATTGGCGAATGCGTGCGTCTCCTGCACCCGCAGGGCTCAATTTGCTGGCAGGTGGGCAATTACGTCATGAACGGGGAAATCGTCCCCCTTGACACAGTCCTTTACCCGCTGTTTCAGAAAACCGGGCTGCGCCTGCGTAACCGCATCGTCTGGCACTTCGGGCATGGCCTGCATGCGTCCAAACGTCTTTCGGGACGCTACGAAACCATCAACTGGTGGACGAAAGGCGACGACTACACCTGGAACCTGGACCCAATCCGGGTGCCGTCGAAGTATCCTGGCAAGCGACACTTCAAGGGGCCGAAAACCGGTCAGCTTTCCGGCAACCCAAAGGGTAAAAACCCAAGCGACGTCTGGGAATTCCCGAACGTCAAGAGCAATCACGTGGAAAAGACCATTCACCCCTGCCAGTTCCCCGTCGAACTGGTGGAACGGCTGGTGCTTTCCATGACCGACGCGGGCGATGCCGTGTTTGACCCTTACATGGGAGTCGGGTCGTCGGTGATCGCAGCGCTGATGCACGGGCGCATGGCTTACGGCTGCGACGTCGTCCCCGAATACGTGGAGATCGCGCGCGACAGGCTGCGCCAGTTCCGCGCCGGGACCCTGCGCACGCGACCGATGGGCAAGCCTGTATATGACCCCACCAAACCCAACGGCGGCCACCCGGTCCTGGTGGGGATTGCCCCCTGACTCGCCCGGTGCAATCGCAAACTTCCTTCCGCCTTTTCGTCGCGCTGGAGTTGCCGCCGGCGCTGCGGCAACGCCTGGCCGACCTGCCGCTGGACCTGCCCGGCCTGCGCCGCGTGCCGCCGGCGCAACTGCACGTCACGCTCTACTTCATCGGCGAGAGCGCGCGGGTGGAAGCCATCGGCAGCGCCCTGGCGCAGGTGCAGGCGACGCCCGTGTCGCTGGCCCTGCAGGGCGCGGGGCGCTGGAGCGGCGTGCTATGGGCCGGCCTGCGGCGCAACGCGGCCCTCACTGACCTTCATCAGCGTGTGACCCAGGCCCTCGTGAGCTGCGGCCTGAATCCGGAGACACGGCCCTTCCGCCCGCACGTCACGCTGGGCCGCTTCCGCGCGCAACGGCCGCCACCCCGCCTCAACGCCTGGCTTAAGTCCCATCGCGGTCTGCGATCATCAGCCACGCCTGTACACGAGTTCTGTCTCTACTCCAGCGAACTGACGCCCGCCGGTGCCCGCTACCGCATCCTGCAGCGCTACCCCCTGCGCGCGGAGGCGGAGGCATGAGCGCGCTCATCCTGCTGCTGACCGGGCTGTTCCTCTACGCCCGCCTGGTGGAGCCGCGCTGGTTGCAGGTGAAGCGTGTCCCGCTGCAACTGTCGCCGCTGCCGCAGGCCTTCGCCGGTTTGCGCATCGTCCAGATCAGCGACCTGCATCTGGGCGGCTGGTTGAAACCATTGCGCCTGCGGGCCTGGCTGACGCGCGTCAATGCGCTGCAGCCGGACCTGGTGGTCATCACCGGCGATTTCGTCGAGGAGACGGCCCGTCAGAAGCCGGAGGAACTGGTCACCGTCCTGCGGACGCTGCAGGCGCCGGTCTACGCCGTGCCCGGCAACCACGACCATCGCCGCGGCGTGGACAGGGTCTGCCAGGCGCTGGCGGCCGTCGGCGTCCGCGTTCTGCGCAACGAGGTACACACGCTGCAGCGCGCTGACGCGCAACTGCACCTGGCCGGCCTCGGCGACCAGGCCTGGGGCGATGACGACCTCGACGCCCTGCTGCAGCGGCTGCCGCCTGGGGGCCCCGCCATTCTGCTGGCGCACGAACCGGACGTCGCCGATATCGCGGGGCCCACCGAACGCTTCGCCTTGCAGCTCTCCGGCCACACGCACGGCGGCCAGGTGCGCCCGCCCCTGCTGCACCGGCCGCTGATCCTGCCCTCCTGGGGCCAGCACTACACGGGCGGCCTGGCGCGCGTCGGCAGCATGCAGGTCTACACCAACCGCGGCCTGGGCATGATCCGCCCCTGGTTCCGCTTCAACTGTCGCCCGGAGGTCACTCTGCTGGAGTTGCAGCCCGGGTCGCCGATGACCTGAGCCCTCAGCGCGCGGCCAGCAGGGTCGCGAAGTCCGCCTCACGGGCCTGGGCAGCCGCCAGCTGTTCCCGCTGCAACTTGCAGACCAGCGCCGTCAGTTCCCTCGCCATGGGGTCGAGGTCGACGTCGTTGGCGCTGCGTATCTTCTCGATCCAGTCCTGGCGAATGGCGGAAGCGCCGCACAGGGCGCCGGCGATGGCGCCGGCCATGCCCGCGATCGTGTCGTTGTCGCGGCCGTAGTTGGTGCTGCCGCAGATGCTGGCCGCGAAGTCGCCTTTCGCGACGACGAGAAAGGCCAGCGCGATCGGCACCTCCTCAATGCTGTGTTCGCGGCCGGGATGCGAAGCGTTGTCGCCCTTGCCGCGTTGAGTCCTGTCCTCGGCCGCGCCGTCCCAGGGGCGAATCGTGTCGCGCAGCGGGCCAATGGCCTCCACCCAGTCGTCGTAACCGCGCGCGCACTCCACCACCGCCGCGATGGCCCTGCGCGTGCCATCCTTCGCCAGTGACAGCACGGCGTCGATGATGCTGTCGACGCCGGCGCCGGGCCGAAAGGCCTCGGCGACGGCGGTGGCCTGCACGGCCGCGGCCTCCAGTCCGTAGCTGTACTGCTGCGCGCCGAGCACGTCGACCGCCTCGTGGTAGGCACTGACCGGGTCGCCGGCGTTGACGATGCCGATCGGCTCCGCGTACATCGCCGCGCCGCAGTTGACCATGTTGCCCATACCGCCCAGGCGCGGGTCGGCGTTGGCCAGACCGTTGCGAATGTAGAGCCACTTCTCGGGGTAGAAGAGCAGCTCCACGATGGGCATTTCGCGATCCAGGATGGAGACCCAACGCGGCTCCAGAATGATTGGCACGATACGCCGCGCGAAGCTGTGCGCGTCGAGATGGCCGCCTTCATCGAGGTAGGCCTGGCTCAGCGCGTGCACCATGTGGCTGTCATCCGTGAAGCGCCCTTGCGTCCGGTGGCGACGCAGTTCACTGTCCCCCAGGGGCGGCACGAAGTCGGTGATCACGCCGTACAGTTCCCACATCTGTTCGGGCGTGAACCACTCGACGGGCGCGCCCATGGCGTCGCCGATCGCGCCGCCGTAGAGGCAGCCGCGCACCTTGTCCAGCAGGACACTGTCTTCATGCGCTTCCATGCCGGCCCCTTTCCCTGCGCCAGGCGGACCTTCCCGCCGGCCGCATCAGCGCGCGGCCAGCAGGGTCGCGAAGTCCGCCGCGCGGGCCTGGGCAGCCGCCAGCTGCTCCTGCTGCAACTTGCAGACCAGCGCCGTCAGTTCGCGCGCCATGGGGTCGAGGTCGATGTCATTGGCGCTGCGGACCTGCTCGATCCAGTCCTGGCGAATGGCGGAGGCGCCGTGCAGCGCGCCGGCGATGGCGCCGGCCTTGCCCGCGATCGAGTCGTTGTCGCGGCCGTAGTTGGTGCCGCCGCAGATGCTGGCCGCGAAGTCACCCTTTGCGACCACGAGGAAGGCCAGCGCGATCGGCACCTCCTCGATGCTGTGCTCGCGGCTGGGCGTGTTGTCGTTGTTGCCCTTACCGCGGTCGCCCAGGATATCCGGCGCGCCGTCCCAGGGGCGCATGGCGTCGCGCAGCGGCCCGATGGCCTCGAACCAGTCGTCGTATCCCCGCGCGCACTCGACCACAGCCTGGATGGCCTTGCGCGTGCCGTCCTTCGCCAGCGACAGCACCACGTCGATGATGCTGTCCACGCTGGCGCCGGGCCGGAAGGCCTCGGCGACGGCGGTGGCCTGCACGGCGGCGGCCTCCAGACCGTAGCTGTGCTGGTGCGCGCTGAGCACGTCGACCGCCTCGTGGTAGGCGCTGACGGGATCGCCGGCGTTGACGATGCCGACCGGGGCGGCGTACATCGCCGCGCCGCAGTTGACCATGTTGCCGGCGCCGCCCAGACGCGGGTCGGCGTTGGCCAGGCCGTTGCGAATGTAGAGCCACTTCTCCGGGTAGAAGAGTCGCTCCACGATGGGCATCTCGCGCTCGAGGTCGGGAATCCAGCGCGGCTCCAGAATCAGCGGCACGATGCGGCGGGCGAAGCTGTGGGCGTCGAGATGCCCGCCCTCGTCGATGTAGGCCTGGCCCAGGGCCTGCACCATGTGCGTGTCGTCCGTGTAGCGCCCTTCCGTGCGATGGCGGCGCCTGGGGCTGTCGTCGAGGGTCGGGACGAAGTCCGTGATCACACCGTAAAGGTCGTTAATCCTTTCGGGCGTGTAGCCTTCGACGGGCGCGCCGAGGGCGTCGCCGATCGCGCCGCCGTAGAGGCAGCCGCGCACCTTGTCCAGCAGGACGCTGTTGTCAGGCGGGTTCATACCAATTCCTTTCGTGGCATCAGGCAGACCTGTGTTATACTTCCGCGCGCCGCGAATGGCTATTTTTGATGGAGCAAAACAAATGGACAGCGAACTGAAAGAACTGCGCGTCTCCAATGACGCGATGCAGGACGGCGACGAGTTGCAGCGGCGGCTCGCTGACGAAGGCTACCTTTTCTTCAGGAAGCTGCAGGACCCGGACAAGATGATGGAGTTGCGGCTCGACATCAACACGGTGCTGCAGGAAGGCGGCTGGTTGCTGCCCGGCACGGACCCGATGGACGGCATCGCGGACGTGGACCGCGTCTGCACCGAGGGTGACGAGGGCTACACCGACGTCTACCACAAGGTCTACGCCCTCGAGTCCTTCCATCGTTCCGCGCATCTGCCGGAGATCGTGGACATGATCGCGCGCATCGCCGGCAAGCCGGTGCTGCCGCATCCGCAGAAGATCGCGCGTCTGTGGTTCCCGCAATACACCGAGCACACCACGCCCACCCATCAGGACTACGTCCACTTCCAGGGCAGCTTCGACACCTGGACCGCCTGGGCGCCCGTCGGCGACTGCCCGGTCGAACTGGGCGGCCTGGCCGTGCTGCCCGGCTCGCACAAGGTCAACCGCGTGCTCGACCACCACTTCTCGCTCGGCGCCGGCGGCCTGAACGTCGAGGTGGACCAGTTTGAGGGCGCCTGGCACACCATCGACTACCAACCCGGCGACACGCTGATCTTCGAGGCGCTGATGATCCATCGCGCCCTGCCCAACGTCACCGACAACCGCATGCGCATCTCGCTCGACAACCGCTACTTCGCCATCGGCAACCCGGTCAGCGAGGGCATGATGACGCCGCACCTGACTGAGCACGTGGACCCGCCCATCACCTGGGAAGAGATCTACGCGGACTGGCAGAGCGACGATCTCAAGTACTACTGGGAGGGCTACGACTTCCCGATCCGGGCCGGCGACCCCAGCTACAGCCAGCGCGGCTTCGAGCAGGCGCTGGACATGGCGCGCAACGGCAACGAGCACGCGCAGTTGCATCTGCGTCGTGTCGTGCGCATCACGAAGGACGAGGTACAGGCGCAGCGCGCGCTGGAGGCCCTCGGCGAGGCGTAAGTCAATCCCTAAAGTCGATAGAAATCGAAGGGCCGGTCAGCGCGACCGGCCCTTGTCGATGTTGAATAATTGATTGGAGACACTTGGGGGTCTGGTTTACTGGATACAGGAGCTGGATGCGATGAGCGTCATCGTGTGGTTATTTGCGTCGCTACAGTTGTGGCTGGTTCCAGGCGTGGGCAATTTCTGAAATCTGCCTAACTCGTCATTTGCGGCGACATGGTGTGCCTGCGGGCGACATGATATGTCGCCCCTACACCATCCGCCGTAGGGGTAGCGAGGGCCCCGGCCCGAAGCATCCCGTAGGGGCGATTTACCAAATCGCCCGCCACGACTTTCAAAACAATTTCTGAACCCCACCAAACTCACCACTCCCGAGACAATTCATTACGTTGCGCCGATACTGGCGCTGATCAGCCTGCCGCTAAAACGCTACATCGAAAATTTGCAGATTCTCCCCCTCTCCCCTGGGGAGAGGGGGCCGGGGAGTGAGGGCCAATTAACGTTCCAGTTCCGCGTGAACAAGCCCTCTTGAAGACAGAACAGAAACTGGCGCCGGAGGGTGAGGGCTCACCCCCTCACCACAGCAGCGACCAGTCCGGCTCGTCCTCGGGGTCGCCCAGCGGGCCGTACATGTTGCGCACCACCCGGCGCTGGCTGTCAAACCAGTCCGAATACTCCCGGCAGGGCCGGAAGGAATCGTTGCGCAGCGCCAGCAGCGTGTCCAGTTGCAACTCCAACTCCGCCTGCAGCCCGGCCGCCTCCGCCGAACCCGCCAGATTGTCCAGCTGCAACGGGTCCGCCGCCAGGTCGTAGAGCTCGTCGTCAGCAGCCAGACGCCGCGCGTAGGAATGCGTCTTCGTGCGCACGCCGCGCCAGTCGTGGCCGTCCAGCAGCCAGTCGTGCGAGGCGCTGAAGTTCATCGTCAGCAGGGCCTCCTGCTCGAAGGCGCCGGGCAGCCCGCGCCAGGCGTCGGCCAGGTTATGGCCCTCGACCGTGCGCGGCACCGGCAGGTTGCAGAGGCCGCAGAGCGTCGGGAAGATGTCCACCGGCGCGGTCAGCGCGTCGCGCCTGATGCCACCGTCAAAGACGCCCGGCCAGCGCATCATCCAGGGCACGCGCAGCGACTCCTCCCAGGGCTGCTTCTTCTCCCAGGCATGGCCGCCCTGCGAGCCCATCTGCGTGCCGTGGTCGGCGGTGAAGATGACCAGCGTGTCCTGCGCGCGGCCGCTGCGCTCAAGCCAGGCCATCAGCTCGCCCACCATGTCGTCGATGGTCAGGATCATGGCGAGGTAATCGCGCAGCGAAGCCTGCAGCCCCTCCACCAGCTCCGGCGGCACGTTGTCGGGCAGGGTCAGGTCCTCCGGCAGCCGCGCGTAGTATTCCTCCGGCGCATAGCGGTAGGGCGTGTAATGCGCCTGGTGCGGCGAGACGAAGAGGCAGAAACGCTCGTCGTCGGCGACGCCCTCCATGAACTCGATGGCGTAACGCGCCAGCGCGTCGGTCTCGTAGCCCTCCCAGCGCTCGTTGTGCCAGTCCTCCGTGTTGACCTTGCCGCCGAAGTAGTCGGTGTGGAAGTTGTAGCCGCGCCAGTGCTCGAAGCCCAGGCGGTCGCGGCCCTCGGGCACGTAGTCGCCGCCGTCAATTTCGGGGAAGGAGCCGCGGTGCAGATGCCACTTGCCGACCCAGGCCGTGCGCCAGCCGTTGCGCGCGAAGACGTCGCCGAGGCCGATTTCGTCGTGGCGCGTGTTGACGAAATTCATGATGTGGCCGGTGGTCTGCGGGTGGCGGCCGGTGGTCAGCATGGCGCGGTAGGGCGTGCAGACCGGCGCGGTGGCGATCATGTTGTCCAGCAGCACGCTTTCGCCGGCCAGGCGCTGCAGATGGGGCGTCTCGATCTGCGTTTCGCCCCAGGTCGGCAGCGAGCCGGCGCGCACCTGGTCCGCCAGGATGAAGAGAATGTTGGGTCCCTGTGACATGCCCTGCCTTTCCTGTTGTTTTCGAATGCGCGGCTACTGCCCCTCGCGCCCTTTCAGTTCCGGCCAGACGCTGCGCATCTGCCAGACCTTCAGCGAGCGCAGTTGCACGGGCCGGCCGCGCGCGAAGAGCGAAATGCCGCGGCTGTCCGCGCGCTCCGGGTAGACGCGCAGGGTCAGGCACTGCCGTTCGTTGGCGAAGACCTCGATGATGCTGCGGTCGATGAAGATGCGCAGCTGCAGCATCTCGCCGTCGACCAGCGTGAGCGGCCCGGTCTCCGCCGGACGCGGATGCACGTCGGCCGCCAGCGAGCTGCGCGTCGGGTCGATCTGCAGCCAGCCGGGGTTGGCGCGACGGCCGAACTGCCAGGGGTACCAGGAGACGCGCGTCTGTTCCGCGCCGTCGGGCGAGCGCAGCACGTTCAGGCCGAATTCCAGCGCGTCGCCGGGGTCGATGAGCGCCTCAATCTCAATGGCCTGGCCGCCCATGCCCTCCAGCAGGATTTCCTCGTTGGCCGGGATCTCCAGCGGCCCGCGCGACTGTTCGTCGTGGCGCAGCGTCTCCAGTTCCGGCACCGGCGCCATGCGCAGCGTGTTGTCATCCGCCAGCCAGTAGTGCCGCGGCAGGGTCATCACGTCGTTCCAGCCGCGGTGCTCGCGCCCCTCCTTGACGTTGAAGATGCCGAGGTAGCGGCCCGCGGCGTCGATGGTGGCCGAGGGCGCGTGCAGGCTGCCCAGGGCCCAGGGGCCGTAGTTCATGCGCCCGTGCGTCTCGGGGTGAAAGCGGTGCGTCTGCGCGTCATAGCGGCCGATGTAGTAGCGGCCGGCGCGCTTGTGACTGTAGACCAGCAGCAGGTGGCGGCCGTTGCCGATGGGCCAGAAGTTGGGCACCGCCATGTCCTCGCCCGGCTCGGCCAGCACCTCGTCGGCCACCATCGGCCCCAGCCACTCCCACTCTGACAGGTCCTTCGAATGGAAGATGTGGTCGACGCCGCGGCAATCGACGCTGCGCGTGCCGCCGTGGGTGCCCTGCATGTAGGCGCCGGAGAGCGAGTAGTAGCCGTCATCCTCTTTCCAGATGCAGGGATCGAAAATGAAATACTCGCCGCCAGGAGCGACGCAGGTGCCGACGTCCTCGGGGTCGGTCTCGCCGGGGATGACGGGGTTGTTCGGGTGGCGTTCCCAGTTGAGCAGCAGCGGGTCGCCGGCCGTGGCGATGGCGTTGCCGGCGAAGAGCCCGTGGTACATGGCGATCACGCGCTCGTCCTCGACCAGGGTCTGGCCGCTGAAACAGGATTTTTCGCCACCCGCCGGATGCAGCGCGATCGGCAGGTCGCGCCAGTTGACGAGGTCGTCGCTGACCGCGTGGCCCCAGCTGACGCCGACGCTCGGCGACTTGAAGCCGCCCGGCTCCAGGCCCGCCGGGTGGAACTGGTAAAAAAGATGGTAGCGTCCCTGCCACTGGCACAGGCCGTTGGGGTCGTTCATGAACCTGCCGGGCGGCGACAGGTGGTAGAGCGGGCGCGCCGGGTCATTCACCAGCGCCTCGCGCGCGGCGGTATAGCCCAGCACCTCTTCATCCCGCTCCAGGGCCCTGAGTTGCGCCTCCAGCGTATCCGGGAACTGTCGCGCTTCGCCCATGGTCCAGTCCTCCCTGTGACTAGCGGCCCTCAAATGCTTTCAGTTCCGGCCACACGCTGCGCATCTGCCAGGCATTCAGCGAACGCAACTGCGCCGCGCCGCCGCGCGCGAAGAGTGACACGCCCGCGCTGTCCGCGCGCGAGGGATAGACGCGCAGCGTCAGGCACTGTACCTCGTTGGCGAAAACCTCGATGATGCTGCGGTCCACGAAGACGCGCAGTTGCAGTGGCTCGTCCGGCGCGATCTCCAGCGGCCCCTGCTCCGGCGGGCGGCCGTGCACGTCATCGGCCAGCGAGGACTGCGACGTATCGATCTGCAGCCAGCCCGGGTTGGCGCGGCGGTCCTGCAACGGCGCGAAAAAGGAGATGCGCGTCTGCTCCGCGCCGTCCGGCGAGCGCAACACCGTCAGGCCCACCTCGCGCGCCGCGCCCGGCTCGATGACCGCCTCGATCTCGATGGCCTGGCCGCTGACCTGCTCCAGCACCTGCTCGCTGTTGGCCGCGATCTCCTGCGCCGGCAACTGCACCCCGTCAAAACGCTGGCCCTGCAGTTCGGGCACCGGCGCCATGCGCAACGTGTCGTCATCCGCCAGCCAGTAGTGCCGCGGCAGGGTCATGATGTCGTACCAGCTGCGAGGATCGCGGCCTTCCTTGACGTTGAAGATGCCGAGATAGCGGCCCGAAGCGTCGACCGTGGCGCTGGGCGCGTGCAGGCTGCCGACCGTCCAGGGGCCGTAATTCATGCGCCCGTGCGTCTCCGGCGTGAAGCGGTGCGTGTCCTGGTCGTAGCTGCCGACGTAGTAGCGACCGGCGCGCTTGTGGCTGAAAAGCAGCAACATGTGCTTGTCGTCGCTGATCGGCCAGAAGTTGGGCACCGCCATGTCCTCGCCCGGCTCGGCCAGCTGGTCGTCGGCCACCATCGGCCCCAGCCATTTCCATTCGACCAGGTCCGGCGAGTGAAAGATGTGAACGACGCCGAGGCAGTCGACGCTGCGGGAGCCACCCGTGTAGGTGCCGGAGAGCGAGTAGTAGCCGTCCTCCTCTTTCCAGATGCAGGGATCGAAGAGGAGATAGTCCCCGTCGGGGCCGTGGCAGACGCCGACGTCGTCGGGGTCGGTCTCGCCGGGCATGGCCGGGTTGTACGGCGGGTGTTCCCAGTTGAGCAGCAGCGGGTCGCTGGCGATCGTGATCACGTTGCCGGCGAAAGGGGCGTGATAGGTCGCGATCACCCGGTCATCGTCGACCAGGGTCTGGCCGCTGTAGCAGCCCAGTTCGTTCCCCACCGGACGCAGCGCGATGGGCAGGTCGCGCCAGTTGACCAGGTCGTCGCTGACCGCGTGGCCCCAGCTGATGCCGCGATGTTGCCGCGGGGAGCCAATCGGCTCCAGCCTGAGCGGATTATACTGGTAGAAGAGATGGTAGCGCCCCTGCCACTGACACAGACCGTTGGGGTCGTTCATCCACTCGCCGGGCGGCGAAAAGTGGTAGAGCGGGCGCGCCGGGTCCGCCGCCAGCGCCTCCCGCGCGGCCGTATAGCCCGACACCTCTTCATCCCGCTCCAGGGCCCTGAGTTGCGCCTCCAGCGTATCCGGGAACTGTCGCGGACCGGCCATGGTCTGGCCCTCCCTGTGACTAGCGGCCCTCGAACTGTTTCAGTTCCGGCCACACGCTGCGCATCTGCCAGGCGCTGAGCGAACGCAGCTGCGCCGCGCCGCCGCGCGCGAAGAGACTCACGCCCGCGCTGTCCGCGCGCGAGGGGTAAACGCGCAGCGTCAGGCACTGTACGTCGTTGGCGAAGACCTCGATGATGCTGCGGTCCACGAAAATGCGCAAATGCAGGGGTTCATCGGCGTCGATCTCCAGCGGCCCCTGCTCCGGCGGGCGGCCATGCACGTCGTCCGCCAGCGAGGACTGCGAGCTGTCGATCTGCAGCCAGCCGGGGTTGGCCCGCCGGCCCTGCAGCGGCGCGTAGAAGGAGATGCGCGTCTGCTCCGCGCCGTCCGGCGAGCGCAACACCGTCAGGCCCACCTCGCGCGCCGCGCCCGGCTCGATGACCGCCTCGATCTCGATCGCCTGGCCGCTCACGTTTTCCAGCAGCTGTTCGCTGTTG
Source organism: Anaerolineae bacterium (assembly GCA_034422695.1). Taxonomy (GTDB): domain Bacteria; phylum Chloroflexota; class Anaerolineae; order Aggregatilineales; family Phototrophicaceae; genus JAGWBD01. The sequence goes on from DAOUJM010000004.1 coordinate 33,579, forward strand.
GCCGCGATCTCCTGCGCCGGCAACTGCACCCCGTCGAAACGCTGGCCCTTGAGTTCCGGCACCGGCGCCATGCGCAGCGTGTCGTCATCCGCCAGCCAGTAATGCCGCGGCAGCGACATGATGTCGTTCCAGCCGCGGAAATCGCGCCCCTCCTTGACGTTGAAGATGCCCAGGTAACGACCGGAAGCGTCGATGGTGGCCGAGGGCGCGTGCAGGCTGCCGACCGTCCAGGGGCCGTAATTCATGCGCCCGTGCGTCTCCGGCGTGAAGCGGTGCGTCTCGTAATCGTATGTGCCGACGTAGTAACGGCCGGCGCGCTTGTGGCTGAAGAGCAGCAACATGTGTTTGTCGTCGCTGATCGGCCAGAAGTTGGGCACCGCCATGTCCTCGCCCGGCTCGGCCAGCTGGTCGTCGGTCACCAGCGGCCCCAGGTAGGTCCAGTTGCCCAGGTCCTGCGAGTAAAAGAGATGGTCCACGCCCAGGGCGTCGACGCCGCGCGTCTTGCCGAAATCACCGTCCATGAAGGTGCCGGAGATGGAATAGTAGCCGTCGTCCTCTTTCCAGATGCAGGGATCGAAGACGCGGTACTTGCCGTTTTCGGCGACCACCTCGTCGCCGCCGCCGCCGCCCAGCCCCTGCGGGTCGCCGGGGATGACCGGGTTGTCCGGGTGCTTCTGCCAGTTGATCAGCAGCGGGTCGCCGGCCGTGGCGATGCCGTTGCCCGCGCGCGTGCCGTGGTAGATGGCGATGACGCGCTCGTCCTCGACCAGGGTCTGGCCGCTGAAGCAGTCGCGCTCCACGTCCGGATACAGCGCGATGGGCAGGTCGCGCCAGTTGACCAGGTCGTCGCTGACCGCGTGGCCCCAGCAGACGCCCTGTTTGCGGTCCTGGGTCAGCAGTTCGCCGCCGGGCAGGTACTGGAAGAAGAGGTGGAAACGCCCCTGCCATTCGCAGAGTCCGTTGGGGTCGTTCATGAAATCGCCAGGCGGTGAAAAGTGGTAGAGCGGGCGCGCCGGGTCAGCGACCAGCGCCTCGCGCGCGGCGCGGTAGCCCAGCAGCTCCTCGTCGCTCTCCAGGGCCTTCAGTTGCGCTTCCAGCGTATCCGGGAACTGTCGCGGACCGGCCATCGCAGTCATCCTCTCTTTATGAGTACAAACAAGGGGGCAGGACCGGATTGTACCCAATCCTGCGGGACCGCCGCGCTCAACGGCCCTCGAATTGTTCCAGTTCCGGCCACACGCTGCGCATCTGCCAGGCATTCAGCGAACGCAACTGCGCCGCGCCGCCGCGCGCGAAGAGTGACACGCCGTTGCTGTCCGCGCGCGAGGGGTAGGCGCGCAGCGTCAGGCACTGCTTGTCGTTGGCGAAGACCTCGACGATGCTGCGGTCCACGAAGATGCGCAGCTGCAGGGGCTCGTCCGGCGCAATCTCCAGCGGCCCCTGCTCCGGCGGGCGGCCATACACGTCGTCCGCCAGCGAGGACTGCGAACTGTCGATCTGCAGCCAGCCCGGGTTGGCCCGCCGGTCGTGCAACGGCGCGTAGAAGGAGATGCGCGTCTGCTCCGCGCCGTCCGGCGAGCGCAGCACGCTGAAGCCGACCTCGCGCGCCGCGCCCGGCTCGATGACCGCCTCGATCTCAATGGCCTGGCCGCTGACCTGCTCCAGCACCCGCTCGCTGTTGGCCGCGATTTCCTGCGCCGCCAGTTGCACCCCGTCGTAGCGCTGACCCTCCAGTTCCGGCACCGGCGCCATGCGCAGCGTATTGTCATCCGCCAGCCAGTAATGCCGCGGCAGCGACATGATGTCGTTCCAGCCGCGCCGCTCGCGGCCCTCCTTGACGTTGAAGATGCCCAGATAGCGGCCCGCGTCGTCGATGGTGCCCGAGGGCGCGTGCAGGCTGCCGATCCTGATGGGACCGTAATTCATGCGCCCGTGCGTCTCCGGCGTGAAGCGATGCGTCTCCTGGTCGTATGTGCCGATGTAGTAGCGGCCGGCGCGCTTGTGGCTGAAGAGCAACAGCATGTGCTTGTCGTCGCTGATGGGCCAGAAGTTGGGCACGGCCATGTCCTCGCCCGGCTCGGCCAGCTGGTCGTCGCTCACCAGCGGCCCCAGGTAGGTCCAGTTGCCCAGGTCCTGCGAGTGAAAGAGGTGGTCCACGCCCAGGGCGTCGAGGGCGCGCGTGCCGCCAAAGTCGCCGTCCATGAAGGTACCCGAGACGCAATAGTAGCCGTCGTCCTCTTTCCAGATGCAGGGATCGAAGACGCGGTATGCGCCGTTGCCGCCAACCACGTCGACGCGACCGCCGCCAGGCCGTTCCCGCAGTTCGCCGGGGATGACCGGGTTGTCGGGGTGCATTTGCCAGTTGAGCAGCAGCGGGTCGTCGGCCGTGGCGATGCCGTTGCCGGCGTAGGTGCCGTGGTACATGGCGATCACGCGCTCGTCCTCGACCAGGGTCTGGCCGCTGTAGCAGTCGCGCTCCACGTCCGGATGCAGCGCAATGGGCAAATCGCACCAGTTGACCAGGTCGTCGCTGACCGCGTGGCCCCAGCAGACGGGCTCGCGCTCCCCGGGCTCGACGCTGCCATGCGGCACGAACTGGAAGAAGAGATGGTAGCGCCCCTGCCACTGGCACAGGCCGTTGGGGTCGTTCATCAGGTTGCAGGGCGGCGAGAAGTGGTAGAGCGGCCGCGCCGGGTCAGCGGCCAGCGCTTCGCGCGCGGCGCGGTATTCCAGCATCTCTTCGTCGCTCTGCAGGGCCCTGAGTTGCGCTTCCAGCGTATCCGGGAACTGTCGCGGTCCGGCCATCGCGGTCATCCTCTCGTTGGGTACAAACAAGGGAGCAGCACCGGAGTTTACCCAATCCGGCGCCAGCCTGTCGCAATTGGTCCAGGCATGGAAATGGCGAAGAGTCCATGACCTCTCCGCATTCCCGGCGACATGGTGTATCCGCGGGCGACATGATATGTCGCCCCTACATCATCCGGCGCAGAGCAATTTATCAAATCGCCCACCCCAACAAAACGCAGCGCCCTGTAGGGGCGATTTATCAAATCGCCCGGCGGGTTGTCTTTTCTCCCCCTCTCCCTGAGGGAGAGGGGGTTGGGGGGTGAGGGGTGAGGGCTGGCCAAATTCAGTTGTCGAACAAAACCCTTGCTTACAACTCCAGGTTCACCACCTCGCCGCCGGAGAGCGCCAGATGCAGGCGCCCGCCCTGCGGCAGCAGCGCCAGACCCGTCTGACCGGGGAAGTGACGCAGCGTCTCCCAGCTCGCGCCGCCGTCACGCCCCAGCAGCAGGTACTCGTCCAGCGTCAGGGCAAGACCCTGGCCCGTGTTGGCCATGGCGTTGACCGCCTCGCCGGCCACCGGCAGGGCCACGGCCCCCCAGGTCTCACCGCCGTCGCGCGTGACCTGCAGGCCGTGTTCCTCGGTGCCGGCGTAGAGCGTCTGGTCCGTTTCGAAGTCGGGCGAGAGTTGCAGGCTGATGACCGGCGCCAGCTCCATCGGGAAGGGCAGCGGCCGCCAGGCGCGGCCGCCATTGCGGCTGCGGAAGATGCCGCTCTCGGTGCCGGCGAAGGCCAGCGCCGGCGTGGCCCAGGCGAGCGCGTTGACGTTCAGGTCGATCAGGCCGAAATTCCACGGGCGCCAGTTGACGCCGCGGTCGGTGGAGGCGAAGATGCCGTCCTCGGCGCTGCCGGCCAGCAACGCGCCGTCCTCTTCCCAGGCGGGCGAAAGCGCCATGGCCACCACCAGCGGCGGCGGATTGCTCAGCGCGGCGGTGAACCAGGTCCCGCCGCCGTCACTGGAGCGCAGCACGCCGCCGTTGATGCCGGCGAAGACGTCCCGTCCACGGGCCGCCAGCGAGGTGGTCGCGATACTGCCCTCCTCGCCCAACTCCCCGCTGACGTATTCCCAGTTGGCGCCACCATCCGCGGAGCGATACAGGCCGCCGGCGCGCCCGGCGAAGAGTTTCCCGTCGCCGGCCGCCAGGGCAAAGGTCGTCATGGATTCCAGGGCTGCTTGCGGCGTATCCATCAGGTCGGCACTCCGATCATTTCAGGCTCGCGCAGATGCACCAGCACGTCGATCGTCAGCGCCAGCGCGGCGGTGGCGATGGCGTTGCGCGTGGAGCGCTTGACCACCGTGGCGCAATCGAGAATGCCGGCCTCCTGCAGGTCCACGATGTCGCCGCCCAGCACGTCGAAAGCCGCGCCAGGCCCGGCGAAGGACAGTTTGGCCATCACCTCGCTGGCATCGTAACCCGCGTTTTCGTAGATGGTACGCGTCGGCATCAACAGGGCATCCAGCAGAATGCCGATGGCCGCGCGTTCGTCCGCGTCCGTCGCCGTCGCCAGCTTCTCCTCCAGCATGGGGCGCGCGTTCAGCAGCGCCAGGCCGCAGCCGGGCAGCACGCCCTCGCGCAGCGCCATGCGCACCGACGTGGCCGCGCGCTCCGCCAGGTTCTTGCGAATCTCGATCTCCGGCTCGGTGGAGCCGCCGACGTAGAGCGTGGCCGAGCCGCCCAGCAGCTTGCCGATGCGCGCCTCCAGCCGGTCGCGTTCATCCTTGTCCTTCTCGACCCGGAATTGCTCCTCCAGGCGCAGGATGTGCCGCCGCAGTTGACGCGGATTGCCGCGCGGCCCGTGCAGGCCGAACTGGTGCGACGTGGCCCAGAAGCGCCGCGTGCGCCCGAAGTGCGCCGGCGTCACGGACTCCAGGGTATGCCCCATCACCTGGAGCAGGGGCGTCGTGCCGGTGAGCACCGACAGGTCCTCGATGGCGGCGTTGCGCATGTCCGGGTTGGGGTCGGGGATCTTGATGGCCAGCGCCTGGAAGCGGTCGGGCCGGTTGGCGGCGTGCACCAGCGAGAGGGCCGCCTCGTTCATGTTGCGCGCGAAGATCACCAGCGATTTCAGCTTCGCGTCCACGGCGCATTCGATCACCGGGAAGAGTTCGCGCGGGTCATTGATGGTGAAATCGCAGATGAAGATGTTCGTGTCCGGCAGTTCGATGCGTTTCACCACCTGGTCGTTGACCAGCACGCGCGAGAGCAGGCCGCTGTTGAAGTAGATGCCCTCGACGTACTCGCGGCGCAGCCCGCGCGTGTTGTCCTTGCGAATGTCCAGCTGGCCGTATTCGCCGATGACGTCGAAAATCTCGCCCATCATCTCGGCCATCAGCGGGTCGTGCGAGAGCGATTCGGCGATGCGCGCGTAGTCCTCGACGCTGTCGATGGCGTAGGTCTGGCGCTCCAGTTCGGCCAGCACCGACGGTAGCAACTGCTCCAGGTGATGGCGCAGGCGCTGGCCGTTGCCGCCGGCGGCGACGTAGCGCAGGCCGGCCCGGTAGACGGCCTCGAACAGCACCGTGGCGGTGGCCGTGCCGTCGCCGATCTCGTCATGCTGGCGGCAGACCATGGCGCGCAGCAGCATGGCGCCCATGTCCTCGCTGGCGTCCCCCAGCTCGATGATGCGGCGCGCGATCACGCCGCCGCTGTCCAGCAGCTCCGGCCGGCCCTTCTCCTTCGTGATGTAGTCGATGGCCACGGTGCCGGAGGAGGGCCCCAGGGTGGGGCGAATGGCGCCGGCCAGCAGGGCGATGCCGTCGCGCAGGGCGTGGCTGGTTTCCGGTTGAAAGATGACGCGCGGCGTGCCCTTGCCTTTCAGGCCCTCGCCCTTCTTGCCCTGCATGATGCGCATCGCGTCTCTTGAAAAGCTTGACAAGGTCAACTCCCCTCATGTCGCTGCATAATACGCCGGTGACTGCGCGCCGGCGTTAACTGCCGGCCGCGCAACTCACGTTGCTGAACGTGGCCTGGCCTTCGCTGACGAAGAGGCCCCAGGCGCCGGCCGCGTGATCGTACATGCGGCAGGTCAGCGCCACCTCGTCGTTGGCGTAGACGACCACCACGCTGCCCTCGACCAGCACGCGCAGGTCCAGCTGCTCGCAGTCTTCCAGCGGCCGTTCGAGAATGAAAGGCTCGTCGCCGGGCCGCGGCCAGCGGTCAAACACAATGCGGCGCGCCAGCGGCTCCCAGCGCACCTGATAGTACTTCTCCAGCGCCGCGTCCATGCGCAGCAGCAGGCCGCAGGAGCGCGTCTGCGCGCCGCAGCGGATGCTGGCGGACAGCGACGCCGTGTGGGGCAACTCGCCCAGGCCGGCGGCGGAGAAGCCGTCGTTGAAGGCCGCGCGGTACTGGCCGTTGCCCGCCTCCCAGGGGCCGCACAGCGCCGCGAAGTTGACCGCGCGCGGCTCGCTGAAGCGTTCCAGCAGCGCCGGCACCGGCTTCACGCCGAGCTCGTCGGTGACCTCGTGCACGACCATGTCGCCGCCCCATTCCCAGCCGCCGCTGTCCCGGTCGCCCTCGCGCGTGGGGTCCCAGGCGAAGACGAAGCGCCGCGCGCCGTCGCCGGCGGTCTTGGCGGCGTAGTAGGCGCGGCCGTCGAAGCCGTCGTTGTGCGGCGCGCGCCAGGGCCCGGCCAGCGAATCGCTGACGCGGAAGTGCGTGATGTTGCGCTCGCTGAAGGTGGAGTAGACCAGCACCCACTGACCGTTGTGGCGAAACAGGTCCGGGCACTCGTGCGTGTAGTACAGGCGCGGCGCCCAGAAGGGCGGCTGCACCGTCCACTCCAGCAGGTCCGGCGAGGTCATCAGCGCCAGGCAACCGCGCCGGTTGTCCGGCCCCTCCAGCTCGCGCGCGGCCAGCAGCATCCAGTACTCGCCGGCCTCCTCGTTCCAGAAGGGGAAGGGATCGCGCCAGTCGATGGCCTCGTACCAGCGCGGATCGGCCACGATGAGCGGGTTGCGCGGGTCCTTGTGCCAGCTGCGCAGGTCCTCGCTGGTCGCCAGGCAGACCGTCTGCGGCTTGTCCCGGCCGGCGAAGCCCGTATAGAACATGTAGAAGAGGCCGTCCTTCTCGATGAGCGAGCCGGTGAAGCAACTGATCTCGTCGGGGTCGCCCGGCCCGCCGGGACCGATGGCCACCGGCCACTCCTCCCAGTGCGCCAGGTCGCTTGAGACCAGATGCGCCCAGGGGGTGTGAAAGGCGCCCTCGCGCCGCGGCGGCAGCGGCGCTTTCAGGTAGAAGGCATGGTAGAGGCCCTGCCAGTAAAAGGGGATGACGTCGCCGACGATGCCGTCCGCCGGCCGGTGAAAGATGCTCATGTTGCTCTCCCCTGACGCAGCGTTTAACCCCGGATGCCGCCGCCCGCCCGTCCCCGCGACCAGTGACGCAGACCGAAGAGCCAAACGACCAGCAGCGGCACAGTGCCGACAAGTATGCCCGCAACGTCGCCATTGCGCCAGTCGCGCGCCACGGCGAAGAAGTAAATCATGCTGTCCGGCGCGAAACCGCTTATCGTAAAGCCGGGAAAGAAGGACAGGAACGCGTGGGCGGCGTCGAAGACGGCGCGGCTGACGAAGACCGCCAGCAGGGCAAGGGCGAGCGTCGTGCGGGGCAGGGCCGCGCGGCAAAAGGCCCGCCACGGGCCGGCGCCCTCCAGCCAGGCCGCTTCCTCGTATTCGACCGGCACATAACGGAAGCACTGGCGCAGCAGCAGCAGGCCGAGGGCCAGGTGCAGGCGCAGGTGATGGCTGCCCAGGATGCGCCAGACGAACTGACCCCCCAACGTCCTGCCCGCAGCGGATGACACCACCTGCGCCGGCAGGATCACGTGGTCCGGTATGAGCAGCAGGACCAGCGCCGCCTGGAAGAGCGGACCGCGCCAGCGGAAGCGCATGCGCGCGCCGGCGTGGCCCGCCAGCGCGCACACGGCCAGGAGGCCGACCACGGCCAGCAACGCGCCGAAGCGGGTCAGCGCGACGACCCGGAGCGCCTCCGGGGCCCAGCCGGGCGCGCCGCCGTTCATGGCAGGCGGGTCGCCCGGTTGCGCCAGCCCTTGCCGCCCAGCCAACGGACGCCGCTGCTGGCCAGCAGCGCGCCCGCAAGCGCGAAGACGACGTGGCTCGCGACGACGATAGCGGCGACGTTGCCGAACAAATGCTCCCTGAAGGACGCTTCAAGCAGGTAAATCAGGCCCGTGCTGCTGCCCTCACCCAGACTGCCGGAGGTCATGATCTGCGGTTGGTCAAGCATCTGTACGGCGCGGCAGAGGTCCGTCACGGTGGCGAAGAGGACCACCGGACTGATCAGCGGCAGCGTCACCGTCCACAGGCGCCGCCAGGCCGGCCCCCCGTCGACGCGGGCCGCGTCCAGCAGGTCCTGCGGCAGCGCCAGCGCGCCGCCGAGATAGACGCAGAAGGTGAAGCCGGCGAACTCCCGCACGGCGCTGAGGGTATCGGCCCAGTGCGCCAGCGAGCCGGCGATGCGCCAGCGTTCCTCGACGGCGAGCCAGGAGATTAGCTCGAAGTCGATCAGGAACATGCGCAAACCGGAGGCGCTGAACCCGGGGTCCAGGCGCGGGTACAGCAGGACAATCGCCACAATGCCGGTCACCAGCGCCAGGGCGCCGCGCGGAGTCCGGGAGAAGCGCCGCCAGAGCCCGGCCGCGCCCAGGGCCAGGGGCAGGGCCAGCGCCTGGGTGATGGCCACCGCGCTCGCCAGTTGCAGGAAAGTGAAGCCGGCGATGGACGGCATGAGCGGGTTGCCCGTCAGTCGCACGTAGTTGGCCAGGCCGGCAAATTGGGGCGGGCCGAAAGTGTTCCAGCGCTGCAGGCTGATGGCCACCGTGTCGAGCGTGGGAGCGAGCACGAGGAACAGCAGCACAAGGAATAACGGCAGCAGAAAAAGCGCCGCCAGCAGATCGCGGCGGCGCTTCATGGTGGCGTGGCTGGGCGCCCGCAGGCGTCCGGGACGCCGGCCCTGAAAGCTAACCCTTGATGCCACCCATCATCAGGCCTTCCAGCAGGTAACGCTGGCCGAAGATGTAGACCACGATGACCGGGATCACGCTCAGCACGATGCCGGCGAAGACGACCGCGATGCTGCCGGTGGACCATTCGCCCTGCAACTCGACGAGACCCATCGTGATCGGCATCGCGTGCTGCGAGTTGATGAAGACCAGCGGCGTGAAGTAGTCGTTCCAGCGGCTGTTGAAGGTCAGGATGCTGAGGATGGCGATGCCCGGCGCGGCCAGCGGCAAATAGATTCTGCGGAAGATCTGCCACTGGTTGGCGCCGTCGATCAGCGCCGACTCCTCGTAATCGCCCGGGATCTGGCGGAAGTACTGCCGCAGCAGGAAGATGCCGAAGGCCGTGAACACCGAGGGAACGATCAGCGACCAGATGGTGTTGACCAGATTCAGGTATTTCACGCCCATCAGGATGTAGACCGGGATGATGGTCATCTGGCCCGGCACCATCATCGTCGAGAGCACCACCCAGAACAGCACGCCGCGGCCGCGGAACTGCAGGCGCGCGAAGGCGTAGCCCGCCAGCGCGGAGGTCACCGCCCCGCCAATCACGGCGCCGCCGGCGTAGTAAAAGCTGTTCTTGAGCATGTGCAGGAAGGGGATCGTATCGAAGACGGACTGATAGTTGCTGAAGTCAAAATCGAAGTGGATCCACACCGGCGGCACGGTGAAGGAATCGCGCAGCGTGCGGAAGGAAGTCGAGATCACCCAGAGCAGGGGCATCAGCGTCAGCAGGCCGATGAAGATCAGGAAGGCCGTCTGCAGCCAGTGGCCCCAGGGCCTGTCCAGCGGGTTGACGGTGTGCCGTTCGTGAACGACGGTCGTGGTTGTGCCGGCCATTGCTTACCCCCTACCCGTAAAAGACCCAGCGCTTGCTGAGAAGGAACTGGATGCCGGTGACGATCAGGATGGCGATGAAGAGCGTGACGGCGATGGCGGAGCCGTAGCCGAACTCCTGTTCCTTGAAGGCCACCTCGTACATGTACATCACCGCCGTGCGGCTGCCATCGCCCGGTCCGCCGCGCGTCATGATCTGCGGTTCGTCGAAGATCTGCATGGCGCCGATGACGTTGATCACCGTGGCGAAAAGCATGATTGGACTGATTAGCGGCAGCGTCACCGTCCACAGGCGCCGCCAGCCGTGGGCCCCGTCCACGTCGGCCGCGTCCAGAATCTCCTGCGGGATGTTGGTCACCGCGCCCAGATAAATGACGAAGATGAAGCCCAGATTTTTCCAGACGGCGGTGATGATGATGGTCCACATCACCGTGCTGGCGGAAGTCATCCATGGCACGCGATCGATGCCTATGACCCCCAGGTAATAGTTGATGGGGCCGAACTCGCGCTGGAAGAGATAGGACAGCGTCACCCCGACGGCCGCGCCGGACATCAGCACCGGCAGGAACCAGGAGGTGCGCAGGAAGTAGGCCAGCTTGCGGCTGCGGAGTTTGGTGACGCCCAGCGCCAGAGTCAGCGCCAGCACCTGGGTGATGAACACCGTGCCCACCACCAGAAACAGCGTGTTGGCATAGATGCCGGGCAGGCGCGAATCGGTGAGCAGGCGCTGGAAGTTGGCGATGCCGATGGGGTCCGGCGGTTTAAAAATGTTCCAGCGGTAAAAACTGAGACCGAAGGAAACAAACATAGGGCCGACCACGAAGGCCACCAGGCCGATGAAGGCCGGCAACAGAAAGAGGTAACCGAGGATGGCGCGCTGGCGCCGCACCCCCTCGAAGGTGTCCGCCCGGAACCAGCCGAGCAGACTGCCCCGCCGCTCCCTCGTTGCCAATGTCTCGCTGGCCATAAAGAAGTCCTCTTGCTTTTTGAGGGGGAGCCGTCGCCGACTCCCCCGGAAAGTGCGTGGGCCGCCGCAGCGACCGTGTTTAGCCGCGCGTGCGGGCGAAGAGTGCGACCAGCTCCGCCTGCGCCTGGTCCATGGCGTCCTGCGGCGACATCTCGCCGGAGACGGCCAGACCGGTGAAACGGGTGTGAATGTTGGTGACGGCGTTGGCTTCCGGCGGCGCCGGGATCGGGCCCGTATCGGGACGATCCAGCGTGTCGTAGAAGACATGCCAGTTGGCCGGGCCGCTGGGCTCGTAGGACTCATCGCTGGCCATCGAACGACGCACCGGCGTGGTCCGCATCAGCGGGCGGTAGCGGTCCTTGAGGCTGAGCATCTGGTCCCGCTTGACGGAGAACTTGAGGATCTCCCACATGACGTCGGGGTTGGGGCTGCCGGTGAAGATCCAGTTGCCGCCGACGCCCAGCTGGTGCCGCTGCGACTTCCACTGCGGCCAGAACTGCACGTCGAAGGTGCCCTTTTCCATACCGGCGTTGATCAGGCCGCCGGCCCAGAAACCGCCAGCCGGCGTCATGGCCAGCTTGTCGGTCACGTAGAGGCCCTGCAGCGAGGAACCGCCGCCCATCTCGATGCCCGGGCTGATGCCCTCGGTCACCAGCGAGGTGACGTATTCCAGCGCCTCGACCGTGTTGGGGTGGTTGGCGCTGGGCTCCGGCCAACGCCAGCCGCCGCCGCGATGCGACACGGTGTCGTTGTCCGCGTAGAAGGTCTCCCACAGCCATTCGCCACCCGGCGCGCGTTCCTCGGTGAGGAAGTTGCTGTCGTTGACGAAGTACCACGGGCCCCAGCTGCCCCAGAGACGGTTCGTCCAGGCGTAGCCGAAGGTCTCCTCACCACCGGCGTTGGTGGTGGCCACGGCGTACTCGTGGAAGTCGTCCTTGGTCCAGTCCGGCCCCGGCACTTCCAGGCCCGCCAGATCCAGCACGTTCAGGTTGAAGTACATGTTGGGCGCGTTGCAGCCATCGGGCAACTGGTAGAGGTCGCCCTCCCACATCATGACTTCCGGCAGAATCGGCGCCATGTCGGCGAAGTATTCGGCCAGTTCGTCGGCGTTGTCCTGCACGCGGTCGGTGAGCGACATGGCGACGCCCTGACCGGCATACAGCACGGTGGCCTCGGTCGCGGCGTAGCCCGCGTCCAGCGGCTGACCGGCGGCCAGCAGCGAAAGGATCTTGGAGGCGACTTCCTCATGGTCGATGCCGGTGATGCTGAGGAACTCGATCTCCACCGGTGTTTCGGCCATCTCGTTGAAATTGTTGACGACCGGCGTCCAGCGCTCCTCGTTCTGCGACCAGCGGATCTGGATGGCATCCTGCGCGGGCACCATGGCCGGCGTCAGGCCCGCCACCAGGCCGACCGCGCCGGCGGCCGTGCCCTTCAGCATGTCACGGCGGCTAAGTTTGTGAGTCATTTCTCTCCCTCTAACCTTGCTTACGATACAGGTACAGCCAAACCTCTGTGTTTCTTCGCTTTCGTCTGGCGCACCTCCCTTGCCATTCCTCACAACAGCGCAACGAAGCATAACAAGCCTGCCCGCGTTGCGCAACCGATTATACATGAACGGGAGTGTCTGGTTTACCGAATACAGGAACTGGCTGCGGTGAGCATCATCGTTCTGAAATCCACCAAACTCGCCAATCCCGGCGACATGCTGTGCCCGCAGGGGCGATTTATCAAATCGCCCGCCGCTACTAATTTACAGGATACTGCGTGTCCCGCACCCCGCCATCTCCACACGTGGGCAGAGAAGACGATCGCGGCAGTCCACCCCTGCCGGCGTCCAACCTGTGCCTGCCGGTTGCTGTTTTGGTTAACGTGAAGGGGGAGCCATAACCGGCTCCCCCTGGTTGCCTGGCGGCCTCTGCTGCAGCCGCGTGTTTACGCCCGGGTGCGGGCGAAGAGCGTTTCCAGCTCCGCCTGCGCCTGGTCCATCGCCTCCTGCGGCGAGAGCTCGCCGGAGAGGGCCAGACCGGTGAAACGGGTGTGAATGTTGGTGACGGCGTTGGCTTCCGGCGGCGCCGGGATCGGTGCCGTGTCCGGGCGGTCCAGCGTTTCGTAGAAAACGGACCAGTTGGCCGGGCCGGTCGGCTCGTAGGCCTCGGCGATGGCCATCGAACGACGCACCGGCGTGGTCGTCATCAGGGGACGGTAGCGGCCGGCCTGGGAGAGCAACTGATCCACCTGGATGGAGAACTTGAGGAAGTCCCACATGCGGTCGGCGTTGGGGCTGCCGGTGAAGATCCAGTTGCCGCCGACGCCCAGCTGGTGCCGCTGCGATTTCCAGTGCGGCCAGAGCTGCGCGTCAAAGTCGCCCTTCTCCATGCCGTTGTTGACCAGGTAACCGGCCCCGAATCCGCCCATGGGCGTCATGGCGATCTTGTCGGAGACGAAGAGACCCACCAGCGAGGCGCCGCCGCCCATCTCGATGCCCGGCGCAAGGCCTTCGTTGGTCAGCGAGGTGACGTACTCCAGCGCCTCGACCGTAGCGGGGTGGTTGGCGCTGGGCTCCGGCCAGCGGAAACCGCCGCCGCGATGCGACACGGTGTCGTTGTCCGCGTAGAAAGTCTCCCAGAACCACTCGCCACCCGGCGCGCGATCCTCCGTCAGGAAATTACTGCCGTTGACGAAATACCACGGGCCCCAGCTGCCCCAGAGACGGTTGACCCAGGCGTAGCCGAAGATCTCCTCGCCGCCGACGCCGGTGGTGGCCACGGCGTATTCGTGGAAGTCATCCTTGGTCCAGTCCGCCGGCGGCGTGCCCAGACCCGCCTTTTCCAGCACGTTCAGGTTGAAGAACATGTTGGGCGCGTTGCAACTGTCGGGCAACTGGTAGATGTCGCCTTCCCAGAGCATGGTCTCGGGACAGATCGGCGCCATGTCCGAGAAGTAATCGGCCAGCTCTTCCTGCGCATCCAGCACGCGCTCGGTGAGCGAGGCCGCGACGCCCTGACCGGCATAGAGCACGGTCGCCTCGGTCGCGGCGTAGCCCGCGTCCAGCGGCTGACCGGCGGCCAGCATATTGAGGATCTTCGAGGCCACTTCCTCGTGGTCGATACCGGTGATGTTAAGGAATTCGACCTCGGTACCGGGGATAATTTCGTTGAAGTTCTCAAATACCGGCGTAAAGCGCGCCTCGTTCTGCTGGAAACGCAATGTCACGACGTCCTGCGCGGGCACCGCGGCCGGCGTCAGGCCGGCGATCAGCCCGACCGCGCCGGCGGCCGTGCCCTTCAGCATGTCTCGACGACTCAGTTTGTGTTCCATGTCTATCCCCTTACAACTATTTCTGTCAACGTAATTCAACGAATACGGACCGACCTTTTCTGCCCGTGGCGCACCTCCCCTGCTTCTCCTGTCGGGACGCGAGTCTACCCCGCCCCTCTCATGCCATGCAAATTGCCCTGCCTGCGGGAGTGGCGGGTTTGGTGGATTTCAGAAAATGTTTTGAAGCCAGGGCGGGCGATTTGATAAATCGCCCCTACGCTGACGCTGCATTTTGGTAAATCACCCTGCGCCGGATGCTGTAGGGGTCGCGAGGGCGCAAGCCCGAAGCATCCCTGGAAAGGGGTAGCGAGGGCGCAAGCCCGAAGCATCCCTGGAAAGGGGTAGCGAGGGCGCAAGCCCGCAGCATCCCGTAGGGGCGACATATCATGTCGCCCGCGGGCACACCATGTCGCCAGGCCCCTGTGCCGGCCGCTTAACGTGAAAGGGGAGCCATGACTGGCTCCCCCTGTTGTTTGCTACGCGCTCCGCCGCAGCGGACGCGTGTTTACGCGCGCGTGCGGGCGAAGAGCGCTTCCAGTTCCGCCTGCGCCTGGTCCAGCGCGTCCTGCGGCGAAAGCTCGCCGGAGAGGGCCAGACCGGTGAAACGGGTGTGGATGCTGGTGACGGCGTTGGCCTCCGGCGGCGCCGGGATCGGGCCCGTGTCGGGCCGGTCCACGGTGTCGTAGAAGACCTCCCAGTTGGCCGGTCCGCTGGGCTCGTAGGCCTCGGCGTTGGCCATCGAACGGCGCACCGGGGTGGTCCGCATCAGGGGACGGTACATGTCCTTGAACATGAGCATCGATTCGGTCCTGATCGAGAACTTGAGCAGTTCCCACATGCGGTCCGGGTTCTGGCTGCCGGTGAAGATCCAGCGGCCGCCGACGCCCAGCTGGTGCCGCTGCGACTTCCATACCGGCCAGAACTGCACGTCGAACATGCCCTTTTCCATGCCGGCATTGATCAGGCCGCCGGCCCAGAAGCCGCCGGCCGGCGTCATGCCCAGTTTGTCGCCGACGAAGATTCCCTGCAACTCCGCGCCACCGCCCAGCGCAATGCCCGGCGCCTTGCCCTGCTCGGTCAACGAAACGACGTACTCCAGCGCCTCGACCATATTGGGGTGGTTGGCGTTGGGCTCCGGCCAGCGGAAACCGCCGCCGCGATGCGACACGGTGTCGTTGTCCGAATAGAAGGTCTCCCAGAACCAGTCACCGCCCGGCGAGCGTTCCTCGGTCAGGAAGTTGGTGTCGTTGACGAAGTACCACGGGCCCCAGCTGCCCCAGAGGCGGTTGACCCAGGCGTAGCCGAAGGTCTCCTCGCCACCGACGTTGGTCAGGGCGGTGCACATCTCGTCAAAGTCATCCCTGGTCCACTCCGGCCCCGGCACTTCCAGGCCCGCCTTGTCCAGCAGGTTCACGTTGAAGTACATGTTGGGCGAATTGAAACGCGCGGGCAACTCGTAGATGTCGCCTTCCCACAGCATGGTCTCGGGCAGGATCGGCGCCATGTCCGAGAAGTACTCGGCCAGCTCGTCCTGCGCATCCAGCACGCGCTCGGTCATCGACGCGGCGACGCCCTGGCCGGCGTAGAGTACGGTGGCCTCGGTCGCGGCGTAGCCCGCGTCCAGCGGCTGCCCGGAGGCCAGCAGCGAAAGGATCTTGGCGGCGACTTCTTCATGATCGATGCCGGTGATGTTGAGGAACTCGACCTCGGTGCCGGGGAACAGTTCGGCAAAGGCTTCAACCACCGGCGTCCAGCGCGCCTCGTTCTCCGAAAAGCGCAGTTTCACGACATCCTGCGCGGGCGCCATGGCCGGCGTCAGGCCCGCCACCAGGCCAACCGCGCCGGCGGCCGTGCCCTTCAGCATGTCGCGACGACTCAGTTTATGGTCCATTTTTTCACCTCTAAACCCATTTTCGATCGTTGTGCTGCCACAACTGCGAAACGATCACTCACGCCGTCGCTGCACCTCCTTACAGTTGCCACATGCGCAACTAACATATCCCCGACGCGTCAGTCGCGCAACTTCCCTGCGCGCGGGGAGCGTCTAATTTACTGAATACAGGAACTGAATGCGGTGAGCGTCATATTGTGGTGTGCCCGCGGGCGACATGATATGTCGCCCCTACAGGATGCTTCGGACTTGCGTCCTTGCTAAATGGCGCCGTTGGCGCACGCAATGGCACCGCTGGTGTGCTTCGGGCTTACGCCCTCGCTACCCCTGCATCATCCGCTGTAGGGGCGATTTACCAAATCGTCCGCCCCGGCTTTAAAACAGTTTTTGGTATATGTGAAAGGGGAGCCATCACTGGCTCCCCTGAATTGCTGAATGGCACGGTCCGCCGCAGCGGACGCGCCTGGCTGTCTATCCGCCGCGCGTGCGGGCGAAGAGCGCTACCAGTTCCGCCTGCGCCTGGTCCAGCGCGGCCTGCGCCGACATCTCGCCGGACATGGCCAGACCGACGGCGCGGTTGTGAATGCCGGTCATGCCGGC
Organism: Anaerolineae bacterium; assembly: GCA_034422695.1. Classification (GTDB taxonomy): domain Bacteria; phylum Chloroflexota; class Anaerolineae; order Aggregatilineales; family Phototrophicaceae; genus JAGWBD01. Next base: position 50,063 of record DAOUJM010000004.1, read on the forward strand.
GGCTTCCGGCGGCGAGGGGATCGGGTAGGTGTCCGGCAGGTCGATCGTGTCGTAGAAGACCTGCCAGTTCGCCGGGCCTGTGAGTTCGTAGGCCTCTGCCTTGACCATCGAGCGGCGCACCGGCGTGGTCCTCATCACCGGACGGTAGCGGTCCTTCAGGGCCAGCATCTGGTCTGTCCTGACGGAGAACTTGAGCAGTTCCCACATGAGATCGCCATTGTCGGTGACGCTGGAAAGCCAGTTGCCGCTGACACCCAGCTGGTGCCGCTGCGACTTCCACTTCGGCCAGTACTGTACGTCGAATTCGCCCTTCTCCATGCCGTTGTTGTACAGACCGCCGGCCCAGAAGCCGCCGGCCGGCGTCATGGCAACCTTGTCGGAGAGGAAGAGACCGCTCAACGATTGACCGCCGCCCAGTTCGATGCCCGGCGCATAGCCGTCGGCCGTCAGCGACATGACGAACTCCAGCGCCTCGACCATCAGGGGGTCGTTGGCGTTGGCCTCGGGCCAGCGGAAGCCGCCGCCGCGGTGACCCACGTCGTCGTTGTCCGCGTAGAAAGTCTCCCAGAACCATTCGCCACCCGGCGCGCGTTCCTCCGTCAGGAAGTTCGTGTTGTTGACGTAGTGCCACGGGCCCCAGCTGCCCCAGATGCGGATCGGCCAGCCGTAGCCGAAGGTCTCCTCGCCACCGAGGTTGGTCGTGGCCTTCGCATACTCCACGAAGTCGTCCTTGGTCCAGTCCGCCGGCGGCACGTCCAGGCCCGCCGCGTTCAGCATGTTCACGTTGAAGAACATGTTGGGCGCGTTGCAACCATCCGGCAACTCGTAGAGGTCGCCTTCCCACAGCATGGTCTCGGGCAGGATCGGCGCCATGTCCGAGAAGTACTCGGCCAGCTCGTCCTTGGCATCCAGCACCCGCTCGGTGAGCGGGGCGGCGATGCCCTCGCCGGCGTAGAGCACGGTGACCTCGGTCGAGGCCTTGCCCGCGTCCAGCGGCTGCCCCGAGGCCAGCAGCGTCAGCGTCTTGCTGGCGACCTCTTCATCGTCGATACCGGTGACGTTGATGAATGCGACCTCGGTGCCGGGGAACAGCTCCTGGAAGTTCTCAACCACCGGCGTCCAGCGTTCGATACTCTGATGAAAATGCAGCGTCACCGTGTCCTGCGCGGGCGCCAGCGAAGGCGTCAGGCCCGCCACCAGCCCGGCCGCGCCGGCGGCCGTGCCCTTCAGCATGTCACGACGACTCAGTTTGTGACTCATTTCTCACCCCTAAATCCATTTTCGGTCGATGTGTTTCAACGTTCAATTAACGGGTTGGCTATCGGCACACCTCCCTGTCTCGCGCAGGCGTAACCCATTTTAACTTCCAGCCACACAAATACAAACTTTTCCGCGTGTATAGTTGTCGCCATGCTGTCGCGAGTCCCCCTGCATCCGTCCTCACGCACCGCCCTCGCCCTGGCCTGGACGCTGCTCGTCTGTTTCATCCTGCTGCAGCCGGGCCGCGACCCGCTCATCGGGCCCGCCGCCGCCGCCGACCACGACGCCTTCGGCCTGTTTGTGCTGCATCTCGCCCATCTCCTCAGCTTCGCCCTGATGACCTGGCTCTGGTGGCGCGCGCTGCATGCCATTCGGCCCGCGCTGTTCATCGCCCTGGCCTGCGGCCTGCTGACCGAAGTGGGGCAGATCTTCGTGCCGGACCGCGGCCTCTCGGCGCTGGACCTGGCGCTTAACGGGGGCGGGGCGCTGGCCGTCGCCCTCTGGCTGCGCCGGCGCGGGGCCGCTGCGTGAGCCGCCGCACAGTCCTGGCGGTCACCGTAACCCTGCTCCTGCTGCACTTCGCCTTGCGTCTGCACAACCTGTTGGCGCTGCCGCTCTTCGGCGACGAGACCCTGCTGGCGAACTGGGCGGAATCAGCGTGGCAGGGCCACGTGCTGTGGTTCTCCCGCGAAAGCAGGTTGCTCGGCATCTGGTGGCTTGCCCTCTTCGGGCCGCCAATACAGCCCTGGACGCTGCGCGTCGCCACCCTGTTGCTGGCCCTGCCGGGCACGGCGGCCCTGCTGGTCCTGGCGCGGCGGCTCTTCGGGCGCGGCGCCCTCCTGCCCACCGGGCTGCTGCTGGCCGGCGCGCCGATGCTCTTTTTCTTCGAACGTATGGCGCTGGGCGATACCCACATGCTGACGCCGCTGGCCATCCTGCTGCTGGCGCTGGAGCGTACGCTGGCCCGCCCCCGGCGCGCGGCGGCCCTGCTGGCGGGCGGCGCCCTCGCGGCCGTCGTCATGGCCAAGGCGACCGGGCTCGCCCTCCTGCCATTGCCGGCCCTCTGGCTACTGCCTCGCGGACAGGACTGGCGGGCGCGGCGGCGCTGCCTGGCTCTGATCTACGCCACGGCGCTGCTGCTGTGGCTGCCCCTGCTGGTCCTGCTGCGCCTGCGCAACATAGACTATCTGGGCACTGCATTGTGGCGCTTTGCCGACTCCGGGCTTGACGTCGCGGCCCTGTCCCTGCGCCTGTCCAGCAATGGGTCATCCCTGGTGCAGGCCCTGACCGCCTGGTTTGGCGCGGCGCCCCTGTTACCGGCAGTCCTGGTCCTGTCCGGCGCCATACTGACAGGGCCGCGACGTGCAGGCCTGCCCGGCATGGCCTGTCTGCTGGCGCTTGCTGCCGCGTTGACCAGCGAGGTCCTGTTCGTTCGCTACTGGCTGCTGGCCCTGCCGCCCGCCCTGCTGCTCTGTGGCGGCGGTCTGGCCATCCTGCGCCGGCGGCTGCGCCCCTACAAACTGGCCGCCCTTCCCTCGCTGGCGCTGGCGCTGTGGCTGGCGACGTCGGCCCTGCCTTTCCTGCAAACCGCCTGGTACGCGCCGGCCGACCTGCCGCTGCCCCGCTCCGACCGGTTCGAATACATTGAGGCGGATTCGGCCGGGACCATGATTCCCGAGCTGACGGCCCTGCTGGCGCAGGAAGCGCGCCAGGTCGACGGGACGCTGGCGGTCACCGGCGCCATCGCCCAGTGCAACACGCTTGAACTCTATCTGCGCGCCTTGCCGGAGGCGGCGCAGATTGCGCTCGACTGCCCGCGACTCATGTCCCCGCAGGGGAGCGGCGCGGCGCTGGACGCCCACGTCACGGCGCTGGCGCAGCAGCACCCGCACTACCTGGTGATTTTCGAGCAAGCCGGCCTGGTGCCGGTGACGGACGTGACGTCAATTCAGCTGGAAACGCTGGCGCAGTTGCCGCGGCCGGGCGGACTGGTCGTGATCAGCGTCTACCGGCCGCTGCTGCCCTGAGCCCTCAGGCGTGCTGCATCAGAATGCCGCCCAACAGCGCGATCGAAATGCACACCACCGGGCCTGCCGGCGGCGCGCACGTCTAGGCGTGCTGCATCAGAATGCCGCCCAACAGCGCGATCGAAATGCAGACCACCACCAGGCCGGCCAATGGCGTACCCGCCACGACTGACGCCACGATCGCGATACCGAAGCTGGCGCCGGTGCCCAGCAACCGCGTCTGAAACTCGCGCGTGGCGGTCATCGCCGCCGCGCCGCAGAGCGCCAGCAGCAGGCCCAGCAGGGGAATGGTCATCACGCCGGTGATGAGGAACTCGAAAAACAGCTCCGGCGGCACTTCCTGCAGGAAGCGGAACCACGCCAGCAGCGCGCCCACCAGCAGGAAGGCCAGCGGCAACAGCACGTCGGCGATGAAGATCTGAAAGCCGTCCAGCGGCAGAAACTGGCGCAGGAAAGGCTCCTGCACGTCGCGGCGGAAGGTGTAGAGCAGGCCGATCGGCGGCGCGATGCCGGCGATCAGCAGCCAGCCGATCCACAGCGGTACCGGCAATTCATTGACCAGGATCAGGCCCGCGGCCCAGGTCATGCCCGCGCCCCACAGCGCGTTGATCAGCATCAGCGAGGGATGGCGCAGGCCGGCGATGGCCGAGCGCACGACCATGGCCCGCTTGCCATACACGCTCGGTATGCGCAGCCGCGGCCGCTGGCCGGCGCGCGCCTGTTGCAGGCGGATGCGCAGTTGCAGGTCCGGCATGCGCCAGGCCAGCAGACCCAGCGCCGCCAGGCGCGCGTAAACCGCGCTCTCGTCCGCCGCCTGGATCATGTTGATGCGCGCGCCGAGGATGACGAAGCTGGCCACCAGCCCGGCCGCCAGCAGCGCGATCAGGGCCAGCGCGGCCGGCGGCGCCAGGCCGTAGATGCCGAGCACCAGCAAACGCCCGGGCCACAGCAGCTGGTCCGGCGCCAACTGCGCCAGCGGCAGCAGCAACAGCGGCGTCAGCCACAACCAGCGCCAGCGGCTGACCTGCGGATACACCAGGCGCAGGATGCCCAGCAGCCAGGCCAGCGACCAGGTCAACACCACCAGCAGCGCCACCAGCAGCACCACGCGCAGGCTGTCCAGCGTGGTGGCGGGCGCCACCGGGATGCGCAGCAGCACGGGCGGGCTGCGCAACAGCACGGTCAGCAGGGCCCAGATGGCGCCGAAGACGATGCAGCGCGTCAGCACCTGACGGATGAAGCCCGGCAGCACCGGCACCGAGCGCGCCAGCGGCGAGCCGACGATCCAGGCCATGTCGGGATAGCTGAGCTTGAGCGGCGTGCTGCGCAGGGAAGCCATCATGGCCCACGTTTGCAGCAGCAACACGGCCTGCGGGATGGTCTCCAGCATTTGCGCCAGGGTCTGCGGCGCCAGCGACTGGCCGATGGACAGCGCCAGGTCGTGGCCCCAGGCCCACATGGCGAAGACCCAGATCGAGCCGATGCCCAGCAGATACAGCACGTAGATGCGCTGCATCCAGGAGCTCGCCTGCGCGTCATAGCCCAGCAGACGCAGCCAGAAGACCGCCCCGGAGCGGAACTGCCGCCCGCGCAGGCCGAACAGGATGCGCAGGTCAGTCAGCGGCAGTGGCGTCATTCGAGGCGCTTTCGATATGCAGGCTCATCAGTTCCCAGGCGTCGTCCATGGCTGCGCCCGACGCGTCCCGCACCGGCAGGCGCGCGCCCGTCTCGAAGTTGTAGAGGCCGAGCAGGACGCGATAGTCGCCAGGCGCAAGGTCAGGCGGCAGGGGCAGATTCAAACGCGGGCTTATCAGGGTTTCTTCAGGCCGGTCCCAGGTTTGGGTGAGACGTTCGGGCACGGCCGGGTTGCCGTCAAGCTGGGCGAGCGGGCGGGCGTCACTGGCGCTGACAAGATGCAGGAAGAAGGAGTAGTTTTCCGGCGGCGGGGCGCTTGCGTTCCAGTAGAGTGTGAAAACCAGTTCCTCGCCAGGTCGGGCATCCGGGGGGTGCAGGTCGTAACCGACGAGGCGGATGTGCTCGCCAAAGCGGACGTCGCTCTCGTGCTGCATGCGCCACAAACGATAGAAGACAGTCTCGACCCCGGCGCGGGCGGGCGGGCCGGTGAATTCGCGCAGGGGCAGCAGTTGCGTGAGAAATTCACGCCCCTCGCTCTCTTGCAGCAAACGCTGTCGTTCCACCACAGGCAGAGTCAGCCAGGTGATTTTATGGGTGTCGATCCACTCCTGCAGGGGTCGCTCCAGCACGTCTTCAGTTTCCAGCCAGTCGAACCACTGGCGATGTGGAATACCACTATAGAGGGGGTTAAACCAGCGCTCACTCTCATGATAGACAAGGATTGTGCCCGGCTCAAGATTGGTATCGACCCAGGGGCGCACGATGACGGGCCAGGGCAGGACACGGCGTTCGCGCACAAGGTCCGCCACGGGAACAACCAGGTTCAGCGTCAGGACGGCCACCAGGCCGGCAGTTGCCAGCGAGCGGACAGGGGAGCCAGGCAACGCGGCCACAGTCCGCGCCAGTGCGACAGCCATTAGCACAAAGAGCAGGGAAACGGCCGGGATGACGTGGCGCAGCTTGAGGTCGACGTCATCGCCGTAGGGCCGAATCGCACTGTTGGCCCACAGGGTCAGAAACAGGGCTGCGCCCGTCATCAGCAGCGCCGGCCGCCAGAGCGGCGACTTCCCTGCCCGGCGGGTGAGAAGCCAGGCGAGCAGTGCCAGTACGAAGATGAAAAGCGGCAGCAACGCTGCTCGCTCACGCGCCTGTTCAGCGAAGGGCGTCAGCCAGGGCAGGGACTCCCGGGTGAAGTTCACCAGATGCTGGTTCAGGATCTGGTTTCCGGCATCCGTCAGGGCCTGACGAAAGTGCTCGAACAGACCGGTCAGGTCCCACAGGTGTTCGGTCAGGACCCTGGCGATGATGTCACGGTGTTGGGTGGGCACATACGAAAACACGGCAGCGCCGGTCGCAACGACGAGAGCGACCCCTGGCACAGCCCACGACGCCGATCGGCGCCACCCGGATCGATCGAGATGCCGCAGACGCAGGGCCAGGGCAGCAAATCCAGGCAAAAAGGCGATCACCAGGCGGTATTCCAGCAGGAAGCACGCGGCGGCGACCAGCAGACTTGCCAGGGCCCACCGCCAGTTGCCTGTCGACTTGAATCCCTGCGTGGCCAGCAACACACTCAGGATGAACAGTGGAGCAGCCAGCGATTCGCCCAGGGCGTGGACCGGAAGATCCAGCATGATATGGGCGAAGGCCCACAGAAGCGCTGCCAGAATACCCGCCGCCGCGCCGCCGCAAAGCCGACCCAGCAGGGCGCTCCATACGATGCCGGCGATGTTGAACACCATGAACAGGCGTCTGACGTCCAGCAAGGCATCCGTGGGGTTGGGACGTCCCTGCGCCTCGGCCAGGCGCTGCGCCATCTCATGCAACCACAGCGTCAGGGGTGGATAGCCGTAAATCTCCTTGTAGACCTCTTCCGGCAGCAACCCTCGCAACCCAAGAACGCCGCGCACGATTTGTGCCTCATCGTGGTAGCTGTACCAGGGAAGATGGTAATCGTGCATCAGAACGCGCAGGACGGCCCCGCCGAGGGTGATCAGCCCGACGATCAGCCAGAAGTGTCGTTCCCGTTTGACAAGTCCGCCGGGCAGGAGTGCCGGCAAGGAGTGACGGATACTCGCGGCAATATTACAATATGAGATAGATCAGGTCTCCGTGTCAGCGTCCGGGCCGGTCCGCGCGTTGCGGCGCCGGCGCAGGGCCGCGCGCAACATGCTGTCCAGCGTCAGCGGATCATCCGCCCCCAGGCCCAGCGAACTGCGCAACTGGTCCGGCGTGCCCTGGCCGATGATCTCGCCCTGCTCCATGATGAGGTAACGGTCGGGCCAGGCCTCGTGCGGCAACTGGTGGCTGCTGAGCAGGATGGTCATGCCCTCGTTGCGGTGGCGGTTGAGCTCGATCCACAATTCGTCGGCGGAGACCGGGTCCAGCGGGCCGAGCGGCTCGTCCATCAGCAGGAGTTTGGGCTCGACCAGCAGGGCCATGCACATGGCCAGCTTGTAGCGCATGCCGCGCGAGAAGGCGAAGGGGAAGGCGTCGCGGTTGTTGATCAGGCCGTAACGCTCCAGCAGGTCCTCGCCCTCGTCCTCCCAGTCGCGCCAGCCATGTGACTGGGCCGCGAACTGCAAATGCTCCCAGGCGGTCAGCTCGTCATAGAAGGGCGGCGTATCCGGCAGCAGCACCACGTGCTCGCGGGCCTGGCGCTCGTTGTCCGCCAGCGGCACACCCATGATCTGCACCTCGCCCTCGCTGGCGCGCGTCCAGCCGGCGATGCAGCGCAGCAGGGTGGACTTGCCGGCGCCGTTGCGGCCGACCAGGGCGATCAGTTCGCCCCCGCCGGCCTTGAAGCTCACGTCGCTGAGGGCGTGAAAGGAACCATATTTGTAGCCGAGACCCCGCACCCGCAGCAGTTCCTGCGGCGCGTCGTCGTCCCGCTGTGCCGCTGAATCGTCGTTCATGGGCTCCCGTCATTCGGCAGCGGCTCCGCGCTCAACAGGGTGCGGGGCCGCGCCACGTAGTAAACCCGGTACTCCCTGCCATCCTCCAGCGCGGCCATCGCTTCCCGCGGCACGGCGAACTCCTGATCGCCGATGCGCAGATAGTAACCGGTGCGCGTCGCCGGCTCGCCGGCGATATTGTCCGTCTGCCGTTCGCGCAGCACGTAGCAGGATACCTGGCCGCTGACGCTGTGAACAAGGCCGGGCGCGAGCAGGGCGCGGTAACGCTGCCACAGGAGCCACACCAGAAAGGCGAGCCCCGCCGTCAGCGCCTCGGCGCCCAGCGCCAGCACGATGCCTGCCGCCGTGGGCGTGGCGCCAGGCAGCAGACCGAGGATGACGCTGGCCGCCAGCGCGCCGATCAGCAATGTCAGCAGCGCCAGGCTGAAAATCAGCCGGCGCCGGCGGGCATGGACCCGGTTGCGCTGGCGCGCGCCCAGGCGTCCCTCGCGGTTGGCGCGCAATTCCGCGGCGTCGAACTTCAGTGCCTCGCCCGGGTCCATTCCCGCTCCGTTAAACCGACGCCCGCGTCAGGCGTCCCGCCTGTCGCCGACTCCCTATACTCTAATGGATGTGCCCGCCTCTTCGCCACGCCGCAGATTATCGCCCCACTCGCCCGCCCCTGACATAGTGAAGCCCGCTTGACAGTTTCATTTTAATGTGTGCAAGATTTACATATCATTGGACACCTTGATGGAGAGGATCTAATGACCGGGGTCATCATCATCATTGCGTTCATCATCCTGATGGTTGTGGTGAACAGAATTACCAACAAGGAGGAGCGGGCGGACAAGCCGCCATTTCCGCTTTACCCCAAGGATCCGCCCACAGAATTCTGACAGGATAATGAAAGTGTGAGATTAATGTAAATTGCGAAACCGAATAGTGTTACCGCCCGTCTGTCTCATTCTGATATCGACTTTCACATCATCATCCAGCATTTTGTTGTGACGGGCCCTGCTGCAGTCGACTTGCTATCAGATCTGGCTGATCCTCATCCCGCCGGGCTGGTGTAACGCCGCAGCCGCGGGTAGCGCAGGGCGATCACGCCGGTCAGCGCCAGCGCGGCCAGGCCGCCGGACACGATGGCGAAAGGCGCGCCAAACAGCGCCGCCACCAGACCGGCCTCGATCTCGCCCAGCTGCGGCCCGCCCATGGCGAAGACCATGTTCACCCCGGTCATGCGGCCGCGCAGGCCGTCGGGCGTGTTCACCTGGCGGATGGTGTTGCGGATGACGGAGGAGACGGTATCGCCGGCGCCGGTCAGGGCGAAGAGCAGCCAGGAGAGCGCCAGGCTGGTGGAGAGGCCGAAGAGCGTCGTCGCCAGGGCGTAGAGCGCCACGCTGACCAGCAGCGCCAGCCCCTGGCGCCGGATCTCGCGGCCCAGCGCCAGCAGGCTGCCGGCCAGCACCGAACCGACCGGCTGGGCCGCCGCCAGCAGGCCGTAGCCCTGCGCGCCCAGACCCAGCACGTCCACCGCGACGATGGGCAACATGCTGCGCGCCGAGCCGAAGAACACCGCCAGAAAGTCGAGCAGCATGGTGCCGCGAATGATGCGCGTGCGAAAGGTGAAGCGCAGCCCGTCCATGAAGGCGCCGGGGTTGAGATTCCTGCGGCCCGGCGCCGCGCCGCGGTGCCGCAGCAGGACAATGGCGCCGGCCGCCAGCAGCATGACGGCGGCGGTCAGCGCGTAGACCATCCCGACGGGCCCGCTGAAATGCGCGCCCTGCCGCTGGGCCAGACCGATGAACGCCCCCGCCAGGGCCGGGCCCAGGATGTTGGCCATGTGCCAGACCAGCATCTCAAGGCTGATGGCGTTGGCCAGATGCTCGCGGCGCACCAGATGCGGCACCAGCGACTGGCGCGCGGGCAGGTCGAAGGCCATCAGACCGGCCGCCAGCGCGCCCGTCAGATAGACCGGCGCCAGCGTCGCGCCCCCGCCCAGGGTCAGCAGCGCCAGCCCCAGCGAGAGCAGCGCCGCCAGCGCCCGCGTCACGACCATCAGGCGCCGCCGCTCCCAGCTGTCCGCCGCCATGCCGCCCAGCAGCGAGCAGAGGATGATCGGCAGCATGCGCATCAGGCCCAGGCCGCCCAGACCCAGGGCCTCCGCCCCCAACTCAATGTCCCGCCCGGCCAGCTGCAGCGTCAGGGTCTGGTCGTTCAACAGTTGAAAGACATGCCAGTTGATGGCGAAGGTCTGCATCTGCGAGCCGCTGGTGGAGAGCAGTTCGGCGCTCCAGAGCAGACGAAAGTCGCGGTAGCGCAGGGCCGCGAGTCGCACGCTCACTCTGGCCGCATGCGGAAGAGGGCCGTGCGCGTCACTTCAACGCAGAGGACGCCGTCCTGATTGCGACCGTAATGGCGCAGCGTGACCAGGCCCTCGCCAGGGCGCGAGCGACTCTCGCGTTTGGCCAGCACCTCGGTCTCGACCGAGAGCGTGTCGCCGGGGAAGAGCGGATGCGGGTGCCGCACCTGCTCGTAGCCGAGGTTGGCGACGATAGTGCCCTGGGTAAGTTCCGGCACGCTGATGCCCACCACCAGGCCGAGGGTGAAGAGGCCGTTCATGATGCAGCGGCCGAACTCCGTATCGCGCGCGAAGGTCTCGTCGAGGTGCAGCGGCTGCGGGTTGAGCGTCAGACCGCTGAACAGCACGTTGTCCGTTTCGGTGAGGGTGCGGGCCAGGCGGTGGCGGATGCGCTGGCCGGGTTGCAGGTCTTCGTAATAGCGCATGCCAGGGCGCTCCTCCCCGCCCGCGGCGAAGTATACCCGCGCCCGCGCCCCACAAAAACAGACCGTGCGTGGTGTGGGGGACACTGGCGCACGATCTGTTTCGTTGCCGGCAGCGGTCGCCCGCTCGCCTGCGAATCCGGCCCTTCAGTTGCACCACGTACGGAGGAAGGAGGATCCAGTCTTGCAGGGTGGCCGGATTCGTCTTGCCGGCAAGGGTAGACGGGGCGCGTAAGAATCCTGTTAGCCGGATATGAGCGTGCGATGAGAGGCGCGTCAGCCGTCGCCGACCGGCACGCCGATGTAACTGCCCGCTTCCAGCGTGGCGGCGGCGGGGGGCAGTTGCCCGGGCAGGACCGTGGGCGGGCGGCAAAGCCGGCCGGCCTCGTCGCGACGCTGCGCCAGGGCGGCGTCGGCGCGCAGCGTCAGCGACTGCTGCAACTGCTGCTCCGCCGCGCAGGCCTCGTCCTGCGCCAGCAACTCCTCCGCCCGGGCCGCGTGCTGTTCCGCCAGCAGGCGGCGCACCTCCCCGTTGCGATAGCCGGGCGCCGCGTCATACAGAACGCGCAGGGCCGGAATGGCCGCCGCCGGGCCGCGGCTGATCTGGCTGCGCGCCTCCAGATAGAGGGCGGCCACGTGGCGCTCGTAACGCAGGGCGCTGCCGGCCGGCAGCCCGTAGCGAATGGCCTCGTCGGTCACCAGGATGGCCTGCGCCAGACTCTCTTCACTGCGGAACAGACGCTGCGCCTGGCGCGTCAGCCCGGTGAGAAGCAGGTCGCGCACGGTTTCGCTTTCATGGTCCGGCGCCAGCGCCTCCAGCGCCTGCAACAGGTCCACGCCTTGCTGGTACTCGCCGCTGCCGATGGCCGCCCGCGCCTGGCGCAGCAACTCGTCCGGCTGCCACTCGACGGTCTGCGGCGCGACGACGGTCGCGGTGATGGTGGGCGTGAAGGTGGGGCCGGGCGTGAAGGTGGCCGTCGGCCGGGCCAGCGCGGTTGCGGTGAGCCGCAGCGGCGGCAACTCCGGCACGGCCGGGGTCAGCTCGCCGAGAAACTCCAGGCGCGCCGCCAGCAGTTGCATGTTGCCCGCGGCCACGTCGCCGGGGATGCGGCCCAGCTGGTCGCGCACGCGCGCCGCCTGGGTGAGCGCGATGACGTTCTGCGCTTCCTGCTGGCCGACTGTCCAGCCCGCCAGCGCGGCCAGGCCCACAACCAGCAGGGACAGGCAGAGCAGCGCCAGCGCGGCCAGCGCCTGATAGAGGCAGCTCCGGTCCCTGCGGCGCCGGGGCGGGCGTCGCCGCCCCTGTGGCGCGCGCGGCGGTCGCGGCGCGCGTTGCGGCGGCCGCTGGCGGGGACGCGTTTCTTCCTGTGGCGCGCTCATCGGCGGCTGCCGGGCTCCTCCCGCAGGGCGGGAGCGCCAGTATAGCAGAGCGGCGCCGTACCATTGCGGGCGGATGCTGTAGGGGTAGCGAGGACGCAAGTCCGAAGCATCCCTGGAAAGGGGTAGCGAGGACGCAAGTCCGAAGCATCCCGTAGGGGCGACATATCATGTCGCCCGCAGGCTCCCAATCGCCCCTGCCGCGTTTTGTTGGGGCGGGCGATTTGATAAATCGCCCCTACGCTGACGCTGCATTTTGGTAAATCGCCCTGCGCCGGATGGTGTAGGGGTAGCGAGGACGCAAGTCCGAAGCATCCCTGGAAAGGGGTAGCGAGGGCGTAAGCCCGAAGCATCCCTGGAAAGGGGTAGCGAGGGCGTAAGCCCGAAGCACGCCAACGGCGCCATTTAGCGAGGACGCAAGTCCGAAGCATCCCGTAGGGGCGACATATCATGTCGCCCGCAGGCACACCATGTCGCCGGGCGCGGCGGGTTTGGTGGATTTCAGAAATTGCCCACGCCTGGAACCAGTCACAACTGTAGCGACGCAATTGACCGCACGATGACGCGCACCGTATCCAGTAAACCGGACACGCCCCGGGCCTGGCACTTGTGCCCGCGCGCCTGTCGCTGGTAGGGTCAGGGACATCGACCCCGGCGAAGGAATTCGATGCTCAGCAAGGTAGCGGCTCCGGACAGCAGCAGTTCATGGCGTTACGTCATCCTGGCGCTCTGTGTGCTGACGCCTTTCGGCATCGTCACCATGCCCAACCTGTCGCTGCCGCCCATGTTCTCCATCATCAGCGAGGAACTGGGCCTTTCGCTGGTGGAAGTTGGCGGCGTGTGGGGCATGGTGGGCTTCAGCGGCGTCTTCTTCGCCATCATCGGCGGCAGCATCGGCGACCGGCTGGGCGCGCGCAACATGCTCTTCATCATTTGCCTGCTCAGCGGCCTGTTCGGCATGCTGCGCGCCGTCGCGACGGACTTCGGCAGCCTGCTGTTCATCTCACTGCTCTATGGCTGCGCCCAGGGCTCCGTGCCGGTCATCATCTTCAAGGCGATCCGCCAGTGGTTCCCGCGTGAGAACCTGGGCATGGCCAGCGGCGTCGTCTCGGCCGGCTTCGCCAGCGGCCTGATGCTCGGCCCCCTGCTCAGCACCAGCGTCATCCTGCCGGCCCTCGGCGGCTGGCGCCAGGTGCTGGTGCTCTACGGCCTGCTGGCCATCGTGATCAGTCTGCTGTGGCTGCTGCTGCACCCGGCCGGCAAGCACGCCGTCGGCGACGACGACAGCGCGACCGACGTGATCGAGGGCCTGCGCCGCGTCGTGCGTCTGCGCAACCTGTGGCTGATGGGCCTGGGCGGCATCGGCATCGGCGCCTGCTTCAGCGGCTTCAGCGGCTACCTGCCCATCTACCTCAGGACCATCGGCTGGGCGCCGCTGGACGCCGATCGCACCCTGTCCCTCTTCTTCCTCGCCAGCCTGATCTGCGTCGTGCCCCTGTCCACCCTCTCGGACCGTCTGCGCATCCGCCGCGGCTTTCTGGTCGCCCTCGCCCTGCTGCTGGGCCTCGGCGTCGGCCTGCTCGGCGTCGTCGCCGGCGCGCTCATCCTGCTGGTCGCGGTGATCACCGGCACGTCCTTCGATTCCGTCATGGCCCTGCAGCAGGTCAGCGTGATGGAACTGGACGGCATGGACAACTCGCTCAGCGGCAGCGCGCTGGGTATGTTCACCACCATCCGCAACCTGGGCATCGCCTTTTCGCCGCCGCTGGGCAACAGCCTGGCCGTCCTCGGCGCCGGCGCGCCCTTCCTCTTCTGGGGCGCCTGCGGCGTGTTCGCCGCGCTCATGTTTTCCATCGCCTATGGCAAGCGGAAGGGCAGAACGGCCGAAGTCGCGACCTCATAGGGACTGGCTGTTGTGCGAATCCTCGCTCATCAGTTGCGGCAGAATCACCAGCCCGACGCAGACGAAGAACAGGATCGGCAACGGCACGCTGCGCTCCAGCAGCACCCAGCCGGAAACGCTGACGCAGATCGTGGCCGCGCTGAGTTCCAGTCTGCTGATCAAGGCCCCTCCGCCGGCCGCCGCTGCGCTCAGGCGCTGAACTTCTCCGGGTAGACCTCGCGCGCCAGCTGCTCCTCAAGGCGCACCATGTCGCGCAAAATCGCCAGGCCCTCGTTCCAGAAGGCCGGGTCGGTCAGGTCCACGCCCAGGCGCGCCAGAATGTTGTGCGGCCAGTCCGAACCGCCGGCGGCCAGCACCTCCAGGTAGTCGGGCACGAAGTCCGCGCCGCGCTGCTGGTAGAGGCGGAAGAGCGCCAGCACCAGCAACTCGCCGAAGGCGTAGGCGTAGACGTAGCCCGGCACGTTCAGAAAGTGCGGCACGTAGCTCCACCAGTGGCCGTAGTCCGCGCCGATGTTCACGCTGCCCTGGAACATGTCGCGCTGCGTCTCCAGCCAGATCTCGCCCAGCTGTTCGGCGCTCAGTTCGCCCTGCTCGCGGCGCGCGTTGTGGTAGCCGTGCTCGAAGCGGTTCATGGCGATCTGGCGGAAGATCGTGCCGAAGCTGTCCTCGATCTTCGCCGCCAGCATGGCCAGGCGCGCCTCCGCCTCCGGCTCGCGCTCCATCAGGTCGTTGAAGACCAGCATCTCGCCGAAGGTGGAGGCCATCTCGGCGGTGGTCAGCGGGGTCTGCGCGTTGAGCAGTCCCTGCGCCTCCGCCGCCAGGGCCTGGTGCACGCCGTGGCCCAGTTCGTGCGCCAGGGTGGAGACGTCGCGCTCGCGGCCGGTGTAGTTCATCATGATGAAGGGATGCGCCGATACCGGGCCGCTGGCCGAAAAGGCGCCGCCCATCTTGCCCGGCGCGAGGGCGGCGTGGATCCAGCCCTCGTCGAAGAAGCGCTGCGAGATGGCCGCCATGCGCGGGCTGAAATTGTGGTAGGCCTGCTGCACGATGTCGCGCGCCTCCTCCCACTGGTAAATCCGGTCGCTGTCGGGCACGGGCAGCGGCGAGTTGCGGTCGTAGTGCAGCAACTCGTCAAGGCCCAGCAGGATGCGCTTGAGTTCGTAGTGCGCGGCGACGATGTCGTAGTTGCCGGTGACGGCCTGCACCAGCGCCTCCACCACCTCGTCGGCCACCTTGTTGGCCAGGTTGCGCGAGGAGACCCAGGTGCCGTAACCGCGCTGCCGGTCCTCGGAGGCCTTGTCCGCCGCCAGCACGTTGAAGACGTAGGTCAGCTGCATGGCCTGCTCCTGCAGCCCGGCGGTGACGGCCTCACCGGCCTCGCGGCGCAGTTCGCGGTCGGTATCGAAAAGCTTGCTGAGCACCTGCGACTGCGTCAGTTCCTCACCGCGCAACTGGTAGCGGGCGGCCCCCATCAACTGGTTGAAGAAACGGTTCCAGGCCTCGCGCCCGGTCACCGCCTTCTCGACCAGCAGCTTCTCCTCCGGCTCGCTGAGCACGTGCGGCTTGTAGCGCCGCTCGGCCTCCAGATAGTGGCGGAAATGCGCCAGTGCGGGCCGCGCCAGCAGCGCCGCGGCGCCCTCGTCGTCGAGGGCCGTCCACTCCAGCTGGAAGAAGAGCAGGCCCTGCTGCACGCGCGCGCTGTATTCGGTCATTTTCTGCATCAGCGCGCCGAAAACCGGGTTGTTGGTGTCGGTGACGTAGAGCATCTGGCCGAACATCTCGAGGCGGTAGACGCGGTCCAGCAGGGCCTCGACGCGCTCCATGGCGGCCAGCAGGGCGGCGGCGTCCAGCCCGGCGACCTGGCCGCGATAGTCGTCGGCGAAGGCCTCGATGTCAGCGTCGATCGCCGCCATGTCGGCCTCAATGGCCGGGTCTTCCGGGCCGCTGTAGAAGATCGAGAGGTCCCAGACGATGTTTTCGGCGCCGGTGACCGGCTGCGCGGCTGTTTCGCTCATGCCCTGTGCTCCCTGTGATGGCTGCTGTCTCCGCTATCCTAACCGACCGGGCGCCCTGCGTGAAGCGCCGCCGCCCGCCACTTGCGGGACGCTGCGGCCCTGGCCGCGCACCGGGAGACAGCGCTCAGGGTTGACATGCAAGTCCATGATTGCATATAATGGTGCATCGTCATGCCGGCGAACACTTGCCCTGGATCAAAATGTGGACATTTACCGCGCGATCGCTGACCGGACCAGGCGGGCCATCCTGGATGAGCTCGTCGATCGGGCAGGTCAATCGCTCTTCGAACTCTGCTCACGTCTGACGATGAAGCATGGCATCAACTCCTCGCGGCAGGCGATCTCGCAACACCTGGACGTGCTGGAAGCCGCCGGGCTGATACGCACGCGGCGCGAGGGGAGGTCAAAGCTCCACTGGTTCGTGGGCGCTCCGTTGAAGGCCATCGGGGAGCGGTGGCCGATCCCGACAGATGACAGCATTTCCGACCTGACAGAGGAGGACAACCAGCAATGAGAATCAACCTGGCCGGCGTCTTCGTAGACGACCAAGAGAAGGCGCTTCGTTTCTACACAGAAACCCTCGGCTTCCGCCTGAAGCACAACATCCCGCTGGGAGAACACGCCTGGATCACCGTCGTATCCGAAGAAGCTCCGGAGGGGACGGAGTTTCTGCTGGAGCCTGATGACCACCCCGCGGTCCCTCCCTTCAGGAAGGCGCTTGTAGAGGACGGGATCCCCAGCACCTCCTTCGCCGTCGACGACGTCGCAGCCGAGTACGAGCGTCTCGTGGCAAAAGGCGTGCGCTTCGTGCAGCCGCCAACTGACCTCGGGAGTGTTGTTACCGCAGTCTTCGACGATACGTGCGGCAACCTGATCCAGATTGCGGAGGAGAAGGGTCAACCCTGACCATCGCAACAGCCCCGTCTACCAACCTGCCCGCGGGGGCGTATGCTCATCGATGCGGTACCCGGCGGGCAGCCGGAGACGATCGAAGAGACGGCGGAGATGGTGACCGCGGCGGGAGGCCGCGCTCAGGGCAGGCTGTTTTTGTAAATCGCGCCACCCTTCATGATGAGGCGCAGGTTCGTCTCCGGTCGGGTCATCACGCTCAAATCGGCCAGTGGATCGCCCTCCAGCACCAGCAGGTCGGCCTGCGCGCCGGGGATCAACTCGCCCAGTTCGCCGCTGCGCCCCAGCAGGTCCGCGGCGTTGCAGGTGGCCGCGCGCAGCACGTCAATGGCCGGCATGATCTCGCCGCGGATACTGAACTCGTCCAGTTGCCGCCGCCGCATCGTCCCCAGCAGGTCCGTGCCATAGACCAGCTTCACGCCGCCCCTGTAGGCCATGTCCAGCGCGCGCTTGCCGGCATCCAGCACGTCGAAGACCTTGCGGTACGAGTCCTGCGGCAGGCCGGCCGCGATGCCCTCGTCCGCCAGCGCCTGATAGGTGGATAGCGTCGGCACCAGGAAGGCGTCGTGTTCCAGCAAGAGATCGACGCTGGCCTCGTCGAGCAGGTTGCCGTGCTCCACCGAGCGCACGCCAAGACGCAGGGAGCGGTTGATGGCGCGGGCGGTGTAGGCGTGCACCATGACGTAGAGGTTGGCGTTTTCGGCTTCCTCGACCGCCGCGCGCACCTCGTCCTCCGAGAATTGCAGGCTGTCGATGCGGTCGGTGGGCGAGGCGACGCCGCCCGAGACCATCAGCTTGATGTGGTGGGCGCCGCGGCGGATCTCCTCGCGGCAGGCGCGGCGTACTTCCGTGACGCCGTCGCAGATCCAGCCCGCGCCCGGCGTCAGCCAGTTCTCGCCGCGGCCGTCGTCGCCGGAACTGCGCATGTCGCCGTGGCCGCCGGTCGGCGACAGGGCGTGCCCGCAGAAAAACAGCCGCGGCCCGACGATGAGTCCCTCGTCCACGGCCTGCGCCAGGCCCCAATCCGCGCCGGCGCCGTCGCGCACCGTGGTGAAGCCGCGCATCAGCGTGGCTTCGAGTTCCTGCGCGGCGTGGGCCGTCACGTAGGACGGCGACCAGTGGCGCATGTTCGCCAGGTCCGCCGTGGCGGCGGTGACGTGCACGTGCGCGTCGCAGAGGCCCGGCATCACCACGCGTCCGCCGACGTCGATCCGCTCCGCCTCAGCCGCCGGCAACGCCTCGCTGACGGACGCAATCCTGCCGTCCTCAATCAATATATGGCGCTTGTCCAGCAGTTCCCCGCCGCGCGTATCCAGCACGCGCGCATTGCTCAACACCGTCTTCTTCATCGCGTCTCTTCCCCTGCGCTGTAAAACGAGCCCCGTCGCTGCCACCGAGTGTACCGTCAGCGACGGCCGGCGCATGGCGCCATTTCCGCTATACTGACGGCAAGCGACGAGGGAGCCATGCCATGCCAACTCCGGCCCTGAACGACGACGAGATTCGCGAGCGCCTGACCCGCCTCGACGGCTGGGAGCGCGTCGGCGATACCATCCAGAAAAACTACCGCACGGACAGCTACCTGGCGGGCATCGCCCTGGCGACGGCCGTCGGCGTCATCAGCGAGGGACTCGACCACCACCCCGAACTGACCATCGGCTGGCGCCGTCTCAACGTCAGCTACTGCACCCACGACGCCGGCAACCGCCTCAGTCACAAGGACTTCGACGCCGCGGAGCGCGTTGACGCGCTGGGCTATCCGCCGGGGAGTTGAGCCGCGTGACCATCACGCTGCTGCGCGACAAACGCATCGTCCTCGGCGTGACGGGCAGCATCGCCGCCTTCAAGGCCGCCGACCTCGCCAGCAAACTGACCCAGGCGGGCGCGCTGGTCGACGTCATCCTGACCGATGGCGCGCAGCGTTTCGTCACGCCGCTGACCTTTGCGGCGCTCACCGGGCGCGCGGTCCATACGGACATGTGGGCCGCGGACGCCGACGCCGATGGCCACGTCGCCCACGTGCGCCTCGGCGAACACGCCGACCTGCTGCTCATCGCCCCGGCCAGCGCGCACACCATCGCCAAACTGGCCCATGGCCTGGCCGACAACCTGCTGACATTGACGGCGCTGGCCGCCCGCTGCCCGCTGCTGCTGGCGCCGGCCATGGACGGCGGCATGTACGACCACCCGGCCACGCAGGCTAATTTGCAGACCCTGGTCGAGCGCGGCGTCCTGCTCGTCGAGCCGGACGAAGGGCGTTTCGCCTCCGGCCTGGGCGGGCGCGGGCGCCTGCCAGAGCCCCCGGCGTTGCTGGGCCATGCGCGCCACGCGCTGGGCAGGGACGGCGTGTTGGCCGGCCGCCGGCTGCTGGTCACGGCGGGCGGCACGCGTGAGGCGCTGGACCCCGTGCGTCATCTGGGCAACCGCTCCAGCGGGAAACAGGGCCACGCCCTGGCACAGGCCGCCATCGACGCCGGCGCCGACGTGACGCTCATCAGCAGCGCCCAACAGTTGCCGACGCCCGTCGGCGCTGAGCGCATCAATGTCAACACGGCGCAGGAGATGCTGGAAGCGGCGCTGGCGGCGGCGCGCGCGGCGGACGCGCTGGTCATGGCGGCGGCGGTGGCCGACTTCCGCCCGGCGCAAGCCAGGCCGCAGAAGCTGCGCAAGGGCGAGCATGCCGCCGGTCTGCAATTGACGCTGGAGCCCACCGCGGACGTGCTGCAGGCCCTGGCCGCGCAGCGCCGCGAGAGCGGCCGGCCGCTTTACGTCGTCGGCTTCGCGGCGGAGAGCGAGGCACTGCTGCAGCGCGCGGCGGAGAAGCTGGCGCGCAAGGGTCTCGACCTCATCGTGGCCAATGACATCAGCGCGACGGACGCCGGCTTCGGCGTGGATGACAACCGCGTGGCCCTGCTGGCGCCGGGCCGCGCGCCGCAAGAGCTGCCCCTGATGAGCAAGGCCGCCGTGGCCGAGACTGTGATCGCGCGCGTGGCGCAGGGATTAGCCCAGCGTTTGCAGGCCCGCGATCGCCGCTGACAGCCGCTTGATGCCGTGCGCCGTGAAGACCACCGTGACCTCCTCGTCGTCGCGCGTGGCCCGGCTCTCGATCACCATCCCCTCGCCAAAGGTCTTGTGTATGACGCGCATACCGCTGCGGTACTGCAGCGTCGGCTGCGACGTCGCAATGGCCACCGGCGGCTCCCAGACGGTATCCACCACGGGTTCATAAGTGCTGCGCAGCGAGGGCGAGGCCGTGACGTCCAGCAACTCCTGCGGGATGTCGTCCAGGAAACGCGAGGGATCGTACACAGCGTGGCCGCTGCGAAAAACGCAGGAAAGAAAGAGCTCATCCATCGCGCGCGTGATGCCCACGTAAAACAGGCGCCGTTCCTCGGCGAGCTGGTCGGGATCATCCAGCGAACGCGCGTGCGGTAACAGCCCGTCCACGACGCCGGCGATGAACACCACCGGGAACTCCGTGCCCTTGGTGGCGTGCAGGGTCATCAGCGAGATGGCGTCAAGCTCCGGGTCGCGAATGTCGACGTCCGTGTACAGCGCCCGCTCGGCCAGGAAGTCGCCCAGCGACTGCGAGTCTGCCATGGCCTGCTCCAGTTGACCGCGCAGTTCCGCCAGATTCTCCTCGCGTTCCCGCAACTGTTCCTCGTCATCGCTGACCTTCCAGAGCCAGTCCTCGTTGACCGTGTCCGGCGCGATCCTGTCGAAGAGCGCCGTCAGGTCGCCCGTCGCGGCCGCCCCCCACCAGTCAACGCACAGACTGCCGAAGTCCCGCAGCACCCCGAGCATGCGGGTGGGAAACTCCACCTCCGCGCCTTCCACCAGCCGCACCAGCGCCTGGCCGCAACCCAGCCCTTCCCGCTCGCGCCAGGCCTTGAAGACGCCCATGGTCTTGTCGCCGATGCCGCGCCCGAACTCGTTGACGATGCGCACGAAGGACACCTGGTCGTTCGGGTTGTGCGCGAAACGCAGGCAGGCCATCATGCCCTGGATTTCCCGGCGACTGTAAAAGGCCACGCCGCGTATCAGGCGATAGGGAATGCCGGCGTCGATGAAGGCCACTTCCAGCGCGCGGGACTGGAAGTGACTGCGGTACATCACGGCGACGTCGCGCAACTGCAAGCCCTCGCCCTGCAGCATGCGCGCGGTGGCCTGCACGATGTGCTCCGCTTCCTCCCGGCTGTCGTAGGCGGAATGCAGGCGTATTTTCGCGCCGGCCTCGCGGGTGGTGAACAGCGCCTTGTCCACCCGCTCCGGATTGTGGCGAATGACGGCCCGCGCCGCCTCGACCACGGTCCGGGTTGACCGGTAATTCTGCTCCAGCTTGAATTCCTGCGCCTGGGCGAAGTCCTGACGGAAGCTGTCCACGTTGCGCCAGTCGGCGCCGCGCCAGGAGTAGATCGCCTGGTCCTCGTCACCGACCACGAAGACGTTCTGTTGGGGCCAGGCCAGCAGCCGCACGAGGCGGTACTGCGCCAGGTTGGTGTCCTGAAACTCGTCGACCAGCAAATGCTCGATGAGCCGGCCGTACTTTTTGCGCAGGTCCGCATTCTCCTGCAGCAGAAACACGGTCTGCATCAACAGGTCGCCGAAATCCATGGCGTCCGCTTCCAGCAGCAGGTTCTGGTAGCGCGGATAGACCTTTTCGGTGAGCAAATGGGCGTAGCTGGGCGCGACGTAGTCCTGCGCCGCGATGAGTTCGCACTTGGCCCGCGAAATCTTGCTGACGATATCGCGCGCCTGGCGCCATTCATGCTGCAGTCCCATGTCGGCCAGCGCCATCCTCACCGCCATGCGCTGGTCGTCCGTGTCAAAAATCGCGTAACTGGCGCTGTAGGGCAGGTATTCGGCCTCGGCCCGCAAGAGCCGGCCGCAGATGCTGTGAAAGGTGCCGACCCGCGCGCCCCGCAGACGGCCGCCCAGCAGGGCCTCGGCGCGATTGCGCATCTCGCTCGCCGCGCGATTGGTAAAGGTGACGGCCATGATGGCGCCCGGGTACACCCCCTGCCCGCGCACCAGCCAGGCCAGGCGCTGCGTCAGGACGCGCGTCTTGCCGCTGCCCGGCCCGGCATAGACGATGACCGGGCCGGGGCCGGCGGTCACCGCCGCGCGCTGCTGCTCGTTCAGATGTTCCAGGTCCATGGGCGCCCGCGCTGTCAACTCTCTGGCCATTGTGACCGACGCGCGCGATTCGTCAACGCGGAGCCGGGCCGCGCCTTGCGCTACACTTGTCTCTGAACGTCCACCCGTCAGGAGCCGCCATGCCCGCCAGCGACCCGCAGTCCCTTGCGCGCGAGCGCTTCAGCCGCTTCGCCGCCGCCTACGTGACCAGCGCCAATCACGCCAGCGGCCCGGACCTTGGGCATCTGCTGGTCATGGCGCAGCCGGAGCCGCACTGGCGCGTGCTCGACGTCGCCACCGGCGGCGGCCACACCGCCCTGACCTTCGCGCCCTTCGTCGCCGGCGTGGTCGCCAGCGACCTCGCGCCCGCCATGCTGGAGCAGGCGGAGGCGCACATCCGCGCGCAGAATGTCCGCAACGTGACTTACCGCGAGGCGGCGGCCGACGACCTGCCCTTCGCCGACGAAAGTTTCGAACTGGTCACCTGCCGCATCGCCGCGCACCACTTCCCGGACGCACTGCGCTTCATGCAGGAGAGCGCGCGCGTGCTGCGGCCGGGCGGCCGGCTGCTGCTGCAGGACCAGATGCTGCCCGTGCACCGGCCCTCCGCCGCGTGGGTCGACGACCTGGAGCGCCGGCGCGATCCCTCGCACAACCGCGCCTACAGCGAGACCGGCTGGCGCCACCTCTTCGCCCGCGCCGGCCTGCGCGTCGAACAGGGCGCCACGGTCGTCAAGCGCCACAACCTGCCCGACTGGGCGCGGCGCCAGGGCAACGACGACGCGGCCATCGCGCGCCTGGAGGCCATGCTGCGCGACGCGCCGACGCCGGCCCGGCTCTGGTTCGCCCCGCGCGACCTGGGCACGCCGGCCGCCAGCTTCCTCATCCGCCAGGTCCAGCTGGCGGGCCGCAAGCAAGCGGGGTCACACGCTGCCCCGTGACCGACCGCTACGAGAGCACGCGCCAGGCCTGGATCGACATCTGGGACGGGGCCAGCGTCGAGGCCGAGCTGGCCAGTATGGACTACCCGCGCGCCCGGGCCATCATGCGCGCCTGGCTGCCCTGGCTGCCGCGCGACGGACCCGTCCTGGAGGCCGGCAGCGGCCTCGGCGCCCCGCTCATCGTGCTGCGCCGGCAGGGCTACCGCAACGTGATCGGCATGGACTACGCGGAAAACGCATTGCAGGCAACGCGCCGCCATGCGCCCGACCTGCCGCTGCTGGCCGGCGACGTGCACGCCATCCCCTGCGCCGACGGCTCGCTCGCCGCCTACCTGTCCTTCGGCGTGCTGGAGCACTTTGAGCAGGGCATGGGCCCGGCGCTGGCGGAGGCCCGGCGCGTGCTGCGGCCCGACGGCCTGCTGGTGCTGACCATTCCCTTCCCCAACCTGGTGACTCGCCTGGTGGCCGGCAAACGCCGTCTGCTGGGCCAGGGCCCGCTGAACGACGAGGCCTTTTACGAAAGCACTTACGGCCGGCGCGCGCTGGTCGCCGCCGTGGTTGACGCCGGCTTCGCCATCTGCGAGCTGCGGCCGACCGGCCATGACTTCACCCTGTGGGGTCTGGGCGGCCCCTTCCGCGCCCCCGGCTACTACCGCAGCAGCCGCCTGGCGGAGGCCCTCGGCGCCGCGCTGGCGCAGTTGACGCCCTGGGCCTTCAACTTCAGTACGCTGCTCATCGCGCGCAAGACGCCATGAGCGAGACCGGGCCCGCGCCGCGGCTCTCCGTGGTCAGCGTCAACTACCACACGCTGGAGCATCTGCGCGGCTGTCTGCGCGCGTTGCAGGCCGGCACGCTGCAGCCGGAGTTAATCGTGGTCGACAACGACGGCAGCGCCGCCCCGCTGGCGCGCGAGTTCCCAAACATCCGTTTGCTGCCACAGACGGAGAACCGCTATTTCTGCGGCGGCAACAACGTCGGCATCCGCGCGGCCCGCGGCGACTACGTCCTGCTGCTCAACCCCGACACCCTGCCGCAGCCGGACGCCCTGCAGACCCTGGTCGACTTCATGGACGCGCATCCCGACTACCTCGGCGCCACGCTGCAACTGCGCAACCCCGACGGCAGCATCCAGCGCAGCTGCTCGCGCCGCCCCACCTGGGGCTATCTGTTGCTGGCCCACGCCCTGCCGGACCAACTGCCCCTCCCCTGGCGACGGCGCGCGCTGGCGCGGCACTGGTACGCCGGCTGGCAGCGCGACGTCGACCGCGACGTCGAGGTCATGCCCGGTTCCTGCCTGCTCATGCGGCGCGGGCAACTGTGGCTGGATGAGGACCTGCTGCTCTACTTCCCGGAAGACACGCTGGCCCAGCGCCACGCAGGCGCGCGCTTCCGCTTCCTCAGCGGCACGTATATCACGCACCTGGAGAAGTCGGCGACGCGCACCTGGTTCGCGCGGCGCACTTACTGGCGCGACCTGCTGGTCTACGCGCGCAAGCAGCACGGGCCGCTGCGGGCCGCCCTGCTCTGGCTCTGTACGCGGCCGCTGTTCTGGTTGACGGCGCTGCTGCGTCAGCCGCGCTGAGGCGCTCAGGCGGCGACGGGCGCCGCGGCCTGCTCCACCCGGATGACGCCGACAATCACCAGCGCCAGCACGACGATGATGAGCGCCAGGCTGATCACAGGACGCGCGGCGCGGCGGCCGCCGAAGACGTGCGTCAGGACCATCGCCACGGTCATCAGCAGGATGTGCTCCAGACGCCCGAACCATTCGGCGACGGGGTACTTCACGACCAGCAGGAAGAGGCCGACCAGCCACTGCAGGGTAATGACTATGCGAAAGACCAGCATGACGACGCGGTTGGGCATCCCGACGCCGGCGCCGCGCATGCTGCGCAGCGTCACGATCAGCGCCAGCACCGTCACGGCGATCAGCAGCCAGCGCAGGCCGGAGTGCGCCTCCCGCAGAATTTCAGGGTCCATGTCACTTCACTCCGGGTTCATCTCGCTTCCATCAATTTTAACGCAGGTCGCATATTGCCTGGCGGGGCCATTCACGCCTGCCGGCGTCAAACAGTGGCACCCTCAAACAGCGAGGGGAAGTGCCGCAGCGGATCGCCGGGCTCGCGGAACAGTATCTGCTGGCGCGGCGTCAGCTCGACCGTTTGCGGCAATTCCACCCGTTTTGAGGTCCACACGAGGTGCGACACGCTGTATTTGTAGAGCAGCGTGCGCCGTTCGTGATCGGCCCGCCAGGTGGCCGTGCCGTGCGTCAGGGACTCGCTGAACAGGATGACCGAGCCGGCCGGCATCTCGGGAATGATGACCTGCGGCGACTCCTCGAAGTTGTCGCTGATCTGCTGCGGCAACCTGTAATTGCTCTTGTGGCTGCCGGGAATGCAGCAGAAGCCGCCCAGCCCGGGTCCGGCGTCCGCCAGCGCCCAGGACACGACGATGAAGCCCTCGTAGACCTGGTTGGTACGGAAGGCGTAATACTCGCCTGGTTGCACACCCTCATCCGGCGCCGTCGCCCCGTAGTCGGCGTGCAGCTTGCCGTAGCCCTGCCCCTTGCGCATGTACATGCCGTAGAGCCGGTCCAGGCGGAAGGCCTCGCCCAGGCGGAAACGCAGCACCGGCATGATGGCCGGATGGTCCAGCAAATCGCAGAAGGGCTGGCCCCAGTCGAGAAAGCCGGCGCCCACCGGCCTGTTGCGCTCCTCCCGCACCATGCTGTCAGGCACAATCGACTCGTATTTGATCAGCGAGGAACCGAGCGTGGGCGCGCTGCCGAAGCGCGGCGACTTGACCGGTGGCGGCAGGTTCTGCTCGTCGATCAACCGGTTCAGGGTCGCCACTTCTTCGGGGCTCAGGGCGTTTTCAATGACCAGGTAACCCTGCAGGTCAAAAAGATACTGCTGCAACTCAAGATCGTTCATGCGAAAGTCCTCTTGTGAATGCCCGTAACTATATTCGCTTCTGCCTCAATGGCGTTCGTACGATTCGCGAAGCAGGGATTTGGCCTTCTCCAGGTCGCCGCGGTCATAAATGTAAAACGTCCGGTAAAGGGATCCATATTGTGTCAAGCTTGTAAAACCCTCCTCAAGCGGCGCGGACTGGGTGCGTTCCAGTACTTCCACCCGTATTCCTGACGTGATATTTGGTATCACCTGGGCAAAAACGGGCGGCCACTTGTGCCGGATGTCTTCCTCTTTCATGCGCCGGAACGAAAACTGGGTCGCAAACACATCCAGGCGCATCGGCCCAAGCGTCTGTGCAAATTCCAGCAATTCCAGAAACAGTGTGCGCACTTCCTCGCTTGTTTTGTCCCAATTTCTGTACTTGCTGAAATCCAGTTGACTTGGGGAAGAAGCAGGCTCAGGCACATCAAGCTGAGAACTGGACATTGGCACAGCGGGCTCTTCCTCACCACCATGTATCCATTCCAGTGCGAAACTATGTTCACCGAAGCGCCGGTAACACAGTAACTCGATATTTGGCGCACTTTGAGCTGCGTTCATTTGCATGTCACTAAAATCGCTTGCGATAATCAATAATCGCGGCGGCCAGGAAATGTGTTTTGCTCGCTCCTGGCCCAACTTCTCAATCACCTCCAGTTTGAACTTCGCTTGATTCTTCTTTATCCAGCCCAGATAACCCAATCCCTGCCCAACAACATTTTTATCTTTCTCGCGCTTGTACTCGATAACCACCGGGCGGCCTGCATCGTCAATTCCCAAGGTGTCGATGTAGCCGCTGTCCGTGGCGAACTCGCGCGCGAGGAAGTGCACGCCGAGGAAGTCGTGCAGATACCGTTCAACCAGGTCCTGCAATTCCTTTTCGTACTGGAACAGGCTGGCCGGCTGGCGGACAACCTTCCCGTCCGTGATGCGAAACAGCCGCAGCTTTTTCATCAATACGCCCCCTCACCCCGCGCCCCACGGACGATCGCCACGCCGGCGCTGGCCCCGATGCGCGTCGCGCCCGCCTTAACCATCGCCAGCGCGTCCTCACGCGTACGCACGCCGCCCGAGGCCTTCACCCCCATCGCCGGCCCGACTGCGCGCCGCATCAACGCGATGTCCTCCACCGTCGCGCCGCCGCCGCCGAAGCCGGTGCTGGTCTTCACGTAGTCCGCGCCCGCCACACTGGCTGCAGCGCAGGCGATGATTTTTTCCTCGTCAGTCAGCAGGGCCGTCTCCAGGATCACCTTGCAGGGCACGTCGCGCGCGTGACAGACATTGACTACCGCGCGGAGGTCGGCCAGCAGCGCGCGCAGGTCATTGTCCTTCAGCGCGCCGATATTCAGCACCATGTCAATTTCGCCCGCGCCGGCCTCGATCGCCAGTTGCGCCTCCCGCGCCTTGGCCGCCGGCAGGGCGGCGCCCAGCGGAAAGCCGACCACGCTGCAGACCGCCACCTCGCTGCCGCGCAGCAGTTCCGCCGCCAGCGGCACGCGCCCGCTGTTGACGCAGACCGTCGCAAAGCCCTGCTCGCGCGCCTCCGCGCAGAGCTGCCTGATCTGCGCCGCGCCGGCCTCCGGCTTCAGCAGCGTGTGGTCGATGAGCCGCGCCAGGCCCTGACTGACGTCGACAGATACAGAGGCCAGTATTGCGCCGGGCTGCTCGCCCGCTTCCTGCAGGATGGCCCGCGCCTGTTGCCGCGTCTGCCGCGCCAGGCGTTTGATGGTCGCTACCGACAGCCCCTGCGCCATGTGCCCTCTGCCCTGAGCCGGTATTCCGGCGCGAGTATAGCGAGGGCGTAAGCCCGAAGCATCCCGTGGGATAGCAAGGACGAAGTCCGCAGCATCCCTTTGGGATAACAAGAGCGAAGCTCGCAGTATCCCCGCGGGATAGCAAAGCCCGCAGCACCCCCGCGGGATAGCGAGGGCGCAAGCCCGAAGCACGCCAGAGGCGCCATTGCGTGTGCCAGCGGTGTAACAAGGGCCCTGTGCTATAGTTGGCGCCGGTTTGCAAACGGTAGAGGAAGTAACAGTGACGCAGAAGGACGAAGACCGGCTCTCGCTGGCGGTGATCATCCCCTGCTACAACGAGGTCGACAACATCGAAACGCTGCTGCAGCGCGTGCTGGATACCGGCATGGCCGACGAAATCATCGTCGTCGATGACGGCTCCAGCGACGGCACGCGCGAACTCCTGACGCGCATCGCCGACGAGGGACGCCCGGGCCTGCGCCTGCTGCTGATGGAGCGCAACCAGGGCAAGGGCGCCGCCCTGCGCCGCGGTTTCGCCGCCGCCACCTCGGACCTGCTGCTGATCCAGGACGCGGACCTGGAGTACGACCCGCGCGACTACCCCCTCCTGCTGCAGCCGCTGAAGGAGGGCATCGCGCCGGTGGTCTACGGCTCGCGCTTTCTGGGCGGGCCGCGCAAGGCCATGTACTTCTGGAACATGGTGGCCAACAAGAGCCTGACCCTGCTGACCAACATCCTCTACAACGCCATCCTCAGCGACATGATGACCTGCTACAAGGTCTTCCGCCGTGAACTGGTGGCGGACATGCAGCTGCGCGCCGACGGCTTCGACTTCGAGCCGGAAATCACGGCCAAGGTGCTGAAGCGCGGCATCCACATCTACGAGGTGCCGATCTCCTACAACGGCCGCGAGTGGGACGAGGGCAAGAAGATCCGCGCCAGTGACTCCTTGCCGGTGCTCTGGACGCTGCTGAAGTACCGTTTTACGGACTAGCCGCCGCGCTCAGCCGGCCTCTTCGTAACTGCGCCTGATCAACGGCTTCGCGCGCTTGAGATCGTCGTGGTTGCGTATAAAGACCAGGAGCGTGTATGGACGATGTCGCTCAACCTGGCTGATATCTTGTGTAAACCCTTCTTCCAAAGAAACTGTTGTGAGATCAAGCTTGAGTTGTATCGTCAACAGCCTCTCTTTCAGACTTGGCCAGATATAGAGTAAGTTGGCGCGTTTACCTGGCTTTAGTTTTATCGAGAAGCCAGTCGTGTGCGGCTTCACCCATAACTCTTCATTCAATGCCTTTGTAAAGTCACATAATTCCTTGAACAATTCGTATAGACTTTTGTCAGCAACCAGTTGGTCCCACTCCCCATAATCTGGGAACTGTGGATTTGGGTCTGGATATGGTGGATGAGGCACAGCTATCGGCTCCGGCTCTTTGCCATGCACCCACTCAAGCAAAATTGTCGCTGCTCCATGTCGCCGGACCGAAAGCAAGTCTATTCGTCGTCTATTGGTCTCTGCGTTTATGACATCTTCGCGCCTGAACCAGCCGGCGACACAAAGCAACCGGGCATTCCTGAAGTCAATGTTGCGTGAGCGACTGCTGCCCAGACTGTTGCGAACCAACTCGCGGAAATCGCCCTTGTGGTCCTCCAGCCAGTAGAGATAGTCCAGCCCCTGGCTGATGGCTGCGCCGCCATGGCCGAGTTTGTACTCAATCACCACGGGCCGCTGCTGGCTGTCCAGGCCCAGCGTGTCGGCACGGCGTTTGTGCCGGCTGCCGGTGCGATGCTCCGTAGCGACAAAATCGATGCCCGTCAGATTGTGCAGATGCGTTTCAACGAGACCCTGTAGTTCCTTTTCGTTCCGGAAAGGCGTTTCCCCGAGTTCGCGCGCGCCGTCCAGAGTTGCGTGAAAGATTTGAACTCTGCCCATCTGTGCGCTCCTCAGACTAACCGGCCGCGTCGATGCTGCGCTGGATCAGCGGCTTTGCGCGTTCGAGGTCTGCCTGATTGGAGATTCTGATTTCCACATTGCAGGGTGGGTGATTAATCGAGTCAGGCAGAATCCGTGTGAAACCCTCGTTCAGTTGCGTCTGTTTCAGATCTGCGTAGACATACACGATCAATCGCCTTATGCCAGTCCGTGCTCTGACATAAGCAACTGTCCGCTTTCTCCAAAAACTGATGTAGTACTTCGTAGGATTGACCAATACATCATCACCAAGGGAACGACCGTACTCGCACAGTTGCATAAACAGATTGTAAAGTTCAGGATCTGCCTTGAGTTGTTCCCAGTTTTGGTACTTGCTGTAATCGGGCTCTTCGGAAGATTGCCGACTTGCCTGATTGCGCAGCCGTGTAT
This sequence comes from Anaerolineae bacterium, assembly GCA_034422695.1. Classification (GTDB taxonomy): domain Bacteria; phylum Chloroflexota; class Anaerolineae; order Aggregatilineales; family Phototrophicaceae; genus JAGWBD01. The sequence continues at coordinate 80,017 of DAOUJM010000004.1, forward strand.
CTGCGGCTTTTATTCCTGCTTCACGCTGTCGTTTCTTGCGCTCCGCCTCTGACTGACTCTCGCCGTTTGGCTCGACGACAAGCGGCGGTACTTCTGGCTCCGTCTGCATGGCGGATTGCAGGCGATTGCGCACCAAATCGTTGACGTGTGCGCGCAGTGCCTCACGCACGAAGCGTGTGAATTCGGCCATTCGCGGCTTCGTCAGAGGCTTGCCGTAAACCTGTCGGGCGAAATGCCGCACCAGATCCTCGGAAGGATCGCGGAATTCCTTGGCTATCCTCTCGCCAATTTCGCGCATGAAGCGTAATTCACGAGCAGCGCTGAAGATGCGATCTGCATCAAATGCGTCCTTGGTAAAACGCTCAAGTTCCCTGACATGTCGCCCGTTTAGATTCTCCATATCTATGGTGAGGAAAGGTGTAGCATCCATCTGATTCTTTTCGTCCAACTCCGTAAAGAATTGGTAAACAATGCCATTTGTAAGTACTGCATACCGCGCTTCGGGTGTAACCAAGAAATAACGAGTCAGTTGAGAACGTTGATCCGGGCCAAGCGCAACGCTGACATCCTTACACTCGATCAGCAGGATTGGGCTTCCATCCTTCAGAATTGCGTAATCGACCTTTTCGCCTTTCTTCATCCCAACATCGGCGATGTATTCGGGAACCACCTCAGCCGGATTGTAGATGTCGTAGCCCAAATCACGAATGAAGGGAATGACAAGAGATTGTTTCGTCGCCTCCTCTGAGCGAACATGGGGCTTACGTTCACGAAGACGGTCGGCCAGTTTTGTTATCTGATCCGAAAAGTCCATGAGCCTCTGCACTCTCGCTGCCTACGTAGCAACAAAACTATAGCGTAAAATTAATTGTCGTCTACGCTCCCCAACTCCCGCAGCCTGACAGGCGTGACCGCGCCGTCCTCCACCGACAGCTCCGCGCGCAGGCGTCGCACGTCCGCGCGCAGCTGCGCCACGTCCAGCCCCTGGCAGGTATCCGGCAAATCGCGCAGCCATTGCGCGCTGCGCAGCAACATTTTCAGCGCGCCGCGCCGGTTGCCGCGCTGCGCCTGGTACAGCGCCACGCCCACCTGCAGGACCGCGCGATACAGTTCGCGCACCGGCCCGTCGGTCTGCATCCACAGCATTTCGAAAGCGTCGTGCTGCGCGTAGTATTCGCCGGCGTTGAACAGCCTGACCCCCTCGCGCGCCGGCGGCGGCAACTCCCCCGCGCACTCGCAAGCCAGGCGCGCCTGACGCGCCGGGTCGGGCGGACGCGCGTGCTGCCGCAGGATGGCCTGCGGCGCGGCCAGCAACTCCGCGGCGGTCAGGGCGGCGTCGGCGCCGGCCAGCAGGGCGGCCGCGTGCTGCGCCTCGTCGGCGACGGCCAGCAGCGGGATGCGGCGCGTGGCGTTGTTGGCGCGCGCCGCGCTGATCCAGCGCCGCGCGGCCTCGTCCGCCGCGTCGGCCAGCAGCAGCGCCGGCCCCAGGTCCGTCAGGCGCGGCACGAAGCCCGGCCCCGTGGGCAGCGCGGTCGCCGCCACGCGCTGCCGCAACGCCCTCAGCCAGGGCGGCGCGCCGGCGACCGCGATGACCCCTGCGCCCATGCTGCCCCCTCTCCCCTGGCTGTTCAGGCCGCGTCCGCCAGGCTATACTGGTGCTGCCTGGCGGCGCTTGTCAAGAGGGGGGAACTGCTGGATATCCACTGGTACGGCCAGGACTGCTTTCGCTTCAGCGGGCGCGGCCAGATCGCGGTGGTGACCGACCCCTGCGCGCCGGTGCAGCGCAAGGGCCGTGGCCTGAAGGCCGATGTCGTCTGCCTCAGCCACGGCGACCCGCAGGCGGTGCAAACGCAGTTGCCGCTTGAGAATGAGGAGCGGGAGTTGCTGCTCTTCTGGCGGCCGGGCGAATACGAGGTCGCCGGCGTCTTCATGCGCGGCATCGCCCTGCACGCGCCGGCGAACGGCGCCATGCGCCACAACGTGGCCTGGCTCTTCCACTTCGGCGACCTGAACCTGTTGCACCCGGGGGCGCTGACCCAGGTGCCGGACCAGGCCGTGCTCGAGACCCTGGGCGAGGTGCAGGTTCTGCTGCTGCCGCTGGGCGATGGTCGACTGACGGCGGATGAGGCCGCCGGCCTGGTGGCCCTGCTGGAGCCGCGCAGCATCGTGCCCGTGCCCCAGGGCCCGCCGGACGAGGCGGCAGCGACGCTGGCCGCCTTCCTGGGGACGATGGGCGGCGGCGAGGCCCACGAAGAGGAATTCCTGCGCGTCACCCCCGCCAATTTGCCGGAGCAGACCCGCGTCACCCTGCTGCAGCCCAAGGCCCTGCCGGAGTAGCCGTGCCAGACGAAAACGGGGACATGGACGTCAAGCTGATCATGACCTGGGACATCCGCCCCGGTCGCGACCAAGAGTACTTCGAGTTCCTCGTGCGCGACTGGATTCCCGGCACGCAGAACCTGGGCCTGCGTCACACCGGCGCCTGGATGACCACCTACAGCCTCGGCAACACCGCCCAGATCATGACCGAGGGCATCGCCCGCGACCTGGCGACCATGCGGGGCATCCTGAACAGCAGCACCTGGTCGCAACTGCACGAGCAACTGCTGGATTACGTCATCAACTACGAACAGAAGATCGTGCGCGTCTCGGGTCACTTTCAGATCTGAACAGGCAGGAACCGGCAACCCGGCGGCCGGGCAGAACACCTTAATTTGACGCCGGTAGTGGGAGGCAGCGATGCGACTGGGTGGCGTGGACGACTGGTTCTCCGGCTGGCTCAACGTCGATGAACAGGTCGTGGAGCAGATCGTCGCGCTGGGCTTCACGGGCATGGGCATGCACCACCCCGGCGATCCCCTCGAGCAGCCGCTGCGCGAGGCGCTGCGCACGCGGCATCTGCTGCGCGACAACGGCATCGAACTGGTGCAGTTCTGGGGCGCCTACCCCTCCATCATCAGCCGCGACGAGAGCGAGCGGCGCGCGGGCGTGCGCATCTGCCGCAACGTGATCCGCCGCGCCGGCGAACTGGGCGCGCACATGGCCTCGCTGCGCCCCACCAGCATGTACCATGGCTACCAGTGGGCGCCGCACGCGGACAACTTCCTGCCGGAGACCGAGGAGCGCCTCGTGCGCAGCCTGGCCGAAATCGGCGAAACGGCCGCGCGCCTCGGCACGCCGGTCGCCATGGAGTGCCACCTGACCACCACCCTCGGCGAGCCGGCCAAGATCCGGCGCATCATCGAGCGCAGCAACCCGGACTGGATCGGCGTGAACGCGGACCTCGTCAACTTCGTCAAGGACCTCGACAGCGTCTACGACACGACGGCGGTCATCGATTATTTCTTCGACGAACTGGGGCCCTACATTCGCTCCGCGCACCTCAAGGACGTCACCGTCGGCGAGCAACTGGTGCTGCACATTGAAGAGGCCGTGCCGGGAACCGGCCTGCTCGACTGGGACCATCTGTTGCGGCGCTTCGAAATGCAACTGCCCGACGGCTTCGCGCTCATTGAGCACCTCAGACGCCTGGAAGACGTGCAACAGGCGCGCGACTTCGTCGTCGGGCGCCTGGCGCAACTCGACATCGCCATCCGCTGAACAGGGCGACCGGCCAGGGGAGACGCGCCGGCATGGATGAGGAACGCAGGCCGGCCGGCAGGGATCGCGAGGGCGCCAGTCCGACGCATGCCGGCCGGCAGGACGATGTTCCCTTCCACCTGCCCACGCTTGAGGAGTCGGCCGCCCCGCCGGAGCCACCGCCGCGCAAGCCTCCGGCGGCGCGCGGCCGCCGGACGCAGGGAAGCGCAGCAGCGCCCGCGCCTGACGCGGCAGAGCGCCCGCCGGCGCCCCCCGCCGGCGCCCGGCCCGCCCCGCGCCGGCCACGACGCCCCCGCCGCCGCTCCGGCTGGTACCTGCCGCGCAGCTGCCTCATCGCCATCATCGGCGCCTTTACCCTGCTCTGCGGCGGGCTGACCTTCTCGCTGGCGCTGGCCGTGGCCCTGCTGGGCGCGCGCATCGAAAACCAGCTCGGCGAGCGCGTGTCCCAGGTCGACGACTGGCGCAACTTCGAGAGCAGCTTCATCCATGACCGCTACGGAGAAACGCTCTACGAGTCCTTCCGCGAGGGGCGCCGCACCTACGTCGCGCTGGAGGACATCCCGCCGGCCCTGATCGACGCCACCCTGGCCATCGAGGACGACAGCTTCTACAGCAACCCCGGCATTGACGTGGCCGCGACCCTGCGCGCCTTCCTGCAGTACGTCGGCCTCGCCCGGGGCAGCAGCGGCGGCAGCACCATCACCCAGCAACTGGTGCGCAACCTGCTCTTCACGCCGGAACGCCGCGCCGAACGCAGCATCGACCGCAAGCTGGAGGAGATCGCGCTCGCCATGGTGCTGACGCAGCGCAAGGGCAAGGACGAGATCCTCGAGCTCTACCTGAACGAAATCTACTACGGCAACCTGGCCTACGGCGCGCAGGCCGCGGCCAGCACCTTCTTCAACAAGGACGTCAGCCGCGTCACCCTCGGCGAGGCGGCCATGCTGGCCGGCCTGCCGCAGGCGCCCGCCAGTCTGGACCCGCTCAATCCGGAACCCGAGGTCCAGGAAGCCGTCAACGTTCGCTGGCTCACCGTGCTGGACCGTATGCTCACCGAGGGCTTCATCGACGAGCAACAGCGCGACGCGGCCATCGCCGCCGGCCTGACCTTCGATACGCCCGACGTGCCCTTCCACGCGCCGCACTTCATCGTTTACGTGCAGACGCAACTGGAACCGCTGCTGGCCAGCCTGGGCCATGGCCCGGAACTCAGCGCCGGCGGCGGGCTGAAGGTCTACACCACGCTTGACCGGCGCATCAACGACATGGCGCAGGAGGCCGTCCGGCAGCAGGTGACGCGCCTGGCGGGCAACAACGTGGGCAACGGCGCCGTGATCGTCACGCGACCGGACAGCGGCGAGATCCTCGCCATGGTGGGCAGCGCCGACTATTACGACGACAGCATCGACGGCCGCGTCAACGTCACCACCGCCCTGCGCCAGCCCGGCAGCACCGTCAAGCCCATGACCTATGCCGCGGCGCTGGAGCAGGGCATGACGCCGGCCGAAATCCTGTGGGATACGAAGCTGGACGTGCGCGGGCGCAACGTCCCGCCGGACTGGCCGCGCAACTATGACAAGCGCTTTCACGGCCCGCAGCGCATGCGCTCCGCCCTCGCCAACAGTTACAACATCCCGGCCGTGGTCACGCTGCGGCGCATCGGCGTGCCCGGCCTGCTGGAGATCATGGAGCGCTTCGGCGTGGAGAGCCTGGGCCGCGACGCCAGCCGCTACGGCCTCTCGTTGACCCTCGGCGGCGGCGACGTCACCCTGCTGGAACTGGCGCAGGCCTACGGCGTCTTCGCCAACGAGGGCACGCGCGTGCCGCTGCACAGCATCCGCTGCGTGCTCAGCCGCGAGGACGAGATTCTCTACGAACTGGACGGGGGCTGTCCGCATGCCCGCCGCACCGACGCCGGCGTCAGCCTGGGCGCCTTTGGCGAGCAGGTGCTGGACCCGCGCATCGCCTTCCTCATCAGCGACATACTGGCCGACAACGCGGCGCGCAGCCCCGCCATGGGCGCGAACAGCCCGCTGCGCGTCCCCGGCCTCCCCGGCGACGCCGCCGTCAAGACCGGCACCACCGACGACCTGCGCGACAACTGGACGATCGGCTACACGCGCAACGTGGTGGTCGGCGCCTGGGTGGGCAACAGCGACGGCGCGCCGATGGTGGATACCTCGGGCCTTTCGGGCGCCGCGCCCGTCTGGAACGCCGTGATGAGCGGCATCTATAACGACCAGGGCATGCTGGCCAGCTTCGCCCGCGACAGCCAGTTGCTGAACGACAACCTGCAGCCGCCCGCCGGCCTGCAACAGACCAGCCTGTGCCATCCCTGGGCGCTGACGGAGCCGGCCACCGCCTGCGCGCGCCGCGTCGACGAATGGCTGCTGACCGGCCCGGCCCGCCCCGCCAACCCGGTGCAGACCGGCAGCGACGTCCGCCTGCAGGAGGTCGAGCCCGGCATCTTCCGCGTGCTGGCGTTCCGCATCCCGACCGAACTGGCCAGCGGCATCCGTTACCAGAACCCGGACAGCCGCACCCCGCCGCCACCGCCGCTTTACTGCCAGGTGCCGCAGGCGCTGGAAGCGGCGGCCATCTCCCTCGGCGCGCGCGAACAACTCTTCCTCGCCCCGCCCCTGTCGCCGTCGCCGCAGGAAGTGATCGAGGCCGAACTCTTTGCGCGCAGCCGCAACCTGGCCTTTCTGCCCTCCATCCAGTGCAACGCGGCGCTCCTGCAGCCCCCGCGACACTTCCCCTCGCAGGTGACCACCGCCGTGATCACCTCGCCGCAGAACGGCGCCGTGCTCTCGCGCTGGCGCGCCGTGCCCGTGCTCGGCAGCGTCATCTTCACGCCGGAGCAGGCGCAGTTTTACAAGGTGGAGATCATCGGGGGCGACTTCGACGACTGGGTGACACTGGGCAGCACGCATGAAAACAGCGTCCCCAACGGCCAGTTGGAGACCCTGCACGTCCCCTCCCTCAAGCCCGGCTGGTATCACCTGCGCCTGTTGCTGATCGCCCCGGACGGCAATTACCTGCAGCAGCCCTTCGAGATCTCCTTCAGCGTGGAGTAGGTCAGTCTCCGATCCGCTGACACCAGTGCCCTGCGTCATCCACCTCCAGGCAGAGCGCCAGCGTGGCAGCCACCACCTCCGCCGCGTCGGCAGCGGGCGCAACACAGAGCGCGTGCACGCGCACGCCCGCCGGCGCCAGTTCGCGCGCGGCCTGGCGCGCCAGCCCCAACAGGCCGGCGCGGGCGGCGGCCGTGGCGGCGTCGCCGACCGGCAGTCCCTGCGCAACGCCCGGCACGAGCAGCAGGATGACGCCGCCGCCCTCCTCCGCCATCACCCGCGCCATCAGCTGGGTGCAGAAGAAGGCGCCGCTCAGGTTGACCTCCAGCAGACGGCGCCAGTCCCATTCGTCGAGGCGCAGCAGCGGCCGTTGCAGCGGGCCGGCGCCGACCGCGTGGACCAGCAGGGAGATGCGGCCATGGCCATCGCGCGCGCGTTCGATCAGGTTGGCGGCCTGAAAGCGGTTGGAGACGTCGCCGGGGCAGGCCAGGGCCTGGCCGCCGGTCGCGGCGATGGCATTGCGTACCCCCTCAGCGCGGTCCGGGTTGAGATCGTTGACGACCACTGCCGCGCCGGCCTCCGCCAGACCCAGGGCGATGGCGCGCCCGTAACGGCCGCCGGCGCCGGTGACGATGGCCGCCCGCCCGCCCAGGTCGACCTTCCCTTCAGGCGTCGCCGGCATCCTGGTCGGGATCGAAAATGTAGCCGACGCTCCACACGGTGCGAATGAAGACCGGCCTGGCGGGATCGGGCTCGATCTTCTCGCGCAGGCGCCGCACGTGCACCGTCACGGTGCTGTCATCGCCCTCGAAGTTGTAGCCCCACACCTGGTCCAGCAACTGGTCGCGGCTGAAGACCTGGCGCGGGTTGCCGGCCAGATGCCACAGCAGGTCGAACTCGCGCGCGGTGAGCGTGACCGGTTCGCCGTTGCGCCGCACTTCCCGCGCGCGCGGGTCCAGCAGCAGCGGGCCGGCCTGCAACGGGCGACCGGCGGCCTGGCTGGCGGGATCGCTGCGGCGCAGCACGGCGCGCACGCGGGCCACCAGTTCGCGCGGGCTGAAGGGCTTGGTGAGGTAATCGTCGGCGCCCAGCTCCAGGCCGCGGACGCGGTCCTGCTCGTCGCGGCGCGCGGTCAGCATGATGATGGGCACCGTGTAGCCCGTGCCCAGCACGCTGACGTCGCCGCGCAGTCGCCGCGTGATGCCGAGCCCGTCGACGCCGGGCAGCATGAGGTCAAGAATCAGCAGGTCGGGCGGGTCCTCGTCCAGCAAGCGCAGGGCGGCGCGGCCGTCCGCCGCCTCGCTGACCAGCCAGCCCTCACGCTCCAGATAGCGGCGCAGCACCTCGCGTATGGTGGGTTCGTCATCGACCACCAGGATGCGGTGCCGGCGTTTCATGAGGCAGCGTCCTGCTCGCGTAGAAAATCTTGGACGGCCGCGCGTTGCGGCAGGGCGGGAATGGCGCCGCGCGCCGTGGTCGTCAGGGCGCCGACGGCGTTGGCAAAGCGCGCCATCTCCTGCAGGTGGTCGGGCCAGGCGTCGCCGTGTTCCAGCAGGCCGCTCAGGATGGCGGCCACGAAGCCGTCCCCGGCGCCGGTGGTATCCACCGACTCGACCGCGAAGCCGGGCGCGTGCAGCCGCTCCCTGCGCGTGTGCAGGGTCGAGCCGCCCGCGCCGTGGGTCACGATCAGCAGTTGCGTCCGGTCGCGCCACAGGGCGCTGACCTCGCCGTCGGCCATGAAGTCCACTTCCTCGTCGCTGACCTTGACGACCTGGGCGTACTCAAGGCCGGCCAACATTTGCGCGCGCGCCGTGGCGGCGTCCGGCCAGAGTCCGAGGCGCAGGTTGGGGTCGTAGCTGAGCGTCATGTCGCGCGCCAGCGCGTGCTCGATGGCCGCCAGCAGCGCCGCGCGCGAGCTTTCGGCGATCAGGGTGATGGAGCCATAGTGAAAGATGTCGTGGTCGTCGATGCGCGCCAGGTCGACGTCGGCGGGGGACATCAGCATGTCCGCGCCGGGGTGGCGGTAGAAGACGAAACTGCGCTCGCCGCCCTCGGCCAGCGAGACGAAAGCCAGCGAGGTGCGCGCCTCCGCCGAGAAACGGATGCCGCGCACGTCGACGCCCTCGTCGGCCAGCACGCGCGCCAGATGATGACCGAAGGGGTCGTCGCCGACCATCGTCAGGAAGGAACTCTTGTGACCCAGACGCGCCAGCGCCACCACCACGTTGGCCGGCGCGCCGCCCGGCGCCTTGAGGAAGCCGCTGGCCTCGCCCACCGTCACGCCGCTTTCCAGCGCGACGAAGTCGATCAACAGTTCACCCAGACTGGCCACACTCATGCGTCGTTCCCCTCCGTCGCTACCCTACTGTATGCGTATCCCCCTCCGGCTGCCAACTGTACCGCGTTCGCCTTTTGCTGTATCATGCCGCCCGGTGCCTGCCGGCAGAAGCCTGGAGTTCCGCGACCGCATGTGGATGAAGCGCATCACCATCATATTCGGCATCTCGATGGCCCTCATTCTGGCCCTGACCACGCTGCTCTCGGCGGTGGGCCGCTCCCCCCAGCCGGCGGCGCCGACCGCCGCGCCCGTGCCCACCTTCCCGCCGCCGCCCGCCGTGGAGGGCATCGACTTCGCGCAGCGCGTGCTGCACCCCGCCGGTCTCTACACCGTCGCCCTGCCCACTGGCTGGGAAGTCAGCGAGGCGCCGAACACCCGCGAGGGCCTGCGCCTTGTGCTGGACAACGAGGCCGCGCAGAGCGTGATCCAGGTGGACGTCGACCGGCCGCCGGCCAGCGGTGAAGGCGGTGAATTGACGCTGGACCTCCTCGACGCGCGCTACAACGAGGCCTGGCTGGGCAGCAGCTGGCTCGAATACCGCGACTGGGAGGAAAGTGAGCGCCGCCGCAGCGCGGACGACCGCCTGCTGCTGGATTTCACCCTGGAGCACGGCGGCCAGACCTACGTCGCGCGGCAGGAGGCCTGGACCGACGGCGAGTGGATCTACGCCGTGCGCGTCGTCACGCCCGCCAACGCGACCGGGGCGCTGGTGGTCCTGCTGGAGGGCGTCGCGAAGTCGCTGCGTCCCCTGAAGGAACTGGCCGACACGCCCTTCCACTGGAACGCCTGGTTTGACGAGGCCAACGCCCACTTCATCCGCTACCCGGATGCCTGGGCGTTAAGCGACAGCGCGCCGGGCCGGCCCACCAGCATCAGCGGCGCCGGCGCCTCCCTGCGCCTGGAGGCCGTTGCCGCGCAGGTCAGCGACGAGGCCGGCGCCGTCGCCCACGTGAGCGGACGGCACAGTAATGCGGAGATTTTGAGCGTGAGCGCGCTGGAGCGGGCGGAGGCCGGCGGCTACGCCGTCGCCTGGAGCGGGCGCAACGTCGATGGCGACAGCCACAGCGGCCTCGACGTGCTGCTCAACGGCGCCGACGGGCTGTTGCACACGGCCAGCCTGCGCTTCCCCGGCCTGACGGACCTCAACAGTGAGGAGGGCGCGGCCGCCGAGCCGGAACTGGAAATGATGATGCGCTCCTTCCGCCTGCTGCCCGAGCTGGCCACCGAACTCGCCGGCTGAGAAATTGTTTTAAAAGCCGGGGCGGGCGATTTGATAAATCGCCCCTACGGCGTTTGTTGGGTGCGGGTGCCTTGATAAATCGCCCCTGCGGGACACGCAATGGCACCGCTGGTGTGCTTCGGGCTTACGCCCTCGCTACCCCTGCGCCGGATGACGTAGGGGCGACATATCATGTCGCCCGCGGATACACCATCATGTCGCCCGCGGGCACACCATGTCGCCGGGCGTGGCGAGTTTGGCGGACTTCAGAAATGGCCCGCGCCTGGAACCAGCCACAACGGTAGCGACACTCATAGCCGCAATATGACGCGCGCCTCATCCAGTTCCTGTATCCAGTGAATTAGACCCTGCAGGGGGGCTGCAATTTGTGGGGGCGGGCGATTTGATAAATTGCCCCTACGCTGGCGCTGCATTGTGGTAAATCGCCCTGCGCCGGATGTTGTAGGGGTAGCGAGGGCGTAAGCCCGAAGCACACCAGCGGTGCCATTGCGTGTCCCGTAGGGGCGACATATCATGTCGCCCGCAACTGACCACTGATTGACAGGGATGCGGGATACCGCCATAATCAGTGTGTCAAGGTCGTCAACAACCTGTATCAGACGAGCGGACAGGCAAACCGGAACGGAAGCTCAAAATCATTACCCGGCATCTGCACTCTTGCTTTCTGGTTTTGGGTAGTTGGATGGCTGTGTTCCTGTTCACCCCTGCACAAGAGACATGGGAAGAGCAGATTCTTCGACGCTGACAAATGTATGGGGGATGACAATGGCCGTGGTGACCAGCGAAGAGCGCATATCCCGTATTGAGGGCGAAGTTAGCCACATGGCAACGAAGGCCGACCTTGAGCGCTTGCAAGGTGAGACGCGCCTTCAGACCGCGATTGTCGTCGCTGTCCAGGTCATTGCCTTTGTGATCCTGCGCTTCCTGCCCTAAGCCTGGCGTGCACAGGCATGTGATTCACATATAAAGGGGTGGCGCCGCGCAATTGCCGCGCCGCCGACTACTTGTCGCGCGTCAGCGCGAAGCCGCTCATAAACTGTCTCTGCAGCACGATGAAGACCACCAGCGGCGGCACGCTGGCCAGCACCGCGCCCAGCATCAGCGGGCCGAAACTGTCGCCGGTCTCGGTGCCGCTGACCAGCGTGCGCAATCCCACCTGCACCGGCTTGAGCAGCGGCTCCTGCACCACCATCAGCGGCCACAGGTACTGGTTCCAGGCGTAGAGGAACTGGATCACGAAGAGCGCGGCGATGGCGTTCCAGCTGATCGGGATCAGCACGCGCCAGAGGAACTGCAGCGGGTTGGCGCCGTCGATCTGCGCCGCCTCGCTCAGTTCGGCCGGCACGCTGGCGAAGTGCTGGCGGAAGAGGAAGGTGCCGGTCGCGCTGGCGATGAAGGGCACGATCATCGCCTCGTAGCCGCCCCACTGCAACTCGATGCCCACCAGGCGGAAAAGCGCGATGGCCATCACCTCGGTCGGCATCATCAGCGTGATCAGCACGAAGCCGAAAATCAGCCACTTGCCGGGGATGCGGAAGAAGACGAAGGCCATGCCCGCCAGCAGCGAGAGAATCGCCTTGCCGGTCGTCATCAGCAGCGCGACGATGACCGAATTGAGCATGTAGCGCGGCAACTGGCGTTCGTTGATCACCAGGTCCCAGTTGCGGTCCAGGTAGGTGCTGGGCGTCAGTTGGTAGTTGAAGACCTGGGTATTGGTCTGCGTGGCGACGACGATGGCGTAGTACACCGGGAAGCCGGTGATGAGGATGGCCACGATCAGGATGACGTGCGCGTACCAGCGTTGCGGCAGGCGCCGTCGCCGGGGTGGCGCCGGAGTGGCAGCGAAGGGGACCCGCAGCTTCTCTTCCATCGTCAACTCCCGTAGGTCACGCGGCCGCGGCTGAAGCGGAACTGCAGGATGGTCACGCCGATGACGACGCCGAAGAGCAGCAGCGAGCGCGCCGCCGCGCTGCCCAGGTTGCGCGCCTCCACGCCCACCTCGAAGACCTCGTACATCATGGTGGTGGTCGATTCGACCGGGCCGCCGGCGGTCAGGAAATCGATCAGGCCGTAGGAGTCGAAGAAGGCGTAGGTCGTGGTCGTCACCACGAGGAAGAAGGTGATCGGCGAGAGCAGCGGGAAGGTGATGCTGAAGAAGCGCTGCCAGGCGCTGGCGCCGTCGATGGCGGCCGCTTCCAGCAGGTCATCGGGCACGTTCTGCAGGCCGGCGATGTAGAACAGGATGCAGAATCCCAGAATGTTCCAGGTGGAGGCGATGACCACCGTCCAGGGCGCGATGCCCGGGTCCAGCAGCCAGGAGACCTCGAAGCCGAAGAGCGTATCGAGGATGTGGTTGAGCACGCCGGCGGTGTTGTGGAAGAGCAACTGGAAGATGATGCCGGCGATGACCGGCGACAGCGCGTAGGGCCAGACCAGCAGCGCGCGGTAGATGCGGCCGCCGGTGATGGGGCGGTAGGCCATCTGCGCGATCAGCAGCGAGAAGGCCAGCGAAAACAGCACGATGAATATCGCCAGGAAGAAGCTGACCAGCACGGTGCGGCCGTAGTCGGGGTCGCCCAGCAGCTGGTTGAAATTGCGCATGCAGACGAAGCGCGTGCGCGGCGCCCCCAGGCGCGCCAGCTGCGTCGACAGCTGGAAGGTATCGAACATCGGGTAGTAGAGGAAGATGGCGAGGATCGTCAGCGTGGGCGCCAGGCAGAGCAGCGCGAAGAGCCGCGCGCCGGGCCCGCGGTACAGACCCTGGCGCGTCTCGGCGCTGCCGGGCAGACCCTCGCCCCGCAGCCGGCGCCCGAGCAGCGCCATCACCACGCGATGCGCGAGAAAGGCCCCGGCGATCAGGATGAAAACGCCCAGCATGACGTTCAGCCGGTCGGCATGGCCGTCCTCGTCCACGGCGAAGGGGCAGAAGTTGAGCGGCGCCAGCAGGATCAACGCCCCGGCGGCCGCGCTGACGGCGCCCGGCAGCGCCCACAGTTGCGGCCGCTGCCGCAGGGCCGCGACGCCCTGCGCCCGCGCGCGCCAGTAACTCCAGGCGCCGCCGGCCAGGGCGACCAGCGCCAGCAGGACCAGCGGTGAGACGAGGTACATGCGCCTCCTGCCTCCCGTAAATCAAACGGGGCAGCCGGGCGATGAGAGTGCCCTGGCTGCCCCGCATTTTGCGCTACGGCCTACTCATCCACGTAAAGCAGATTGTACTCCTCAAGCAGGACGTTCGCTTCCGCTTCGGCTTCCGCCATGATTTCGGCGACGTCGCGATCGGTCAGCATCGCGTCCTCGATCGCCTGGGTGATGATGTTGCGCGTCTCCACGAAGGTGCCGAAGATGGCGCCCTGGGTCGCGATCGTCACCTGCGATTCACCCAGCTGAATGCTGGCGGTGAGGAAGTTGGGGTTCTCCGCGTACCAGCCCTGCTCCTCCAGCAGCGCGACCGAGCTGTTGCGCACGGGCACGTAGCCGCTGGTCTGGTGCCAGGAGGCCGAGTTCTCGGTGTTGGAGAAGAAGAGCAGGAAGGCCATCGCGCCTTCCTCGATCTCCGGCTCCAGGCCGTCGGTGATCCACATGGTGGCGCCGCCGAGGATGTTGCCGGTCCAGCCGACCTCGGCATCGTAGACCATCATGCTGGTCTGCACCTCGACGCCATTGTCGCTGGCGTTGCGCATGATGCCGCCGGCGCTGGCGCTGCTGGTCATGATGAAGGGGATTTGCTGGGCGTTGAAGGCCTGCACCGTGCCCGGCCAGTCGCGCTGCACGCCGGGGTAGGCGTAGTAGCCCGCTTCATACATGTCCTTGTGCCACTGCACGATGTTGAGCGAGGCCTCGCTGCTCAGCAGCACCTGGTCGGGACGGGCGTCACGGCCGTTGCCGTTGTTGACCAGTTCGGTGTTCTGCTGCGCCAGCCACTGCTCGAAGAACCAGCCGTGGTTGGGCCACACGATGCAGCCGTTGATCGCGCCCGAGTCCATCATCGGCTGCAACTGCGCGCAGGCCTCCTCGACGCCTTGCCAGGTCTCCGGCAGGTCCATGATGCCCGCCTCGCCAAGGATGTTCATGTTGGCGTAGAGAATCGGCGTGGAGGTGTTCCAGGCCACCGAGGACCAGTCGCCGCCGATGGTGTAGTAGCTGGAGACCACCGGGATGATGTCGTCGAAGTCCACCGCCTGGCCCAGCACCTCGTCACGGCCGGCGATGATCTCGCTGGCCGCCTTGAAGTAGCCGCTGTCGATGGCGAACTGCGTGCCGACCTCGAAGAGCTGCATGATCTCGGGCGGGTTGCCCTGCTCCTGCGAGAGGATGTAGGAATCCAGCAGGGGCTCGTAGTCCGAGAAGGGCTCGATGTTCACCACGTACTGCGGGAACATCTCGCCGAACTCCGCGGCGCGCTCCAAAGCCCAGTCCAGACGATGATCGGTGAAGCCGATCAGGGCATTCAGCTCGCAGGGCGCGTCGGCGCTGCAACCCTGCGCCTGTACGGGCGCCAGCAGGGTCAACCCCGTCAGCAGCAGGATCGCCAGTATCAGGAAAGTCTTGCGCATTTTGCTGTCCTCCGGTTCACAGTAACAAATCGCGATCGAATCTACTCTGGCACAGGTTCTTTAAGCGCATTTCATGGCCAGTTTAACACTCTTCCTCCCTTCCGGCAGCAGACGCCCGGCCACGAGCGCAGCGCTTAACCTGTACTTAACAGAAAGTATCGCCCGACGCGCGGCTTGTCAAATCCTGCCGCAGGACGCCGGCCCCCGGCCGCTGCGTCCCGAACCCGGTGTTGAAAGCCTGTGGCTGCGTGGTGTAGATTTGGCTCGCCACCCTGTTCCCTGGCAAGGCACGTGAAACGAATCAGCCGGATCAAACCACATCGCATCGCCTGGGCCGCGTTGATCGTCAATGCGGTTGTCATTTTGCAGGGCGCCGTCGTCCGGGTGACGGGCTCGGGCGCCGGCTGCGGCCGTGACTGGCCCCGCTGTCAGGGCGAGGTGTTGCCGCTGTCGCACGGGCTCGCCACCTGGATCGAGTTCTCCCACCGCAGCCTGTCGGGCATCGCTCTTCTGATGGGCGTCTGGCTGCTGCTGACGGCCCTGAAGCGGCGGCGCGACATGCCCGGCTTCGCCTTCATGGCGGCGCTGGCCATGGCCTTCCTGCTGGTGGAGGCCCTCATCGGGGCCTTCACCGTGCTGACCGGATTAACCGGCGACAACGTCTCCGTTGAGCGCGGCCTGCTGGTCGCCTTTCACCTGCTGAACTCCCTGGCCCTGACCGGCGTGCTGGCCCTGACCGTCCTCTACAGCTATCCGGGGCGGCCCTGGCCGCCGGCCTGGCGGGGCAAGACCCGCCTGAAAGTGATCATGGGCCTGGGCCTGGCGGGGATGCTGTTGCTGATGTTTTCCGGCGGCATCGCGGCCATGGGCAACACCATGTTCCCGCCGGAATCGCTGGCCGCCGGCCTGGTCGAGGACTTCAGCGCGCAGTCGCACCCCCTCATCCGCCTGCGCATCCTGCACCCCTTCATCGCCATCGCCGTGGGCGGCTGGTTATGGCTCAGCCTGGCCTGGACGAGCCTGACGCAGCCGGTGGCCCGGGCCAGACCCTTTCGCCGGGCGCTGCTGTGGGTCTACGCCCTGCAACTGCTCGTCGGCACTGCCAACCTGGCCCTGCTGGGCCCGGTGCTGCTGCAATTGCTGCATCTGGCCCTCGCCATGGCCGCCTTCATTTTGTGGACGCTGGTGACCTGGTTGACGCTCAACGCGCCCGCGCCCGCGCGGGCCGCCACCTCTGACCCCGTTCACGCCGAAGGCAGACTGTCCGCATGAGCAACACGTCCCTGACCGCCCCGTCCGCCACCTGGCGCGACTGGCTGACATTGACCAAACCCAAAGTGGTCGCGCTGCTGCTGTTCACCGCGCTGGGGACCATGTGCATGGCGGCGCGCGGCCTGCCGGAGTGGCTGCCGCTGGCGGGCGTGCTGGTCGGCGGCGCCATGTGCAGCGGCGGCGCCGGCGTCTTCAACATGCTGCTGGAACGCGACCTCGACGCCCGCATGCCGCGCACCGCCCGCCGCCCCCTGGTCACGGGTGTCATCTCCCCGCGCCAGGCCCTCTGGTTTGGCAGCGCCCTCAGCATCGGCGCCCTGGTCATTCTGTGGTGGAGCGCCAACCTCTTGACGGCGCTGATCGGGCTGGGCGGGCTGGCCTTTTACGTGCTGGTCTATACCCTGTGGCTCAAGCGCAGGACCTGGCACAACATCGTGATCGGCGGCGCGGCCGGCGCCATGCCGCCCCTGCTGGGTTGGGCCGCCGTCAGCGGCGAGCTCTCCGGCCTGGCCTGGGCCCTCTTCGCCCTGATTTTCCTGTGGACGCCCGTGCACTTCTGGGCTTTGGCCTTTCTGGTAAGGGAGCAGTATGCCGCGGTCGGGGTGCCCATGGCGCCCGCCGTGCTGGGGACGCAGCGCACCCTGCGGCAGATGCTGCTCTACAGTCTGTTGACCGTGCTGGCCTCGCTGGCGCCGCTGGCCATCCGGGAGGCCGGCTGGCTTTACGGCGCCGCGCTGCTCGCGCTCAACCTGCAGCTGCTGTCCGGGATGGCGCGACTGTACCGCAAGGCGGGCCCGGCCGGGGACGTGACGCGCGCGGATGCCCTGGGCCTGTACAAGTATTCGATGCTTTACCTGGCGCTGGTCTTTCTGGCGCTGGTGCTGGACCGCAGCCTGCTCCTGCCGGCATAGCCGGCGCTGCTGTCAGAGGAAGTGGCGAGTTCGGTGGATTTGAGAAATTGTTTTGAGAAATTGTTTTAAAGCCGGGGCGGGCGATTTGGTAAATCGCCTTGCCGTGTTTGTGGGGGCGGGCGATTTGATAAATCGCCCCTACGGCGTTTGTTGGGCGTGGGTGCCTTGATAAATCGCCCCGCGACGGATGCTGTAGGGGCGACATATCATGTCGCCCGCGGGCACACCATGTCGCCGGGCGTGGCGGGTTCGGCTGTAGGGGCGACATATCATGTCGCCCGCGCCTGGAACCAGCCACAACGGTAGCGACGCAAGTATCCGCACGATGACGCTCCCCGCATCCAGTTCCTGTATCCAGTAAATTAGACCCTGCAGGGGCGCAGCGATTTGTGGGGGCGGGCGATTTGATAAATCGCCCCTGCGGCGTTTGTTGGGTGTGGGTGCCTTGATAAATCGCCTCGCGGCGGATGATGTAGGGGCGACATATCATGTCGCCCGCAGGCACACCATAATTGCCCCCGCCTGGAACCAGCCACAACGGTAGCGACGCCAATAACCGCACGCTGACGCGCACCGCATCCTGTTCCTGTAGCCGGTAAACTGGACACTCCCGCTGTCAGGCGTGGAAAACGACCCGCTCAAGCGCCAGCAGGGCCAGTTCGACGCCGAAGGTCAGGACGAAGAGCCGCAGCGACCGCCGCTGACCCCGGTGTTTCCAGTGGTAGTCCAGGCCGAAAACCGCGACGGCCAGCAGCAGCAGACCGCCGCCGATGGCGGCCACGTTGCGCAGCACCGTCATCGCGCCGCGCGCGTTGGCCGGGGCGACCAGGTCATATTGCGCGATCAGCAGCGCCGAGCCGAACTCCACCGAGCGCACCAGCCCCACCAGCGCCAGCACGCCCAGCGCCAGGGTTAACACGTAGAAGACGGCCGTCAGCAGTATGACGACGCCGCGACGGGCGAGGCGGTTCCAGTCCTGGCGGGCGGCGGAGTCGCTGTTCACAGTGCGCCGATTGTAGCGCCCGCCGCGGGGCAGCGACAGGCGCGGGCGGCCCCGCCACCTGTGATATAGTGAGACCGCTTGTTCACGGGGGGACTGGACCATTCCATGGCAGTAATCGAAACTCGTGACCTGACGAAAGTCTACGGCGCCGGCCGCAACGAGTTGCGCGCGCTGGACCGGCTCAACCTGCAGGTGCAGCAGGGCGAGATCTTCGGCTACCTGGGGCCCAACGGCGCCGGCAAGACCACCACCATTCGCCTGCTGCTCGATCTCATCCGGCCCAGCGCCGGCAGCGCCACCGTGCTGGGCATGGACGCCCAGGCGGACAGCGTGGCGCTGCACAAACGCATCGGCTTCCTGCCCGGCGAACTGGCGCTGTGGAAGGGCCAGACCGGCGCCCAGGTCGTGCGTCTGGTGGCGGACCTGCGCGGCGGCGTGGACGAGGCCTACCTGCGCCAGTTGACCGAACGCCTGCAACTGGACCTGGGCATCCGGGTGCGCAACTATTCCAGCGGCAACCGGCGCAAGCTGGGCCTCGTGCTGGCCCTGATGAACAAGCCCGACCTGCTGGTCCTCGACGAACCCACCGGCGGCCTCGACCCGCTGATGCAGCAGATTTTCCACGAAATCATGTTCGAAACGCGCGACGAGGGCCGCAGCGTCTTCCTCTCCTCGCATTTGCTGCCCGAGGTGCAGGCCATCTGCGACCGCGTCGGTATTTTGCGCCAGGGCCGGCTGATCACCGTGGAACAGGTCAGCCGCCTGACCCAGGTCGGCTTCCGCTGGGTCAGCCTGCAACTGCGCGACCTGGGCGCGCTGCCCGGCCGGCTGGAGGCGCTGGCGGGCGTCAGCGAGGTCAGCGTCGAGGACAGCACGCTGCGCCTGCGGCTCAGCGGCGACTTCGACCCGCTGCTGCGCGCGCTGCGGGACAGTTACGTCGAGGAGTTGCGCGTCCACGAACCCTCGCTGGAGGAAATCTTCCTCGCCTACTACGGCAACGGAGAGGCGACGTGAGCGGCGTGTTGCTGCGCGCCACGCTGCGCCACAACTGGCGTCCGGCGCTCTACTGGAGCCTCGGCCTGGCGCTGCTGGGCCTCTACGTCATCGCCGTCATTCCCGACCAGCAGGCGCTCGACAACTACGTCAACCTGGTCGCCTCCATGCCCAAACCCATTCTGGACGCCATCGGCGCCGGCGACACGCTGCTGCTGCGCACGCCGGAAGGCTTCATCCAGTACGGCTTCGCCACCTGGGCGCAACTCATGCTGGCGGTCTACGGCCTGCTGGCCGGGCTGAACCTCTGCGCCAACGAGGAGGAGGCCGGCATCCTCGACGTCCTGCTCAGCCTGCCGCTCGCGCGCCGCCGTCTGCTGCTGGAGCGCTTCATCGCCTTCGCCCTGCTGACCCTGCTGATCGCCCTGCTCAGCGCGCTGGGCCTGGTGCTGGGCAGCACTGCCACGGAATTCACGCTGGCGCCCGGCGCGCTCTTCGCCACGGCCCTCAACCTGGTGCCGGGCACGCTGCTGGTGATGGCCTTCACCGCCCTGGCGGCGGCCGCGCTGCGGCGGCACATGGTCGCGAGCGGTATCGGCATCTTCTTCGTCATCGGCAGCTACTTTCTGGATTTCATCGCCGGCGCCGTCAGCGAGGGGCCGCTCAACCAGCTGGGCCGACTCTCCTTCTATCGCTGGAGCAGCGCCGGCATCGCGCCGGGCAGCTTCCTGCCAGTGGAGAACCTGTTCCTGCTGTCGGGCGTGACGCTGTTGCTGTTGCTGCTTGCGCTGTGGTTCTTCGATCGCCGGGATATTGGTCTCTAGACCGCGGAGCCTGGACTCATGACCGGAGTCATCTTTCTCAACACACTGCGTCACACCTGGCTGCAAATGCTCTACTGGGGCGCGGGCCTCGGCCTGATGGCCCTCTTCACCGCGGCCATGGTGCCCTTCTTCGACTCGATGAAGATGGTCGAACTGATCCAGGGCCTGCCGCCGATCCTGCTGGCGGCCGCCGGCTTCGACGCCGACCTGCAGGTGCTGGCCACGCCCGAGGGCATCATCACCGTCGGCTTCTTCGGCAAGTTCGCGCTGATCTTCGCCGCCTACCCCGTGGTGATGGGCATGCGCATCAGCGCCAACGACGAGGACGACGGCGTCATGGAGGTGATCCTGAGCCTGCCGCTGCCGCGCTGGCAGGTCATCGTCGAGCGCTTCCTCGCCTACAGCCTGACGGTCGTGGGCGTGGGCGCGCTGGTCTACGTCGGCCTGTGGCTGGGCGTCGCGCTGGTCGACGTGCAACTGGACATGGCGCGCATGGCGACCGTGACCTTCAACGTGGTGCCGGTGCTGATCTTCGTGCTGGCCTTCACCGCGCTGATGGCGGCCCTGCTGCGCCGGCGTCAGCGCGCGCTGGCGGTGACCACCGCCTTCGTGGTCGCCAGCTTCATGATCGATACCGTGGCCGGCATCGTTGGCGAAGGCCTGTCGCAGACCCTGCGCGCGATCTCCTTCTTCAGCTACTACGACCCCGCCGGCATCGTGCAGCAGGGCCTCGACCAGGGCAAGACGCTGTTCATCAGCGCGCTGGCTGTGCTGCTGGCGCTGGGCAGCGTGTGGGCCTTCCGCCGCCGCGACGTGGGACTGTGAGGCCTACATCAGCGTTTGATGAAAGCCGGCGCGTCCCGCGCGCGCAGCGCGTTATCCTCAGCCCGGACTTTTCGCCGGCTCACCGGGAGTAGCCCATGCCGGGCGCCAGACTGCGTTGCCTGACGCTCTGTACCCTTGCCCTGCTGCTGGCGGTCGCGCCACTGCGCGCGCAGCCGGCGGGCCCTGACCCGCGCGCTTTTCTGCCCGCCGACGTCGACGCCTGGCTGCGCCTGGACCTGAGCGACGACGGCTACCTCGACGCGCTCAACGTCGCGACCCGCTCCGCCGCCCTGCTGCAACCGCGGCGCGGGCTGCAACCGCTGGGGGGCCTGGAACAGGCGCTGCCCCTGCAACAGCTGGATACCGAGGCGCTGCCCGTCTTCGCGCGCGACTTCGAGCCCTGGCTGGGAGACGAGTTGCTGCTGGCCTGGCGCGCGGCCGGCGACGCGCAACAGCCCCTGCTCATCCTGCCCACGCAGGACCTGCTGCTGGCGATCGGCAGCTTCAGCGACATCCTGGAGGAGCAGGACCTGTTGCAGCGCGACCTGCATCAGGGCCAGCGCCTGTGGCTGGCGGACCGCAGCAGCATCGCCTTCACCCCCGGCGCCGTGCTCATCGGGCCGGAGACGCTGGTGCGCAGTGCGCTGGACGCGCAGGCCGGCGCGGCGCCCGGTCTGCTGCCTGACGGCGCCGGCATGACGGCCGGCGCGGCGCCGGCCGCAGGTCAGATTCTTTCCGGCTGGTTGCGCGGCGACGAATCGCTGCGCGCCCTGGCCGGGTTGCTCGCCGGGGACGATACGGAACTGGCCGTGTCCCTGCTGGCCACCTTCGGCCAGACCCTGACCGCCCTGGTTGACCAGTCGGCACCGCTGCAGCAGGCCCTGGCTGAAAATGCCCAGGCCCTGACCTTTTCCCTGACGACCGACCGGCCGCGCCTGAACGTGCTGCGTCTCTCGCTGACCGTGCACGGCGCTGAAGCGACAGGGGCGGCGACGGATCCCTTCAACCCGGCGGTGCTGGCAGCCGTGCCGCGCCATGCCATGCTGGTCGCCAGCGGCACCGACCTGCAGCAACTGGTCTTCAACCTGCTGGCCCTGTTGCCGCTCAGCGGCCATGGCGGCCAGTTGCTGGGCGCCTTTGGCGCGCAGGACGCGCCGGGAGCGGCCAGCGGTCTGGTAGCCTTGCCGGATGCGGACGCCATCGAACAGACCATCAGCGACTGGCTGGCGGCGCTGTGGGACCAGGCGGATTTCGACCTGGAACTGGACCTCCTGCGGCGCCTGAACGGCAGCTTCAGCCTGGCGCTGCTGCCGCGTCCCAACGATCCCCTGCCGCCGCTGAACGTCCCCTGGGACCTGCTGCTGGTCGCCGAGGTGGACGATGGCCCGGCCGCGATCGATGCCCTTGACCGCCTGGTCTCGCTCACCCTGCACGCGGGCGGGCTGGAAGGCAACCGCGCTGACGCGACACACCGCCGCGGGCTGCCCGGCGACGGCTTCAGCGACCCGCCGCTGCAGGTCTGGACGCAGGACGGCCTGCTGCTGCTGGGCACGGGCGCGGCGCCGCCGGCCATCGAACGGGCGCTCATCGGCGACGACCGCCTCATCGACCGCGAGCGCTGGCAGGCCCTGGCGGGTGCGGCCGCGCCACAGCTTTACCTCGACGTCGCGCCGCTCTACGCCACCTTCCTGCCGGCCGCCGCCGGGCCGCAGTTGCAGCAGGTCCGGCAACTGGGGCTGCACAGCCACAGCCCGGCCGCGGGTCGTCACGTGCTGGAGATCACGCTCACCCTGCCCGATTTCGCCGGCTGACCCCGCGCCGCGCCGCTGTACAATGTGGGCGCAACCCTGGGGACGGGAGACCGGTGATGAGCGGGAAAATGGCGCGCAACATGGCGCAAACCCTGATGATGGCCTTGCTGATGTCCTTGCTGATGGCCGGATCCGCCTTCGCCCGGGAACCCCTGATCGACTCGGTCTGTCTGGTGACGGACGTCGGGCGCGTGGATGACGGTACCTTCAACCAGGGCGGCTACGAGGGCATGCTGGCCGCCGCGGCGGACTTCGGGCTGGAGACCGCTTTCATCGAGACGACCAGCCAGGTGGACTACGAAAGCAACCTGCAGACCTGCATCGACGCCGGCCATGACGCCATCATCACCATGGGCTTCCTGATCGCGGACGCGACCCTGGCGAAGGCGCAGGCCAACCCCGGCGTGTACTTCATCGGCGTGGACCACTTCTACAGCGAGGCGCCCGCCAACCTGGTGGGGCTGCAGTTCCGCGAGGACCAGGCCGGCTTCCTCGCCGGGGCGCTGGCGGGGCTGATGACGGAAAGCGACGTCGTGGCCGGCGTCTACGGCATCGATATCCCGCCGGTGCTGCGCTTCCGCTGCGGCTTCGAGCAGGGCATCGCCCACAGCAACGCGCCGGCGCAGGCCCTGGGCGTCCACGTCCCCAGCTTCACTGATCCGGCGACCGGCGCCGAGACCGCGCTGCAGTTCATCGCCGAGGACGCGGACGTGATTCTCGGCGCGGGCGGCACCACCGGCTCCGGCGCCATTCGCGCCGCGGCGGCGGAAAATGTCTACGTCATCGGCGTGGACCAGGACGAATACTTTACGACCTTCGGCGGGGGCGAGAGCCCGGGCGCGGCGTACCTGATCACCAGCGCGCTGAAGCGCGTGGACCAGGGCGTCTACCTTTCCCTGCAGGCGCTGGTGGAGGGCGACGCGGACAGCTTCCATGGCGAGGAGGGCCTGCGCGTGCTGGACGCGGCCAGCGAGGGCATCGGCCTGGCGCCGCCGCACGAAGCGGACGTGCCCGACGAGGCGCTGGCGCAACTGGACGAGATCTTCGCCGCCCTGCAGGATGGCAGCCTCGGCACCGGCTGCGACCCGGTCACCGGCGAGAAACTGGAGACAGCTGATGAGCAGGAGGACAGTGGCTGAAGCAGTCGCTCAGGCGCCCTGCCGCTTTATGCCCGGAGCAATCCAGGTTACAGTAGTGGTGTCGCCCTATCGACCATGAGAATTGAGAGGAATCCATACTGTGAACAGAAAAGTGCTTCTTGTGCTCACGCTGGTGCTGCTGGCGGGTATGTCGCTGCTGTCGCCGGCCCTGGCGCAGGACCCCCTGATCGAGTCGGTCTGCCTGGTCACGGACGTCGGCCGCGTGAACGACGGCACCTTCAACGAGTTCGCCTACAAGGGCATGACGGACGCCGTCGCGGACTTCGACCTTGACTCCACCTATATCGAGACGACCGGCCAGGTGGACTACGCCACCAACATCCAGACCTGCGTGGACAGCGACTTCGGCGCCATCATCACGGTGGGCTTCCTGATCGCGGACGCGACGCGGCTGGCCGCCGAGGAAAACCCGGAGGTGTTCTTCATCGGCGTGGACCAGTTCCATGCTGAGGCTCCGGCCAACCTGGTGGGCGTCCTGTTCCGCGAGGACCAGGCCGGCTTCATGGCCGGCGCGCTCGCCGGTCTGATGACGGAGAGCGGTATCGTGGCCGGCGTCTACGGCATCGACATCCCGCCGGTGATCCGCTTCCGCCATGGCTTTGAGAACGGCGTGGCCCACACCAACATGGACGCCGAGGCGCTGGGCGTCTACATCCCCAGTTTCATCGACCCGGCGACGGGCGCCGAGACCGCGCGGCAATTCATCGACGAGGGCGCGGACGTCATCTTCGGCGCGGGCGGCCCCACGGGCTCCGGCGGCATTCAGGCGGCAGCCACGGAAGGCGTCTTCGTCATTGGCGTGGACCAGGATGAATACGTGACGACCTTCGGCAACGGCGAAAGCCCCGGCGCCGACATGATCATCTCCAGCGCCATGAAGCGCGTGGACCAGGGCGTTTACCTTTCGCTGCAGGCGCTGGTCGAGGGCGACGCCATGACTTTCCACGGCGATGCCGGCATCCGCACCCTTTCCGCCGGGAACGATGGCGTCGGCCTGGCGCCGCCGCATGATGCCGACGTGCCGGAAGAGGTCAGCGCGCAGCTGGACGAGATCTTCGCCGGCCTGCAGGATGGCAGCGTCAGCACCGGCGTCGACCCCATCACCGGCGAGAAGATCATGGACGACATGATGGATGAAGACATGTCGGACGACGATGAAGAGATGATGGAAGAAGAGATGGAAGAGGAAGAGATGGAAGAGGAGGAAGAGTCGGAGGACTCCGACGGCTGATCCCGGCCATCTCGTTGCACGGGGTTCCCGTTCCGCCTGGCGGGGCGGGAACCCTTCGCTGTTAACCCTGAGTGGAAGGGACTGACCTGTGTCTGAAAATGCCGTTCTGACAGCAGCCGCGCCGGCGCCCCTGACGGCAGTCGACGTCGCCTCGTATCGCGAAGACGGCTACCTCGTCGTCGCCGACGCGCTGCCGGCGGAGGAGATCGCGCAACTGCGGGCCGAGACTGCGCGCATCTGCCGCGGTGAACGCGGCGCGCTGCGCAACGGCCTGGCGCACAGTCCGGCGGAGAGCGACGAGGAAGTCATACGCCAGTACCTCTGCATCCACTTCCCGCACAAGATATCGCCGCTGATGCACGCCCACCTGTCGCACCCGGCCATCGTCAGCGTCCTGACGCAGATCATCGGCCCGGACGTCAAGTGCATGCAGTCCATGCTCTTCATCAAGTCGGCCGGCAAGCCCGGCCAGGCCTGGCACCAGGACGAGGACTTCATCCCCACGCGCGATCGCAGCCTGACCGGCGCGTGGCTGGCGCTGGACGACGCCACGGTCGAAAACGGCTGCCTGTGGGTGCTGCCCGGCTCACACCGGCATGGCGTGCTCTGGCCGCTGGAGCAGCAGGACGACCCGCGCTTCGACTGCACCGACGAGAGCCAGGGCTTCCCCTGGCGCGATGAAGACGCGGTGCCGGTGGAGGTGTCGGCCGGGTCGATTGTGTTCTTCAACGGCTACCTGCTGCACCGCTCGCTGCCCAACCGCGCGCCGGGCGGCCACCGCCGCGCCCTGGTCAACCACTACATGAGCGCGCAATCGCTGCTGCCCTGGATGCAGTTTGCGGAGGGGACGCGCGCCGCCACGGCCGATTACCGCGACGTCGTCATGGTCGCCGGCGTCGACCCTTATGCCTGGAAAGGCGTGACGGACGTCGCGCGGCCCTCGGTGCGGCCGAGCGGCGAGGGCGGCTGCGCGCGCTGAGCGAATTCGCGCTACTCAAACACCACTTCAACCAGCGGGCTGCCGGCGACGCGAGTCTCCAGTTTTTCCGGTGTGTCCTTGCCTGCGAAGATGCCGCCCAGTACGCGGCGGCGCTCGGCCTCGTCGCGCACGGGAATGGCGCGGGCCGGCAGGTCCGCCTGCAGGCTCTCCTTCAGGTGGAAGATGAACTGCGGGTTGGCCAGCATATTGGCGTACCAGTCGCGCGTGCCCGGCGAGCCGGTAATGTACCAGCGGCCCTCAAACTCGTGGAACCAGATCTCGAGGCGGCGCGGCTGGCCGCTGCGGCGCCCGGTGGTGGTGATGTCGATGGTCAGGTCGCTGGCCAGGGCCTGGCGAATGGCTGCGTCCATACCTGCGCTCCGTTCCTTTTCTGAGTGACTGTCAGGTCAACCCTTCCTGCAGGGTGGCGTTGGGGACGTGAACTGAAAACATGGCTGATTTTTGAAGGCAGCCAACTGTTCAGCGATGGTGAGTGCAGGGAATTTTATGTAGATCGATCCTGGACGGATGTCAATCTCCGTTCCTTCCCTTGCCACCGGAACGATACGCAGGTTCGAAATGGGAGACTTCTTGCTCATTTTACTGCCCTTTCATTTCCCAATCATCCAACCCGACCTCATCCCCCCGCCTGGCGCGGCTCGTCCAGCTGGATGGCGGCGTTGACCGCCGTGACGTTCACCTGCCAGGTGGCCGCCTCCGGCTGGCTCAGCACGAAGCGGCGCGGCAACAGGCTGTCGCGGTCAACGTAGACTTCCGTCTGCACCTCGCCGGTCAGTTGCACCAGGTTGACCAGCAGCGCGCTGACCTCCTCACCGCGCGCCGGGCCGCGCAGATGATGCGCCGGCCGGCCATCCTCCAGCGTCACCACGCCCAGCCACTCCAGATTGAGCAGGGCGCGCGCCACCTGATCAAAGCCGCTGCCGGCGGCGACCAGTTGCTGCGGGTTGAAATTTTGCAGCAGGATGCCGCCCTGCCACTGGCCGCCCGTGAGCAGGGGGTTGCGGTACCACTGCTGCTCGCCGCGGGCGAAGAGGTCAACGCCCGCCGGCAGGCCAAGGATCCTCACCTGGGCATCCGCCTGCAGGGTGTCCGGCGCCACGAAGCTGACGGCGGCCTGCTCGAAGGCCACGTTGCCGAAATCGGTGGCGATCAGCCAGGGCTCACCGCTGTGTTGCACCAGAAACTGCAGGGTGGCGCTGGCGCGAATGTTGCGAAAGGACTGCTCCAGCAAGGCGTTGACGTCCGGCGCGCCCGCAGCCGGCGCGCCAACCGTCGGCGCCACAGCGGTGGCGCCAGGCGGGACCAGGTCCGAGCAGGCGACCAGGGCGGGCAGCACGATGAGCATGAGCAGCGGCAACAGACGCAGTTTCAGGTCCTTTCATTCCGGCGCGCGGGACTGCCTGCCATGATTACGTTGAAAGGCCTGCCAGGGTGGCTTCCTGCCCGCGACCGGGCCAGGAATTGTAACGCCGGCCCCGGTCCGTCAGCCAAAGGGCCGGCGCCCGTGACCCGATGAGGCGGCCGGCACTCAGCCCTTCAGCTCACCGGCCGCGGCGACCAGCGGCGGCAGACCGTAGTGCGCGCGCACATTGTCCTCAATGGCGGACTGCACGGCAGGGTTTTCCCGCAGGTAGCGCCGCGCGTTCTCGCGGCCCTGGCCAATCAGGGCCTCGTTGTAACGGTAGAAGGCACCGCGCTTCTCGACGATTTCAAGGCCGACGCCGAGGTCCAGAATCTCGCCCATCTTGCTGATGCCCTGTTCGTAAAACATGATGTCGAACTCGGTCTCGCGGAAGGGCGGCGCCACCTTGTTCTTGGTGACGCGCACGCGCGTGCGGTTGCCGATGGTGCTGCCGCTCTGCTTGATGCCCTGGATGCGCCGGATGTCGAGGCGCACGCTGGCGTAGAACTTGAGGGCGCGGCCGCCGGGCTGCGTCTCGGGCGAGCCGTACATCACGCCCACCTTCTCGCGGATCTGGTTGGTGAAGAGCACGGCCGTGTTGGACTGCTTGATGGCGCCGCTGAGCTTGCGCAGGGCCTGGCTCATCAGCCGCGCCTGCAGGCCGACGTGGCTGTCGCCCATTTCGCCCTCAATCTCCGCGCGCGGCACCAGCGCCGCCACGCTGTCGACCACCACCACGTCCAGCGCGCCGGAGCGCACCAGCGCCTCCGCGATTTCCAGCGCCTGTTCGCCGGTATCCGGCTGCGAAATGTAGAGCGTGTCGACGTCCACGCCGAGGCGCTCGGCATAGACGGGGTCGAGCGCGTGTTCCATGTCGATGAAGGCCGCCAGGCCGCCGAGCCGCTGCGCCTCGGCGATGACGTGCAGGCAAAGCGTGGTCTTGCCACTGGATTCCGGGCCGTAGATTTCGACGACCCGCCCGCGCGGGATGCCGCCCACGCCGAGGGCGATATCCAGCCCCAGCGACCCGCTGGGAATCACGTCGACGGTCAGGCCCGAGGCCTCACCGAGACGAATGATGGACCCGTCGCCAAAGCGTCGGGTGAGATCCTGAACGGCGGCGTCCAGCGCCTTCAACCGGGCGGTCTCCTGACCGCTGCCACCCCGCGCGTCGTTCTTCGTTTTGCGCCTTGCCATCGCGCTCGCTCCCGCTGGTTTTCCGGCCCTGCCCAGTGTAGTCTGGCGGGCAGAAATTGCCATAGCTCTCCGTTGACGGCGCAGTATAGCACAGGTGTTCTGAATTCGCAAGGGTTGATGGCCGCAATGAAACTCTATACCCGCCGCGGTGACGACGGCAGCACCATGCTCTTCGCGGGCGGGCGCGTGGCGAAGACGCACTTGCGCGTCGCGGCCTGCGGCACGCTGGATGAACTGAACGCGCAACTGGGCCTGGCGCGCAGCCTGGGCGCGCGCAACGACGATTGCCTGGCGCGGCTGCAGTCACTGCTGCTGCGCGCGGGCGCGGACCTGGCGACTCCGCCGGACGCGACGGGCGCGCCGGTCCCGCGCATCGGGGCGGAAGACCTGCGTCGGCTGGAGGCGGAAATCGACCGCCTCGACGAGGACCTGCCGCCCCTGACCGTCTTCATCCTGCCGGGTGGAACGCCGCCCGCGGCCGCCCTGCAGGTGGCGCGCACGGTCTGCCGCCGCGCCGAACGCCTGGTCGTCGCCCTGCGGGAGCAGGAAGACATCGGCGCGCAGTTGCTGCCCTGCCTCAACCGCCTTTCGGACCTGCTCTTCGCCCTGGCCCGCCACGAAAACCACCTGGCAGGGCGCGCTGACGAGCCCTGGTCGCCCTGAACCTGTGGCGGGCACAACAACCCAATCGCTATCATCTTCTGACAGGCAGTCTTTCTGACAGGCAAGCTTCATGAGCGTCAGGCGTCTCTCCTGCGTATTGCTGTTTGTCCTCGGCCTGTCGCTGCCCGTCGCCGCGCAGACCGGCAGCTGGACGGCCGAGTACTACGACAATGCGCAACTGGCCGGAAACCCCGTGATCATCCGCAGCGAGGTGCGACCGCGCGGCAACTGGGGAAGCGGATCGCCCCACGCGGGCATCCCCGCCGACCATTTCGCCGTGCGCTGGACGACCCGGGTGCTGCTGGAAGCAGGCAGCTACCAGGTGAGCGTCCAGGCCGATGACGGGATGCGCGTGCTGGTGGATGACGAGCCGGTCATTGACGAATGGCGCGCGACCGACGGCGAGTTCTTTCAACTCGAACTGCCGCTGGAAGCCGGCGAGCACAGGATCGTCGTGGAATACCTGGAGCAGGAAGGCCGGGCCCACGTGATCTTCAATATGGCCCCCCTGTTACCGCCCCCGCCACCAGACGCGCCGCGGGCGCGCATCGCGGCGCACTTCCTGAACATGCGCAACGACTCCGGCCTGCACGGCGACGTCGTCGAGCTCATCAGCATGAACCAGGTGTTGCCGGTGGTCGGCCGCAACAGCCTTGGCACCTGGCTGCAACTGGCCCATGGCGATCTGCACGCCTGGGTGAACGCCAGCTACGTCGAGGCGGAGAACCTCGGCCGGGTGCCCGTCACGGATGGCAGTCCCGCCCCGGTCACCAGCGTCATGGCCACGGTGACCACCGGCACCCTCAACGTGCGCGCCCTGCCGCGCCTTGGTAGCCGGCGCCTGCTGAAGATACATGAGGCGGAGCGCTACCCCGTACTGGGGCGCAGCCCGGACGGGGAATGGCTCTGGCTGAACGTGGACGGCGTCAACGGCTGGTCCCACAGCAACTGGCTGGACGTGCAGCCTGGCCTGGAGACCGTGCCGGTGCTCAACGAGGACGCCGTGCTCGCCGATGCGACGGTCACCGTCGACTACCTGAACGTACGCACCGGGCCCTCCCTGGAGGGACGTATCCTGCAAATCATCGTGCAGGGCGAGATCTTCGCGGTCATCGGCCGCAACGCCGATGCCAGCTGGGTGCAACTTAACGCCAATGGCATCCCCGGTTGGGTCTCTGCAGGCTATGTCAACGTTCTTCCTGACCTGGAGGCAGTGCCAGTCATCGACGACAGCCGGGAAACACCGCTGGAGCAAGAGGCGGAAGACGTTGAAGACGAGGGTGTGACTGACGAGCCGCCGCCGGCCGGGCAGGAGGCGACGACGCCGGCCGCGTCAACCTGAGTTTGTCCCTTCACCTCGCCTGACAGTCGGTTGTGGGCCGGCACGCAGCGTCTTCCCTTCCGGGAGAATTTGTGATGATCTGTTGGCAAGGGATTGAGTCCGTTAAGACTATTTTGCGAAGCCCGGCCCGCAACCGTGTATACTCCCCGCCCGGCACCACAAGTGGAGGGGGATTTGATATGACGCCGGTTTTAAGAATTGCCTTGACGGTAGCGGTTTTGTTGATCGCCATGACGGCGGGCCCGCTGGCGGCCCAGGAAGAGTCCGGGAAAGGGATGTCGGCAGAGATCACGGCGGTGGTCGCCACCGGCCGGCTGAACGTGCGCGACACACCCGTGTTTCTGTTGGGGCGCGTGGTGACGCAGATCGACCGCGGCGAAAGCTACCCCGTCGTCGGGCGCAACCTGGAGGGCACCTGGGCGCAGCTCGACGTCGACGGCACCCTGGGCTGGGTCAACGCGCGCTACATTGCCGCGCCAGGCCTGCAGGACGCGCCTTTCAGCGCCAGCGCGGCGGCGGCGGGCGTCGTCAACGCCCGCGTGCAGACCGGCCGGCTCAACGTGCGCGACTTCCCGCACCATGAGCACGGCTTCGTGCTGACGAAGGTTTACAACAACACGATCTGGCCCGTCACCGGCCGCAACGCGGACTCCACCTGGGCGCAGTTGAACGTCAACGGCACCAGCGGCTGGGTCAACGCGCGTTACCTGCTGGTGCCCGATCTGGAGGCTGCGCCGGAGCTGGAAACGGACCTGGCAGACCTGCCCGTCAACGCGCAGATCGTCACCGGCCGGCTCAACGTGCGCGACATCCCGAACTTCTTCGGCGGTGAGGTGGTGATGAAACTCTGGCGTGGCGAGAGCTACCCGGTGCTGGCGCGCAACTTCGACTCGAGCTGGGTACAGCTGGATATCAACGGGGAGACCGGCTGGGTCAACGCCCGCTACGTTGAGGCGCCGCG
The DNA here is from genome assembly GCA_034422695.1 of Anaerolineae bacterium. Taxonomy (GTDB): domain Bacteria; phylum Chloroflexota; class Anaerolineae; order Aggregatilineales; family Phototrophicaceae; genus JAGWBD01. The sequence goes on from DAOUJM010000004.1 coordinate 111,417, forward strand.
GCTGGAGCTGGCGCCACTCAGCGTGGAGGCCCAGGCCGCGCAGGACATGGTCTTCGCGCGCGTCAATACGGGACGATTGAACGTGCGTGACATCCCGAACGCCCTTGGCGGCGTGGTGGTGACAAAACTCTGGCGCGGGGAAATCCACCCCGTGACGGGTCGCGATCTCGATTCGGACTGGGCGCAACTGGATATCGACGGTACGTCCGGCTGGGTCAGGGCGAGCCTGATCCAGACCCTGCCCGAGCTGGAGTTCGCACCGCTCAGCGTAGAGGCCCAGGCCGCGCAGGACATGATCTTCGCGAGCGTGGATATAGGCCGCCTGAACGTGCGCGCCAGGCCCGTTTACCCGGAGGGCGAAATCCTGACGTCGCTGCTGCGCGGCCACGTCGTCTCCGTGCTGGGCCGTGACGCCAACAGCAACTGGGTGCAGGTCGACTACGACTACCGGGGCGAGGGAGCCATCGGCTGGGTCAACGGCCGTTACCTGCATATCCCGCGCAGGCACCTGGTGACCGTGACGCTCTTCGGCTGACAGCGCCGACGCGCAGCGTCGCCGTGGACGGCGGTCACCCGGGGTGGCCGCCGTCCTGCTGTGTATGCCCCGCACAAGACGCAAATTAATGAACTGCTATACATTCTGGCTGCACATGCCGCCTGGGCATTGCTATACTGACCGCCCGCAACCGGGTCAGTGACAGCGGACGCCAGCGAGCCGGTTTGTGGCGCGCGTTGAAGGAACAAATATCCATGATCGAAGTTGAAAACCTGAGCAAGCGCTATGGTGAGGTGAGCGCCATTCGGGACGTCACCTTTCAGGCCCGGCCAGGCCAGGTGACCGGGTTTCTGGGCCCCAACGGCGCCGGCAAGACCACCACCATGCGCATCCTGACCGGCTTCATGCCACCCAGCTCCGGGCGCGCCATCGTCGCCGGCCACGACGTCTTCACAAACAGCATGGAAGTGCGGCGGCGCGTCGGCTATCTGCCGGAAAACGTGCCCCTCTACCGCGACATGACGGCGCTGGGCTATCTGAAATTCATCGCCGCGGTGCGCGGCCTGCGCGATGGCGAACGCCGCGCGCGCGAGGTGCTGGGTCGCGTCGACCTGCTCGCGCGCGCCGACAGCCGCATCCGCACCCTGTCCAAGGGCATGCGGCAGCGGGTCGGCGTGGCCCAGGCGCTGATTCACGACCCCGAGGTGCTCATCCTCGACGAGCCGACCATCGGCCTCGACCCCTTCCAGGTGCTGGAACTGCGCGACCTGGTGCGTGTGCTGGGGCGCGACCACACCGTGCTCTTCAGCACGCACATCCTCTCCGAGGCCGAGCAGATCTGTGACCAGGTGGTCATCATCGACCGCGGCGAGATCATGGCCCAGGGGTCGCCGCAGGCGCTGCGCAGCGAACTGGAGAGCGGCCGCCCGGTCATCGTGCGCGTCGACGCAGAGCTGGACGAGGCCCTGACGCTGGTCAGCGCCCTGGCCGAGGTCGGCCGGGCCGAGATCAGCGCGGACGGCATCACCGCCACGCCATCCGACCCGGAACTGGACCCCCGCCCGGCCATCGCCAGGGCGGTGCTGGAACGCGGCTGGGCCCTGAACGAACTGCGCTCGGTGGCCGTCACGCTGGAGGACATCTTCCTTGAGGTCGCCGGCAGCCAGACGCCGGCGGACGCGGCGGCAACGACGGAGGCAGAAGCGGTGGCAGCCGCGCCGGAGGAAGACGAGGTGAGCCATGCATAGCATCCTGGCCGTGTTCCGCCGTGAGTTGGCGCTCTATTTCCGTTCGCCGGTGGCCTACGCCATCGCCTTCGCGCTGCTGCTCTTTCTCGGCGTGCTCTTCAACGGCTTCATCGCCCAGGCCAACGCGGCGCTGTCCTTCGGCAGCGGCATCCCGGCCGACGCCGGCTTCGCGCCCAACCTGCTGACCTTCCTCATGTTCCTCATCGCGCCCCTGCTGACCATGCGTCTACTGGCCGAGGAAAGCCGCGAGGGCACGCTGGAGGTGCTGATGACGCTGCCGCTGCACGAGAGCAGCTTCATCATCGGCAAGTTCCTGGCCGCCTGGGCCTACTACACCGTGCTGCTGCTGCTGTCACTGGTGTTCTACGTGCTGCAGACCTTCATCGGCATGCCGGACGCCGGGGTGGCCCTCAGCGCCCACGTCGGCGCCTGGCTCTATGGCGGCGCCGTGCTGGCCATCACCATGATCTGGTCGGCGGTGACCGAGGACCAGATCGTGGCCGCCTTCCTGGGCTCGGCCACCATCCTCGTGCTCTACCTGGCGGAGATCGCCGCCATCTGGATCGCCGGCCAGGGCAGTTCCAGCCTCGTGGCCGACTTCGTGCGCGAACTGGGCTTGCAGGCCCACTTCTCCGTCACCCTGGCACAGGGCATCGTGCGCGCCGAGGACATCACCTATTTCATCTGCGTGATCGTCGGCGCCCTCTTCATCACCACCCGTCTGATCGAGACCCGTCGCTGGAGAGCCTGACCATGCGCGACACGCATCCCGACGACCAGCCCTTTCTGCCACCGCGCAGCCTGCTGCTGCTGGCGCTGGCCGCCGGCCTGGTGGCGCTGGTGGCCTTCGCCACGGGGGCGGAGGCCGCCATCGCCTGGGGCGCGCTGGGCATCGCCGTGCTGGCGCTGGCGGGCTGGGCCCTCACGGCGCCGCAGGAGTTGCGCGCCGTGCTTACCGGCCGCACCCTGCGCTTCGGCGGCACCAGCCTGCTGGTCACGCTGGTCGTGCTGGCGGCCCTCGTCGCCATCTACACCTTCGTGCGCCAGGCGAACCTGAGCGTCACGCTGAGCGAATCCAACGAGTACGCGCTGTCGCCCGAGGGGCGCGCGGCCATCGCGGCCATCGGCGCCGACCCCACGCTGCCGCAGGTGCACGTCACCACTTTCATCAGCGCCACCCAGGCGGGCATTCGCGACCAGCTGGAACTGCTGATGGCGGAGTACGAGTCCGTCAGCCAGGGCAAGGTGATCAGTGAATTCGTCGATCTCGACCGCAACCCCCTGCGCGCCGAGCAAATGGGCGCCGCCAACCCCAACCAGCAGTTCGTCACGCGCCTGAACGCGGAGGGCGAACCGGACGTCGAGGAAGGCGAACTGCTGCGCTTCTTCAGCCAGGACGGACTGACCAACGCCATCCTGCGCAACGCCGTCGCCGGGGACTTCCGCACCTGGTTCATCAAGGTGGAGGACGGCCCCGGCATGAACGCCTCCGGGCCGGAGGGACTCTCCACCCTCAGCATCGGCCTGGAACAGCAACTGGACTGGACCAACCGCGAGGTGCCGCTGCTGGATTTCACCCGGCCGGAGCGGGAACTGCGCCTGAACGACCCGGCCATCGACGGCGAGATTATGATCATCGCCGGCGGCAGCCAGCCGCTCGCCGGGCCCGAACTGGCGGTATTGACCGAGTATCTCTCTGACGGCGGTAAACTGATTTTGCTGGCCGCGCCGGGTCTGGAGACCGGCAGCGCGCCGCTCGCCGCGGACGCCGCCCTGGGGGACTGGCTCTACCAGCACTTTGGCCTGCGCTTCCGCAACGACATGGTGCTCGACCGCAGCCAGGCCTTTCAGAACCCGCTCTACCCGGTCAGCACGGACATGGACGCCTACCACCGCATCACGCAGCCTTACTCGCGCGGCTTGGCGCTGGTCTTCGAGGCGCCGCACAGCATCGAGATCGCCGAGGAGCCCCCAACCGGGGTAACGGTGACCTCGCTGGCCTCGTCCTCGGCGGATTCGTACAGCAAGACGGACTTCAGCGCCGTCATGGCCGGCGAGATCGAGCCGGACGAAATGAGCCTGACGGGGCCGCTGGTGCTGGCCGCCGCCGCCGAAAACAGCGAGACCGGCGCGCGCGTGGTGCTCTTTGGCAGCACCTCGCTGCTCGCCAACGGCTTCACCGGCATCAACGGCGTGGCCAACTTCGACGTGGCCGTGGACAGCATCTTCTGGGCCACGGACTTTGAGGACTGGTTCTCGCAGGTCAACATCCAGAGCGCCGCGCGCCCGCAGGACGCGCCGCTCTTCGCCGACGCGCAGAGCATCGCCCTGATCAACGTTATCACGTCCCTGCTGCTGCCTTTCGGCGTGCTGGCGATCGGCGCGCTGGTCTGGTACAGCAACCGCGAAAGCGCGCCCCGGGGAGGGCAGTGAGTCATGCGTCTCAGCCGCAACACCCTGCTGCTGCTGCTGGCCAGCCTCGTCGTCATCGCCGCCGTGTTCCTGCTGAACCGTGAGGATGCGCAGGACCCCGCCGTCGCCACGCCCGTGGTGCAGGACGAGGGCGGCCCGCTGCTGCCCGACCTGAGGGAAGCGGATATCGCCCGCGTGGCGCTGCGCGAAAACGAAAGCGGGCACTACCTCCAGCTGACGCGCGCGGACGAGGTCTGGGCCATCGACGGCCCGCTGGACGCGGAGCAGCGTACGGTCGACCAGGCGGCGGCGCAGCAGGCCGTCGCGGACCTGCTGGCGCTGGCGGTCAACAGCAGCTTCGAGATCGACGATCCGGGCGCCTTCGGCCTGGACGCGCCGGCCTTCACCATTGAGGTCGACCGTGGCGAGGGGCCGCTGGAACTCATCTTCATCGGCAACGAGAATCCGCAGGGCACCCGCTTTTACGTCATGACGCGGCAACTGGAGGGCGCTGCCGCCGGCGCGCCCGATCTTGCGCAGGGCAACCTTGTGCTGCTGGTCAACAGCCGCCCCATGGACGCGTTCCTCGAGCTGCTCGACGACCCGCCCTTCGAGCCACTGCCGACCCCGACGCCCCTGCCCACGGCCACGCTCAACCCGATGAGCGAGGTCGAGATCGCGACGGCCACCGCCGCTGCCCAGGCCACGGCGACGGCGGAAACCGGCGCCGTGCTGGCCACCGTGACGGCGGCGGCCGCCCTGACTCCGGTGGAGACGCCCGCGGCCGCCGGCTGAGCGTCAGCGCGTCAGTCAGGCGAACGCCAGAACGCGCCGACCAGGGGGCCGGGGAACTCCGGCAGGGCGTGCTGCGAGTCGCCGGCCAGCAATTGCCGGGCCGCCATGGCCTCGCCCAGGTGATACCAGTAATGGTAAATCAGGTGCAGCAGGCTGGAGCCGGTGTTCTCCACCTTGCGGCTGTCACCGGGCAGGTATTCTTCCATCTGCGCCGCCGTCAGCGTGTCCAGCCAGGCGTCGGAGGCGCTGGTGATGCGCTGCCAGGCGTCCCACATCTCGTCCAGCGGCGGCGTACTGTCCGGCTGGCCGTAGGCGCAGACATACACCTCCGGCGCGGGGCCTTCCTGCTGCTGCCCCTCAATGAACCACAGATACTGCTCGTGGCTGGCCAGGTGGCCGATCATCCAGCCGATTGAGTTGATGCGCCCGTGGCGCTGCAGGCCTTCCGCCGCAGTGACGTCCTGCAGCCCGCGCTGCCAGTGACTGCGCGTGAAGCGCAACTGTTCGACGAGCACGTGTGCCATGTCACCCTCCCTGTATCCCTTCGCGCTCTTTCAAGTGTAAACCATCCGCGCCGCGCGCGACCCAACCCGCTGCCGGACAGCGCCGCTGCCGCCGGACGACAGCCGGATACGCCATTTTGTCATATTGTGATAGCCGGCAGCCGGCGCGTCAGTCGGGGCGCCAGGGGACCTCGTCAATCGGCCCGACGAACTCCGGCAGGGCGTGCTGCGACTCGCCGGCCAGCAGTTGCCGGGCCGCCAGGGCCTCGCCCAGGTGAAACCAGTAGTGGTAGTTAACGCGCAGCAGGCGCGTGCCAATGTTTTCCTGCCGGCGGGTGTCAGCGACCAGATAATCGCGCATGCCGTCCGTTGTGAGCTCGTCAAGCCAGGGATCGGACAGGGCGGTGACGCGCCGCCAGGCGTCCCACACTTCAGCCAGCGGCGGTTCGCTGGCGGGCTTGCCGAAGCCGAAGGCCCCCAGTTCCGGGACTGGCGTCTGCCGCTGCGCCAGGCGCAGCCAGTAAAGCTGCTCGTGCCAGGCCAGGTGGCCGATCATCCAGCTGATGGAGTTGAGCCGGCCGTGGCGCCGGCGCGCCTCCGCCGCGTCCACGTCCTGCAGGCCGCGCAGCCACTCCCTGCGCGTGAAACGCAGCTGTTCAACGAGCACGTGGGCCATGCCATTCCCCCCTGTGTGTTGGTCTACGGACCGTCCTGTACCTGCCGGGATTCCGTCGCGTTGCGGCGCATACGCAGCCAGCCCGGGCGCCGGCGGCTGCCACGGGCCGGGCCGGCGCGCTCCGGCAGGGCCGGCGTTTCCTGCGCCAGCGGCAGACGCACGCGGAAGGTCGTGCCCTGGCCGGGCTCGCTGACGAGGTCGATGCGGCCCTGGTGCGCGTCCACGATCCACTTCACGATCGAGAGGCCAAGGCCGGCATCCTGGCCGCTGTGCCGGGCGCTGCGTCGTGAGGGATCCGCCTGCCAGAAACGGTCGAAAATGCGCTGCCGGTCCGCGGGCGCGATGCCGATGCCGCTGTCGGCCACTTCCAGTACGGCGTCCCCGCCATCGCGGTAGAGCCCCAGGGCAATGCGGCCGCCGTCCGGCGTGAACTTGATCGCGTTGTCCAGCAGGTTGAGCAGCAGTTGCTTGATGCGGTCGGCATTGCCGCGGGCGCGCAGGGGCTCAATGCGGCGCAGGGCGATATCCAGTTCGCGCTCGCCGGCGAGCAGCTTCGCCTCCTGACTGGCTTCCAGCAAAATGGTGTCGAGGTCCAGCGGCTTCAGCTCCAGCGCCAGACCGCCATAGTCCGCGCGCGCCAGCAGCAGCAAATCATCGACCATGCGCGCCATGCGCCCGGTCTCGCCCTCGATAGCCGTCAGCGATTGCTCGTCCATGCCGTAACGACGGATCAGGTCCAGATTGCCGCGAATGGCGGTCAGGGGCGTGCGCAGTTCGTGCGAGACGTCGGCGACGAAGCGCTGCTGCACGCTGAAAAGGCCCTGCAGGCGCACCATCATGTCGTTGAAGACCGAGACGAGGCGCCCGAGGTCGTCGCGCGGGCCGCGCCATGCCAGGCGCGTATCGAGGTCATCGGTGCGCGCGATGGAGGAGGCCGCCGCCGTGATGCGGTTGATGGGCAACAGCGCCCTGTGTGAGAGCCACAGCCCGCCGGCGATCGAGGCCAGCACGACCAGGGCGCCGCCCAGGCCCATCACGAGAATCAGGTGCTGCCGCGTTTCATGCAGCGACTGCAGCGACATGACCAGTTGCACGTTGGCCAGCAACTCGCCGCGGGCGATCATCGGGCTGGTCAGCACCCGCAGTTCGTGCCCGGCCAGGGTGACGTTGGCGAAGACCGGTTCCGTCGCGCCCAGCGCGCCCGCGTCCAGCGGCTGCTCCAGCGTGGCGATGTTGTTGGAGGAGGCCTCCAGTTGCGGCGGATCGCGATTGACGTACCAGACCTGCACGCCGACGCCCGGGAAGCTGAAGACATCCAGGCGGGGCAGCACGATCACCAGATTGGTGGTGACGCGCGAGGAGAGGCCGCGGCTGTTGTTAATGACCAGCGTGGCCGTCTCCTCCAGGCGGCGGTCAACGGACTGCAGCAGGACGCTGTCCAGCACCGTGAAGACGAGGATGCCGAAAACGACGACAATGATGGCCAGCAGGCCGGAAAAGTAGAGGATCAGGCGCTTGCGAAAGGTCATGGCCGCGCGCGGGCTATGCTTCCCGCAGCACGTAACCCACGCCGCGCACGGTATGGATCAGACGCATTTCGTCGCCGGCTTCACTCTTCTGCCGCAGGTAGCGCACGTAGACCTCAATGATGTTGCTGGCGCCGCCGAAATCATAGTCCCAGACGCGGTCGAAGATGACGTCGCGCGTCAGCACCTGGCGCGGGTTGCGCATGAAGAGTTCCAGCAGTTCGTATTCCTTGGCCGTCAGGTCGATCATGCGCTCGCCACGCTGCGCCCGGCGCGTGCCGGTATCCAGCACAAGATCGTCAAAGCGCAGGACTTCCGGCCGGCTGGAAGGCGCGTTGCGCCGCAGCAGCGCGCGAATGCGGGCCAGCAACTCCTGGAAGGAAAAGGGCTTCACGAGGTAATCGTCCGCGCCGGCGTCGAGACCCTGCACCCGGTCGCTCACGTCGTCGCGCGCGGTCAGCATCAGCACCGGGACGTCACTGGCCTTGCGCAAACGCTGGCAGACCTCCAGCCCGTCGAGACCCGGCAGCATCCAGTCCAGGATCACCAGGTCCGGCGGTTCGTCGCGCGCGGCCGCGAGTCCGCCGTGGCCATCGTGACGCACGACGGGCCGGTAATTTTCGAAGATCAGGCCGCGCTCGATGAAGCGGGCGATGGCCACCTCATCCTCTATCACCAGTATGCGTTCGCCGGTCATGTCCAGATCCTGCCTGTGGCTTGCTGTCCACCCCTTTGTGACGCCAGTTTAACGATACCGGATTAATGGTTGCTGAACTGGTTCTGTGACGGACGTTCGCCGCATGGCGTATACTGGTCAGATTGAGGAGGCCGGACGATGATGCCTGGCGAGCGTTGGCGCCTGTTGCAACAACTGTTGAGGACGGGTGACGCGCGTCTGCGACGGGCGTTGTGGCGTCTGCTGCGCGACGGGCAGGTGCAGCAACGCATCGGCGCACTGGCGACGGAACTGGCCCGCGCGCTGCCGCAACTGCAGGACAGCGAACAACTGCGTGAGTTGCGTTTGCTGCGGCGCCTGCTGCTCGACGAGCGGGTGCCGCTGTGGCAGAAGGCCATTCCCGTCGCGGCGGCATTGTACCTCGTCTCGCCGCTGGACCTGATCCCGGACGTATTGCCCGTCGTGGGCCAGCTGGATGATCTGGCCGTGCTGCTGGCCAGCCTGCGCCTGTTCCGCTCGCTCGTGCCGCCGGCCCTGGTCGCGGAGCACCTGGCCTACATCGACGGCGAACTCGTCGATGCGCCCGGCTGGCGCGCCGGGAGCCTGGATGCGCAGTAAAAACGTCCGCAATGCCATCGCCGGCGGGCGCGCCCTGCTGCTTCAGCCGGACCGCCGCTTCTGGCTGATCATCGGCCTGATCACCCTCGGCGGGGCCGTCCTGCGCCTGCTGGTGCACGACCGCGGCCTGCCATACATCGAAAACACTGACGAACTGTGGTTGTGGCTCAGCGGGCAACAGGTACGCGGGATAGTGTGGCCCAACACCAGGCCTGCCGACGCCTATCCACCCCTGAACCTCTGGTTGCAAGCCTGGGCACAGCTTAATGCCGAGGCGCAGGGACGTCTCCTCCCCGGCGACGCCATTCTGGACCTGCGCCGTCTCACCTTCGCCTTAAGCGTCGCCGGCACGGTCCTGATGGCCCTGCTCGGACGGCAATGCGCCGGGCGCTTCGCGGGGCTTGCGGCAGCAGCCTTGTGGGCCTGCCATCCCGTCATGCTGGGCGTTCCGCTGCTCGCCCTGGGCGATTCACTGAGTTATCCCCTGTTTATCCTGAGTCTGTTGCTGGCCGTGCTGGCGCTGGACCCGGCCCGACGCTGGCAACTGGCGCCGGCAAGTCTGGGGGTTGCTGCGCTGACCCTTTTGCTGGATTTTCGCCTGGTGATCGCATTTCTGCCTGGTGTCGTTGCGCTGGCCCTGCGCGCCTGGCACCATTACCGGCCGGGTCGGCAGCGAGCGTTGCTGTGGATCGTTGGTGGTGGCGTCATCGCCGTTGCGTCCGGTGCCATCGTTTTCCAGTTACTGCCTTCCAGGTTTCAGGGCATCATTCACGAGACCCTCAGCAGCCACTTGTGGGACCTGACCAGCGTGTGGGTAAACCTGCGACTGGCCTTGCAGCCGCTGGATGCGGCACGTCGCTGGAAAACAACGCTGGTCAATCTGGCCATGATCACCCTCTGCATCATTGTGGTTTATTGCCTGCTGGTCAGGTTCGTTCCGGGCATGGCTGCGCCGGCCTGGCACCCCGGGAGGATCAGGCGACCCGGATTGAGAAAATCGTTTCGGCGAGTCCTGGCCTTCGGCGCAGTTGCCCTTGTGTCAGGTGCCGTGATGTTCACTGTTCTCCCTGACGGGCTGTTATCCGGGATCCGTGAGTCTTTCGGCACATTCTGGCGCGACAGTTCCAGCGTTATTGGGCTCCTGCGCCTCCTGATCCGGCATCTGGGCGACATCGCCCTGGCCGGTTTCGCGGTCATTCTGCTGCTGGCCCTGGCAACCGCGCCTGTCCTTTCGAGGCGGGAGCGCGCGCAGGGCGTGAGCCCGCTCAGGCTGGCGCCCCTGCTCCTGACAACGGCGAGCCTGACCTTGTATCTTTGGGCGATCAGCAGCATCCGTCCCTACGGATACGAAGCTGAAGGCGTGCCCCTCAGACACCTTCTGCCGGCCACGATACTGGTCTTCGTGCTGCTGGGCGTGGCACTGGCGCAGGTCATGACCATAGTACGTGGGCGACGCACCCGCGCACTGGCAACGGCCTTGCTGATCGTCTATGCGCTGTCTGTCTTGCTCAACCCTTCCCTTGCCTTCGTACGGAAATTTCACCCCAAACCATGGCCGGCCATCGTTCTCCCCTGGGTGAACCAGAGCCTTGAACCCGGTACGATCCTGGCCTATAAGGACATTTCTCGCTGGTTCTACCGAATCCATGGCACATTGACAGCTCAAACCGTCGTTTTTGACGGTCTCTGGGGCGGTATTCCGTATCGTCAGGGATTCGACTGGCAGTTGACCGATGACGTGCTTGAGCGGCCACTGCGGGAATGGATCGAGACCGGCAACATCACCTGGCTGGCCCTGCCTGTATACGAGCGGCGCCGGCTGCAGGACAGCGCAGAGGGGCGCGTCTTGCTCGCGCAACTGCTGCCACTGCGTGAATTCACCGGCCCGCCCGCCCGGAACGGCGCCGAAATCGCCTTTTATCGCCTGTGGCGCATGCAGCACGAGAGTGACGTCCGCTTCGGCGAGCATGTCCGCCTCGTCGGCCATGACCTGCATACCCCGGCTGCCCTTCCCGGCGAGGAACTGGCCTTCACGCTCTACTGGAACGCGCTCACCACCCCACCTGAAAACTATTCCTTCTTCCTCCACCTCGTTGCCGGCGACGATCCGCACCCGCTCGCCAGGGTTGACGGCAACCCGGCCGTCCCCGAACGCCCCACCCGGACCTGGGACCAACCCGGCGAGACCCTCATCAGCCCGCGCCTCTCTCTCACCCTGCCGCCCGATCTGGCGCCCGGCGACTATCGCGTCCTGCTCGGCCTCCATGACGTCGAGACCGGCGTGCGCCTGCCCGTGCGGGACGCGCAGGGTGTTTCTGGCGGAGACGCCCTGGAACTGACGCTCTATAATGTCGCCGTTCAGGACAGGGAGCGGGAGGCGCCACGTGGCAACGGGTAAGGGGAGCCTTCCGCCTGGTGTCGTGTCCCTGCGCCGTCTGCCGGCCCGGCCGGAACACCGCTTCTGGCTGATCGTCGGCCTGATCACCCTCGGCGGGGCCGTGTCGCGCCTTCTGATACACGATTATGGCCTGCCCTGGTTTGAGGAAATCGATGAGTTGCGTCTGTGGTTCTTCGGCCGCGAATTGCGGGGGCTCCCTGTGACCAATGCGACCGGGTACATCGGCAATCCCTATCCGCCGGTGATCCTTTGGCTGCATCAACTGGTACAGCCCCTTGCCGAGGCACAGGGACGCGCGCCGGCCTTGCATGCGATCCTCGACCTGCGGCGTCTCATACTGCTGCTCAACGTGCTCGGTGCGATCTGGTTCGCCCTGCTTGGGCGGCGCCTTGGCGGGGCACAGGCCGGCATCATGGCCGCAGCCCTGTGGGCCTTTGAGACTGACATTCTCAAGGTTGCAGTCTTTGCAACCGGCGACGCACTGGCCATCCCCTTGCTGGCACTCTGTGTTCTGCTGGCCGTGTACGCCCTGACTCCCGAACGGCGCTGGTGGCTGGCGCTGGTCAGCACAGGCCTGGGTGTACTGTGCTTTCTCTGCGACTATCGTTTGCTGGTTGCCGTTTTCCCGGGCTGCGCTGCGCTGCTGAGACGGGCGTGGCTCCATTTCCGGCCTGGCTGGCGGCGCGCCCTGTTGTGGTGCATCGCCGGCGTGGCAATTGCCGCCGGCGCCAGCGCCATCATCATTCCGCGACTGCCTGCGCGTCTTGCGCTGGTGGCACAGGAAACCCTCAGCACACATTTTCGGGACCTGGGAGGCCTGCTCCAGTTTCTGGAGCGGGCCTCGGACATGATGCACGACTCTACACTGACCGTCGTCCTCATTCTGATCTTCCTGGCACTGCGCTCAGGCCGTCCCGCTGCCGCCACGCCCCTGTTTACCCCTGGCTTGCTTGTCGTGAGCGCTACCCTGGTGTTGCTCACCTGGTCAGGCAGCGCAATCCGCCCCTATGATCATTCGCTGACACGTATCCTGTCGCGCCATCTGCTACCAACGCATCTGATGTTTATGATTCTGACGGCTGTGGCTGTGGGGCAGCTGCTGTCCATCGTGCGCCCGGTGAACGTACGTCGGCTAATGCACGCGTTGCTGCTTGCCTACCTGTTATTCAGCCTGGTCCGGCCAACCCTGCAACTGGTGCAACAGTATCGCATCCTGCCCTGGCCCGTCATCGTACGCGACTGGGTCGATGACAATCTCGATTCATCCAGAATCCTCCTTTACCCCGCAAGCTTCAGGTGGTTCACTCCCCAGGATTGGGGTTTGCCACGTCACACTAATTTCGACCGGTTGCTGGTCGATGATATCCGCGACTTCTCACTGGCAGAGTTGATTGAGACGCACAATATCACCTGGGCCCTGTTGCCTGCCGACGAACACGACCGCCTCAGTCGTGAACCTGAAGGCCAGGCCCTGCTGGAGCAGATGCTGTTGATGCGCAAGTTCACCGGCCCGCCACGAAGACGCGAGCCCGAGACTGTTCTCTACCGTCTGTGGCGCATGCAGCAGGAGAGCGACGTCCGCTTCGGCGAGCATGTCCGCCTCGTCGGCCATGACCTGCACACGCCGAACGCCGGGCCCGGCGACGAACTGGCCTTCACCTTCTACTGGAATGCACCCGCCACGCCACCCGCAAACTTTTCGCTCACCCTGCATCTGGTCAGCGCTGCCGGCGAAGGCCCGCTCGCCCGGGTCGACGGTCAGCCGGCCATGCCCACGCGCCCCACCCAAACCTGGGACCGGCCCGGCGAGACCCTCATCAGCCCGCGCTTCACGCTCACCCTGCCGCCCGACCTGGCGCCCGGCGACTATCGCGTCCTGCTCGGCCTCTACGACATCGAGACCGGCGAGACCGGCGCGCTCCTGCCCGTGCGGGATGCGCAGGGCCTTTTCCGCGGCGATGCCTGGGAACTGATGCGACTGAACATCGCAGGGACCTGATCCGGTGCAGTCGACACTGACGTTCGTCAGGCGCCGCGCTATCCCCCGGGGACACGGCATGGCGCCTCCGGTGTGCTGCGGGCTTGCGTCCTCGCTACCCCTCGGGACACGTAATGGCACCTCTGGTGTGCTGCGGGCTTGCGCCCTTGCTACCCCACAGGGATGCTGCGGGCTTGCGCCCTTGCTATCCCACGGGGATGCTTCGTCCTTGCGTCCTCGCTATACTCGGGCGCGGTAATCCTCCAAAGGAGAGGCTCTCATGACGACCTGGCATCAAACCATCATCGTAGGCAATCTGGGACGTGACCCCGAGCTGCGTTATCTCCAGAGTGGCACGGCTGTCTGCAACCTCAACGTGGCCGTCAGCGAAAGCTGGAACGACCGCCAGAGCGGCGAGCGGCGTGAAAAGACGACCTGGTACCGCGTCGCGGTATGGGGCGCCCAGGCCGAGAACTGCAACCAGTATCTGAGCCGTGGCAGCCGCGTGCTGGTCACCGGCACCGTCAGCGCGCGCGGTTACACCAACAACGCCGGCGAAGCGGCGGCCAGTCTTGAGCTGCGCGCGCGCGACGTGCGTTTCATGAGCAGCCGTCAGGATGACGCCGGCGGCGGCTATGGTGGCGGACAGGCGCAACGGCAGCGGAGTGGCGGCCAGGACGACTTCGCCCCGCCGCCCTCCGACGTGGGCGAGATACCCTTCTAGCGACCCGGGGAGCGTCCCTGCGTGCAGGCGCCTCGCGCAGCGAGCGTCAACGCAACGACAAACGCAACTCGTAATTCGCCGCTTCGGTGGTCAGCGCCGCCATGGGCGAAAGCGCCAGGGTGACTTGCGTCGTCCCCGGCTGCAGCGGCAGCGTCCAGACGCCGGACTCCGCGACCAGCCAGCGCTGCAGTTGCGGCTCTCCCGGACCATGTTGCACAGCCTGCAGCCACAGCCGCTGCGGCACGTGGTTGTCGCTCCAGACCCAGCCGCGCGCCTGCCAGCCACCGTCATCCGCCTCGAAGTCGCTGTGGTAGCCCAGCTCCGGGATGCTGACGTCATCGAGCAGCAGGCCGGGCTGCGTGATGGCGTCGTCGGTCAGCAGTTCGAAGCGCAGCAGGACCTCCTGCCCGGCCCAGGCGTCCAGCGGGATGCTCTCATGCAGCCAGCCCTCACTGCGGCCCGTGTAGCCGGGGCCGAGGGCATTGTGGTGCGGGTTCGCGCGGGTCATCGCCGCGCTCTCCAGCAAGTGCCAGCTCAAGCCTCCGTCCGCGCTGAGCAGCACGTGGCCGTAGTCCCAGAGGCGCTCCGTGTGATGCCAGAGGCTGAAGCGCAACGTGGCCGACGACAGACCGCGCAGGTCGAAGCGACGCGTGAGGGTGGCGTCGCTGTTGTCCTGGCGCCCGCTGTACCACAGGCGCCGGCCGCTGACGGCCTCCGTCGGCGCGAGCCGCGCGTGCGACGGCAGCTCCAGCGCGATCTCCAGCGACTGCGCGCCCTGCAGATCGTTCAACTGCAGATAGTCGGTCGCGTAGGGGGCCAGGGATGCAGCGCGGGCGAAGGGGTAGCGGTCGACCGTCGCGGCCGGCGCCGGCGGCCGCAGCGCCAGGGGACTGCGATAACCATAACGGCCATCCGCCAGGTCGGCATCCTGCAGCAGGTTGGCCAGCACCCAGTCGGCGAAGAATTCGTCCACGCCCGGCTCGCCGAGCTCAATCAGCAGCGCCTCCAGCGCGACCAGGCCGGGCGCCGGATGCCGTGACAGGCGGCGCAGGGCCTCCGCGCCGAAACGATCGTGCAGGTAGGTCACGAAGAGCAGGCCGGCGCCGTAGTGCGGGAAGGTGTCGCCCGCTTCCGGCCAGGTGTTCAGTTGCGTACCCGGCCGCGCCAGAAAGGCGTTGGCCTCGGCCTCCGTGCCGAAGCCGAGCCCGGTGTGCAGCTCGGCGAAGCCGGAGAAGCCCTCGTTGAGCCAGACGTTCTCGTTGGGGTCCTGATGCGCCTGGATCATGTGCTGGAACTCGTGCGCGGCGAGGCCGCCCAGCGCGAAGACGTTGATCTCCGGCCCCAGCACGTCCAGGTTGAAGATGAACATTTCGCGCTGATTGCTGCTGGCGACGGCCGCCCGCGGCCAGCTGTGCTCACTGGAGAAGTAGCCGGCCACGCGCCGGCCGAGGCCCTGGGCGAAGAGGGCGTAAACGCGCGGATCGCCGTCCACGCCCGGGCTGTTCTCGCCGCCAAAGAGCGCGCGCAGGGGGCCATAAACCTGGTCGTCGAAGAGTTGCGCCAGGACCTGCAGCCGCGTTGCGTCGATCTCCACGCCCTGCTCGACCCAGAGCCAGATGTGCTCGCCGCCGGCGCGCAGCGTCGCCGTCACCGGGAAGCTGCGGTTCTCCTCCTCGTTGGTGACGTTGAAGGTCAGGGCGTCGCCGGGCTGCCAGTCCGGCGCTGCAGCGGGCGGCGCGGGCAGGTCCTCCAGGCCGAAGACGCGGCGCGCGAGCTCGACGCGGTCGCGCGGCGGGGCGTCGCTCACGACGAGCGCGTCCGGCGCCTGCGCCGTGAGTGGCGCCATGGCGGTCAGCAGGAGCAGCGGGACGAGCAGCAGTCTGTGTCGGTTCAGGGACGTTCTCCTTTTGAAGATTTGAACTCATTGTAGCCTGACATGCCGTTGCCGCGGGGTGGCGGGGCGCCTACAATCGGCGCTCGCCGTGTAGCGCGGGAGGAGCGCGACCCTGGGCGGCACCCTGCTCAACGCCATTGCAGTCCTCTGTGGCGGGCTCGCCGGCCTGGTCATCGGGCAGCGCCTGAACGAGCGCCTGCGGGGCGCGGTGGTCAGCGGCATCGGCCTGGTGACCGTCGCCGTCGGCATCAGCAACGCCGGCCAGAGCGGCAACATCATCATCCCGCTGATCAGCATCGTCAGCGGCGTGGTGCTCGGCGAGCTGCTGGATATCGACCGGCGGTTGCAGGGCTTCGCCGGCTGGCTGCAGGCGCGCGTCGGCGACGCCTCGGACAGCGCGGCGCGGGCCCGCTTCATCAACGGCTACCTCTCGGCCAGCCTGGTCTTCTGCGTCGGGCCGCTGACCTTCGTGGGCTCGCTGCAGGACGGTATGGGGCTGCCGATCGGCTTTCAGCAACTGGCCATCAAGAGCGTGCTGGACATGATCACGGCGGCCACCTTCGCCGCCAGCATGGGGCCGGGCGTGCTCTTCAGCGTGCTGACCATTCTGGTCTTGCAGGGCGGCCTGGCCCTGCTGGGCAGCACCCTCGGCGAGGTGATGAGCGTGGCCATGATCGCGGAGATGACGGCCGTCGGTGGCATCATCCTGATCGGCCTGGCGCTGGTGCTGCTGGAGTTGCGGCTGCTGCGGGTGGCGAACTTTCTGCCGGCGCTGGTCATCGCGCCGCTGCTGGTGGCGCTGGCCGAGGCGACGGGCATCATCATCTACCCCTTTTAATGGTCAGGAGCGAACGTCCAGCGGTGTGACGATGCCGCCGGTGACGCAGCGGGTATCTTCATCTGCCCCCTGTGAGCGACAGCCTTAACATAAAGCGAGCGGCCCAGGGGATTAGCCTGGGCCGCCACTTGAAGGTCGGGTGGGCGACACCGCTCCGCGGCGTCCACTCACCCCCGTGTTACAGAGGTGAGTACCCTAGCGGAGCCGTACCTCCACCTTACCTTGATCACTCACAGGATCACCTCCTCTTGTCTACGTTGGCAGATGGCGCCAGTATAACGTCTTCGCTGCGTGACGCAAGTGCCGTGCGTCACGCATTGACGCTGGCGGTCATGAACTTCACGTTGGAGGACTTGCGCACGCCCTCGTTGGCCTTGCGGAAGGCGACCATGTGGGCCGGCGGGTTGTCGGCGGAGAGGTGGGCGTCGAGATGCGCCTGGCTCTCCCACTCCTCGTAGACGAGGAAGTGGTTCTCGTCCTCCAGGTCGGCGTAGAAATTGTAGCGGATGCAGCCGGCTTCCTGCTGCGTGGCGTGGGCCACTGCGATCATGGCGGCGATGGCCCGCTCGCGCGTGCCCTCGTTGATGAAGATGTCTCCTGCAACGACAATCATGAATGTCTCCCGTATGAACTCGACAGGGGTCAGGCCGGCTCCCCGACGCGGCGCTCGGTGCCGGCCAGCAAACGGCGTATGTTACCCAGGAAGCGGAGGTAGATGAGCAGCGCGCAGAGCACAGCGTACCAGTTGTAGACCGGCGCCAGTTCGCCGGCGTTGACCATGACGAGCAGCCACAGCATCACCAGGGTGACGCCGGTCAGCACCGCCAGCGACATGTAGCGCGTCAGGCGCAGCAGGACGAGGCCGACCCCCAGGCTGACGAGGAACTGCAGCGGCGCGACCAGCAGCAGCGAGCCGAAGAGCACGGCGGCGCCCTTGCCGCCGCGCAGCTCCCGCGTGATCAGCAGCACGATCAGCGACCAGTTGTGGCCGAGCATGCAGGCCAGCGTGGCCAGCACGGTCGCCCCGGCCTCGTCCCCCGGCGCCAGGGCGCGGGCCAGCAGAATGGCGACGATGCTCTTGGCCATGTCCATCAGGCCCACGATCTGGCCGGCGCGCGGGCCCACGGCGCGGGCGACGTTGGTGCCGCCCATGTTGCCGCTGCCGACCTCGAAGATGTTGACGCCGTGCAGGCGCGCGATGAGCCAGGCCGAGGGGATGCTGCCCAGCAGGTAGCTGATGACTGCGATGACGATCCAGGTCGTGTTGTCCGTCATGATCTGCGCTCCCTGATCCCGCGTTTGCCCTTCACTCCGCCCAGGCGGCGTAGACGCGCTGCAGTTCTTGCTTGTGGACGGCCTCTTTTTCTTCCCTGGTTGCCCCTACCGGCACCAGACCAGGTCTGGCCGAGAGGTAATAAAAGAATCCATTACCTGGTAAATCGGAACTTTGGCTCACTACAACAGCGCTCAAAAGAGGCCTCTTGGCTTTATCCTCGAGTAAGTTGATTTCATCCAGTACCCTGGGAAGGTGCCTGAGCCAAGCGTCTGTTTTCAACTGTTCCTTCGGCAGACCGACTTCCGGCATCTCCAGCAACTCCTTGTAACCGACAGTGCGTCGCTCGCGCGCAACATGAATGAGCGCTTTGTGTACCGGATCACGAAATTTGATGCGGAACTCTTCGAAATTCACTCCTGTACCTCACTCCGCCCAGGCGGCGTAGACGCGCTGCAGTTCCTCGCGGAAGAAACGCCGCTCGCCGGCCACGCCCGCGCGCTTTGACAGCCGGCCGGTCGCGCGCGCCAGCCTGAAGAAACCGGCGCCCGGCCTGCCGTCCGACTTGCGCACCACCAGCACGCCCAGCAGGGGCCAGCCCTCCGCCGCCTCGTAATTGTTGATGTCATCCAGCAGCCGCGGCAGTTGCCGGATGAGGACGTGCCGCTGCGGCGGCAGACCGACGCGCTGCGCCAACTCGCCGTAGGTGATGGTGCGCCGCGCGCAGGCGCGCCGGATCAGGGTATCGCGCACTGCCTCATGGTAGCGTTCGTGCAGCGCCCTGTAGCGCATCCTCCCGTCCCCGGCGCGCTTGACTCCCCGTATGCCGGCGATTATACTCGCTGCAAGAGGAAGCCGTAACAAAGGCTTGGCAACCCGTGTATGCACATTGTGTCTGTCTGAAGCAGGGTCGTTAGCGCCGCTTCAGACGAGAGACACCCGGCAGACCGCCACCGACTGAAAGGCCGCGAACGTCCCTGAGCGATGGAGTTGCAGCCCATCGCCCGCGCGGAAACGAGACGTTTGCGCCTTTTTTGTTTTGTGGACGGTCTGCTTTTGTTGGACAGAGACAGGACGCATATGACCCTCACCATGCCCCTGGCGGCGCCCCCGGTCACCGGCTTCAGCGGCGCCAACCTGGCGCAGCAGATCGGCAACACGCCGCTGCTGCAACTGCGCCTGCCCGGCACGCGGCTGCCGGACGACGTGCAGGTGCTGGCCAAGGCCGAATGGTACAACCCGGGCGGCAGCGTCAAGGACCGCCCCGCCTGGGCCATCATGCAGCAGGGCATCGCCAGCGGCGCCCTGACGCCGGAAATCCCGCTGGTCGACAGCACCAGCGGCAACACCGGCATCGCCTACGCCATGATCTCTGCGGCGCTGGGCTACCGCGTGCGCCTGTACCTGCCGGAAAACGCCAGCCCGGAGCGCATCGCCATTCTGCGCGCCCACGGCGCCGACCTGGTGCTCACCGATCCGCTGGAGGGCAGCGACGGCGCCCTGCTGGCCGTGCGCGAGTTGCTCGAACGCGAGCCGGGGCGCTGGTTCTACGCCGACCAGTACAACAACCCGGCCAACGTGAGCGCGCACTACGAGACGACCGGCGTTGAAATATGGGAGCAGACCGGCGGCGCGGTCACGCATTTCGTGGCCGGCCTGGGCACCAGCGGCACCTTCACCGGCACCGGGCTGCGGCTGCGCGAATACAACCCCGGCGTGCAACTGGCCTCGGTGCAACCGGAATCGCCCTTCCACGGTCTGGAGGGGCTGAAGCACATGGACAGCGCCATCCGGCCCGGCATCTACGACCCCTCCCTGGCGGACCGCCACATGCGCGTCAGCACCGAGGCGGCGCATGACCTGGCGCGGCGCCTGGCGCGCGAGGAGGGCTGGCTGGTGGGCATCAGCGCGGCGGCGGCGCTGGTCGCGGCGCGCAATATCGCGCTGGAGCGGGCCGACCTGGGTGAACCGGCCGTCATCGTCACGGTCCTGCCCGACAGCGCCCACAAATACCTCTCCGAATCCTTCTGGCACATTTGAGCCGCCGTATCTCCCGCGCCGGCGCGGGCCATGCCCGCCGCTTGTTGTATACTCACTGCCGTCCGCACTGAAATCCCTGACCGCGCGCATGGACCGCGAGCCACCCGTCCCCGCCAGGCTGTACACCGAGGAATACTTCCGCACGGCCTGCGAGGGCTACGACGAATTCAACGCCAGCGAGGGCGAGCAGCTGTCGCGGCGGCTGCGGGCGGCTTTCGAGCTGGCCGACGTGCTGCCGGGGATGCGCGTGCTGGACGTCGGCTGTGGCCGTGGCGAAATCCTGCGTCACTGCGCGGCGCTGGGGGCCTTCGCCTGCGGCGTGGACTACGCGCCGGTCGCCGTGCAGCTGGCGCACAGGGTGGTGACCGCTTTCGACGCCCTGGCGCCGGGGCGCATCGCCCTGGGCCAGGCGAACGCCCGTCAGTTGCCCTTCGCCGGCGCCAGCTTCGACCGCGTCCTGCTCTTCGACGTGGTCGAGCACCTGCACCCCTGGGAGTTGCAGGCGGCCCTGCTGGAAGCGCGGCGCGTGCTGAAGCCGGAGGGCCGCCTGATCATCCACACCGCGCCCAACGTCTGGTACGACCGCTACGCCTACCCCCTGGTGCGTCTGGTGCGACGGCTGATGGGCCAGGGCGCGCAGTATCCGCGCGATCCGCGCCAGTTTCTGGTCGACGCCAACGAACACGTGCACGTCAACGAGCAGTCGTTGCTGAGCATGCAGCGCGCGCTGCGCAGGGCCGGTTTCCGCGGCCGGGTGTGGCTGGACAGCCCGCCGCAGCAGCGCGACGAGGCCCTGCCGCTGGCCCTGTTGCGTCGTCTGGCCTTTGACGTGCCGCCCTTCCGCTGGTTCTTCGAGCGCGAGGTCTTCGCCGTCGTCGCGCCGGTTCACTCGCTGCGCAGGGCCAGCGCGGTGACCAGACGGCCCAGGCGCCAGGCCGGGTAGAGCCCCGCCAGCAGCGCCGCCCCCAGGGCCACCGCGAAGGCCGTCGCCAGCGACTCGGGTTGCAGCGTCGGCGTCAGGGCCCAGCCGAAGGAGCGCAGGTTGACGACCCGGACCATCACCAGCGCCACCAGCGTGCCGACCGGCAGGGACAGCGCGCCGGCCGTCACGCCCATCAGCCCGGTCTGCAGCAGCGTGTAGCGCCAGAGCTGGACGGGCGCCATGCCGCAGGCGCGCAGCACGCCGTACTGGCGCGTGTGTTCCAGTTGCAGGGCCAGCAGCGCGCTGAGAATGCCGATGAAGGCCACCAGTGTCGCCAGCAATTGCAGCGCGCCGGTGATGAGGAAGGTGCGATCGAAGAGGACGAAGATGTCCGCGCGCATTTCGCTGTTGGCGCGGGCCAGCAGGTTCCTGCCGGCCAGAACGTCCTCACGCAGATGTTCAAGGACGTCGCTCAGTGAGGCGTCGTCCTCCAGCAGGATGCCCAGCGAGGTAATCCAGGGGTCGTCATAGAGCGAGCGGTAGACCGCCGCGTCCATCAGGACGCTGCCCTGGTCGGTGGAGTAATCGTAGTAGACGCCGGCGACGGCGAAGCGGCGCGGGCCACGGTCGGTCAGCAGCGTCAGGCCGGCGTTGTCCGGGCCGATGCCGCGACGGTAGGCGAAGGACTCGGAGACCAGCACCTGGCCCGCCTGCAGGGCATCCCAGGCGTCCTCCACCTGCAGCCAGGCATGGCGGCGCCGGCCCTGGGTGACGTCGCCGGAGACGACGTCCAGATTGACCGGCGGCAGTTGCGGATACTCCGGCGCGCTCACGGCGACCGCCCGCACCCACACCGTCCGCGCCACGCCGGGCAGGTCCCGCACCGCCTCAAGGATGGAGGGATCGATATCCTGGGTGTCGCCGTCACTGCGGTTACCGGCGAGGAGCGTGGTCGAGACGTAGATGTCGGCGGCGAGCGTGACGTCCAGCCAGTTGGTGACGGCGCTGCGATAGCTGCTGATGGTCATGCCGACGCCCACAATGACGCTGACGGCCACCGTCAGCGCGGCCACGGCCACGGCGCTGCGGCTGAGCGAGCGCAGCACCTGGCGCGGCGCCATGCGTCCGCTGACGCCGAAGAGCCGGCCGGTCAGCGGCGTCAGGGCGCGCAGCAGCAGGGTCAGCGCCAGCGGGGCCAGCAACGCGCCGGCGACGATGAAGGCCGTCAGCGCGATGAAGGCGGGGCGGATGTTGGCGCCGGGCAGTTGCAACAGCCCGTAAGCGACCAGGGCCAGGGCGAGCGCCGCGACGCTGGCCCGCGGCAGCAGACGCCGCGCCCGCCCTTCCAGGCCGGAACGCAGCATGGCCCCCGCCGGCGGCGTGAAACTCGCCTCAAGGGCCGGCAGACAGGCCGCGCCGAGGCTGGCCAGCACGCCCGCCACAATGCCGCGCAGCAGCGTCTGCGGCGCCACGGGCAGGCCCTGCACGTTCACCGTGTAATAGAGGTCACTGATGGTGCGGGTGACGAGCGCGACCGTGACGCGGCCGAAGATGAGCCCCAGACCGAGGCCGGCCAGAGTCCCCAGGGCACCGGCGACGAGAGTCTCGCCGAGGATGAAGGCGAAGATCTGGCGGCGGCCGGCGCCCAGGGCGCGCAGGGTGGCGATCAGCGGGCGGCGCTGCACGACGCTGAAGACCACCGTGTTGTAGATGAGGAAGACGCCCACCACCAGCGCCATCACGCTCAGCGACTCCAGGCTGATCTCAAAAGCCTCGGTCATCTGCGACAGGCTGTCGTCAGCTTCCTGCGTCGCCGTCAGCGTGACGCCCGGCGGCAACAGATTGCGCAGGGGTGCCAGCTCCGCACCTTGCGGCAGCAGCAGGTCGATGCGCGTGATGACGCCCGCCTTGCCCAGCAGTTCCTGGGCGGTGGCGATGTCGGTCAGCAGCAGGTCTTCCAGCGCCTGGCTGCTGACGCGGTCCGTGGGTTGCAGCAGGCCCGCCACGCGGATGGTCGCGATGCGGTCGCCGCTGCGCAGCGTCAGTTCGTCACCGGCTGCGACGCCGTAACGTTCGGCCAGGGGCTGGCTGGGCAACACCAGGCCGGGCTCGCTGAGCAGCCGCGTGAAGGTCCGGAAGTCAACGCTGCCGCCCTCCGCCAGGTAATCGCGGAAGGGCGCCTCCGCGAAGGGGTCCACGCCCAGCAGACGCAGCGAGCGCTCGCCAAGGCCATCCACGCGCACCGACTCGCTGATGACCGGCGCGGCCGCCCGCAGGCCGGCCTCGCGGCGCAGTTGCGTATAGAGCGCGGTCGGCAGGCCGCCCGGGCCGCCGCTGATGGTATGCGTGGCGCGGCCGCGCACGCTGCGCGCGCTGAGGGTGAAGGCCTGGCTGGCGGCGCTGTTGGCGAGGTCGATGGCGATGACCATCGCCACGCCGAGGGCCACGCCGACGAGCAGCAGGGTGGATTGCAAAAAGCGTTGCGCCAGGGAGCGATAGACGAGGCGCAGAATCACGGCAGGGCGCGCTCCTGTGGCGACACGGCGGCGCTGCGGGGGCGTGGCGAGGAAGTTATCGGGTTCAGCCCTCCGGCCTGGCCGGCGCCGCGTCGCAGCCCAGCCGCTGCAGGGCTTCGATGGCCGCTTCGCGCAGCTTGCCCTCGGCGGAGCCGGCGATGAGCAGCAGCGGCTCGATGGCGCGGTCGTCGCCGAGGCGCCCCAGTGAGCGCGCCGCGTGCAGGGGCGTCTGCATGCCGGGCGCGTCCAGCGCGCCGATGAGCGGCTGCACGGCGCGCGTATCGCCGAGGCGCCCCAGCATGAGCGCCGCGCGACCGCGCACAATGAGGTCTTCGTTGCCATTCTGCAGCGCCATGATGAGCGCCGTGACGGCTTCCTCGCCGCCGGCCAGGCCCAGCTTCATGACGGCCGTGCGGCGCCGTTCCTTGTTGTAATCGCGCAACTCACTCAGGTACTGGCGGATCTGTTCCGGCCTTGTCTTGCTCACGAGCTTCCTCCTCCGCCGGCCTGTTCCGTCCCGCCGGACTCCATGGACCGCTGCGCGCCGGCTACCGAGAGCGCGCCGTCCTCAATGCGGCCGACGCGGTCGGCCAGCGTCACGATTTCCAGGTCGTGGGTGGCCATCACCAGGGTCTTGCCGGCCGCGCGCGTCAGGGCCAGCAGCAGCGCCATCACACGCGCGGCGCTGTCGGTATCGAGGTTGCCGGTGGGTTCGTCGGCGAGGATGAGTTCCGGCTCGCGAATGAGGGCGCGCGCGATGGCGACGCGCTGCTGTTCACCGGCGCTGAGCAGGTCCGGGTACTCGTCGGCGAGGGCCTCAAGACCGGTCCGCGCCAGCAGGTCCCGGCCGCGCGCGCGCAGTTCCGGGCCGCTCTCACCGGCCAGTTCCGCCGGCAGGACCACGTTCTCCAGCACGGTCAGGATGGGGATGAGGTTGAAGAACTGGAAGACGATGCCGACGTGGTCGCGGCGAAAGCGCGTGAGTTGACGCTCGTTCATGGCGCCCAGGTCACGACCGGCGATGCGCACGCTGCCGGCGTCGGGCCGGTCGATGCCGCTCAGCATGTTGAGCAGGGTGCTCTTGCCACTGCCGCTTTTGCCGAGGAAGACCAGAAACTCGCCGGCGCACACGTCCAGGTCGACCTGGTTGAGCACGAGGCGGCGGCGTTCACCCTCGCCGTAGGCGCGGCTCAGGCGGCGCAGTTCGACGACCGGCGTGGCCTTCATGCCCTGCTGTCCCGCGTCAACAGACGCTGCGCCAGCAGCAGCGCGCCGGGGGCGATCAGGGCCGGCAGGACCAGCGGCAGCAACAACTCGAGGGCAATGCGTTGGGCAACGGTCAGTTCCAGCAGGCGCGGCAGATTGATCAGCAGGAAGTAGAAGAAAGCCAGACCGGCGAGGGCGAGGTTGGCGTGGATGCGCACCGTCACCAACGCGCCGGCGGCCAGCGCCAGGGCCGCGACCATCAGCGGCTCCAGCAGCAGGCGCAGCAGGGAGGAGAGCAGCCCCAGCAGCAGGGTCAGGCGCGAGACCAGCGTGCTCTCCTCGAAGGGCCAGTAGCGCGCGTAGAGCAGGCCGGTCACCGGCAGGGTGAGCAGGGACGCGGCCATGATGACCAGGCCCAGGTCCTCCACCTGGCGCCAGACGCCGGCGGCGGCCTTGCTGTAGAGGATCTGCCGCAGCGACATGGGCGTGGTGCGCAGCAGGGTCAGGGTGTTGTCGCGCTGCTCCTCGACGACCAGTTCCACGGTGAAAAAGCCGATGCGCAGCAGCAGGCGCGCGTAGATCGCGAAGACGACGGGCAGCAGCACCATGGCGACCGGCAGCAGGGTGAAGACCAGCGGCAGCAGCAGCGGTACCAGCAGGGAGATGCCCAGCAGGGCCATCTGGGCGAGGATGATGCGCGCCAGCAGGCCGGATTCCAGCGGCAGCATTTTCCAGTGGATGCCGAGGTGGCGGCGCACGACGGGGTTGGAGCGGCGCGCCCAGTGCGGCAGGCGACGATCCAGCGTGGGAACAAAGTTGACGTTCCAGAGGGTCGAACCTGCGACGTTGTTCAAGGCTCCGTCCCTGTCCCCGATGTGTTCAGTGTAGCAAAAAGGCACAGACCCGACGAGATGCAGTAAAATCCGCCCACAGCAGACCAGTATGAGGTTTCCATGAACGTCAGCGAGGCCATACGCAGCAAACGGGCCATTCGCGCTTTCCGCGACGAGCCCCTGACGGCGGCGCACGCACGCGCCATTCTGGACGCGGGCCGGCGCTCGCAAAGCTCGAAGAACAGCCAGCCCTGGCACTTCATCGCCGTGCAGGAGCGGGAGCGGCTGCAGGCCATCGCCGCCCTCGGCGACAACATCGGCCACGTGGGCGGGTCGGCGCTCTGCGTGGTGATCGTGGTGCCGCAGGACAACGAGCGCACCCTGTGGCACTTTTTCGATACCGGCCAGGCGGCGGCCTACATGCAGCTGGCGGGCCAGGCACTGGGCGTCGGCTCCTGCCTTGGCACGGTCTACGCGCCGGACGCGCTGCGCGAGCTGCTCGGCTTCCCGGCGGATTATCAGGCCAGGTTGCTGGTCTCCTTCGGCTACCCCGCCGCGCAGCAGCCCCGGCGCGGTCTGGGCGCGGCCGGCCGGCGTCAGTTCGGCGACGTGGTGCATCAGGAGACCTGGGGCGGCTGAACAACTGCATTGCAGCCCTGTACAGGGGAGGAACGACGATGAAATACACTTGCGAGTTACTGATCGACCTGCCGCGCGACGAGGTCGTGGCCCTGTTTGACGACCCCGACAACCTGGTCAAGTGGCAGCCGGGCCTGCAGAGCTTCGAGCACCTCAGCGGCGAGCCGGGCCAGCCGGGCGCGAAGTCGCGCCTGATCTACGACGAGGGCGGGCGCCGCATCGAGATGATCGAGACGGTGGTGGAGCGCAACCTGCCGGACACGTTCTCCGGCACCTACGAGGCGAAGGGCGTCTGGAACGCGATCAGCAACCACTTCATTGCGGAAAACGGCAAGACGCGCTGGGTGATGGACAGCGACTTTCGCTTCCGCGGCTTCATGCTGCTGATGCTGGTCTTCATGCGCGGCGCCTTCCGCAAGCAGACGGAAAAGACCATGCAGCGCTTCAAGGACTTCGCGGAAGGCCGCGAGGTGGAGTAAGGCGCGGCTCAGCCGGCGATATCGCAGCCGAGGAAGCGGCGCCCCTGCAGTTGACAGGCTTCCAGCACGGAGAAGCTGCCGGCGGCGGGGTCGATGACGACGTCGCCCGGGCTGCTGACCGCTGCGATCAACCTGCCCTGCAAATCGACCGGCTTGCGATGGGCGTGCCGGCCGCGTTCGACGCGTTCGCGCCAGACGTCGGGGATGTCGTGCGCCGTCCAGACGCCACGGGCGCGGCGCGGTTCCTGCTGCAGCACGACCAGGTATTCGCTCTGGCGCCGGCTGCGGTAGCCCATGCCCATGCGCCCCTTGTCCCAGGTGATCATGTCGACCACGGCCAGGCGCGTCCCCGCCAGCCAGGGCGTGAAGCCGCTGCAGAGGTGGTATTTGTCGAGCCAGAGGAAGAGATGGCCGCTGGCCCTCAGGACGCGGTCGATCCCCTGGATGAAAGCGGCGATGGTCGCCTCGTCCATCTGCTGCAGGGCGGCCCGGCGCTGGCCGCGGTTGACGCCCTCGTTGCCGTAGGCCAGCTTGTCGAGCACGCCGCGGTACTGCGGGTCGAGAAAGGCGACCGGGACGGCCGCATCCGGCAGGCGGGCGAGGAAGTCCAGCCCGTCCATTTTGAGGCGGGCGTCAAGGCGCAGGTTGGGAGGGAGGGTTAGTGGCGGGGCCTCTGCGTCGCGGGTGGCGGCTGAGAAAACGCCGGCGTCGGGTGTGTCAATCGCGGGGTTCATGCCTGAAGAATATGCTGTCTCAAAGTCAGCGTGCGCTGCGACCTGCGCGCCTCATATCCCTGAGAAAATCGCGGTTTATCTCAATCCGTTCGTCAGCAGCGAGTGCCAGTTCCGATGTGCTGGCTCTCTCGTGAAACAGCCACACAATAACACCTTCAGCTTTCACAATCTCGACAGCCGGAAGAAAGTCGCTGTCACCAGCAACTATTGCCGCATGAGCAATGTGGCCTTTCACACCTGCCACTACAAGCCTGTTCCCTGGGTTTCAGTGTTCCCCTTCTGACCATCGTGCGCGACTGCAACTCCAGTGCGCCGTGAAAGCGCCGGGCATTTTCGAACTTCCTGTTTTCATCTTCTGTCGGTGGGTCGCTCTTGTAAGGAAGACAATCGTAATAGTACGTTCTCAACAAGCCCAGGGGCCTTGGGGAGCGATCAATTACATATCCGTACACTTTCTGCGAGAATTTCGTGAAATCCAGCCTGAAATCCCGACCGGATACATTCTCCTTTACCTTGTCCAGGTACCGTCCGTCAATGAAAATCGCGAGCTGTTCCATGCCTCCTCCTGCTGCAGTGATATCTCGCTTACAAAAAAACCTGACATGCTTTCACGCGATTTCCGTGAAAGGATGCCAGGGGGCATAGTGACAACAGCGTATCACGAATTGCTGACACTGTCAAATGATTCAGTTTCCTCCTTCCTGAACAATCATTTCCATCTACAATCACTTCCCGTCGTTCCTGGCCTGTACCTCACCGGATACAAGTGAAAGACCGGGCTGCATGCGGCCCGGCCTCCCCTGACTGACCTGACGTACCCCCCGCAAATGCCCTCCGGCACCGTGATGCCGCAGAGGCGGGTTAACGCCAAGGTGCATGATGCCTTGAGCGTACCACGTCTTTACAAATCTGCCACCCTGGCGCCGCAGCGCCTGTTCGATTGCGTTACAGTCTGATGCGCGACGAAAGGAGTATCCAGCGTGACACAGAAAGCATTCCCGCCCTCGCGGGCCCCGCAGTACCGCTTCGCCGACACGCTGGCGGCGCAGGAACGACAGCTGGCGACGAACCCCCTGATGCAGCGGATGGCCGCGGCGCGCAGGGCGAAGGCGGCCGACCCCTGGCGTCCGCTCTATCACTACGTCAATCCGGAAAACACGCTCAACGACCCCAACGGGCTGTGTTACTGGCAGGGGCGCTGGCATCTCTTCTATCAGGCC
Source organism: Anaerolineae bacterium (assembly GCA_034422695.1). Taxonomy (GTDB): domain Bacteria; phylum Chloroflexota; class Anaerolineae; order Aggregatilineales; family Phototrophicaceae; genus JAGWBD01. The sequence goes on from DAOUJM010000004.1 coordinate 140,060, forward strand.
GTCCCGCCGGAAGAAACGCGACAGCACTGGGGCCACGCGGTCAGCGAGGACCTGGTCCACTGGCGCGACCTGCCCTACGCCCTGCATCCGGGGCCGGAGGACCGCTGCTATTCCGGCACTGCGCTCGTCGAGGACGACCGGGTCGTCGCCATCTACCACGGCGTCGAGCTCGGCAACATGGTCGCCGTGGCGCGCGATCCCCTGCTGCTCAACTGGGAGAAATCGCCGGCCAACCCCGTGATTCCCTTCGGGCGCGAGGACGAAGCGCCCCTGCCTTACGGCGTCTTCGATCCCTGCCTCTGGGCCGGCGGCGGCGCGTATTACGCCCTCGCCGGCGGGATCATTCCCTGCCGGCCCGAAGGCAAGCACGTCGCCACCGATTATCTGTTTCGCTCGTATGACCTGGAAACCTGGGAGTACCTGCACCCCTTCATCGAAGGCGACCGTTTCACGCTGCTGGGGGATGACGGCGCCTGCCCCTACTTCTGGCCGATCGGCGATCGCCACATCCTGCTCTTCTTCAGCCACATGAGCGGCGGCCAGTACTGGCTCGGCGATTATGACCGGCAGCGCGACAAATTCGTCGTTGACGCGCATGGTCGCTTCAACTTCGGCGCGACCTTTCCGGGCGGCGTCCACGCGCCCACGGCCGCGCCCGACGGCGAGGGTGGCGTCATCGCGCTGTTCAACATGAACCCGGGCAAACCCACCTACGGCCTGAACGACTACCTGGGCGGATTCTTCGGCGCGCAGGGCGCGGGCGGCGGCGAGGAGCGCGACCCGGACCCCTACGCGCGTGACTGGGACCAGATTCTGACGCTGCCGCGGCGCCTGACGCTGCGCAACAAGTACGAACTGAACATCGAACCGGCCGGCGACCTCGAGTCCCTGCGGTATGACCACCGGCGCGTCGACCGGACCGTCCTGCCCGCCAACCGCGAACTCGTGCTCGATGACGTCCAGGGCGACGCGATCGAGTTGCAGATTGAACTGGACCCGAAACACGCGTCCATGGTCGAGGTCGACGTCCTGCGTTCCCCGGGGCGCGAGGAAAGCACGCGCATCTGCTTCTTCAACCGGCGCGGCTACAAGTACCGCGAGCCCTTCCCCAACGACCTGCGATCCCACCGGGTCATGTCGACGATGCTCTCAAGTCCGGCCCGTTACGAGAGCGTCATTTCGATTGACACGTCGCTGTCCTCCACGCTGCCCGATGCGCTGTCGCGGCCGCCCGAGTCGGCGCCGGTCCTGATTGAACTGAACGAGCCGCTGCAGTTGCGCATCTTCGTCGATCGCAGCATCGTCGAGGTCTTTGTCAACGGACGGCAATGCCTCGCGCTGCGCGTTTATCCGGGACGCGCGGACAGCCGGGGCGTCTCGCTGCTGGCCCGGGGTCAGGACGCTGAACTGCTGTCGCTCGATTGCTGGCAGATGAGAAGTGTCTACGACGAAGCGTAGCGTCTGTCTGTCAACTGTGTTGCAAGGGGGAGTGCGGGTTATCTCGCAGTTAGCGCCGCAGAGGCAGGATGAACAGCAGCAGATGCCAGAGGGCCTGGGCGGCATGGCGCATCCCACCTGATACACCGGCGCCTGACTTCCGACCTTTCACCTTGTGCAGCGCGTTTCTGGGGTCCAGCATCCAGAGCACGCTGGTCGCCAGAGTCGCCAGCGAGATGACGCCGATCACTTCGGTGGGCTTGTGCAGGACATTGGCACCCACGTCCGTAAACTGTTTAAGCGCCGCCGTTGCGCAACCTACGCACATGCCATCCGTCCCCCCTGAGGATACTCCACCAGCATAGCCTACCCCGCGCCGTCCGACTCGTCAAATACTTCTTCATCCATACCTGACGCCGGTTGATCGTCGCCGGCAGCGGGCGCGCCGGCCGCTGACACCCCACCCGTAGCCGCCTCCATCAACAGCAGCAGGCGCTCGGCCATGGAGGCCGGGTCCGGGTGCAGGCCGTCCTGCAGCAGCGCCGTCTCGTAGAGCTGCTCGATGGTCGCGTCGATCAGCGGGTCCTGCGGCCGCGCGGCCAGCATGCCGCCCAGGTTGTGCAGCAGCGCGTGACGCGGGTTCAACTCCAGGCTGCGCACCGGCAACTCGACCTCACGCTCCAGCAGGCGGTTGACGCGATACAGATAGCGTTCCTGGGCGCCCTCGACGCTGACCAGGCGCGCGGGGCTGTCCACCAGGCCACTGCCGGCGCGCACCTCCTGCACGCGCTCGCCCAGCACGCTGCGGAAGCGCTCCTGCAGGGCATCGAAATCGCTTGCGGACAGGGCCGCGCGCCCTTCCCCTGCCGGCTCCTGCTGCAGTTCGCCGATGCCCTCAAGGTCGATGTCGGCCTCGTCGACGTTGCGCAGGCGATGGTCGTCGTAGCTCTCCAGGCCCATCAGCATGAAGGGGTCGACGGGGTCGGTGAAGTAGAGCACCTCGATGCCGCGGCGGCGGAAAGCGTCCAGATGCGGGCTGCGCCGCGCGCTGTGGATGTCCTCGCCGAGGATGTAGTAGATGTCCGCCTGCCCCTCCGCCAGACGCCCCAGATAGTCCTGCAGGCTGTGAAACTGTTCGCCGTCGTCGTCCAGCGTGCTGCTGAAGTAGAGCAACTGCTGCAGCGTCTCGCGCTCCTCATCGCTGACCGCCAGGCCCTGCTTGAGGTAACGGCCGAAGCTTTGGTAGACGCCGAGGTAGCGCTCGCGGTCCTTCTCCGCCATGCGCTTCAGTTCGCCGAGCAGACGGCGCGTGAGGGTCTGCTTCAAATGACCCATGACGCGCGTGGCCTGCACGCTCTCGCGGCTGACGCTGAGCGGCAGGTCCTCGCTGTCGACCACGCCGACGACGAACCCCAGCCACTCCGGCAGCAGGTCGGTGCTGGCTTCCTCAATGAGCACCTTGCGCGCGTAGAGTTTGAGACCCGGCTCGCGCTGGATGCCGAGCAGGTTGGGGCCGTCGCCCTGCGGGACGTAGAGCAGCGCGTAGAACTGCAGCGGCACATCGGCGCGGACGTGCAGATGCCCGCGCGGCTCGCCGAAATCCAGCGTCAGCGTGCGGTAGAACTCGGCGTACTGCTCCTCGCTGATCTCGCCGGCGCGCTGGCGCCAGAGTGCGGTCTGGCGGTTGGTCGGCTCCCCGTCGTCCCCCACGTAAATCGGGAAGGCGATGTAGTCCGAGTGGCGCCGAATGACGTCCTTCAGACGGAAGGGCTTGAGGAATTCCTGCGCGTCCTCGCGCAGCGTGATGATGACGTCCGTGCCGCGCCGCTCGCGTTCCGCCGCCTCGATCGTCCAGGTCTCGTCGCCGCCCGATTCCCAGGCCCAGGCGCTCTCGCCCGGGATATGCGGGTGCGAGATGACGCGCACGCGCTGCGCGACCATGAAGACCGAGTAGAAGCCGACGCCGAACTGGCCGATGACGTCCTGCGCCGCATTGTTGCCCTCCTGCATGGCGGCGACGAAGGCCTTCGCCCCGCTGTGCGCGATGACGCCAAGGTTCTGCTCCATGTCGGCGCGCGTCATGCCGATGCCGCTGTCGCTGACGGTCAACGTGCCGGCCTCTTCGTCCATGGCGAGCCGGACCTCCAGTTCCGCGCCGGCGTCGAGCATGTCATGCTGCGTCAACTGCTCGAACTGTGCCCGGTTGAGGGCGTCGGAGGCGTTGGAGATCAGTTCGCGCAGGAAGATCTCGCGCTCGGTATAGAGCGAATGCACGAGGATATCCAGCAGTTGACGGATCTCCGCCTGAAAGGCGCGCGTTTCAACCATCCGGATGACTCCTGTTTCCGTTTTCCTCCAGGTGTTTTTGTACCACAGATCGACGCTCCTGTGACCTGGCAGTCGCCCGCCCAGGGCAGACGCCGTTTCAGGTACAATGCGGGCAGTGACCGTCACGCAGGGAGCAGCCATGGCAGCAGCGCAGAGCCCGTGGGCGCAACGCCTGCGCGACGCCGGCTACCGCCTGACGCAGCCGCGTCTGGCCGTGCTGGAAGCGCTGGAACGTTCCCGCGGCCACGTCACCTCCGCCGAGTTGCTGGAGATGACGCCTGACGTCGGCCGCGCCAGCGTCTACCGCGCCCTGGACCTCTTCACGCGCCTCGCCATCGTCCGTCCCGCCTGGCTGCAGGACAGTTCCACACCCCGTTACGTGCTGCTGCCCGACGGGCACCATCACCACATCCTTTGCACCGCCTGCGACCGCGTCATCGACTTTGAAGACTGTCACCTTGAGCCACTCCAGCGCGAACTGGAGAGCCGTTACGGCATGCGGCTGCGCGGCCATCTGCTGGAATTCTACGGACACTGTCCCGACTGCACCGACAGGACGGAGGGCTGAGGGCGCGCATGCACGTCGCCCTCAATGGCTGGTTCTGGCAACAACCCCACAGCGGCAGCGGCCAGTATCTGCGCCAGTTGTTGCGCGCCCTGACCCAATTGCCCGCGCCGCCACAGCTGACCCTGGTGTTGCCGCCCGGCGTCGCGGCCGGCCCGGACCTGCCAACCGGCGTCGCGGCGATCACCACACAGGGGCCACGCGGCCGGCTGGGCAAGGTGATTTTTGAACAGCACACTTATCCACACGCGGCGGCGGCCTGCGGCGCCGACATCGCCCACGTGCCCTACCATGGCGCGCCACTGCGCTCCCCGGCGCCGCTGGTGACCACCGTGCTGGACGTCGTCGCGCTGGTCATCCCGGAGTACGCGCGCCGCCCGCCGGCGCGACTCTACACGGCGCTGGCGGGCGCCGCGGCGCGCGGTTCGGCGCAGGTCATCACGCTGTCCGGGGCCGCCAAACTCGATATTGAGGAGCATCTGGAACTGCCGCCGACGCGCATCACGGTGACCTGGCTGGCGCCTGACGACGCCTGTCACCCGCGGCTGGGGGCGGAGCGCGACGAGGCTGTGCGCGCGCGTTACGGTCTGCCGGCGCGTTACGTGCTGGCCATCGGCGGCTTTGACCTGCGCAAGCAGTTCCGGCAGTTATTGCAGGCCTGGACCTGGGTGGCGCAGGCCGAGGGCGCGGACTGCACGCTGGTCATCGCCGGGCGCGAGCCGCAGTGGCGCGAGCCGCTCTTCCCGGACCTGCGCGCCCTCGCCCGCGACCTGGATATCAGCGAGCACATTCTGTGGACGGGCGAGGTCGCCGAGGCGGACAAGCCCTCCCTGTATCGCATGGCGCGGGTCTTCGCCTTTCCCAGCCGCTACGAGGGCTTCGGTCTGCCGGTGCTGGAGGCCATGGCCTGCGGCACGCCGGTCGTGGCCAACGAGATCTCCTGTCTGCCGGAACTGGTGGAGGACGCCGCCTACCTGGTCGAACCGGGCAACGCGCGCGCCATGGCCGGCGCCATCCTCGCCCTGCTCAACCAGGAGCCCCTGCGCCAGGCACTGCGCAATGCCGGTCTGGCGCGCGCCACCCGTTTCAACTGGCGCCAGACGGCACAACAGACGCTCAATGTCTACGAACAGGTGTTGGCCGCCCGCTAAAGGCTGTGTGAATCTCCCGGCTGCAGCACCAGCGGTGAAGCGTCGGTCTCGTTACGCACCCGTTCGGCCCAGGCGTCCACGTCCACGGCGACGAGGTCGAAGGTGTTGTAGTGCATCGGCACCACCAGACGCGGCTGCAGCAACTGCACGGCCGTCACGGCGTCGTCCGGCCCCATGGTGAAGTTATCGCCAATGGGCAGAAAGGCGACGTCCAGCCCGCCGACGCCGATGAGTTGCATGTCCGAAAAGAGCGCCGTATCGCCGGCCACGTAGAGGCGCTGACCCGCCGTCGTGGTGAAGATGAAACCGTTGGGGTTGCCGCCATAGCTGCCATCCGGGAAGGACGAGCTGTGAAAGGCGATGGTCTGGCGCGCATGGACGAAGCCAAAATCACGGCCGCCGCCCGAATTGAGCGGATGCGCGTTCAGGCCTTTCCCACCCGCCCAGGTGGCGATCTCGACGTTGGAGACCACGGTGGCGCCACTGCGTTCGGCGACCGCTTCCAGATCCGCGACGTGATCGCTGTGCGCGTGTGTGACGAAAATCAGTTCCGGGTTGAGACTGTCGGGGTCGACGTCCGTGGCCGGGTTGTCTGTGATGAAGGGGTCCACCAGCGTCTCATGGCCGTCGAAGTGAAATACAAAGGTGCCATGACCGATCCAGGTGAAGGAAACACCCATGAAAACACCGCCTTTTCTACAGTGATCAGCGATGCCCGCCTTGTAACACGCTTCCGGCTGGCGCGCCAGTGGCGACGCCCTGTGCAAAACCTGATGTCGGTTCGTTTCAGATGTTTAAAAGTAGTGTTAATAGCAGGGGCTGTCGATGCTGAAGAAAACTGGTCGGCCGGTCAACTCAGCGGGCATGGATTTCGCAGATTTTCGCCTCAAATCGCAGGTTATCCACAGATATCCCACTTTTATCCCCAACATATCGCAAGCGCTCTGAAAAGGGCTGTGCACAACAAGCTGTTCATAACACAGGTTGTTATCGACACTGTGCATATCTGTCGCCCGGCCTGTGCACAGGTAGCGGGAAATGCACAGCGAAAAAGCGACTTATACACAGTTGTACGCAGTTTTCTGGCAGGTTATCGACAGGTTGTGCACAACCCTCTGGCGATAACTGGCGAAATCATCGGCGATAATTTGGGAAATGGCCGGGGGCGTCATGCCACGCCTGCGGCGTGCGTCGGGCTGGCACCCTTGCTATCCCTGCGGGATGCTTCGGGCTTCGCCCTCGCTAAAATGGCACCTCTGGTGTGCTGCGGGCTTGCGCCCTTGCTATCCCACAGGGACACGCAATGGCGCCGCTGGCGTGCTGCGGGCTTGCGCCCTTGCTATCCCGCGGGGATGCTTCGGACTTGCGTCCTCGCTATACTGCGCGGCTGCATGCCCGTATTGGCTGGAGCAATTGCATCCGCATGTCTCTGTTGAGCGCCGGCGGACTGGCCTGTTCCTACGGTGCAGAAGCGGTATTCAGCGATGTCGCGGTGGAGATCGCGCAGCGCGCCCGTATCGCGCTGGTGGGCCCCAACGGCGCCGGCAAGACCACGCTGCTGCGCGTCCTGATCGGCGCGGAGACGCCCGATGAAGGGAGTGTGCGCCGGGCGGGAGGCATCCAGGTCGGTTATTTGCCGCAAAGGCCGGAGTTGGTCGGCGCGCACAGTCTGCATGCCGAGGCGCGCCGCGCCTTTCAGGAGCTGGAGCGGCAGGAGGCCCGTCTGGCCTGGCTGGAAACGGCGATGGCGGACCCGGCGCGGCGCAAGGCAGCGCTGGCGGAGTACGGCCCGCTGCAGGAACGCTACGAGCGCGGGGGCGGTTACAGTCGGGAAGCGCGTATACGCATGGTGCTGCGCGGACTGGGCTTTGCCGAGGCAGATTTCGGGCGGCCGCTGACGCAGCTTTCCGGCGGCGAGAAGACCCGCGCCCTGCTGGCCCGCCTGCTGCTGCAGGCGCCGGACCTGTTGCTGCTGGACGAGCCGACCAATCATCTGGATATTGAGGCCATCGCCTGGCTGGAAAACTGGCTCGCCTCGTTTCCGGGCGCCGTGCTGCTGGTCAGCCATGACCGCTGGTTCATGGACCACTGTGTGCAGCGAATTTGGGAACTGGAGCACGGCCGCCTGCAGGTATATCGTGGCAATTACAGCCACTATGCGCGCCAGCGGGACGAGCGGCGGGAGCGACTGCGCCTTGAATACGAGGCGCAGCAGGAGCGCATCGCGAAAGACGAGGCCTTCATCCGCAAGCACATGGGCAGCCGCCTGACGGCGCAGGCGAAAGGACGACAAAAGCGACTGGCGACCCTGGCGAAGCGGGGACTGGTGCGGGAGCGTCCGCACGGTCAGCGGCGGCGTATGGGGCTGGACATGGGGGCTACGCAGCGCAGCGGTGACGAGGTGCTGATGACGCGCGGCCTGGTGGTGGGCTATCCCGATGACGGCGTGCCACTGCTGCGCGTGCCGGATGTCACGCTGCGGCGCGGCGCGGTGACGGCCCTGATCGGCCCCAATGGCGTGGGCAAGAGCGCCCTGCTCAAGACCATCACCGGCCAGGTGGCGCCGCTGGCGGGGACGCTGCGCACCGGCGTCGGGGTGAAGCCCGGCTATTTCGCCCAGGCCCACGAGAACCTGCGCGAGCAGCGTCGGGTGCTCGACGAAATCCTGGAGCGGCGGCCCATGAAAATCAGCGAGGCGCGCGACCTGCTGGGGCAGTACCTCTTCAGTGGCGACGACGTGTTCCGCGAGGTCGGCACACTGAGTGGCGGCGAGCGCGGCCGGCTGGCGCTGGCCCTGCTGGCGCTGGCGGGCGCCAATTTACTGCTGCTGGATGAGCCGACCAATCACCTCGATATCGACAGCCAGGAAGTATTGCAGCAGGTGCTGGAGCAGTTCGCCGGGACGGTGCTGCTCGTCAGTCATGACCGCTGGCTGATCGACGCCCTGGCCACACAACTGTGGATCGCGACGCCGGGTGAGCTGCGACCCTTTGACGGGACCTGGGCGGAGTACCGTCGGGCGCAGGAGACGGCGCCGGCCCGGGTGACGGAAGTGACGCGCCGGGCGGCGCCGCGCCGGCGCGAGCCTCAAGGGCGGACGAGCGCGCAACAGGAGCGTCGGGCGCGGGAACTGGAAGCGCGCATTCAGGAACTGGAAGCGCAGCAAGGCCGGCTGACGGCGGCGATCGAGTGTGCCAGCCGGGCAGGTTTGGGCGATCGTGTGGCTGAACTGGGTACGCTGTGGGCCGAGGCGGATACGGAACTGGAAGCCGCGTTGACGGAGTGGAGCGCGCTGGCCGGCTAGTCCGCCGTCACTTCACCCCGTCGGCGCCGCTGCGAGATGGGCGGGATGGATTACTCCATGGCGAGGTTGCCGAACTTCCCGTCCCAGTCACTCTTGCTGACGAATTTGGTGAGGTTGCGGCCGTCCGCGGTTTTGGCGCGGATAGCGTAGCGCACCTGGCCGTTGCGGCCTTCGTAGCTGGTGCGTTTGATTGCGCTTTCGTCGATCTCGACGCTCTCACGGTTCTTTACGTCGTAGAACTTCTCGGCCATGAATCAAATCCTCTTCTGTGCCTGCGGCGGACATCCAGCATCCCGCCATTGCGAACGCGCGTGGTTATACATGAAATGGGCGCCAGGTGCAATTCGGGAGTCGGGTATACGGGGGAGGTAAATGTGTCCGGGGCAGGCGGGTTTCTGCAGCAATACAGGTTACGAGGTTGAAGCAAACGAGTTGACAATGGCGCGAGAATGGCGCACACTTGGTGTAACTGAGTAGCTCGTTGCGTGCCGAACGCCTTGGTGCCACCAGGGTTAGCAGAGCAGGTAGGTACGTGGGGGGCTGCTCATTTGTGTTGGGAACAGGGCAATTAGCGACTACGGGGAGAAAAGACCCAGTGCCGATAGGGCATTCTCCAGCGCAATGCCGGGTGCACACCAGGATCTATGCCCGGCTGGAAATCAGGGGAGATGCTTCGCACAAGGTTCAAAATGTGAAGTGACAAATTATCCTTTGCGACGGTCTTGCTCGCTCTTTTGCCCGTCACTGGATTAATAACAGCATAGCCCCGATTTAGTCTGAACTGCATGGCGCCAAGCACGACATCGAGACACTGCAGCAAGTCGCTTTCACGCGAATCGATCTCACCGATCCCGTCTTCAGAGATAAAGAAACGGGCGCCTCTGGATGTAAGGAATTCTTTGGAAAAGTTGTTGAGGGAATAAAGAAACTCAAAGAAAACATTCTTTTGATACGGAGTGCCAGGCAAGTTGTCCAGAAAGATTCTCAGGGAGATCCTGCCGGGCGCCAGGTCGCAGTAGCGATAGTCAAAGGCATGCTTGATGAACTGATAGTAGAGCAAAGAGTATTTGTTCTCACGATGGTACCTTGAAAGATGTCGTGGAAGACGAGAGTTTGGTGTAAACATAATACGAACTTTCACGTCCCCGGTTTGCACAAAACCGAAAAACACAGACATCAAGCGGCAGTATTTGTCGAGGTAGTTTTGAGTTGTCTTTTTCCATTTGACTTCATTGTGGAGGTTAAGGCGACGCTTTTCAGCGGCCAGTTCGGATGACACCGGTCCCACAAGATGGGAAGGAATCATCAGTCCGCCGAAAAAGTTGGAATACAGGACCCCCTTTTGGACGGACTCATCGGCGTACAGGATGTATTCTCGTGGTGGGTGGCTTTCCTTCAACTTCGTTCAGGCTTTCTTCACTCTTGACCAGATATAAAACACCCCCGGTGTGAACCGGGGGCGGCAGTTGTAACGCGGGACGTTCAGGCCTGGTCCTGCTCCAGGTCCTGGTCGACGCGGGGCTGCGGCAGGGTCAGCAGGTCCGGGCCGGCGCCTTCAAGGCGCTCGAAGACCAGTTCGCCGTCCTGCTCGTCGATGCGCACCAGGTCGCCCGGCGTGAAGTCGCCGCGCAGGAGGCGGATGCTGAGCGGATTCTCGACGAAGCGCTGCAGCGCGCGCCGCAGCGGCCGGGCGCCGAACTGCGGGTCGTAGCCGCGCTGCGCCAGCCAGCGCCGCGCCGCGGCCGTCAGTTCCACGTCGACGCCCATCTCGCGCAGGCGCTCGCCCACGTCCAGCAACTGCAGATCGACGATCTGTTCCACGTCGTCGCGGGAGAGGGTGGCGAAGATGATGACCTCGTCGATGCGGTTCAGGAATTCGGGGCGGAAGGTATCGCGCACGGCCTTCTCGATGCGCCCGTGATCGGCGGCGGCGCTGTCGTCGGCGGGCTGGACGAAGCCCAGCGCGCCGCCCCGGCGCACGAAGTCCGTGCCGAGGTTGCTGGTCATGATGATGACGGCGTTGCGGAAATCGACCACGCGTCCATGGCCATCGGTCAGGCGACCGTCCTCCAGGATCTGCAGTAGCGCGTTCCAGACGTCGGGGTGGGCCTTTTCGATTTCGTCGAAGAGCACGACGCGGTAGGGACGGCGGCGCAGCGCCTCGGTCAGCTGGCCGCCCTCCTCGTAACCGACGTAGCCGGGCGGCGCGCCGAAGAGACGGCTGACCGTGTGCTGCTCGCGGTATTCGCTCATGTCGATGCGCACCAGGGCCTCCTCGTCATCGAAGAGGAAACCGGCCAGCGCGCGCGCCAGCTCGGTCTTGCCGACGCCGCTGGCGCCGAGAAAGATGAAGGAGCCGATGGGCCGGCGCGGGTCCTTGAGGCCGCTGCGCGAGCGGCGGATGGCGTCCGCCAGGGCGGAGACGGCCTCGTCCTGGCCGATGATGTGCTCGTGCAGCGCGTCTTCCATGCGCAGCAGCTTTTCGCTCTCGGTCTCCAGCATCTGTTGCACGGGGATGCCGGTCCACTGGGCGATGACCTCGGCGATGTCCTCGGCCTCGACCACCTCGTCGAGGGTGTTTTCCTGCTGCCAGCGCGCGCGTTGCCGGCCGAAGTCTTCCTCCAGTTGCAGGCGGCGCATCTTGTACTCCGCGGCGCTCTCGTAATCGCGCGTCAGGCTGGCGGCCTCCTCCTCGGCCGCGAGGCGGTCGATCTCGGCCTTCAGGTCCTTCAGTTCCTGCGGCAGCGAGAAGAGCGCCACGCGCAGTTTGGCCGCGGCCTCGTCCAGCAGGTCGATGGCCTTGTCGGGCAAATTGCGTTCGGTCACGTAGCGGTCGGAGAGGCGGGCGGCGGCGATGACGGCGTTGTCGGCGATGTTGACCTTGTGGTGCGCCTCGTAGCGGTCGCGCAGACCGCGCAGCATCTCGATGGTCTCGTCGACGCCGGGCTCCTCGACGAAGACGGGCGCAAAGCGCCGGTCGAGCGCGCTGTCCTTTTCGATGTACTGGCGATACTCGTCGAGCGTGGAGGCGCCGATGGCGTTGAGTTCGCCGCGCGCCAGGGCCGGCTTCATCATGTTGCCGGCGTCGAGGGCGCCCTGGGCCGCGCCCGCGCCCACCACCTGGTGCAGCTCGTCGATGAAGAGGATGATCTCCCCCTGCGAGCGCTGCACTTCCTCGATCGAGGACTTGAGCCGCTCCTCGAATTCGCCGCGGAAGCGGCTGCCGGCCAGCATGGCGCCCAGGTCCAGGCTGACGACCTTGCGCCCCAGCAGCAGTTCCGGCACGTCGCCGCTGTCGATTTTCTGCGCCAGGCCCTCGACGATGGCGGTCTTGCCCACGCCGGCCTCGCCGATCAGCACGGGATTGTTCTTGGTGCGGCGGCTGAGGATCTGGATGACGCGCAGGATCTCGCCGTCGCGGCCGATGACGGGATCGAGCTTGCCTTCGGCGGCGAGGCGCGTCAGGTCGCGGCTGTACTTCTCCAGCGTGCGCCAGCGACTCTCGGCCTGGGGGTCGGTCACGCGCTGGCCGCCGCGCAGGTCGCGGATGGCGCCGGTGACGCGCTCGCGGGTGATGTTGTGCCCGGCCAGCACGCGCGCGACGCTGGTGTTGCGCTCCTTGAGGATGGCGAGGAAGATGTGCTCGGTGGAGATGTACTCGTCCTTCAACTGGTTGGCCTCTTCGGTGGCGAGGTCGATGATGCGCTTGACGCGGGGCGTGATGAAGACCTGACCGGTACCGCCGCCGTAGATGGCGGCCTTGGGGCTGGCGCGCAGCACCTCGTCGAGGCGCGCGCGGATGGCGTTAACATCGCTGTTGAGCCGGGCCAGCAACTGCGGGATGGCGCCGTCCTCCTGCTCCAGCAGGGCCAGCAGGATGTGCTCGGTATCGACCTGGTTGTGGCCGTAACGCTGCAGGATTTCGTAGGCGCGGGCGGCGGCGTCCTGCGCGCGTTCGGTGAAGCGTTCAAAGCGCATCATGGGCGGTGTTCTCCGGCAACGATGGCGTGAGCGAAACGAGTGAGCGGGTCACCCGTACTCCGACACAAGCATACACCGGCAGGCGCCAAATATCCGTTTGCGTTCTGTTAGTATTTGGCGGCAGAGGTGCCTGATCGGAGCCATGCCGGCTACAGACACGATTGGTGATGCCATAAACACCGTCGTCCTGCCCGTCCACGCCGTCTATCCCCAGGCGAAGATCATCGCCCGGGCGGCGCGCGTATTGCAGCAGGGCGGCCTGGTGGCCTTCCCGACCGAGACGGTCTACGGCCTCGGCGCCGGCGCGCTGGACGCCAATGCCATCCGCCGCGTCTACGCGGCCAAGGAGCGCCCCGCCAACAACCCGCTCATCGTGCACGTCGCCGACCTCGCGCAACTGGAGGGACTGGTCGTCGACCCGCCGCAAGCGGCGCTGCAACTGGCGCGCCGCTTCTGGCCCGGCCCGCTGACCCTGGTGCTCAGACGGCACCCGGCGCTGCCGGACCTCATCGCGCCGGGGCGCGACACCGTGGCCCTGCGCCTGCCGGCGCATTCGGTCGCGCAGGCGCTCATCCGGGCGACCGGCGCGCCGCTGGTGGCGCCCAGCGCCAACCGCTTCACGCGGCCCAGCGCCACCCGCGCGGCGCACGTGCTGGCCGACCTCGACGGCCGCATTGAACTGCTGCTGGATGGCGGCCCGACGCGCATCGGCCTCGAATCGACCGTGCTGGACCTGAGCGTCACGCCGCCGGTCCTGCTGCGGCCCGGCGCCATCACGCTGGAGCTGCTGCGGGCGCAACTGCCCGACCTGCGCGTTGGGGGTGAAACGCTGGACCTGCGCGACGGGGACGCAACGCCGGCCGCGCCGGGCCAGCATTTGCGGCATTACTCGCCGCGGGCGGAACTGCTGCTGTATCGGGGCGAGAAGGCGGCCGTGCTGGCGGCCATGCGGGACGCGGCGCGCGTCCAGGCGGCACAGGGGCGGCGCGTCGGGCTGCTGGGCGACGTGGCGGGACTGACGGGCTGTGAACAGGTCTCGCCTGGCGCGGACGCGGCGGCCACGGGGCGCGGCCTCTTCGCGGCGCTGCGCGAACTGGACGCGCGCGGCGTGGACGTCATCCTCGCACAGCTGCAGGAGCCGGAGGGCCTGGGCGCGGCCATCAACGACCGGCTGCTGCGCGCGGCGCAGGGACGCGTTATCCAGGTGTGAGCGCGGCCCTCAGCGCAGGCGACCCTGACCATAATCAAGCAGTAGAGTCGGTTCGTGAAGACGGGAGGCGGCTGTGAAAATCATAGACGCGATCAAGAGCGGCTTCGGTTTCGTGCTAGGCGCAACTCTGGCGGTACTTGCAGTATTCATAGCGCTAATGAAATTGAACTTTCTCCGGGAAGGCCAGGGGCCGCTCCCGGAAGAAGTCAGCTCGTTCGAGGCTAATATAACCAGCATTTTCATTGCGGTAGCCGCATTGGCCACTCTGGCATGGCTCGTAGACGAAGCAGCAAGTGTTATCAGGCGGCGATAGGCAACGATGGGCTTCTTGCACACTTTCACTCAGGCGCCAGTATGGTCGCCGCTGTCCAGCTACTCGCTGATGTAGCCTGAAGCAAGGCTCAGCGCAGGCGACCCTGCTCAATAAAGAACGCCGGCGCCGGGTGACCGACGGCCCGGAAGTCCGCCAGCACGGCGCCCACGTCCCAGGGGACGCGGCGCAGTTCGACGGTCGCCACGCCATCGGCGAAGCTGAAGAGGCCCCATTCGGCCATGCCGGGCGCGCCGAAAGACCAGCCGACGCTGCCGACGTTGACTATGCGCCACTGGCCGAGGTCGCGGTCCATCTGCAGATGGGTGTGGCCGCCGATGCCGAGCCGTCCCTCGCGGTCCAGCAGGGCGTCCAGCGCCTCCTCGGCGGGCGAATCGGGGCGCAGCGCGCTGGATTCGTCGTCGCCGGGGATGGCGTGATAGCCGATGACCGGGCCGTGGCCGGGAACGCGCAGCTGCAACTCCCGACCCAGGATGCGGCGCAGGAGGTCGTACTCCTCCCAGGCCAGTTGCGCCACGCTCCAGTTGAGCGCCCGGTCACGCGCCTCCCAGGCCGGGGCCAGCGCGCGCAGGGCGGCCTCGTCAGCGGCCGCCGGCGTCCAGGCGGGCCGCATGCCGTGCACCAGGTAACGATCGGTGTTGCCGCCGATGACGCGCAGCTTTTCCTCGCCCAGCGCCGCGCGCAACTCAAGCACGCGGCGCACGCAGTCCGCCGGGCGCGGGCCGAAGGCCGCCAGGTCGCCGAGACACCAGACTTCGTCGAATTCGCCCCGGGCCTGCAGGTCCGCCCAGGCGGCCTCGAAGGCCTCCAGATTGCCGTGAATGTCGGCCAGCACCGCCAGTCGCATGCGCGTCCTCCCCGTCGGGCCCAAGTATAGCGGGCCAGGGGTATACTGGGACAATCTCCGAGGCGCAAGGGCCACGTCCATGGCGACTCTCCGCGGCAGGGTGGCGCGCGTCACCTTTCGCAACCCGGAAAACGGCTACAGCGTGCTGCGTCTGGAAGCGGAGGGCCGCACGCCGCCCGGCGCGCGCAACCGCGAGGGGCGCGTGACGGTGGTGGGCAGCATGCCGACGCTCAACACCGGCGAGGAGGTGGAATTCGCCGGTGCGTGGATCGAGGACGCGCGCTACGGTACGCAGTTCCGCGCGGAGAGCGCCACGCCGCGTCCGCCGGTCGGTGAGCGCGGCATCACCAGTTATTTGAGCAGCGGGCTCGTCAAGGGCATCGGCCCGCGCACGGCGGAGCGCATCGTCGCGCACTTCGGCGCCGACACGCTGACGGTGCTGGAGGAAACGCCGGAGCGTCTGACGGAAGTGCTGAAGCCGACGCTGGCGCGGGCCCTGGCCGGGGCGTGGCGGGCGCAACAGGACAGCCGTCACGCCCTGATCTTCCTGCAGGATTACGGCGTCAGCGGCCGCATGGCGCAGCGCATTCAGGAGCAACTGGGCGCGGAGACCATCCCCGCCGTGCAGGACAACCCCTGGGTGCTGGCCGACGAGGTCTACGGCATCGGCTTCCGCCGCGCCGACGAGATCGCGCTCAACATGGGCAAGGCAGGCGACGCCGACGAGCGGCTCGGCGCGGGTCTGCGCTTCGCGCTGGCGGAGATGACGAAGGAAGGTCACGTCTTCGCCCCGCGCGAGCAACTGCTGGAGAAAGCCGCCGGGCTGCTGGGCCTGGGCGAAGACGTCGCGCTGGAAGCCGTGCTGGAGCAGGCCTTGCGCAGCGGCGACCTGGTGGAGGACGCGAACATCCGCGTGGAGACGCAGACGGCCATCTACCTGCCGCGCTGGCAGCGCGCCGAAAGCGAGGCCGCGCGCCGTCTGGGTGACCTGGCGCGCACGCCCTCGCCGCTGGGCGCCAGGGCCCGTCGCCTGGACTGGCCGAAGTTCCTGCAGGCGCAGACGGCGCACAGCGAAACGGAACTGACGGCCGAGCAGCAGGGGGCTGTGGAGGCGGCCTGCGCCCACAAGCTGGGCGTGCTCACCGGCGGGCCGGGCACCGGCAAGACGACCACCCTGCAGCTGGTCATCGCGGCGCTGGAGACGCTGAAGGCGCGCGTGGCGCTCTGCTCGCCGACGGGGCGCGCAGCGCGGCGTCTGGCGCAGGCCACCGGGCGCAGCGCCGGCACCATCCACCGCCTGCTGGGCTACAGCCCCGCGGAGGGCTTCGACCACAACGAGGACAACCCGCTGAAGCTGGACGTGCTGATCGTCGACGAGGCCTCGATGATCGACCTGCAACTGTTCCATCATTTGTTGCGCGCCCTGCCGCCGGAGGCGCATCTGCTGCTGACCGGCGACGTCGACCAGTTGCCCAGCGTGGGCGCCGGCAACGTGCTGCGCGACGTCATCGACAGCGGCCTGGCGCGGGTCACGCGGCTGACGCAGATCTTCCGCCAGGACATGGACAGCGGCATCGTCAGCAACGCGCATCGCATCAACCGCGGCGAGATGCCGCTGCTCGACAACCGGCGCGCGGGCGACTTCTTCTTTCTGGAGACGGAGGTGGAGCGCATCGTCGACGAGGTGGTCGGCCTGGTGCGGACGCGCCTGCCACGGCGCTACGATCTCGATCCCCTGCGCGACATTCAGGTGATCGCGCCGATGTACCGCGGCGCGGCCGGCATCAACGCGCTCAACGAGGCGCTGCAGCGGGCGCTCAACGGCGACGAGCGCCGGGCCGTCAAACAGATCGGCGGGCGCCACTTCCGCGTCGGCGACAAGGTGATGCAGACGCGCAACAATTACGAGAAGGACGTCTTCAACGGCGACATCGGCCTCATCCGCGCCATCGACGAGAACGCCGGCGGCTTCGAACTGGTGATGGACGAGCGTACGCTCTTCTACGAATGGGCGGAGGCCGAGGAGTTGCTGCACGCTTGGTGCATCAGCACGCACCGCAGCCAGGGCTCGGAATATCCGGTGGTGGTGATGCCGCTGCTGACGCAGCATTACATGATGCTGCAGCGCAACCTGCTCTACACGGCCATCACGCGGGCGCGCCGCCTGGTGGTGCTGCCGGGCTCGCGCGCGGCCATCCGCATGGCGCTGCGCAACAACCAGGTGGCGGAGCGCCACAGCGGCCTCGTGCCGCGCCTGCGGGCGCTGCCGGCGGACTGAAAATGTCCCGGCGTCAGGTGCCGGCCGCGTCGCGCTTCCGCAGGGCCAGCAGGGCGATGAACTCGTAGACCAGGTTGGCCGCCAGCAGGGCCGTGATGCCGGCCGGGTCGTAGGAAGGCATCACCTCCACCATGTCGAAGGCGGCGAAGCGGAGGCCGCGCAGGCCGCGCAACAGTTCGTGACAGACGGCGCCGCTGAAGCCGCCGGTCTCGGGCGTGCCGGTGCCGGGCGCGAAGGCCGGATCGACGAAGTCGATGTCGAAGCTGAGGTAGCAGACGCGCCCGCGCTGCAATTCGTGGACCTGCTGCAGCACGTCTTCAACGCCGCGACGGTGCAGTTCGCGCGCCGTCACCACCTGGAAGCCCAGTTCGCGCGAGAGCTGGACGTCGTGCTCGTCATAGACCGAGCCGCGCAGGCCGATCTGGATCGAGTGGTCGACGTCCAGCAGGCCTTCTTCCAGCGCGCGGCGGAAGGGCGTGCCGTGCGTATCCAGTCCGCCGTAGTAGCCGCCCCAGATGTCACCGTGCGAATCGAAGTGCAGCAGCGCCAGCGGCTGACCGCGGACGGCGACGGCGGCGCGCAGCAGCGGCAGGGAGACGGAATGGTCGCCGCCGAGGAAGATCGGCGTGACCCCCGCGCGGAAGAGCGCTTCGGCGGCGGCGGCGATGGCCTGGTGCGATTGCGGCAGGTAGCCCGGCACGGTGGGCAGATCGCCGTAGTCGATGCCCGAGAGCGTCGGGAAGAGCAGCACCTCCTGCTCCGGGTGATAGGGGCGCAGCAGCACCGAGGCCGAGCGGATGGCCTCCGGGCCGAAGCGCGCGCCGACGCGGTAGGTGGCGCCGGTGTCGAAGGGCACGCCGGCCACGGCGAAATCGACGCCCTCCAGCTGCGTGACGTGCGGCAGGCGCATGAAGCTGCGCACGCCGCCGTAGCGCGGCGAGCGCATGCCGTCGGGCGGCTGCCAGGGCGGGCCGGTGGACATGGCGGGATTCTCCTGCGGGCGGACTGCCGGGGAGTGTAGCAGGCGGGCCAGGCGCGGGCGAACCGGGCCGCGCCTCAGGCGTGGTCGGCGAGGACCATGGCGGCAGCCTTCTCGCCGATCATGATACAGGCGGCGTTGGTGTTGGCGTTGATGATGGTGGGCATGATGGAGGCGTCCGCCACGCGCAGGCCCTGCAGGCCGCGCAGGCGCAGGCGCTCGTCGACGACCGCCAGCGCGTCCTGCCCCATGCGGCAGGTGCCGACGGGATGAAAGACGGTCGAGGCATGGCTGCGCAGGTAGTCGGCCAGTGCTTCTTCGCTCTGTATGTCGGCGCCGGGCAGGAACTCCGCGCCGCGCCAGGCGTCGAAGGCCGGCATGCCGGCGATGCGCCGCGCCAGGCGCAGGCCGGCCAGCAGCGCCCGCAGATCGCGCTCGTCCTGCAGCAGGGCCGGGTCGATCAGCGGCGGCGCCAGCGGATCCGCGGACTGCAGGCGCAGTTCGCCGGCGCTCTGCGTGGCGACCACGCCGGGATGCAGCGTGAAACCATGCCCCTCCGGCAGTTTGAGTTCATCGGTGGCGGCCCAGTTGGGCGCGAAGTGCAGTTGCAGTTCCGGCACTTCAGAGTCTTCAGCGAGGCGGACGAAGGCGCAGGCCTCGGCGTTGCTGGAGCTCAACAGGCCGGCGCGTTCGCGGCGATAACGCTCAAGCTGCTCCGGCTCATCTTTGGCGACCAGGGTGACGGGCTGCGTGCAGCGGTACGAGACCGGCGCTTCCACGTGGTCGCGCAGGTTGCGGCCCACGCCCGGCAGGTCATGCACGACCGGGATGCCCAGGTCGGCCAGCTGTGACGCCGGCCCCACGCCGGAGCAGAGCAGCAGTTGCGGCGAGTTGATGGCGCCGCCGCAAAGGATGATCTCCAGAGTTGCGCGGGCGCGCCGCTGCCGGCCCTCGTGCAGGAAGCGCAGGCCCTGGCAGCGGCGGCCCGCGAACTCCAGCGCCGTCACGTGGGCGAAGGGGATGGCGCGGAAGTTGGGCCGCGTCAGCGCGGGCTGCAGGCAGGCCGCGGCGCTGCTGCGCGCGCCCGCGCGCTGCGTGACCTGAATCAGGCCGCAGCCATCCTGCTCGCCGGCGTTGAAGTCCGGGTTGGGTTGCAGCCCCGCCTGCTGCGCGGCGGCGACGAAGACCGGACTGAGCGGATTGGGGTCGCGCAGGTCGGAAACGTGCACCGGGCCGCCCACGCCGTGATGCAATGAGGCGCCCCGTTCCTGGTGCTGCGACTGGCGGAAGAAGGGCAGGACGTCGGCGTAACTCCAGCCGGCGTTGCCGAGGGCCGCCCACTGATCGAAGCAAGCGGGATGACCGCGTTGGTAGACCATGGAGTTGATCGAACTGCTGCCGCCGTAAAGCTTGCCGCGCGGGACGGGGACGCGGCGTCCCTTGAGGCCCGCCTGCGGCACGCTCTGGTAGTCCCAGTCCATGGCCGTGTGCAGCAGGTTGGGGAAGCGCGCCGGGATGTGCACGTCCTCGTGGTCGTCCGGGCCACCGGCCTCCAGCAGGAGCACGCGCCGGCGGCCGTCTTCGCTGAGGCGCGCGGCGAGGGCGCAGCCGGCCGAGCCGGCGCCAATCACGATGAAGTCGGCCTGCAGCGGGGGTTCCAGGTCCTTTTCGGGTTGCGCCACCGCTTCAGATTCCAAGGCGGTTGCGGCGCAGAATTTCGTCGCCGGCCTGGCGGGTGGTCGGCTGATGCCCGGGCAGGGGCAGGATGCGCTCGTGGACGGTATCGATGATCCAGTCGGCCTGCGGGAAGAACATCGCCTCCAGCTCCGCCGGCGGGGTGATCCAGTTGCGCGCGCCGACCACGGCGGGCGGCCCGTCCAGCGCGTCGAAGGCCAGCTGGGTGATGTTGGCCGCCATGGTGTGCAGGAAGGAACCGCGCTCGCAGGCGTCGGAGACGAGCACGATGCGGCCCGTCTTGCGCACAGAATCCAGGATCGGCCCGTAGTTGAGCGGGTTGATGAAACGGGCGTCGATGACCTCCGCGGCCAGGTCGTGGCGCTCCTGCAGCAGCTGCGCCGCTTCCAGCGCGCGCTGGAGCGTGGCGCCGACGCTGAGGATGGTGAGGTCGTCGCCCGCGCGGCGCAGCGCCGGCTCGCCCAGGGGCAGCTGGTACTCCCCGACCGGCACGCCGCCGGGCTCTAGGGTCTCCGTCAGGGTGTAGAGGCGCTGGCTCTCGAAGAAGACCACCGGGTCCGTGCCCTGCAGGGCGAGCGAGAGCATGCCCTTGGCGTCGTGGGGCGTGGCGGGGAACATCACCTGCAGGCCGGGGACGTGCGCCACCAGCGAGGACCAGTCCTGCGAATGCTGGGCGCCGTACTTCATGCCGACCGAGACGCGCAGCACCAGCGGCATCTGCAGCAGGCCGGCGGACATCGCCTGCCACTTGGCCATCTGGTTGAAGATTTCGTCGCCGGCGCGGCCCATGAAGTCGCAATACATCAGTTCGGCCACGACGCGCCCGCCGCTGAGCGCGTAACCGACGGCCGTGCCCACGATGGCGCCCTCGGAGATGGGGCTGTTGAACAGGCGGTGATGCGGCAGGCACTCGGTCAGGCCGCGATAGACGCCGAAGGCGCCGCCCCAGTCGCGGTTCTCCTCGCCCCAGGCGACCAGCGCGGGGTCATCGTAAAAGCGCAGCAGCAGCGCCTCGAAGAGCGCCTCGGCGAAGGTCAGCGCGCGCAGGGACGAGTGCCGCTTGCCCGCTTCGTCAAGGCCGAAACGGTGCTTGTTGCGCGTGACCTTCAGGCGCGTCTCCGCCAGGGGCAGCAGCGTTTCGGGCTCGCCCTGCCACATGCGCGGGCGCTGCGCGCCGGAGAACATCAGGCTCTCGACGTCGGCCGCGGCGTGGAGGCGCGGCGAGCGTTCGGGCGACGTGGCGGCCCGCAGCACAGCGCGCAATTGCTCCAGCGCCCCGTCGTAGAGGGCATCCAGCGCATTCTGGTCGCAATGGCCCTGCTCCAGCAGGTACGCGCCATGGCTGGCGAGGGGGTCCTGTTCGCGCCAGAGCTCGATCTCCTCGCGCGTGCGGTAGGCGGAGGCGTCGGAGGGACTGTGGCCGGCGAAGCGGTAGGTGACGGTATCCAGCAGCACCGGGCCGCGCCCCGCTTCCAGCAGCGCGCGCTTGCGCCGGACAGCGTCGGCGACGGCCAGCGGGTTGAAGCCGTCGACGCGCTCGGCGTGCATGGCGTCCGGGTTGACGCCCATGGCCATGCGCGCCAGCATGCCGAAGCCCATGGTCTCGCCCTGGGGCTGGCCGCCCATGCCGTAGAAGTTGTTCATGAAGTTGAAGAGCACGGGCGGGCTGCCGCCCAGCTCTTCGTCCCACAGGGTGTGGTACTGGTCCATGGCGGCGAACATCATCGCCTCCCAGACCGGGCCGCAGCCGGCGGCGGCGTCGCCGATGTTGGCGATGACGATGCCCGGGCGGCGGTTGATGCGCTTGAAGAGGGCCGCGCCGACGGCGATATCGGCCGAGGCGCCGACGATGGCGTTGTTGGGCATGATGCCGAAGGGCGGGAAGAAGGCGTGCATCGAGCCGCCCATGCCCTTGTTGAAGCCGGTGGCGCGCCCCAGAATCTCGGCCAGAACGCCGTAGAGCGTGAAAGCCAGCGCCAGTTGGGGAACGTCGGCGGCGGGCGGCGTGAAGCCCTCGACGACGCGCAAGACAGCGCCGTCCATGAAGGTCTCCATGATGCGCAGCAGCCGGGCGTCCGGCAGCTTTTCGATGGCCGAGAAGGCCTTGGCCAGCATCTCACCGTGGCTGCGGTGCGAGCCGAAGATGAAATCGTCGGGGTCCAGGTGGACGCATTGACCCACCGCCGCGGCCTCCTGCCCGATCGAAAGGTGCGCCGGGCCGCCATGCTGGCACTCGATGCCCTGCCAGGCGCCCTCGCGCTTGACGTGCTCCAGCATCGTCTCGAACTGGCGGATATGGAGCATGTCGCGATAGACGTTTAGCAGGCCCTCGCTGCCGTAGGCGGCGGCGTCAGCGGCCGGGTCGGAACGCCAGGCGTTGGCCGGCAGCGCCGGCGCCGTGATCGTGCTCTGGCGGCGCGCTTCAGCCGGGTCGATCGTGATGCTTTTGGTCATCGGGTCTCGTCCAGTCCGTTGCGGTCGGCGGGGGTCAGGGCGTTATCGATCTGCGCCAGGCGCTGCGCGAGGTCCTGCAGGAAGCGGGCGGCGGGCGCGCCATCCAGCACCTGGTGGTCGATGGTCAGCGACAGGTTGATGTGCGGCAGGAAGGCCACCGCGCCCACCTCCTCCACGGCTTTCAGGTGAATCGCGCCCGCGCCGAGGATACCCGCCTGGGGCGGATTGAGGACGGGCGTGAAGTATTCAACGCCGAAACTGCCGAGGTTGCTGACGGTGAAGGTCGCGCCTTCCAGTTCCTGCGGCCGGACGCTGCCCGCGCGGCAGGCTTGGGCCAGGCGCTGCGCCTCACGGGCCAGTGCCGGCAGGTCGAGAAGGTCGGCGTCGCGGATGACGGGCACGTAGAGGCCGCGCGGCGTATCGACGGCGAAACCGAGCTGCACCTTGCGGAAACGCAGGATGTGATCATCCGCCAGTTGCGCGTTCAGTGCGGGATGCGCCGCCAGGGCGCGCGCCACGGCGTAGTGCAGCAGGTCGTTGATGGTGACCCCTTGCAGCGCCGGGCTGATTTCGCCCGCTTTCAGGCGACGCCGCAGGGCCAGCAGGGCGCGCGCGTCCGCCGGGGCGTGGAGCGTGAGTTGGGCCGTGGTCTGCAGCGATTCGAGCATGCGCCGGGCCGTGACGCGCCGCGCGCCGCGCAGGGGGACGCGTTGCACGTCCTCCGCTGCCGCTGTGGGAATGAGATCGCGGCGGCGAATGCGACCGCGTGGCCCGCTACCGCTGGCCGGCAGGCGGTAGCCGCCCTCCTGCAACATGGCGCGCGCGACGGGGGTCAGGCGCGGCTGCGCGCCCAGGGCGGCCTGCACGTCGCGCTCCAGGATGCGGCCGCCGGGGCCGCTGCCGTTCAGCCCGGTCAGGGGCAGGCCGCGGGCCGCCGCCAGACGTCGCGCGCGCGGCGAACTGGCGGGGCGACCCCGCACCAACGCGGCGGGCGGGGCCGGTGGCGTCCGCCGTGGCGTTGCCTGTGGCGCGCTGACGGCCGTTGGCTCGCCGGCAGCGGCCGGCGCTGACTGTGGCCGCAGGTCATCGATGTTTTCACCGGCCGCGCCAATGGCGGCGACGGGCGCCATGACCTCGACCTCGGCGCCAACCTCGTAAAAGCGCGCCAGCAGCAGGCCGTCGGCGGGACTTTCGACCTCCAGCGTGGCCTTGTCGGTCTCGATTTCGGCCAGCAACTCACCCTGCGCGACCGGGTCACCGACGTCCTTGTGCCAGGCGAGGATGATCGAGCTTTCGACCGAATTGCCCAGTTTGGGCAGGAGTACGGCGCTGGCCATGCGGTCCCTGTTCGTTCTTCCCTGCCTCAGACGGCGTTCGGGCGAAGAGGCGCGTCACGCCGCGGACTCAGCGCTTCCGGCCCGCCCGCCGTGATGCGGAAGGTCTCCTCGATGTGCAGCGAGGCTTCGGCGGCGAGGAAACTGCTGGCCTCAAGGTTGACCACCATGTCGGCCTCCAGCGGCAGGTCGGCGGGGATATCGAGGCAGTCGTCCCGCAGCGGCAGGCCGCTGTCCGCCGCAATTATCGGATAGTCGCGCAACTCCAGACCGAGGCCGTGGCCGTGCGGCGCGGCGACGCGAATCTCGCTACTGTCGATTACGGCCTGCATGGCGGCCTGCGCCTGTGATGCGCGTATGCCCGGTCGCAGTTTGGCGACGCCCGCGTCGATGCCGGCGCGCAGGGCATCATAACGCCGCTGCAGCCCTGGCGACAGGGGGCCGAGCGCCAGGGTCAGGCCGCTGTCGGAATAGCAACTGCGCCAGCGGCAGCCGAAGTCCACGTACATGACGGCGCCGTCGCGCAGGCGATGCGCGGTTTCGGTGGCGATGCCGACGCCGTCGATGCCCATGGCGAAGTGGTCAAGATCCGCGCCCTCTTCCCTGGCCAGTTCTGTGCGATAGACGAAGGTCAATACTGCCAGACTGGTGCCGGGCGTCGCTCCCGCCAGGCTTTCCATGGCGGCCAGTTCGCTGATCGCCGCCGCGCGCCGCAGGCGATTGATTTCGTCTGCGGTCTTGACGGCGCGGACGTAGCGCAGCAGGTTGCTGCAGTCCAGCAGTTGCGCCCGGGGCAGGCCATTGCGCAGCGCCTGCAAGTGCGCCGCCGGCAGATCTTCCAGTTCGATGCCCAGACGCGCGTCCTGCAGGCCGCGCCGGCGCAGCAGCGTGAGCAGGGCGTCAGTGGGGCCGGCGGCCTGCGATGCATTGGCCTGCACCTGGCGGATGCGCCGCCAGGCGTCCGGTTGCAGGGGCGGCTCGCGCTCCTCAATGGTGGGCGCGCCGAAGGCGATCAGGTCATGCACCCACAGGTCCGCGGCGTTGACGGCCATCATGGCCTCGACGACCAGCGCCGGCGGCCCTTCGCGCGGGAAGAGGGCGTAGCGCTGCATGCGATGACCCGGCGCGCCGGGCTGCACCATGTATTCGCGGAAGAGCGGGTCCAGCCAGAGCGTGAAATCGCTGAAGGCGGTGATGTTGACCGGTGTGCAGGCGATCAGGGCGTCGAGGTTGGCGGCGGCCATGCACTCGCGGGCGCGCGCCTGGTTAAGAAGCATTGCTGCACCACGCTACTGGCAGGTGTAGCCGCCATCCACGAAGAGGGCGGTGCCGGTCACCCAGCGCGACTCGTCCGAGGCGAGGTAGAGGGCGGCCCAGGCGACGTCCCCGGCGACGCCGATGCGGCCCAGCGGGTGCAGGCGCAGCAGGTCGTTCCAGCTGATGCCGGGCGGGAACTGGCGCTCCGGTTCGGACTGCATTTGCGTGACCTGCTCGCGGTTCAGTTCGGTGAGCACCCAGGCGGGGCAGACCGAGTTGACGCGGATATTGTCGGCGGCGAAATCCAGCGCCAGGCATTTGGTCAGCAGTTCCTGGGCGGCCTTGGCGGCGTTGTAGGCGCCCTGTTTGGGCTGGCCCACGTAGGCGGAGATGGAGCTGATGGCGATGATGGAACCGCCGCCGCGTTTGCGCATCTCCGGGATGACGGCGCGGGCGCAGTACCAGCTGCCGCGGGCGTCGATATCGAAGGTGCGCTGCCACTCCTCGTCGTCGAGTTCCAGCAGGGTGCCGATGCTGGCGCGCACGCCGGCGTTGTTGACGAGCACGTCGATCTGGCCGAAGCGATTGAGCGTCTGCTGCGTCAGGTCGTCGACGGCCGCCGCGTCACTGACGTCCGTCGGGACGACCAGCACCTCGCCGCCGGCCTTGAGGATCTCGTCGGCCGTCTCCTGCAGGGTGCGCTGCGTGCGGCCGCAGATGGCGACGCGGGCGCCCTCGGCGGCGAAGAGGATGGCGATCGCCTTGCCGATACCGGTGCCGCCGCCGGTGACGATGGCGACCTTGTCTGCGAGTCGTCCTGCCATGGCTGCTTCAGTCCCGTCCCAGGCCGGCGCGAACGTCGGCGAGGGACTGCATCAGCGCGGCGGCCATGAAGCCCAGGTCGAGGCCGACGGAGACCAGGCGGCTGCCCTTGCTGGCCCAGGCGAGGACGGTCTCGACCGGCGCGTCGGAGGGCAGCGGCACGCCGATGGGGATGTTCTGCGCCACGGCGACCTCGATCACGCGCTCCATCGCCTGAATGACGTCCGGGTGCTCCGGCGTCTCCAGCAGGCCCATTGAGGCCGAGAGGTCCATCGGCCCGAGGAAGGCGAAGTCGATGCCCTCCACGGCGAAGATGTTCTCGATGTCGTTTACAGCGTTGATGTGCTCGATTTGTATGCCGGCGAGGATCGTGCTGTTGGCCAGGCGCACGTAGTCGTCCATCCTGCGGCCGTAGTAGCTGGCGCGCCGTGGCCCGAAACCGCGTATCCCCAGTGGCGGATAGCGACAGGCCGCGACGGCCCGTTGCGCCTCCTCCACCGAAGCGACCTGCGGCACCAGCACGCCGCCGAAGCCCATGTCGAGACAGGTCTTGATGAGCACCTGGTCGTTCCAGCCGACGCGGACGAGAGAGACGGCCTGCGTCCCCTCGAAGGCCATGAGGATGCTGGCCAGGCGTTCCGGCGAAAAGGGCGCGTGCTCGGTATCCACCAGCACCCAGTCCAGTCCGGACCCGGCCATAACCTCGGTTACGGCCGGGTCGTTGAGCGTCACCCAGGCGCCGGGAGCCGACTCGCCGGCCGCCAGCTTCCGGCGTAGCGCGATGCCGTTCTCAAGCAGGGACACGGCCGCCTACCAGGTGTAGTTTCTGGACGGGATGAAGACCTCCCGCTCGCTGACCTCGCCGCTGTCGGGTCGGTCGAAGAGCGGGTAGGTGGTGCCGCGCGGGTGGATGGCCACCACGTTGGCGCCGCGCATGTCCAGGCGGTAGGGAATCTCACCGATGACGCGGTGCAGCATACGCTCCAGCACGGGGAAGCGGATGTCGACGACGTCGCCGGGATTGAGCCCTTCAAGGCAGACCATGGGGCCGTCGAGGGTGAAGTCGGCGGCTTCCCCGTTGACGCTGGCCGTAACCGCCTGCAGGTCGATCCATTCGGACATGCGCACGTAGACCTTCGGCGCGTCCTTGATGGTCAGTTGCACGCGACCGTCGGCCGGCAGCCAGCTGGCCACGTCCAGCCAGGGCGAGGCGCGGTTGAGCAGGAAGTTGACGGTCGTGCTGCCGTCATCGCAGCGCTGCACGGCGCTGTCCCAGACGCAGTAGAGGGTGCGCGCGCCGTTGGCGGTGCAGCAGTGCATGATGCCCTTGCGGGTCAGTTTGTATTCCCCGTCTTCATTCCATTGCCGCTCGAAGCCCTCGTTGGCGCGCATCCAGCCGAGGAAGGAACCGACGGAGCGCTCCAGCACGTTGTCGGTGTCCGGGTAGGGCGTGTCGTAATGCCCTTCGACGAAGCAGTCATGCGGGATGTCGTTGATGAATTCAGCATCCAGCACCTGGCCCTCGGCATACATGTTGCGCACCCAGCGGTCGACGTCGTCGATGTAAGCGCCGCCGCCAAAGCCCTCACGGGTCAGCGTCAGCGCCAGCCAGACCATGTCGGCGACCTCGCAGATCTCGACCGTGTTGCCCTGGCGCTCCAGGTAAAGTTCGGCGCCCGGCATGATTTCCGCGTAGAAGCCGATCAGGGGGTCGCCCATTTCGCGCGCCCAGCGGTAGCAGGCGTCGACGCGCTCCAGAATTTCGCGGTCCTGGGCCGCCACGCCGTAT
Organism: Anaerolineae bacterium; assembly: GCA_034422695.1. Lineage (GTDB taxonomy): Bacteria > Chloroflexota > Anaerolineae > Aggregatilineales > Phototrophicaceae > JAGWBD01. The sequence goes on from DAOUJM010000004.1 coordinate 167,822, forward strand.
TCGCAGACGGCCATCAGGGAATAGAGGCCGTGATGGAAGTGGTAGAAATCGTAGTGGCCGTCCTCGTGTTTGAAGATGCGCTTCAGCGCCCAGCGCGCCAGGCCGCGCGACAGTTCGAGCGCCGGCTCGTAACCGGTGAGGCGGTAGAGCAGCGCGGAGCCGTGGCCCGTGGAGCCGACCGAGTAGATCAGGCTCAGGTCCCAGTCATATTTGTCGCCCAGCGAGCCATCGGGGATGGGGCCGCCGGGTTCATCGGCGTCGGGCGGCGGCGAGGCATTCCTGGGCCAGCGGCCGCGCCAGAAGAAGCGATAGTCCTCGCGCTCGACGGAGAGTTCGAGCAGGCGGTCGACCTTGCGTTTGGCGGTCTCGAACCAGACCGGATCGTCATCCAGTTGGCCGAGGAAGCACAGCGCCAGAATCAGGCGACCCTCACCCCAGATTTCGGCGAAGGGCCGCAGCGCCTCGTCCAGCTGGGGCAGGGTGTCTTCGGGGGTGTAGGTGAGGCCGTCCTCGCCCAGCAATTCCAGCTGGTTGCGCAGCACATTGAAGTCGATGTCGATGTTCTGGTCGCTGCCGGACACGGTGCGGCAGACCACCAGCGCCTCCAGGAACTTGGCGGGGATGTTGAGATAGGCGTCGGTCAGATGGTTGATCCAGATGACCGGCGGCTGGTGCGCGATGCTGACGTCGAACTGCAGGGCCCAGCGCTCTTCCGGCACCCAGGCGTTGGTGAGGGCGTTGATGGCCAGTCCCATCCGGTCGGCGAGGTTGAGGGTATCGGGGACGCTGGCGGTGTAGCGCTGGCCCTCAAGGCAGCGCTGCATGGGGTTGTGATCAAGCATTTTTAATCGCCCTCCCGGACGTTGTGAAGCGTTGTGAAAAACTTGCGCGGCAGGAAAGGGAAAGTGACGCGGCCGTACGTGGCGCCCTCCCGGACGCTGTGAGACTGCATGGAAAATGGACCGGGTGACTGATACCGGAACGGGACAAGGCCGCCTCCGGAGCGCGCCGCGTCAGTAGCTGACCCGGCGGCGCGAGAAGAACCAGAACTGGATCAGACCCAGGGCCAGCATGACGAAGAACCAGATCACCGCGACGGAGGCGGCGTAGCCCTGTTTGAAGTTCTGAAAGCCTTGCTGGTAGATCAGCCATATCACGGTGGAGGTGCTGCCGGCCGGGCCGCCCTTGTCCTCATGCGAGACCTGGCCGCCGGTCATGATGTAGACCGGCTCGAACATCATCAGGCCGCCGAAGGTGAGGATCACCACCACGAAGGCGATGGAGGGCATCAACAGGGGCACGGTGATCTTGCGCAGGCGTTGCCAGGCGCTGGCGCCATCGATGGCGGCGGCCTCGTAGAACATGTCGGGGATGGTCTGCATGCCGGCCAGCAGGAGCAACATGGCGTAGCCGATGCCGCCCCAGACGGCCACCAGCGCCAGCGAGAGCAGCGAGGTCTCGGCGGAGAGCAGCCAGCGGCTGGTGGGCAGACCGAAGACATGCAGGATGCCGTTCAGGACGCCGTTGCTGGTGGGCGCCAGCAGGGTTTTCCAGAAGGTGGCGGCGGCCGCGAGGGGCACGATGTGCGGCAGGAAGAAGAGCGAGACCAGCAGGGTGCGCGTGGTGATGTTTTTGAAGCTGTTCAGCACCGCGGCCAGCAGCAGGCCCAGCACGGTCGTCGCCGGCACCACCATCAGCACGTAACGCAGGGTGACGCCGATGGCGTTGTTGAAGGCCCGGTCCTGCATCAGGCGCTGGAACTGCATGTCGCCCACCCAGACGCGACGCAGGGTCAGGCCGCGATGGAAGGACATACTGAACTGGTCGAGGATGGGATACCAGAGCATGATGCCGTAGAAAACGAAGACGACGACGATAACCAGCAGGGCCAGTCGCGATTTCGGCAACAGGCCGCTCAGGCGCCGCCGCCGCGAGCGCGGCAGGCTGCGTGATTTCGCTGTCAGGGCAGTCATGTCAGGGTCCCTCCCGCTTGTCGTCTGCGACCGGCCCCGCCCCTGTCAGGGACAGGACCGGCCGCGAGGGAAACTCGTTGCAGCGCAGGCTGCAGGCGGCTAACGCACCTGGGCCATGGCGGCCTGTTCCTCGGTCAGGTAACTGGCGTGTACGTTGTCCCACCAGTCCTCGGCCGGGACCAGACCATCGGTCCATTCCGGATGCGCCTCGTAGTCGGCCCGCGTGAGGATCGTGCCAGGCAGGCTGTCCGAGAAGGCCAGGATCGAATCGGCTTCCTGCTGCAGTTCCTGCAGCACCTGCCGCACGGGCTCGTTGTTGTCGTAGCAACGGCTCCAGGCGGTGTTGGTGGCGGTCCACATCTCCGGGCTCCAGTAGCCGGGTGAGACCGAGTTGCCGGGCTGGTGCTTCTCGAAGGCGCCGGCCCAGTGCGGGTTGTCGGCGGTGATGGGGTCCATACCCACGGCCTCAAGACGGCCGGGCAGGTAGTTGAGGGCGATGGCGTTGGCATGGGTCCACTCGACGGAGTAGAGCGCCTTCCACAGCTCCCAGGCCGCGGCGAGGGCCTCACCGCTCTGGCCGGAGGTGTTGCCCCAGCCGAGGTGGACTTCCTTCCAGCCGTAGGGCGGGCCGCCGTTGGGCGTCGGATGGGTCATGACACCCCAGTTGATCTCCGGATAATCGCGGCGCAGCACGAAGCCGACCCAGAGCTGCTGCGACAGGAAGTAGGCGTTGCCGGTGTAGAACTTGTCCAGCGCGCTCAGGCCGAAACGGGCGTCCAGTTTGAAGTCATCGAACATGGAAAGCGTGATCTGCCACGCCTCCTCCCATTCGTCGCTGTCGAAACCGGAGCGCCTGTCTTCCTCCCACCAGAAGCCGCCGAGGTTATCGACCAGCGCGGTGTAGAGGTCGAAGGTCGTGCCGCCCGCCAGCGGCCAGGCCGAGAGCGTCGGCTCCTCGGCGTCGTCCGGCCAGACGGTCAGTTCCTTGACGAAGGGAATCATGTCGGAGAGCTTGCGGGGCAACTCGGTGTGGTCGATGCCGGCGGCCTCGAGCAGGTCGATGTTGTAGAAGACGCCGCGCTCCCACCAGCCCCAGGGCAGGATATAGATCGCGCCGTCGATGCTCAGGAAGTCGTTGGCGAAGCTGCCGAAGGAGCCCACCACGTCGATCAGGTCTTCCGGCATCGCGTTGATGGCCATCAGGTCCAGCATCGGCGGCACCCAGGTCTGGTCCACGTTGCTGATGTCGGGCGGGTTGCCGGCGGCGACCGAGGCCGTCAGGCGCGTGAAGGTATCGCCCGTGGAATCGATCGTCTCGACCGTGACGTTGCCCGGCAACATGTCCGGCAGCAGGTTTTCGTAGAAGTTGGCCAGGGCGTCGATGCCCATTGGCCCGCGGGTATCGAAGGGCGGGCGCCAGAAGGTGAGGCTGATCTCGTCCTGGGCCGCCACGGGCAGGCTGGCAGCGAGGCCGACGGAGGCGGCCGCGCCGCTGCCGACCAGCTTCAACATGTCACGCCGGCTAAGCTTTTGGGTTGTCTCGTTCATTCCATAACCTCCATGTCAGAAGAACGTTCGTGTCAGCAAAATTTGCCTGTGCTTCCTCCTCTCGCGCCATTTATCTGAATCCGGTCATGCCCAGGCCGGCGGTGATGTAGCGCTGGCCGAGCAGGAAGACGATGAGCATCGGGAAAATGACGAGCAGCGCGCCGGCCGAAAGCACGCCCGGGTTGACGCCGTAGCCGAAGGAGCGCGAGGCCAGCCAGACGCTGGCGACCTGCATCTCCCTGGAACTGGTGGCCACCAGCGGCCACAGGAACTCGCCGAAGAGGCCCATGAAGATCAGGATGGCGAGCGTGATCGTCTGCGGCCGCACCACCGGCAGGGCGATCTGCCAGAAGGAGCGCAGGAAGCCGGCGCCGTCGACCTTGGCCGCGTCGAGCAACTCGTCCGGCACGGCCAGCATCGCCTGGCGCATCAGAAAGACCCCGAAGGCGTAGACGATCCTTGGCAGCAGCAGCCCCTGGAAGGTATCGAGCATGGGAATGCCGGTGAGGTTGGTGATGCGCTGCAGCAGGGTCACCATGGTGACGATGTAGGAGGCCAGCGGCATCAGCGAGGAGGCGACGATGGTCCAGAAGAGGATGTCGCCGACGGTGGAACGATGCTTGACGACCACGTAGCCGATCAGCGCGCTGACGACGACCGCCAGCAGGGTGCCGAGACCGGCGTAGAACAGGCCGTTGGCCATGGCGCGCGGGGCGCCTTCATTGATCACGAACTCGAAATGTTCCAGCGAGAAGCTTTGCGGAATGAAGGTCAGCGGCACGCGATTGGCTTCGCCGGCGGTCTTGATGCTGGTGGTCAGCAGGAAGTAAAAGGGCAGGAAGGAAAAGAGCCCCAGGATGAAGAGCGCGATGAAAAGCAGGAGGCGCGTGCTGCCGCCCTGCCGCTCTCCGGCCCAGGTAGAGGTGACCATCTCTTCCGGAGGGACAAAAACTTCCTGGCCAGCCATAAGCAATCCCGTTCCCTAACAATAGTTCCGAACTGCCGGGGGATTGTACCCCGTCTTCTGCGCGCGTACCAAAACGCAACAATCTACACGCGTAGAATGGCACGATTGTAACCGGCCCCCGAGGCTTGTCAAATTTTGCCGGGAGGTCTTGCGCGTCGTCTGCCCGCGGGAAACGCTGCCCGTCGGTGCGTCTGTTGACATGAACGGGCCGGGCAAGTACACTCTCCGCCTGAATCTACGGGCGTAGACCCCTGCCGCAGCGGGCCGGAAAGGGACGGTCTTGGCCGGAAAAGTCACACGGGACGACGTCGCCAGGCTGGCCGGTGTATCCAGCGCGACCGTGTCCTACGTCATCAACAACGGGCCGCGCCCCGTCGCCAGGCATACGCAGCAGAACGTGCTGGAGGCGATCCGCAAGCTGGGCTACGAGCCCGACGGAGTCGCCCGTAGCCTGGCCACCAGTCGCACGCGCAATATCGGTTTCATCGTGCCGGACATCCTCAACCCGGCGCACACCGCCATCACCCGCGCCCTGGGCGACGCGCTCTGGAGCGCGGACTACAGCCTGAGCCTGGCCAACAGCGACGAAAATCCCGAACGCGAACTGGCCTATCTGCGCAGTTTCCGCGGCAAGGGCGTGGACGGCGTCGCGCTGACGCCTTGCGGCAGCAACCGCGCTGCGCTCTTCGCGCTGCACGAGGCCGGCCGGCCGCTGGTGCTGCTCGACCGCCAGATCGAGGGCCTGCCGGCGGACTGCGTCCTCTTCGAGAACCGGGAAGGCACGCGCGCCGCCGTCGAACACCTCATTGAACTGGGGCACCGGCGCATCGGCCTCATCAACCTGCCCGCCGCGCTGACGCCGGGCCGCGAGCGCCGCGCCGGTTATCTGGATGCCCTGGCCGCGGCCGGCATCCGCAGTGACCCGGCGCTCATCCGCGAGGGCGGCTTCAAGGGCGGCGGCGACTGCCCCGGGCGGCGCTCCGAAGGTCGGCTGCTGGCCGCCGACCTGCTGGCGCAACCCGACCCGCCGACGGCGCTCTTCGTCAGCAACAACCGCCTGATGCGCGGCGTGCTGCATTTGCTGCGGGAGCGCCGGCTGCAGGTCCCTGGCGACCTGGCGCTGGCAACCTTTGACGACATGGAATACTACGAGGACATGACGCCGACGATCACGGCGGTGGGCACCTCGCTGCAGGACTTCGGCCGGCAGGTCGCCCGGCTGCTGCTGGAGAAGATCGAACGGGGGCAGAACGGCCGCGCGCCGCGCATCGTGCGCGTGCCGCAGCGGCTGAACATTCGCGAATCAACCCGCGGCGCCTGAACGCAGGCCCCGGCGCGTCCGCAGGCTACGGGAGGAGTAGACCATGCCCGGGAAGATCCGACTGGCGCTGGCCGGCGTGGGCAACTGCGCCAGCGCGCTGCTGCAGGGCCTGGCCTGGTACGCGCAGACGGACAGCGACGTCGGACTGACGCAGCGGGTCCTCGGCGGCTACGACGTCAGCGACATCACGCCGGTGCTGGCCTTCGACGTCAGCGCGCTGAAGGTCGGGCGCGACCTGGCGGAGGCCATCATGGCGCCGCCCAACTGCGCCTGGCGGGTGCCGGACGTTTGCGTGGCAATGACCGGCGTCGAGGTGCTCTCCGGCCCGGTCGGGGACGGCATGCCACCGCACCTGGCGAAGTACGCGCCGCTGACGGACGCACCGCCGGTGGACGTGGCGCAGGCGCTGCGCGACTCCGGCGCGGAAGTCCTGCTCAACATGCTGCCCACCGGCTCGGCGCAGGCGGCGCGCCTCTACGCGCAGGCGGCGCTGGAAGCGGGCGTGGCCTTCATCAACGGCATGCCGGAGCTGATCGTCTGCGACGGGGCCTACGCGCGCGAGGCGCTGGCGCGCAATGTGCCGGTGGTGGGCGACGACGTGAAGAGCCAGCTGGGCGGGACCATCCTGCACCGCGCCATGGTGGAGGCGATGCAGGCGCGCGGCATTCACATCCGGCGCACCTACCAGCTCAACTACGCCGGCAACACGGACTTCGACAACCTCGTGAACCGCGGCGAAAGCAAGGAACAGACCAAGCGCGAGGCCGTCGAGACGCTCATCCCCTACGAGACCGGCGTGTCGGCCGGTTTCGCGCACGTGCCGGTGATGGGCGACCGCAAGACGACCCGCTTTTACTTCGACGTGGTCAATTTCAGCGGCGCCCCGCTGCACATCGACGCCACGCTGGAGGTTGAGGACAGCGCCAACTTCGGCGGCACGGTGGTCGACGCCATCCGCTGCTGCCGCATCGCGCTGGACCGCGGCGTGGGCGGTGTGCTGGAGTCGGCCTCGGCCCTCTACTGCAAGCACCCGCCCCTGACGATGACGGACGCGGAGGCCGTCCGGCAGGTCGAGGAATTCGCGCAGGGCAGCCGCGAGCGTTAACCGGCAGGGGAACGGAGCATGTCTGGGGTCACGCCGGAGATCGTCTTCACCGGTCACCTGGTGAGCGAAATGATCCATTTCCCGGACAGGGAACTGGGGCCGGTGCTGGGCAGCCCGGTGGCCTACGGTTCGTTGACGGCCAGCCACCTCGGCGGGCGCGCCGGTCTGGTCTCGCTGGTCGGCACGGACATGCCGCCTTCCCTCTTGCAGCCCCTGCGCGCGGCCGGCGTCGACCTGACGGGCCTGCAGGTGCTGGAGGGCGAGCACACGACCCGGTCGCAACTGATTTACGACGAGAACGGCCACAAGCAGATCCGCTATCCGCAGCAGGCCCCGCCGCTCCGTCCCGAACACATTCCGCCGCATTTTCGCGCGGCGCCGGTCTTCGCCGTCGTCACCATGGACCACGACGTGCCGCCGGCGACGATACGGCGCCTGCGACGTTTGCCGGGTCGGCTGGCGGTCGATCTGGGCGGCTATGGCGGGGCGCATTCGCGCGAACACCCCGACGAAGCGGCGCAACGGGAGCCGCGGGCGCTGCTGGATCTGGTCGGGTGTTTTGACATCGTGCGGGCCAGCGTGGAAGATCTGGCGCTGCTGCTGGGCGCGGCGGCGGTCGCCGATGACGCGGCCCTGCGCGCGACGCTGGACGTTTTTCTGGCGCAGGGCCCGGCCGTCGCCATGATCACGCTGGGCGAGCGCGGCTGCCTGCTGGGGACAACGGCGGGCATCCGGCACATACCGGCGCAGCCGGGCCCGGTCGTCGATACCACCGGCGCCGGCGACGCCTTTTTCAGCGCCTTTCTGCTGCACTACCTGCGCAACGACGACGCGGCAGGGGCGGCGACCTTTGCCGCCGGCGCCGTCATGCACCTGATCGGGCGCAGCGGCGGCGCGCATCCGGGGCGATTTCCGCAGCCGGCCGACCTGCGCATGGGCCTGGACTGCTGAGGGCGTCGGACAAGGGGGAGCCAATGGACAAGGTCAGGTTTGCCGTCATCGGCTGTGGCAGCATCGCGGAGATCGCGCACTTCCCCTCGCTGGCGGCCGAGCCGGCGGCGCAACTGGTGGCCTGCTGCGACCTCAACGCCGATACCGCGCAGCAGGCCGCCGAAAAATGGGGCGCGGCGGCCTGGTACAGCGACTATCGTCAGATGCTGGACGAGCGCCGGGACCTGGACGCCGCGATCATCGCCACGCCCAACAACGTGCACCGCAACCAGGCGGTGGCGGTGGCGCGCGCCGGGCTGCACGTGGTGGTGGAAAAGCCGCTGGCGGCCACCAACTACGAGGCCTGGGACATCGTGCGCGTCTGCCGCGAGGAGGGCGTCAAGCTGATGGTGGGTTGCGACCGCCGCTTCTGGACGCACAACCAGTGGGCGAAGCAACTCATCGATGAAGGCGTCATCGGCGACGTGCTGATGGCGCGCGCCTCGCTGCACGAGCACTGGCACCTCTATCAAAACAACGTCGCGCACACCGACTTCCGCCTCGACGCCGCGGTGTCCGGCGGGGCGGCGCTGACCGACACCGGCGCGCATGCCATCGACCTGCTGACCTGGCTGACGGGCAGCCGCGTGCAGCGCACCGTCGGCGTCGCCAAACGCCTGGCGATGCCGGCCGAATACACGCTCAACGACGACACGGTCTGGCTGCTGCTGGAATACGAGAACGGCAGCTACGGCTGCGTCAGTTGCAACCGCTTTTCGCCGGTGGTCTCGCAGGCCACCGAGCTCTACGGCACGGAGGGCACCATCTTCACCGCGACGGACGCCACCAACCCCTTCCAGAGCTCGCCGATGGCCGTCTACACCAACCGCGACTATTCCTTCGCGGAGCTGCCGCAGATATTGAAGGACTATCGCTGGCCGCAGCACTTCTGGGTCGAGGACCACGTCGACCAGCACGTGCCCAAGCGCTGGATGCCGATCATGCCGCCGCGCCGGCCCGGCAACTACGAGCGCATGACGACGCACTTCGTCAACTGCATTCTCAATGACGCGGAGCCGCTGGTCTCCGGCGAGGACGGCGCGCGCGCGGTGGAGGTGATGTGCGCGGTCATCAAGTCGATGGAGACCGACGCCTGGGTCGAGTTGCCCCTGCCGGCGGGCGAGCGCATCGCCCCGCCGCATTACCGGCCCGTGCCCTACGAGGACTGAAAGAGAGGGAGGCGACCATGACACGCAGCCTGGTGATTGGCGGGTCCGGCTACGTCGGCCGCGAGCTAACGCGGCAACTGGCGGCGCGCGACGGCGACGAGGTGCATCTGCTGGGCCGTTCGCAGCCGGCGGCCGACCTGCCGGCGACCTGGATCGAGGCGGACATCACGCAGCGGGACTCGCTGCGCGCGGCGCTGGCGGGCCGGGAGTACGACGTCATCTACCACGTCGCCTCGCTGCCCGGCGACACCGGCGACCCGCTGCAGATGGTGACCGTCAATCTGCTGGGCCTGACGCACGCGCTGGAGATCGCGCGCGAGATGGCGGGGCTGAAGCGCTTCGTGCTGTCCAGCAGCATCTCCGCCTACGAGTGGTATCCGGCCACGAAGTTCCGCGCGCCGGCCTACCAGCCGGTCGACGAGGAGCACCCGACGCGGCCCGAGGACATGTACTCGGTGACCAAGCGGGCCCAGGAGCTGATCGCCCTGACCTTCTGGCACCAGGACCGGCTGCCGGTCACGGTGCTGCGCCTGACGGCGGTGATCGGCCCCGAGGGCAGCGGCGGCGGCCGCAGCTGGCGCGCTTTCGCGCGTATGCTGGCGGAGGGGGTACGCGTCGAAATCCCCTTCTTCTCGATGGAGGAGGTCTGCCACTTCATCGACCTGCGCGACGCGGCGCGCATGCACGTCGTCGCCGCGGAGGAACCCGGCGCGGTGGGCCAGATCTTCAACTGCTGCGGCGCGCAATCGACCTCGGGCGCGGAGTTCGCGGCGGCGCTGGAGCGTCTGCGGCCCGGCATCGAGGTGGTCACCGGCTTCCCCTGGAGCATGGCCCAGGGCGACGTGATCGAGTTCGACATGCGCAAGGCGCGCGAACGCCTGGGCTTCGTGCCCGAATATGGCATCGGGGACACCCTGGCGCAGCTGCTGGCCTGGGTGGAGGAGGGCGGCCTTGAGCGCACGCCGGACCCCGAGGAAGAGGTCAGCGACACGGGCGTCGCGGCGGACTGAGGCAGCAGTCACCGCCGCGGGGCCGGGCATTCCGCCCCGTTTAACAGGCACTGCCCACGCGTTTTTGCCCGTGAATCGCAAACGGGGTACGCTCTCCCGGTTCATTCCCGGGGAGGAAGCGCTTGTCTGAAAATGGCAGCGCGCTGCTGCAGGTAGAGGAAGTCGCGAAGTCCTTCGGCGGCGTGCAGGCCCTGCGCAGTGGTTCCTTCGAGCTTTCGCGCGGTGAAATCATCGCCATCGTGGGCGCCAACGGCGCCGGTAAATCCACCCTGATCAAGATCGTCGCCGGTGTATTTCGCCCCGACAGCGGGCGGATGCTGGTGCGGGGGGAGCCGGTCGCCGCACGCGACCACAATGTCAGTCACATGCGCCAGCTGGGGATCGAGGTGGTCTACCAGGACCTGGCCATCGTGCCCAACATGAACGCGCCCTACAATCTCTTTCTCGGGCGCATCCCGAAACGCTTCGGCATCTTCGTGGACGAGAACGCCATGCGCCGGAAGACGCGCGAAATCCTTGAGGACCTGAAAGTCAAGACCGTGCAATCCCTGCGGGAACCCATCTCGGCCATGTCCGGCGGGCAGCAGCAGAGCGTGGCGATTGGCCGCGCCATCGCCTGGGGCCGCGAGATCGTCATCCTCGACGAACCGACGGCCGCCCTGGGGCCAACGGAGACTGGCGAGGTCGAGCGGCTCATGCACGAAATTCGTGACCGCGGCACGGCCGTCATTCTCATCAGTCACAACCTGGAACAGGTCTTTCGCCTGGCGGACCGTATCCTGGTCGTTCACCACGGGCTGACCACGCCCGCCTTCCCCAGGTCCGGCGTGACAAGCGAGCAACTGGTGCGGGCCATCACCCTGGGAGAACAGGTCGCTTGAGCGGGCCGGCGACGTCGGGCGAGGCGCGCGCCGGCCGCGGCGAGATGCTGCGCAACAACGTGCCCTATATCGCCATTGCGCTGGTCATCCTGTTGTTCACCATCGTGAGCGGCGACCGTTTCCTCTCGGTGCGCAACTGGACCTTCATCGCGCAGCAGACGCCGGTGCTGTTGTTGCTGGCCTACGCCCAGTTGATCGTGGTGACGACCGGCTCAATTGACATTTCGGTCGGCTCGAGCCTGGGTTTCAGCATGTACATGGCCGTGCTGGGCATGGTCTGGCTGGGGCCGGTGGGCATCGTCCTCGGCATCCTCTCCGCCACGCTGATCGGCTTCATCAACGGCAGCATCTTCTCGTTGCTGAAGATCTCCTCTTTCGTCACCACCCTGGCCATGCTGATCATCGTGCGGGCCATGCTAAACATCATCTCGGACGGGGGTTCGATCTACGTCACCGAGCAGGCCGCCACCGGCACCTACGTCGATTCGGTGGCGGCGCCCTGGCTGCTGGCGCTGGGGCGTTTTCCGAATATCCTCATCTTCGCCCTGATCGTCACCGCGTTGATGTGGGTCTTTTACGAAAAAACGGTGTTCGGCCAGCAACTGAAGGCGCTGGGCGGCAGCGAGCGCGTGCTCACCCTCTTCGGCGTTTCCGTCACCTGGTTCAAGATACAGGTCTTCGTGGCGGCGGGCTTTATGGTGGGCCTGGCCTCGCTGATCAGTCTCGGCCGATCCGGCGCGGGCACGCCGCGCGCCGGCGAACAATTCGAACTGGACGCGATTGCCGCCGTCGCGCTGGGCGGCACGCCGCTCACCGGCGGTCATGGCAGCGTGCTCAGGACCGTGGTGGGCGCGCTCACGCTGACGGTCGTCGCCAATGGCCTGACCATCGCCGGCGTCGATCCCTCCTGGAGTCGCGTGGCGCGCGGCGTCCTGCTGATCATCGCCATCGCCATCTCGCTCAACCGTCGTCGTATCGACGTGGTCAAGTGATTGCCGGCAAGGTTGGATGGAAAAAGAGGAGGCCTGTAACCGGAAAATTCGTGCATGGTTCCTGGTCGATTTCCGGCCAGGGCAAGTGAAAGAACACAGGGAGCTGAAAATGAAACGCGTCATTGTACTGCTGGGAATACTCTCGATCCTTTCCGGCGTCGGCGTTGCGGCGCAGGAGATGGTCGAGCCGCGCATGGACCTGGTCATCGCCGACCTCGGCCAGCCGGAGACCAACCCCTGGGTGATCAACCGGCACCGCTTCGAGCGTTGCGTGGCGGAATCGCTGGGCGTGACGCTGGACGAGTTCGACGACGAGAACTCCGAAGAGAAGCACGTCAGCCAGGCGGAGTCCATCATCGCCCGCCAGCCGGACGGTCTGATCTTCAATCCCCTGACCTCGCCGGCCGGCATCCAGGTGGCGCGCCTGCTGGAAGAGAACGCGATACCCGGTGTGGCTGTCGGTCGTCTGGTCGTCAGCAACTACGACAGCGATTATGAGGGCGAGCATTTCATCGCCCAGGTGACGCAGAACAACGACACCTGGGGCCAGGCCATCGGTCAGGCCACGGTCGACGCCGGCCACAAGAAGGTGGCGATGATCTGGAACCAGAAGGGCGTCACCAGCGCCGAGGAAATCTGGAACGGCGTACTGAGCGTCCTCGATCAGCATGAGGACGTCGAGTTGATTGCGGAAGCCTGGGACCGCCTGAACCGCGAGAACGGCCTGCTCTATGCCGAGCAGTTCATCGCGCGCTTCCAGCCGGGCGAGATCGACGCCATCATCGTGCTGGGCGCGGTCGCCGGGTTGGGCAGCCAGTTCGCCGTCGAGCAGGCCGGGCGCGACGATATCTCCATCATCACCACGGACATCGACGAACAGGTCGCGCAGTTCATCAGCGAGGGCAAGCTGGGCTTCAGCATCGGCGGCCACTGGATGGTCGGCGGCTTCGGCCTGATCCAGCTCTACGACTACCTGCACGGCTTCCCGGTCGAGAACACGCAGCCGCTCTTCAGCCTGATCCCGGTCGACGCCAGCAACATCGACACCTACGCGGACGGCCTGCTGCAGGGTTGCATCCTTAATGATGAACAGGTGATGAACCTCTCCCGCGTCCATAATCCGGATGCCGATCTGCCCGGCTTCATCGACGAGTTCTCGAAGAACTGGGAGGAATTCGTCACGGCCGACATGATGGACGAGGACATGGAAGAAATGGAAGAGGAGATGGAAGAAGAGGAATCAGAAGGGGACGGGTAGGCGCCAGTCGACCCGTAGCGTAGTCAGAACGAAGGGGGTCGGGGCTGCTGCCGCGCAGCGGCCCCGGCCCGCCTTGTAACCGGGAGAGGCCCGGACGCCGTCAGGCAGGGGCAGCAGGGAGGACGGGATGAGACTGTTCGGTTACGCACCGCAGAACGGCGCCGCAGCCGGGGATACCATGCCCTTCTGGCACGAGGGCCGCTGGCATTTGTTCTTTTCGCAGCCGCCCCTGGGCGCCTGGGAATACGTCGAGCGGGCGCGCGTCTCCACCGCGCACCTGGTCTCTGACGACCTGGTGAACTGGGAGGTCCTGCCCGACAGTTTCGGCCCCGGCCCGGACGGCAGTTGCGATGGCAACGGCATCTGGACCGGCTCGGTCATCGAGCACAAGGGCGTCTTCCACTTCTTCTACACTGGCTACAACCGCCACGCGGACTCGCCACAGAGCATCTGCAAGGCCGTCAGCACGGACCTGATCCACTGGGAGAAAGTGGCGGACAACCCGCTCTTTGGGCCCGACCCGCGCTGGTACGAGACGGTGGACTGGCGCGATCCCTTCGTCTGTCGCGATCCGGAGCAGGACCGCTTCCTGATGCTGATCTCCGCGCGGCTGAAGGAGGGCCCGCTTTACCGGCGCGGCTGTGTCGCGCTGGCCGTCTCGGAGGACCTGGAGAACTGGGAAGTGCGCGAGCCCTACACCGCCCCCCTGCTGACCCACTGCCCGGAATGCCCGGAGCTCTTTCAGCTGGGCGACTGGTGGTATCTGGTGCGTTCGCGCTATGACGGCCAGGCGCAGACCTTCTATCGTGTGGCGCCGACGCCGCAGGGCCCCTGGCGCGCGCGCCGTCTGGAAACCCTGGACGGCCGCCGTTTTTACGCGGCGAAGTCCGCCGGCGATGGCCGACGCCGCTTCAGCTTCGCCTGGATCCCCTACCGCAAGCACCATGAAGCCCGCGGCGACTGGGTCTGGGGCGGGCAACTGGGTTCGCCGCACGAGTTGCTGTCGCTGGCCGACGGCACGCTGATCACGCGCCTGCCGCCGGAAGTCGCGGCCAGTTACGGCGAGTCGCTGACCTGGGACTGCGGCACACAATTGGGGGACTGGCAGCGCGAGGGCGCGGACCTCGTCTGCGACGCGGGCGACAGCTACGCCTGGTGCGCGCTGGAGGTCGATCCGGGTGACGAGGTGCTGCTGGACACGACCATCGAGATCGCGGCGGGCACCACCGCCGCCGGCGTGTTGCTTGAAATACAGGGTACGGAACTGGAGTCGGGTTACTACCTCGGCATCGAGCCCTTGCAGCAGCGCGCCGTCCTTGACCGCTGGCCCACGCCCATGGACCCGCTGTGGGACAGCCTGGTGCTGGGCGAGCGCCACGGCGTGCAGGTGCGCCAGGAGATCGACGCGCCGCTGGTGGTCCGCCCGCTGGCCTTCACGCCGGAGGACGGGCGCTACCGGCTGCAGCTGCTGCGCAAGGGCGGCCTGGTCGAGTGTTACGTCGCGGAGCAGGTGGTGGCCAGCTACCGCATCTACGAGCGCGGCGACTGCGCCTTCGGCCTCTTCGTGCAAGAGGGCGAGGCGCGCTTTGTGCAGCCGCGCTTCCTGCGCTGAGCCTCAACGCAGCCAACTGAAACTAGAACCCGGAACCAGTATCGGGTTTTTGTAACAAGACCCTTGACACAGAACCCAGATTGTGTTGTAATGTCTCCGGACGCCCGTTTGAGAGAGGAGATTCGCATTGTCCAGAGAGATTGTCGATATGTTCACGGGAGGAGTTGCCATGGGTGAAGGAAGGCACGCAAGTCAGCATTTGAACAGGCAGCCCAGTGAGGGCAGAAAGGTACAAGCAATGGACGGCAAGACCTACGAAGTGCAACTGCTGAAGGGGCAACCCATTGACTACCCTGTCAGGGGGGAGAGGTTGAACACGTTCGTCGGGGCACTCAGGTTTGGAGAACTCGTTGGACGATACCGGATTCCGCACAGGGTACATGCCACGAGGCAAGGATATCAGCGCAAACCGAGCACCAGTCGCGTCAACAAGCTGGCACGGGATCTGAAGAGACACAAGGTGGACCTACCAACCGCTATCCTGTTGAGTGTGCGGGGACGAGAACCATATCCACGGCTTGAATCGTCCGGCCGGTATGTGTTGACGCTGCCGGCTAATGGTGCACCTCCTTTCTACGTGGTCGACGGTCAGCATCGGCTTGAGGCGTTGAAAATCGCCATGGAAGAAGACCCGAACGGTGGATGGGACGACTTCCTGATCCCCACGGTCATCATGTTCGGTGCGGATACGGATTTGGAGATGGACCAGTTCCATACAGTCAACTCCAATGCCAAAAGCATCTCTACCAGCCTTGCGCATGACTTGCTCAAGACGCGAGCCAAGAAGGACGATGAGTTCAGGAAATATCTGGACGAGATAAGTGCCGGGTGGAAGGTAGATGCCCAAGATCTGACCGAACGGGTAGCTCACAGGGAAATGTGGAAAGGAAAGATCCGGTTTTCCAACGAGCCCAAGGGAGACACGCTGATCAACTCCAACTCGTTCGTCACTTCGCTTAGGCGCGCGGTTGAACAGGAGAACTTCGCCACCTATCTGCCAGAAGATCAGGCAAACATCATCAATGCCTACTGGCAGGGAATAGGTAAAGCCCTTCCGGAGTGCTTCGGAAACTCCGATGAGTACAACATCCAGAAAACAGTGGGTGTCTATGTGCTCCACTACCTCCTTCCCACAGCCTTGTCTTACGCGATCAGGTTTGGCATGTCGGAGTTTGAGCCTGATACCTACTTCGGGATATTTGGTGAAACTCTGCTCGAGTTGAGTGGGGACAACCAGGTCGACGGGGATTCGGTTGGATCCGACTTCTGGAAGGTTGGTGCTGAAGGCGCGTCTGGAACGTACAGCAGTGGCGCAGGACAGCGCGTGCTAAGGGAGAAAATCAGGAGGGAGTTGCAGGAGAACCTGAGCGAGCAACTCAGTTGAGGTAACCCCTCAACAGGACGGGGCCCGGCACCTAGGTGCCGGGCCCGCGAATGACCCTGGAAGGACTCGAACCTTCAACAAATTGATTAAGAGTCAACTGCTCTGCCAATTGAGCTACAGGGCCGCGTGCGCGAGCCTGACTTTAGCGTCCCGCGGGCGCAGAATCAAGGCCGGCCCGCCACTCCCGGCGACATGGTGTGCCCGCGGGCGACATGATATGTCGCCCCTACGGGATGCTTCGGACTTGCGTCCTCGCTACCCCTTTCCAGGGATGCTTCGGGCTTGCGCCCTCGCTACCCCTTTCCAGGGATGCTTCGGGCTTGCGCCCTCGCTACCCCTTTCCAGGGATGCTTCGGACTTGCGTCCTCGCTACCCCTTTCCAGGGATGCTTCGGACTTGCGTCCTCGCTACCCCTACATCATCCGCCGCAGGGGCGATTTACCAAATCGCCCGCCCCGGCTTTAAAACAATTTCTGAAATCCACTCGCCACTCCCGCCGCGGCGACCTGGCTTGTCATGCCGCGCAGTGGTGCTACACTGGTATCATCGGCGCGCGTTTCCCCCGCTTCACCGCAGACGACGCGCCGGGCGCGAGGGAGAGTTCGATGGCCGACGCGGCCCGCCCCGTAAAACTGGTTGACCTGCCGATGGTCTCGCGGCTGCTGGAAAGCACCGTGCCGCTGGACAGCGAGATGGCCTGCACCGGCACCCTGGACCTGGGGACGGCGGCGCTGGTCTCGCGTTTCCTGCTGCCCCAGCGCAGCGTCTGCACCCTGCTGGCGCGGCGCGCCGGCACGCAGGTCGTCGGGCAGTTCCGCACGAACGAGCCGCAGCGCGCGCGCATCGTCGCCATCGCGCCGGGCCTGGAGCCGCGCGAGGACAACAGCGCCTGGCTGGCCCTGCTGGACGCGATGACCGTGGCCGCCGGGCAGCGCGGCGCGCATCTGCTCAGCGCCGAGGTCGACGAGCACCAGGCGCTCTTCGAGACCATGCGCGTCGCCGGTTTCTCGATTTACGCGCGCCAGGAGATCTGGCAGCGGCGGCCGGAAGAAGTGCCGCGCCTGATGATGGACAGTGTGGAATTGACCGTGGAACAGGGGCGCGACGCGCAGGGCATCCAGTTGCTCTACGGCAACATTGTGCCGCGCCTGGTGCAGCCGGTGGCCCTGCCGCCCGCGCACAGCCTCGGCCTGGTGTACCGCAAGCAGGAACGCGTCGAGGGCCACGTCGCCGTGTCGCAGGGGCGCAACGGCATTTACCTGATGCCCTGCCTGCACCCGGACGTCTTCAGCGAGGCGGCGGCGATTCTTAGCGCCGCCATCGACCACGCGCAGCGATCGCGCGAACGGCTGCCGGTCTACGTGGCGGTGCGCCGTTACCAGGACTGGCTGGAGGACGCGCTGGTGGACCTGGGCTTCGTGCCCTGGACGCGCCAGGCGGTGATGCTGCGGCATCTGACCGCCGGCGTGCGGCAGCCGGCCTTTGCGCCGCTGGCGCGCGGCCTGGAAGCGGTGCCCGGCTCGCTCAAGCCGCCCGCCTCGCCGGCGCTGCCGGAACGGCCCTGGGACATTTTCGACAAGGAGGACTGACGATAGCCCGCGAACGTCGCATCACCGACGACATCGACAAACTGCGCGAAATCCTGCCGCCGGAACTGCAAAAGGCCTTTGACGGCCTGGAATCCACCCATGAACTGATCGAAATCGTGCTCGACCTGGGCCGCGTGCCCACGGCGCGCTTCACCGACCGCGAGCAGCGCCTGCTGGAGCGCGAGATCACGCGCGCCGACATCGACGCCATCGATGCCGTGACCGGTGACTTCGACGCCGACAACCGCGCCGGCATGGAACGCACGCTGCACCGCATCTCGGCCATTCGCAACCGGCGCCACACCATCGTGGGCCTCACCTGCCGCGTGGGGCGCGCGGTCTACGGCACCATCG
The DNA here is from genome assembly GCA_034422695.1 of Anaerolineae bacterium. Lineage (GTDB taxonomy): Bacteria > Chloroflexota > Anaerolineae > Aggregatilineales > Phototrophicaceae > JAGWBD01. Next base: position 185,975 of record DAOUJM010000004.1, read on the forward strand.
ACATCATCCAGGACCTGGTCGAATCCGGCCAGAGCGTGCTGCTGCTGGGGCCGCCGGGCGTGGGCAAGACCACCATGCTGCGCGAGGCGGCGCGCGTGCTGGCGGAGCGGCGGCGCGTGGTCATCGTGGACACTTCCAACGAGATCGGCGGCGACGGCGACGTGCCGCACCCCGCCATCGGCCGGGCGCGGCGCATGCAGGTCTCGCGCCCCGAGCAACAGCACGAGGTGATGATCGAGGCGGTCGAGAACCACAACCCGGAAGTCATCGTGATTGACGAGATCGGCCGCGAGCTGGAGGCCCTGGCGGCGCGCACCATCGCCGAGCGCGGCGTGCAGCTGATCGGCACGGCGCACGGCAACGCGCTGGAAAACCTGATGCTCAACCCCACGCTCTCCGACCTGGTGGGCGGGATCCAGTCGGTCACGCTCTCGGACGACGAGGCGCGCCGGCGCGGCACGCAGAAGACGGTGCTGGAGCGGCGCGCGCCGCCCACCTTCGACGTGCTGATCGAGATTCAGACGCGCAACCGTTTGCTGGTGCGCGAGGACGTGGCCGCGGCGGTGGACGGCATCCTGCGCGGCAACCTGATGCCGATCGAACTGCGCAGCCGCAGCGAGGACGGCGCCATCGAGGTCGAGACGCAGCAGCCGGAGATCAGCATGATCGCCGAGCAGCAGCGCGCGGGCCGTCACCGGCGCCCGCGCAACGGCCGGCGGCCCCGCAGCGAGAACCCGGCGCGGCAACGACGCCAGGAAGCGAACTACAGTCCGGTCCGGGTCTACGCCTACGGCGTGGCGCGCAACCGGCTGCAGCAGGCGGCGCGGCGGATGAAGTTGCCGGCCCTGCTGACCGACGACGTAGGCCAGGCGACGGCCATCGTCACGCTGAAGAACTACTACCGGCGCCGGCCGCGTTTGATCGTGGACGCCGAGCGCCGCGGCACGCCGATCTACGTGCTGCGCGCCAACACCGTCACACAGATGGAAAACTTCCTGCAGGACCTGTTTATGACGGGCCCGGCCGACGGGCGCTACACTTCCTTCGGCGAGGCGATGAGCGAGGCCGAGGAGGCCATCCTGCGCGTGCAGGCCGGCGAGGACGCGGTCGATCTGAGCGCGCGGCCGCAGGAGATTCGCCGCCGCCAGCACCAGATGGCGCAGCAGGCGCAGTTGTTCTCGCGCAGCTTTGGCCGCGAGCCGCGGCGCCACGTACAAATTCAGCGCGAGGGCCAGGATGTTCATCAGCATTGAGGGCCTGGACGGCAGCGGCAAGACCACCCAGGCGCAGCGTTTGTATGACTGGCTGCGGGCGCGCGGCCACGACGTGCTGCTGACGCGCGAACCGGGCGGCACGCCCATCGGCGAGCAGATCCGCGCCCTGCTGCACGACCTTGAGAACACGGCGATGCAGCCGGCCACCGAGTTGCTGCTCTACAACGCCTCGCGCGCGCAGCTGGTGGCCGGGGAACTGCGGCCGCAACTGGCCGGCGGCGGCATCGCGCTCTGCGACCGCTTCGCCGACTCCACCCTGGCCTATCAGGGTTACGGCCATCGCCAGGACCTGGAGCGGCTGCGCCACGTTATCGAGGTTGCCACCGGCGGCTTGCAGCCGGACGTGACGATTTTCCTCGATATCGCGCCGCAGGAGGCGCTGGACCGGCGCCGCATGGCCTCGCTCTTCGGCGACGAGTGGAACCGGCTCGACGACTACGAGATCGCCTTCCACCAGCGCGTCTACGAGGGCTACCTGACGCTGGTCGCGGCGGAGCCGCAGCGCTGGCTGCGCGTCGACGCGCGGCGCCCGATCCTTGCCGTGCAGGAGGCGTTGCGCGCGGCGCTGGCCGAGCGTCTGCCGCCGCCCGTGGCCGTGGCCGGCCGGGACGAGGGCCCGGGCCGCGTTTAAGGCAAACGGACGCCCCGGGGGAGCGTCCGTCGTGAGTTGCCGGCGTCGCAACGCCCTTACTTCAGATCGACCTTCGCGCCCTCGGCCTCCAGCTTGGTCCTGGCCTCGGCGGCGGATTCCTTGCTGATCTGCTCCAGCACGGTGGAGGGAGCGGCCTCGACCAGTTCCTTGGCCTCGCGCAGGCCGAGGCTGGTGAGGCCCCGCACGGCCTTGATGACGTTGATCTTCTTCGGACCGATTTCAGCGAGCACGACGTCAAACTCGGTCTGCTCTTCCTCGGGCTCGGCGGCGTCGCCATTGGCGGCGGCGGCGACCATCATCGGCATGCCGGAGGCGGCGGTGACGCCCCACTTCTCTTCCAGCATGGTCTTCAGCTCGGCAGCCTCCAGGATGGTGAGCGCGCTGAGCTCCTCGACGAGTTTTTCCAGTTCAGCCATGACAGTTGTCCCTTTCTACAGGCTGTCGCGGACAGCCGTTTCCTGTGTGATTTCCTGCGCGCAGGCCGGCAGGATAATGACGGAAATGCCTGCTGCGGGCTGCCTCAGGCAGCTTCCGCCTCGCTTTCACTGTTTTCCTGCACGTAGGCCTGCAGGACGTTGACGACGTCGACGGTGGCGGCGTTGAGCACACTGACGATCCCGGTGGCGGGCTGCAGCACGAGGCCGGCCAGCTGGGCGCGCAGTTCGTCCAGCGAGGGCAGGCGCGAGAGCTCCTCCAGCGCCGCCGCGTCGAGTTGCTCGCCATCCATGACACCGCCCTTGACGACGAAGAGTTCCTCGTGGTCCTGGCGGAAGGCGAGCAGCGTTTTTGCCATGCCGGGCACGTCGCCATCAGCGAAGGCCGTGCCCACCGGGCCCTGCAGCAACTCCTGCGGCACGGGCCAGTCGTTCTCCCGCAAGGCGCGCATGAAGAGGCGGTTGCGGGTGATGACGTAGCTGGCGTTGTTCTCGCGCAGGCGCAGGCGCAGGTCGTGCAGTTGCGCGACGCTGAGGCCGCTGTAGCCGGTGAGGATGAAGCCGCTCGTGCCCTGCAGCAGCTGGCCATAGGCTGCCACGAGGTCTTCCTTTTGCTGTCTGGTGATGGCCAAGCGGGGCTCCTTTCGTTTGGCGGACCCTGTGGCAACAAAACGGGCGACCCGCATGCGCAAGGGCCGCCCGGCAGGGTTCGCCTGGGGGATGGGTCCTCGCCTCGGCAGGTGATTAAGCGCCTGGCCGGCGCGCCTGCGGTCTGCGGCAGTCCGGTCTGTTACCGGCGGCCATCATAGTCGGCGGGCGCGGGGAGTCAAGGGTTGGGGGCGGCTGGACGGGTGTGATTCACGCGAAATTCCAGGACATCATGAGCGCCATATGGAACGCCATATGGCCGAAGACCTCGCGGCCAGGACATCTTGCGCGGGGCGGCCGGCGCCATGCTGCGACGGCCGGCAAGCGCGCAAGGTGGCAGGGGATTAAGCGCCTGGCCGGCGCCGGCGGTCTGCGGCAATCGTGGTTTGTTGCCGGGGGGTGCGGGGTGTGGGGAGTCAAGGGTATGATGATGTGCAACAATAATGCCGTAAGGATCTCATTATGCGCCCGGGAAAGATGATCGGCTCCTGTGTGTTCGCGGTCCTGATGTTGGGCGCGGTTCTGACGGGGGCCGCGCAGGACGCGAATGAAGCGTTCGACGCGGATGCCTGCGTGGCAGCCGCTGTGGCGGACTGGTCGCCGCCGCAAACGCTTGAGGAGGCGACCAGTCTGCAGGAGGCGCTGGCGGAACTCGTTGCCGGCTGTGGCACAGAGGCCGAGGCGGAAACGGAGGGCGCGGAAGAGGGGCTATCCGACGCGGACAATGAGTTCCCGCGGACGATGTACGTCACTTCGCGCGTGCCCCGCATCAACGTGCGGCGTTATGCCTCCACCAGTTCGGCGATCGTCGGCACGCTGGCCTACGCCGCGCCGGTCGAGGTGCTGGCGCGGGCGCGGGGCGCGAGCTACCGCGGCAACGCGGTCTGGTGGCGCGTAGGGGAGGGCTACGTCCACAGTCTGTTGCTGGGCGAGGCGCAACCGGCGCCGCTGTCGATCCCGACCCCGACGCCCCTCCCGGTCACAGCGCCGCAGCAGCAGGAAACGCAGGACAATCAGCCGTCACAACAGCAACAGCAGCCACAACAGCAGGGCGGGCGGCAGCAGCAGGAGCAACAGTCGCGGCAGCAGCGTGAGCAGGAGCGTGAACAGCGGCCACCGCCAGAGGACCAGCCGCCGCCGGATGAAGAGACAAAGCCTCCCGATACGGTCCAACCCCCGGAGGGGGACCTGATCTTCGTGCCCTTAACGGAAGAGGAATGGGAGGAAGCCCGTCGCCGACTGTTTGGCGACGATGGGTAGTGTGGGCAGGTGACGGGGCGGGATGCCCGGCAGAACATCAGGGCGAGCGTGACCGCGCGCTGTTGAGCAGGGCCGCGCGCCGGCGGTCTGCGGCAGTCGTGGTTTGTTGCCGGGGGGCGTCATGGTCGGCGGGGTGTGGGGCGGTCAAGGGTTGGGGGGTGATGGCGCATCTGCACCTCCTCTGTATAATTTGGAACAATTGTGCTAATGTGAAGCATATTAGCCTTGCCTGTGGGGAGGTTAGGCTCCATAAAGGGGTAAACAAACGGAGTGTTTGTGCATGAACGAATGGTTGGTCACGAACGTGCTGTTGGCCGCTATCGTTTGTATGGCGGTGTCGTGGTGGCGGAGTACGGGGCGGGCTATTGTTGGAAGAATCTTCACAGGACTAGGAGCCTTTAACTTTTACACTCTCAGTTCTCCCAGCTTCCCAAGATATGATAGTGGCTCCGACACGGACGAAAAGTCGTACGGAAGGTGGAAGCGCGTTGACGATGCGGTAGAAACTCTCGCTCTGTTCTTCTTTGCTTCGTGGTGGAGTAGCGAAGAGAGTCAATGGCTCAGGGATAGTCTGACACTAGAATCACTTCTTCTCGTGGCTGTGGTCTCTGGAATTGCGTGGATTCTATGGTGGTGGAAAACGCCTTCTTCTCCGCGCCCCGAACGATCCACTGAATGATGTGAGTTGCCAACCACCACAAGTTGTCACATGTGGTGAAACTTCCAGATTCCCCGTTCCCAGTGTAATTCGGGATAGTACTACCGTTCATTTATCTGCACTTGTATTGAGGCTCATACTGAGCGTGAACATATTCGAGTGTGCATGGAAGCCACATTGACTATGAAAGTTGCCCACGTGAAGTTGGTGGACAGACTGGAAGTTGAGATTTATTACAAACGCCTCCCAAAAGAGGGAGATGCTGTCATCACGGGGCCCTGCTACTGGCTCATGGGCATGGCGATTATGGACTGGATTGAGATTGAAGGCGTTCCCTCATGCTACTGGCGGAGGAAGGCATTGATGCAGTGGGAGGACATATCACGCCTACATGATATGAAGTGGCACACAAACGAAGTGCGCAAGGCACTTTGGCATAATGAATTCATATTGATACCTGTTTCGCGGCGAAACCTGCATGTTGCCGATCCTCCGCTGGTTCGTTTAGGAACGTTGTGGTTCGTTCCATTTCGTCCGAAGGATGGCACTTTCAGCGTAGATTTGTATACGAAAAGTGATCTTTCCGAGATACCCAAGATAGGCATTTTGTGGCACTTGCGTTACAGAATGCTGAGGTTGTGGAGAACTGGTGAAAGGGTGAAGCCGATTCTGGATTTTATCTATCAGTATCGGCCGTAGGCTGGCTGCGATCCACGGCGGACGCCAAGCGCGTGTCGGTGTGGAAATGGGCCAACAGACACGCGCGGGAGATCAGGTGTCGCTGTCGGCCTGGCGGGCGTTGTTACCCTGCATGGCGCGCAGGATACGCTCGATTTCGGCATCGCTGAATTGATATTCGCCGTTCATTTCGTCGAGCGTGCGCTCAAGCAGGTTATCGGGGTCGAGGGCGGTCAGGTTGCGCGCGTTGTCGCTGGCGGCCCGTTCGGCGATTTTCTCCAGGTCATTCATGCGGAGCGCCTGATGGCGCAGGTAAGCGCTGAGTTTCGCGTTGAGCACGCCCGGGTCGACCTCGCTGCGGGCGATATGGCCGGCGGCCCGCTCGACGCGCTGCGAAATCAGCCGGAGCAGGCGACGCTGTTCGTTACGCGCGTCCTTCAGGGCCTGCTCGCGGAACCAGGCGTCCATCTCCGTCTCACGCTCAGGGATCGGCGTTTTGTTCATTGTCAGGGGTCCTCGCGCGTGAGCGGGTAGCAGGAAGGCGCAGGATAGCACAAATTATCGGATTCCGCAGGCCGGCGGGCGACATGATATGTCGCCCCTACGGGATGCTGCGGGCTTGCGTCCTTGCTACCCCTACAGCATCCGCCGCAGGGGTAGTGAGGGCGTAAGCCCGAAGCACGCCAACGGCGCCATTTCGTGCACCAGCGGCGCCATACCGTGTCCCGCAGGGGCGATTTACCAAAAACGCAGCGTCCCTGTAGGGGCGATTTACCAAATCGCCCGCCCCGATTAATTTACCGGATACAGGGCCTGGATGCGGTGAGCGTCATATTGCGGATGTTTGCGTCGGTACAGTTCCAGGCGCGGGCGACATGATATGTCGTCCCTGCGGGATGCTTCGGGCCGGAGCCCTCGCTACCCCTTTCCAGGGATGCTTCGGGCCGGAGCCCTCGCTACCCCTACATCCAAACTTGCCACGCCCGGCGATATGGTGTGGCTGCGGGCGACATGATATGTCGTCCCTGCGGGATGCTTCGGGCTTACGCCCTCGCTACCCCTACATCCAAACCCGTCAGTTGGCGCCGGGGTGTGGGCGATTGCGATTCACCTGAAGCGTAAACACGTCCGGGCGGGCGTAGTGGCCGCTGACGTCGAGGGTCATGCTCTCCTGCGCGATCTGCGTCAGGTCCAGACGCGCGTGCAGGACCGTCTCCTCGTCGAAGCAGGGGCCGGCCAGCGCGGCGCCGTCGGGGCCGTAGATGGCGCTGCCGCCGCGCAGCAGCAGGTCGTCCGGCTTCAGCTGCGGCAGGGTTTCCAGCGTTGATGGCAGGTCGCTGACGCGCAGGAGGCTGCCGGCGGCCAGCACGAAGCAGCGTCCCTCGAAGGCGTAGTGGCGGCTGGCGACCTGGTGGACGTCGCGCACGGTGGGCCAGGCGGCGACGTGGAGCTGCTCGCCGGCGTCGTGCAGGGTCTGGCGCGGCAGGGGCATCCAGTGTTCCCAGCAGACCAGGCCGGCGACGCGCCCGACGCGGGTCTCTGGCGCGCGCAGGCCGGCCCCGTCGCCGGGGCCCCAGACCAGGCGCTCGGTGTAGGTCGGGCGCAGCTTGCGGTGATGGTTGCGCAGCGCGCCGTCAGCATCGAAGGTCAGCAGGCTGTTGTAGAGCGTGTTGCCGCAGCGCTCGTTGAGGCCCATGACCAGCACGATGCCCAGTTCGCGCGCCAGTTGCGCCAGGGCCTCGGTGGCCGGGCCGGGGACCTCCGGGCTGTTGGCGACGAGGTCGGCGAAGAGGGTTTTGGTGGCCGGGCTGTCCCAGAGCGCGGCGCCGGGGCAGACGTCCAGCCAGGCGGGGTAACCGGGCAGCCAGGTCTCGCCAAAGGCGACCAGTTGCGCGCCGGCCGCGGCGGCCTCGCGCGATAACTGCTGTGCCCTTGCGAGCGAAGCGTCCAGGTTATAGTAAACGGGTCGCGCCTGGACGATGGCGACGTTCACGGTCATGCGCAAGTCCCGCTGTCCGGCGGGCATTGTAGCCCGCGTCGGGCGGCGGCCGCCAGCGGGCAGGAAGGCCCTGTGAGCACAGTCTACGACCAACGCCTCCTGTGGGTCTACCAGGGGAGCGACAACATCCTGGAGGCGGACGTCGACGCGCTGGCCGGCGCCATCACGGCGGCGACGCCCAACGTGGCCGGCCTGCTGCTCAAGACCAGCCACGGCGCTGACTGGCAGGGCGCGCGCGAAAGCCGCCCCGCCCTGGCCGTCACCGGCCCGGAGGCGATCCGGCGCTGGGCGCAGACCCTGGGGCGCAAGGGGCTGGAGACGCATTTGTGGTGCGTGCTGCGCGGCGACGACCCCGGCGCGGAAGTGCGCCTCGTGACGCAGGCCTGCAACGCGCCCGGCGCGCGTTCCATGCTGCTGGCCTTCGAGGCCGAGGCTGGCGGCAGTTACTTCAGCGCCGGCAGCGCCGCCCGCGCGCGCGAACTCATCGCGCGCATCCGCGCCGGCATCCGGCCGGACTTTCACCTGGGGCTGAACCTCGACGCGCGGGGGCGGCACCCGGCCAACATCCACCTGCGCGAGTGGGCGCCCTTCGTGCAGAGCCTGCACCCCATGATCTTTCACCATGAATTCGGCGCCGGCCGCAGCAATGCCGACCCCTGGCTGGACCAGGCCTTCGGCACGCTGGAGCAGTACGGCCTGCCGCTGGTGCCCATGCTGCAGACCTATCCGCGGCCCGGGCCGGTGCCGCCCGCGCAGATCGCGCAGGCCGCGGCCAGCGCGTGGCGCAAGGGCGCCAGCGGCCTGAGCCTCTTTCGCTACGGCGGGGACAGCTCCGCCGGGCCGATTCTGAACGCCGTGCGCGGCATCAACCTGCAGGCGGCCCGCGTCGAGGCCGGGGGTCAGCGCCCGCCCGAGCGGCGTGTGTTCCGTGTGAGCGGGACGCGGCTGCGCGCGCGCCGGTTGCCGCGCCGCCACTCCGCGACCCTGGCCCACGCGCCGCAGGGCAGCCTGGTGGAAGTCGGCGGCAACTCGCGCACGGTGACTGACGGCTACGTCTGGTGGCGCAGCGCGCAGGGCTGGCTGCCCCAGGGGCGCAGCGATCGCCGCCACACGCTGATGGTGGAGGTCACGCCGGCCACGCCGCCCCGCGGCCAGACGCTGCCGGCGCGGCACGAGCGCGCGCCGGCGGGCCGCGACGCGCCGGAGACTCCGCTGAAGCGCCTGCGCGTCATCGCCGACGGCCTGCGCGTGCGCAGCCAGCCCGCGCCGGGGCGCGACTTCCTGCGCGCGCCGCGGCTGCAGCGCGGTGACGAACTGCTGGTGGACGCGGACGCCTGGGTGGACGCGGAGGGCTATCGCTGGTGGTTTCATGGCAGCGGCTGGAGCGCGGAACTGGCCTTCGGCAGCGGCCTGCGCTTCCTGGAGGACCTGACGCCGGCCGTGACGCGCATGCGCAGTTCACGTCCGCCGCCGGCGCCCTTCAACGCGCAGGTCGGCGACTTGCGCGCCCAACGGGACCCGCCGCTGCCGGAGGAAAGCGAGGGCGGAGACGGGACAACGCTGACCGGGGACGCGGAAGCGCCGCGCAAGCGCTTTCGGGTGCTGGCGCCGCGGCTGAAAATCCGCAGTCATCCGTCGTTGGCGGGCAGCAAGAGCGAGGTACGTCTGCTGGAGGGCGAGACGATTGAGGTCGGCGCCGGGGCCTGGGTGGAGGAAGACAGCTTCGTCTGGTGGCTGCATGGCCCGGGCTGGAGCGTGGAACGCAGCGTCGACGAGCGGCTGCGCTTCATGGAAGACCTGACGCCGGAAGTCGGCCGCAGCCCGGACGGGGCGCGGGGCCGTCCGACGGCCTTCCCGGGGGCGCCGCCAGTGCGCAAGGGGCATGAGCGCTGGCAGGTGCTGGCGCTGACGCTGCCGGTGCACGACGCGCCCGGCACCGGCGCGGTGCGTTCAGGCCGCCTGGAACAGGGCGAGGTCCTGCACGTCCCCGCTGAAGCCGCGCGCCTGGTGGAGGCGGAGGACTATCTGTGGTTGCGGCACGGGGGCGGCTGGAGCGCGGTGCGGCGCCTGGACGGGCGCAGCGAGTTCCTGCTTAACCTCGACCAACTGCCGCTGCTGGGGTCGCTGCTGGCGCGCCATCCGGTCAACCTGGACGAGGTGAACTGGGTGCAGTATTTCGGCAACACCAGCTTCGCCGCGCGGCGCGGCCGCGATTTCAGCTACCACCGCTACGCCCAGGGGCTGCACAGCGGCCTGGACTATGGCTGTTACATGGACGAGCGGCCCGGCCCGCGGATTTTCGCCGGCCTTGAAGGCGTATCGGACGGGCGCGGCTACAAGTACGGCCCCAACCGCCTCGACGTGCGGGTGGGGCCCTACCGCATCATCTACGGCCATCTGGGCAGCCCAGGCAATTTGCCGCGCGAGGCCCCGGTGACGCCGCTGACGGTGATGGGGCGCATTGAAGACACGCTCCATCATTTGCATCTGGAGATCCGCTACAAGGACGCGTTCATCCTCAATCCCCTGCTCTTCATGCCGCGGGCGATGGTGATCGACTTTGTGGACCGCTTCCCGCTGGAGGTGCCGCGGGGCGATGGCAGTTACGCGCTGCGCTTCAGGCAGACGGAGGACTGGGACCGCTGGCTGCAGCCGCTGGAGCAGCCGGTCATCCGTCTTGGCGGCGAAGTGATCGGGCCGACGGCGACGCGCTAGAGGCCCAGGCTCCACAGGCGCAGCAGGGCGAAAAGGTTCAGGCCGGCGTGGGCGGCGACGGCGGCGCGCAGTGTGGCGTTGCGCCGGCGCAGCAGGCCCAGCAGCAGGCCGCCCGCCAGGCGGCTGGCGACGAGCGGGCCAAGGGCCACAGCGGCGGGCGCGGCGGCGTAGGCCAGCAGGTGGAAGAGCGTCCAGGCGAGCGCGGTGAGCGCCAGGGCCGCGTAAGGGCTGCTGCGGGCCTGCAGCGCGGGTTGCAGCAGGCCGCGGAAGACCAGTCCCTCGGCCAGGGGCTGCAGCAGCAGGAGGTAGAGCAGCGCCGGCAGCCAGTCAGCGAGTGTGGGCGTCCGTCCGGCGAGCGCCGCCAGTTCCGGCGCCGGCGCGCCGCCCCCGCCCGGCGCCAGCGCGAGGGTATCGATGAGCAGGGCCGCGCCGAAGCCGAGCAGCAGCGCCAGCGGCGCCGGCGTCCTGGAGGGGCCGAGGGGCAGGGCCGCGCCGAGGCGGGCGTAACGGGCGCGCAGGGCGAGCAGCACCAGCAATGCGCCCGCGCACCAGCCGGCCAAGGCCGCCCATGGCGCGCCGCCGGTGAGGGTGAGCGTCAGTACGGCGCCCAGCACCAGCGCCGCCAGCAGGCTCAACGCGGCCAGCAGAATGCGCGGCAGGGACCAGGTCAGCGTGGCGGGGCGTTCAGTCATGAATGCGATTGTACAGCGGCCGGTGGCGCGGGTCGCCCCCCGGGTCCGCCAGCACGCCCGGCGACATGGTGTACCGGCGGGCGACATGATATGTCGCCCCTACGGGATGCTTCGGGCTTGCGCCCTCGCTACCCCTTTCCAGGGATGCTTCGGGCTTGCGCCCTCGCTACCCCTACATCCAAACCCGCCACGCCGCTTCTCTGGTATACTGGCGGCACCGGAGGGGTAGCATAGTCTGGCCTAATGCGCTCGCCTGGAACGCGAGTACGGTTTCACAGCCGTCGTGGGTTCGAATCCCACCCTCTCCGCAGCGCGGACATGCCGCCGGGGGAGGGGTGCAACCCTCGCGCGGCTGTTTTTATGCATAACCGGCGGTTCGCCCAATGATCCGTCGTCTGCAGGCCTTGCCCCTGCGGCAGCGCCGCCTCGCCGCCGGGCTGCTCTTCGCCGCCGGGATACTGGCCATCGCGCTGGTCACCCTCATGCTGATTCTGCTCACCTTCAACGCCGGCGGCCGCCGCGACCGCGCCGTGGCGCTGGAAGCGGGCGTGCAGGTGCGCGAGTTCGCGGTGCTGCCGGATGACGACGCCTACCCCGCCGCCATCAGCGCGGGGCCCGATGGCGCACTTTATACGGGCAGCTTCGTCAGCGGCGCCATCTGGCGGGTGACGGCCGATGGCCAGGTGGAGGAGTTGCCGGGGACGCGCGGCGCGCTGGGCGCGGTGGCCGGCCTGCAGGCCGCGCCGGAGGGCGTCCTTTACATCGTCGACCAGTGGGACGCCAGCCCGCTGAGCACGGGCGGGGCCCTGATGAAACGTGAGGCCAACGGCCGGCTGCGGCAGGTGGCGGCGGACTTCCTTGAGCCGGACGACGTGACGCGCGACGAGGCCGGCAACGTCTACGTCAGCGACCGCGGCGCGGGCCTGGTGTGGCGCCTGACGCCGCAGGGCGAGAGCGGCCCCTGGTGGCGTCCGCCGGCCGGTGACAGGACTGCCGCGCCGACCGGCCTCGCCTGGGACGCGCATCAGCGCGCGCTGGTGGTCACGGACAGCGGCCGTGACGCGATCTACCGCGTCTCCGCTGACGGCAGAGTCAGTGAGACGCTGTATGCGCACGGCGAGGCCGAGCATGCGCCGGGCCTCGACGGCGTGACGGTGACGCCGCAGGGGCAGATTCTGGTGGCGGCCCAGAGTCAGAACGGACTGGCCCTGCTGGAGGGCGGCGAATTGCGCTATCTTGCGGGCGTGTTTCGGGGCATCAGCGACGTGGCCTGGTCAGCGGGGCGCATCCATGCCACCAATTTCGATTCCTTTTCGCTGGTGGTGGGCCTGCTGCGGCCGCGGCTGCCCTTCGCCCTGGACGTGATCGAGCCCGGCGCGGCGCTGGCCGGTTGAGCGGGCAGGACAGGAGGACGACATGCTGCTGAAAGACAGGGTCGCGGTGATCACGGGCGCGGGGCGCGGCCTCGGGCGCGGACTGGCGCAGGGCTTCGCCGCCGAAGGGGCCGCCGTGGCCTGCGCGGCGCGCACGGGGGCGGAACTCGACGAGGCGGTCGCGGAGATACGCGCTGCGGGCGGCTCGGCGCTGGCGCTGCCGACGGACGTGAGCCGGCTGGCGTCGGTGGAGGCCATGGTGGCGGCGACGCTGGGCGCATGGGGCCGCCTCGACGTGCTGGTGATCAACGCCGGCATTTGCCCGGACATGGGCCGGCCGCTTTACGAGACCGACCCGCAGGAGTGGGCCGATACGGTCACGGTCAACCTGATTGGCGCCTACCACTGCGTGAAGGCCGCCGCGCCGCACATGCGCCAGGAGGGCGGCCACATCATCGTCCTCGGCTCCGGCAAGGGGCACCGCGCCATGCCCAACGACTCGGCCTACGCCTGCTCCAAGGCCGGCGCGTGGATGCTGGTGCGCACCATGGCCGAGGAACTGGCGGCGGACCGCATTTGCGTCAACGAGTTGATTCCGGGCCCGGTCGACACGCCGATGAACCCGAAGGGCGCGGACCAGCCCTCGGCGGCCGAGTGGCACAAGCAGCCGGAGGACGTGCTGCCGCTGGCGCTCTTCCTGGCGACGCAGCCGCTGCAGGGCCCCACCGGACAGAGCTTCAGCCTGATGCGCCGCGATTCGCAGTGAAGCCGGCGTTTTGCATGGCGACGGGGCCGCCTGGCCGCCCGGCTGCGCAAGGGGTCGGCCCGCGCGAATTGTCCTGATGCTGGCGAAGATCTACGGCTGGCCGCATGAAATGCTGCATCTGCTGGCGCTGCGCCTGATCGGGCGGCGCGCGCAGGGCTTCACCGAAGCGCACGTGGACATCCCGGCGGACCTCGGCCGCGGCCAGTTTGTCTTTGTGGCCGGGTTGCCGGCGCTGGTCTTCTGGCCGCTGGGTGCGCTCGGCCTGCGGCAGTTGCTGACGGCGCAGGAGCCGCTGGCCGTCCTGTTCTGGCTGGTCTACAGCGCCGTGCTGTTCCCGGCGCTGGCCGGCACGCTGGGGGATCTGGCGCTGATCGTGCTGCGTCTGCGCCGCGGGGAGTGAGGGCCCTCACCCCCGCCCCCTCTCCCTCAGGGAGAGGGGAGAAAAAAGTTGGATCAGGAGCCGCTGGCCGTCCTGTTCCCGACGCTGGCCGGCACGCTGGGCGATCTGGCGCTGATTGTGCTGCGTCTGCGCCGCGGGGAGTGAGGGGGCCTCGCCGCCGACCCGTTTGGCCCTCACCCCCCAGCCCCTCCTTTTGGCCCTCACCCCCGGCCCCTTTTCCCGTCCTGGGGGACGGGAGCCCCTTCCCACCTTCGGTGGGAGCCCTTCAGGGAGAGGGGAGAAAGACAAGTGACTGTACCGCTTTCTTCCCGCTGCCGGTGCTGTCTGCGGCAGAGTCACACACCTGGCCCTTCTGTTCCGCCTGATCGCGGGAGCCCTCACCCCCCAGCCCCTTTTCCCGTCTTGGGGGACGGGAGCCCTTCTCAGGGAGAGGGGAGACCAGGGAAAGGGGAGAAAAAGTTGATTGAACTGCTGTATTTTGCCCTGCTCTGACACTATCCGCGGTGTGGCCCTCACCCCCGGCCCTTTGCCGCTCAGTCGCGGGAGCCCTCACCCCCCAGCCCCCTTTTCCCGTCTTGGGGGACGGGAGCCCTTCTCAGGGAGAGGGGGAGTCCTGTCCTGCTGCGTTGCTGGAGTTCTTCCCGTCCTGGGGGACGGGAGCCCCTTCCCACCTTCGGTGGGAGCCCTTCAGGGAGAGGGGAGAAAACAGGAGCCGCTGGCCGTCCTGTTCCCGGCGCTGGCCGGCACGCCGGGCGATCTGGCGCTGATTGTGCTGCGTCTGCGCCGCGGGGAGTGAGGGCCCTCACCCCCGCCCCCTCTCCCTCAGGGAGAGGGGAGAAAAAAGTTGGATCAGAAGCCGCTGGCCGTCCTGTTCCCGGCGCTGGCCGGCACGCCGGGCGATCTGGCGCTGATTGTGCTGCGTCTGCGCCGCGGGGAGTGAGTGATGCTATCATGGCGTAAACTGGCGACCTGCGTCGAAGGGCAGAAGCGCCCTGTCCTGTCGCCACCACTGGAGCCCGTCTGATGGCCCTGACGGAACACACGCTGAACGACGAACTTGGCAGCCTGCTGGGCAAAATGCGCAAGCGCTGGCGCGTGCAGGCCGAGCCACTGGGAGAAATTGAAGGCAGCGCGAAACGCCCGGACATACTCATCACGGAAGACGGCGCGCTGCCGCTCATCATCGAGCACGAAATCAGCCCGGCGCGCAACGTCGAACGGGAAGCGCGCGAGCGCATCGGCCTGCGCCTGCGCGGCAGCGGCCGCGAAGTCCGGGTTGCCATCGCCCTCAGAAGCCCCTCCTCGCTCATCTTCGGCAAATCCGGCGCGTTGCTGCGGAGGCGCTGGCTGTATGGCGAAGAATTGCGCTACGTCATGTACCGACGGCTGCGCGGCGGGGAACTGGAGCGCTGGCCGGCCGCGGGCTGGCTTGAGGGTACATTGCGCGGCATGGCGCTTTTCATTCAGCAGGCCATGCGGCCTGGCGATGAAATCGACGCGCTGGCCGACATCCTCGAACTACGCATCGAGCAGGCCGCCAACATCTTCAACAAGACGTGGCCGCAGGACGACCGGCGCGCCGGCGAACTGTTGCGCGAGCACCTGCGACTTGAAGACGACGGCGTACAGACCCGACGCATGGCCATGGCCATCCTCGCCAACGCGCTCATTTTCCAGCAGTCGCTGGCGCCGCAACTGGAGGGCATCGAGCCGCCTTCGCGTTTGTACGTGGAGGGGCGACTGACGCAGGAGACCGTGGTGCGCCAGTGGCGCCGCATCCTGGAGATCAACTACTGGCCGATCTTTCACGTGGCGTCGGAGATCCTGGCGTGGATGGACCGGCCGCGCGTGGCCGCGGAAATTCTGGGGCTGCTGCACGAGGTCAACCTGGAAATCGAACGCAGCGACGCCGCCCGTTCGCACGACCTGACGGGGTTCGTCTTCCAGCGATTAATCGCCGACCGCAAGTTCCTGGCGACCTTCTACACGCGGCCCGAGTCGGCGGCGTTGCTGGCGGCCCTGACGCTGCCCATGCAGCGCCCGTTGGCCGAAGGGGGCTGGAACGACCCGCTCACCCTTTCCACGCTGCAAATCGGCGACTTCGCCTGCGGCACCGGCACGCTGCTCTCGGCGGTCTACAACCGCCTCGGCGTGCTACACGAATTGCACGGCGGCGACGCTGCCGCGCTACACAAGGACTTGCTGGAGTATGCGCTGGTGGGCTGCGACGTATTGCCGATGGCGCTGCATCTGACGCTCACCATGCTTGCCAGCGCGTATCCGGAGATCCGCTTTGACGATTGTCACATGCTGGTGATGCCCTACGGGCGACAGCACACGGAAGACAATGGGAACAACTTCAGTCTGGGGGCGCTGGACCTGCTGGCCGCGCAGGAAGCGTTTCCGACCTGGTCAACAAGGCCGGATGCAATTAATGGTGACCAGGAATCAACTGCACAGCCAGAACAGCACAAGGTGGAGGACGATCACTTTGACATCGTCATCATGAATCCACCTTTCACTCGTCCGACAAACCACGAAGGCCAACACAGGGACATCCCCAATCCTGCACTTGCGGCATTTGGATCGGACGCGGAAAGCCAAAAGGCGATGAGCGATCGCCTCAGGAAGGAGTTCAGGGAGACCTGCGCGCACGGAAATGCGGGAATGGCTTCATATTTCCTTGCAGTTGCTGACAGGAAGGTGCGCAGCGACGGGACAATTGCGATGGTGATGCCCCAGGTTCTGCTCAGCGGCGCATCCTGGCACAAGGCACGTCAGATGATTCTGGAACGCTACGATCACATCATCATTGCAACCATCGCAGGGGAAAGATCTCACGACAAGGCGTTCTCTGCTGATACTGGCCTGGGAGAGTGTTTGCTCGTCGCTAGCGGGCATACGCAGGAAAAGTCTGGCAGGGCCCGCTTTCTCACCTTGCGCAGGATTCCCCGGAACCAGGCTGAAGGAGAGTTCATTGCGGAAGCTGTACATGGCATAAAAAGCGTACGGCGACTGGAGGACGGGCCTTCCGGTGGCACGCCCATTCGTATCGGCGCGGACGAAGTCGGGCAAGTGCTGGATTGTCCATTGCCAAAGAGCGGCCCGTGGCAGTACGCCGGCATACTTGATTTCAGTCTTGCCCAGAGCGCGTGGCAACTGGCTCAGGGGAAGCTGTGGCTACCGCGTACAGCCCGACATTCGTTGCAAATAGCCCCTCTTGAACAGATTGCCAAAATCGGGCCCGTTGACCGTGATATTAACGGGATCGAAGATGGAGTGCCCAGAGGCCCGTTTGACATTCACAGTCCGGCCATCCACCCTGTGCCGACCTATCCAGTGCTGTGGACACACGATGCCAAGCGCGAGCGCTGCATGGAAGTTGAGATAGACAGCGAAGCAATCGTCCGCGTTTCACAAAGTCGAGATGTGCAAAGCGAAATCAACAAAAAGGCGGAGACCATCTGGGAAACTGCCACAAAATCTCATATCAACCGTGACTTTCGTTTCAACTCCCAGTCCTTGTGTGCGTCCATGACCAGGACAAGCTGCATTGGCGGACGTGCATGGCCATCCGTCATCTTTCCGCGATCAAGACAAGCCACATGGGAGTCGACCTTCGCTGTCTGGTGCAACAGCACACTGGGCATCCTGCTCTACTGGTGGCACTCCAATCGACAGCAAAGCGGTCGTGGCAGCATTACTGTCACGGCGCTGCCGGCGCTGCCCACGCTCGACCTGCGGGCGCTGGGCGACGAGCAACTGGCGGCCGCAGTCCGCATCTTCGAGGACATGAAGCACTGCCCCATGCTGCCGGTCAACCAGATCGACGAGGACCCCGTGCGCGCCGAACTGGACCGGCGCCTGCTTACGGAAGTGCTGGGTCTGCCGGCGGAACTGTGCGCGCCCGACGGCCCCATGGATTTGCTGCGGCGCAAACTGGCCGCCGAGCCCTCCATCCACGGCGGCAAGCTGGAGCAGAACAAGGTCAGGCTCGAGGTACCGGCCGGATGCCTGCCTGAGTAACGCGGCGCAGCCCGCTCAGAAGTTGAGGTCCAGCGTGAGGCTGACCGGGCAGTGGAGTGAGCGGCCCTTTCCCGCTCAGTCGCGGGAGCCCTCCCCCAGCCCCTTTTCCCGCTCAGCCGCGGGAGCCCTCACCCCCAACCCCTCTCCCTCAGGGAGAGGGGAGACAAAAGTTGATTGAACTGCTGCATTTTTGTCCTGCTCTGACAATTCTGACACTATCTGTGGCCCTTACCCCCAGCCCCTCTGTCCCGCTCAGCCGCGGGAGCCCCTTCCCACCTTCGGTGGGAGCCCTTCAGGGAGAGGGGAGACAGACTCACAGCAACTGGCTTGCGAATTTACCAGGTCAGGTGCCAAGGTCCAGCGTGAGGCTGACGGGGCAGTGGTCCGAGCCCGTGACGTCGCTGTGGATTTCGGCGTCGACGAGGTGCTGCTGCAGGTCGGGCGAGATGAAGAAATAGTCGAAGCGCCAGCCGACGTTGCGTTCGCGGGCGCGGGTGCGGTAGCTCCAGAAGGTGTAGGCGCCCGCTTGCTGCGGGTGACAGGCGCGGAAGGTATCGACGTAGCCGGCGGCGAGGACCTCGTCGAGCCAGGCGCGCTCGACGGGCAGGTAGCCGGCGCTGTTGTCGTGGTGCTGCGGACGGGCGAGGTCGATGGGGCGGTGCGCGGTGTTGATATCGCCGCAGAAGATGACGCGCCGGCCCGCCGCGCGCAGCATTTCACAGTGACGCAGCAGGGCGCGGTAGTAGCGCATCTTGTAGCGCTGGCGCGGGTGACCGGGTCTCACGCCGATGGGACAGTAGGTGACGAGCAGGACGAAGTCGTCGTAATCGGCGACGAGGGTGCGCCCTTCCACGTCGAATTCCTCAATGCCCAGGCCGATTTGCACTGCGCGGGGTTCGCGGCGGCTGAGCAGCGCCGTGCCGCTGTAGCCCTTGCGTTGCGCGCCGGCCCAGTACGCGTGATAGCCTGGCGGGTGGCGCAGGGACTCGTCCAGCTGCTCCGGCGCGGCCTTCGTCTCGCAGAGGCCGAGGACGTCCGGCTGCTCGCTGTGCAGCCAGTCCGGCAGGCCCTTGCGTTGGGCGGCGCGCACGCCGTTGACGTTCCAGGCGAAGAGGCGGAGCATGGATTCTCCTCTCTGTTGCGTGGGGCCTCCGCTCCCTTTCCCGCTTAGTTGCGGGAGCCCTCACCCCCCAGCCCCCTCTCCCTCAGGGAGAGGGGGAGTCCTGTCCTGCTGCGTTGCTGGAGTCCCTTCCCGCAGGGAGAGGGGAACAGAACGAGCGGACCGGGTGATTTCTGCCCTGGACGCGGCCCTCACCCCCGGCCCCCTTTTCCCGTCCTGGGGGACGGGAGCCCCTTCCCACCTTCGGTGGGAGCCCTTCAGGGAGAGGGGAGAAAGACAAGTGACTGTACCGCTTTCTTCCCGGTGCCGGTGCTGCCTGCGGCAGAGTCACACACCTGGCCTTCTGTTGCGCCTGATCGCGGGAGCCCTCACCCCCCAGCCCCCTTTTCCCGTCTTGGGGGACGGGAGCCCTTCTCAGGGAGAGGGGAGCAGGAGCAAACGGAAAGGGATGGCTGTCACCTGCCGTCAGTTGCCGAAGTCGAGCGTGAGGCTGACCGGGCAGTGGTCCGAGCCCTCGATCTCGGGGTGGATGGCGGCGTCGACGACGTGGTCGAGCAGGTCGGGCGAGATGAAGAAGTAGTCCAGGCGCCAGCCGACGTTGCGTTGGCGCGCGCCGCTGCGCATGGACCACCAGCTGTAGGCGCCCTCGAGGTCCGGGTTGCGGGCGCGGAAGATATCGACGTAGCCGGCGGCGATGACCTCGTCGAGCCAGGCGCGTTCGACGGGCAGAAAGCCGGTGTTCTTCTCGTTGGCCTTCGGGCGGGCGAGGTCGATAGGCCGGTGCGAGGTGTTGACGTCGCCGCAGAAGATGACGCGCCGGCCCTGATCGCGCAGTGCCTCGCAGTAGCGCAGGAAGTCGGCGTAGTAGCGCATTTTGTAATCCAGGCGCGGATGTTGCGGCTTGGCGCCGCCGTTGGGGAAGTAGGCGTTGATCAGGACGAAGTCGCCGTAATCGGCGACGATGGTGCGCCCTTCCACGTCGTATTCCTCGATGCCGAGGCCGAGCTGTACGCCTTGCGGTTCGCGGCGGCTGAAGAGCGCCGTGCCGCTGTAGCCCTTGCGTTGCGCGCTGGCCCACCAGGTGTGATAGCCTGGCGGGTTGCGCAGGGACTCGTCCAGTTGCTCCGGCGCGGCCTTGGTCTCGGACAGGCCGAGGACGTCCGGCTGCTCGCTGTGCAGCCAGTCCAGAAAGCCCTTGCGTTGCGCGGCGCGCACGCCGTTGACGTTCCAGGTGAATAGTTTGGGCATGTTGGTCTCCCTTTGCTGTTTGTGTGCCCTCAGCCCTTTTTCCGTCCTGGAGGACGGGGGCCCTCACCCCCCAGCCCCCTCTCCCCAGGGAGAGGGGGAGTCCTTCTCAGGGAGAGGGGGAATCCTGTCCTGCTGCGTTGCTGGAGTCCCTTTCACACCTTCGGTGGGAGCCCTTCAGGGAGAGGGGAGAAAGACAAGAGACTGTACCGCTTTTTTCCTGGTGCCGGTGCTGCCTGCGGCAGAGCCACACACCAGGCCTTCTGTTCCACCTGGTCGGCGGCCCTCACCCCCCAGCCCCCTCTCCCCTAGGGAGAGGGGGAGTCCTTCCCGTCCTGAGGGACGGGAGCCCTTCAGGGAGAGGGGAGAAATACGTTCAGGTCAGGCGGCGGCCTCCCGGTTGAAATACCAGTATTCCAGAATTTCTCGTACCAGCGGCGCGGCCACGGCCGAGCCTTCGCCCGCGTTTTCCACCAGCAGGGCGATGGCGAGCTCCGGCTCGGCCGCGGGCGTCCAGGCGGCGAACCAGGAATGCGGCAGACTGTCCTCGCCGGGCGCTTCAGCCGTGCCGGTCTTGCCGCAGACGCCCTGTTCCCGCAGTGGCGAGCCGCGGAAGACGTGCTCGGCGGTGCCGCCCGGCTCGCTGACCACGGTACAGAGCGCCTGCTGCACCATGGCCATCACCGCCGGGTCGAAATCGTTCTCCGCCAGCGTCTCGGCCGTCAGTACGTGGCCGGGCGCCTCGCCCAGCATGGCGACCCGCTGCACCAGTTGGGGGCGGTAACGCGCGCCGCCGTTGGCGATAGTGGCGTAGAGATGGGCGACCTGCAAGGGGGTGACGCTGACTCCGCGCTGGCCGACGGCCATGCTCACCGCCTCGGAAGGATGCCAGAAAAAGCCCCGGGCGCGCAGAATGTCCGGGTCGGCGATCTCACCACTGGCCTCCGGCAGGTCGCGCAGGCCGGTGGCGGCGCCGAGGCCCAGGCGCCGGGCATAGTCGGGCAGGAGCCAGGGATCGACCGCGTTGAGGTCCCAGGCGGTCTCGAAGAAGCAGGAGTTGCAACTGTGTTTCAGGAATTCGGGCAGGGTCAGCAGGCCATGACCGCCCGGTTTCCAGTCGCGGCGCGGCAGGTCGCGGTTCCAGGTGCCGGTCGAGAAGTAGCGCTTGTTCAGCGGGTAGACGCCGCTGTCGGCGGCGGCGATGGCCGGCACGACCTTGAAGATAGAGCCGGCGGGGTAGAGGCCGAGGGTGGCGCGGTTCAGCAGCGGGCGGCGTTCATCGGCCTGCACCTGGGCGGCGAGTTCGCGCGCGGCTTCGCGCCCCATGGCCGGGAAGGGCGCGAAGACGTTGTTGTCGTAGGAGGGATCGCTCACCAGCGCCAGGATGGCGCCGCTGTTCACGTCCAGCACGACCGCGGCCGCGCCCTGCGAGCCAGGCGCCCAGGTGTCGGCGGCCCCCAGGCGGGCGCGCTGCAGGGCGGCCACGATGAAGGCCTGCAGCGGCGCGTCGATGGTCAGCCACACGCTTTGCGAAGGGGTTGGCGGGCTTTGCGCGACGAGGGTCTGGCGGCCGCCGGATTCGGCGACGTAGAGGCGGCCGCCGGGGACGCCGCGCAGGACCTCGTCCTGGCTGGCCTCGATGCCGCTGCGCCCGATGATGCTGTCCTGCGGAAAGCCGGCCGCCGTCAGATCGGCCACCTGGCTTTCGTCGGGCCAGCCGACGTAGCCGACGCTGTGCGCGGTCACCGCGCCCGTGTCGTACTGGCGGGCGGAACGTTCGATGAAGCGCGCCCGGCAGTCCTGCTCCAGCCCGGCGCGCGTCGCCTGCCAGGTGACGGGGTCGACGGTGCCGATTTCGCTGAGCCAGTCGGGCGCGCGCGCGGCGAGAATCTGCTCAATGAGCGCGACGTCCATGTCCAGCGCGGCGGCGAGGCGCAGGTTGCAGTTGGCGACGTGCGCAATCTCGCGTTTGACGACGTTGACGGTGATGACGCGATTGTTGCGCGAGGCGAGCGCCCGCCCGTTGCGGTCGTAGATGTTGGCGCGGCTGGGCAGGCGCGCGTCGAGGCGCAGCGTACCGCCTGCGCCCAGCGCCGGCAGCAGGTCCGCGGGGGACCAGACCACGCGCCAGTCGCGCTGTTGCGGGTCCCAGGCCAGGCGCAGAACGCGGCCGGCGTCGCTGAAGCTGCCCGCCTGGCGCGTATGGAAGGTGGCGTCGTAGCCGAAATTCATCAGGCCGCCCGGGCCCGGCAACTGGCTGGTGATGCGGGTCTCCAGCGAGGCGAGGGTCATGGTCTCGTGGGCGCGGCGGTAGTAATCGCTGAAGGCCGGCAGCGCGGTGGCCTCCTGGCCGCCGAAGGTGAGCAGGCGGTGCATGCCCGCCAGGTCGTCGTCCTGCCAGGCCTGCAGGAAGAGGCGCGCGACGCGTTCGGCCTGCTCCGGCGTCTGTCCCTGCGGGGTGAGCGTGGGCGGGGGCGCGGTCGGGCGCGACGGCTCGCCGGCGGCGCTGCAGGCCACAAGGCCGGCCAGCAGCCACAGGGCCAGGCTCCGGCGGATATTCACGATGCGCTCACTCTCTCCCGCGGCGGCATGGGTTATGATGGGCAGGCGAGATCGGGATGAGGTCGATTGTAACGGGTTGCGGGGCCGCCGTATACGGCGTTCAGGTGCTTCGGGCTGGCGCCCTCGCTATGCTGCGGGCTTGCGCCCTTGCTATGCTTCGGGCTGATGGCCGGCAGGTCAGTGAGGAGAGAGACGGGCATGGTAGAGGAAACGGGCGCCGACGCCCGCAGCGACGACGGTCAACTGGCCGGCGAGTTCGCGCTGGAGATCGACGGCCGGCGCGTGAGCGGCATCCTCGCCGTGCGCGGCCTGGTCGCCTTTCGCCTGGACGTGCGCACCACGACGGCCATTCGCAAGCTGCAGGAACCCTTCAAGATCACGCGCATGGTGCAGCAGGACCCGCAGCACCCCTGCAACGTGTGGGTGCGCGAGACCTTCGAGGCCGGCGAGGACATCGTGCGGCCCGCGCGCACGCTCGGCCTGCTGGCGCTTGACAAGGGCGAGGAGACGCGGCGCTGGATCGTGAATGACGCCTGGATTTCGGAAATCAGTTATTCGGATTTCGACAGCAGTTCCAGCGACGTGCTTGAGGAGACGCTGACGATCCAGTATGAAGACGTCGTGCCGGACCTGATGGCGCGCAGGGACAAGGTGCTGCCGGCGACCCAGGCGTGACGGGGGCGGGTGGCCGCTGGCCGGGCAAAAAGGTCATCGGCCTGACGGGCAACATCGCGGTCGGCAAGAGCGAGGCGCTGCGGCAGTTGCAGGCGCTGGGCGCCGGCGTCATTGACGCCGACCAGATCGCGCGCGAGGTGCTGGAACCGGAGGGCGCGGCCTTCGCGGCGGTCGTGGCCGAGTTCGGCCAGGAGCTGCTGGATGCAGCGGGACGCATCGACCGCGCGGCGCTGGGCCAGGTGGTCTTCAGCGACGCGGCGGCGCTGGCCAGGCTGGAGGCGCTGACGCATCCGGCCATCCGGCAGCGCATCGACGCGCTGGTGAACGCGGCCGCGCAACCGGTGCTGGTCATCGAGGCCATCAAGCTGCTGGAGGGCGACCTGGCGGCGGCCGTCGACGCGGTCTGGGTGGTGGACGCCGCGCCGGCGACGCAACTGGCGCGACTGACCGGGTTGCGCGGGATGTCGCCCGCCGACGCCCGTCAGCGCCTGCGCGCGCAAAACCCGCAGGCGGACAAGCTGGCGCGCGCCGACCTCGTCATTCGCAACGACGGCTCGCTGGCGGCACTGCAGCAGCAGGTGCGCGACGCCTGGCGCGGGCTCAGTGCGCGTGCCGGTTGACCTGGATGAGCAGGCCGTCCGGGTCGCGCAGCACCAGCGAACGACCGAAGGCCTCGTCACGAATGCCGCGCGCGGGCGCGATACCCTGCGCCGCCAGGCGCTCAACCAGCGCTTCCAGCGGCTCCGCGCTGACGAGGGCCAACGCCACGCGGTCGGTTTGCTGCAGCGGCGGCAGGGGATCGAGGGTATGCAGGCCCAGCGCGGCGTCGCCGGCCTTCAGCGAGGACCACACGCCGTCGCGTTGCAGGTAGTCGGGCTGCAGGCCCAGCGCCAGGTAGAAATCCAGCGAGCGGGCCATCTGCGAGACGTAGACGATCGGCATCAGTTTCAGCATGGCGGGTCTCCCGTGACTCCGAAGCGGGAGCGGCAGTGTACCATGTCCCGGCCAGGGCGGGCCCGGCCATGAGCAGCGCGCCGCGGCATCTGGCGGGTCTTTGGCTGGCAACGCTGGTGCTGGCGCTGGCCCTGCAGCTGGCGCTGGCGCCGGCGCCCTTCGGCCGGCCGCCGGCCCGGCCTCCGGCTGCCGTCGGGGTCGGGGGTCTGGCGCGCGCCCACGCCGCCGTCGGCGATTACTGGGCGGTGTATTTCAGCATCCCCGCCCCACTGCGGCGCGACGACGCAATGCCTGAGGGCGGCGGCATTGACGCCATGCTGGCGGCGGCCATGGACGCGGCGCAGGTCTCGCTCGACGTCGCCGCCTTTGAACTGGACAACCCCCGCCTGAGCGAGGCCATGCTGGCGGCGGCGCGGCGCGGACTGCGCGTGCGCGCGGTCACTGACGACGAACACGGCCTGCGCGCTGCCGACGGGCATTTTGGCCGCCTGCAGGTGGCGGGCATCCCGGTGGCAGCCGACGGGCGCAGCGCGCTGATGCACAACAAGTTCGTCATCATCGACGGCCGCAGCGTCTGGAGCGGCTCGATGAACCTGACGCTGAACGGCGCCGCACGCCACAACAACAACCTGCTCGAACTGCGCTCGGCGGAGGCCGCGCGGCGCTACCAGGCCGAATTCGACGAGATGTTCGAAGGTGGGCGCTTCGGGCCGCGCTCGCCGCGGGGCGAGACCGCATTATTTGACGCGGGGACGGGGCGCCTCGCCGTGTACTTCGGGCCGGAGGACGACCTCGCCGGCGCGCTGCTGGCGGCGCTGGCCGGCGCGCGCGAGCGCATCCGCTTCATGGCCTTCTCCTTCACGCTGGACGACCTGGGCGCCATGCTGCTGCAGCGGGCGGCGGCCGGCGTGCAGGTGCAGGGCATCTTCGAGCGCGTCGGCAGCGAGAGCGTCTGGAGCGAGCTGGGGCCGCTGTATTGCGCCGGGCTGGAGGTGCGTCAGGACGGCAACCCGTACCTGCTGCACCACAAGGTCTTCATTATTGATGATGACACGGTGGTGACCGGCTCGGCCAATTTCTCCGCCGCCGGGACGGAGAGCAACGACGAGAATATGCTGGTTATTGAGGACGCGGCGCTGGCGGCCGCCTACGCGGCGGAGTTCGCGCGGCGGCGGGATGAGTCGAGCACGCCGGTGGGGGTCGAGTGCGGCTGAGGGCGTTATGATAGGCAGGACAGCGGCGGGAGCGGCCATGATGGAAAACACCCTCTTCTACGGCGACAACCTGGACATTCTGCGCGAGCATATCGACGACGAAAGCGTCGACCTCGTCTACCTCGACCCGCCCTTCAACTCCAACCGCAGCTACAATGTCCTCTTCCGTGACGAAAGCGGCCGCGAAAGCGACGCCCAGATCACGGCCTTCGAAGACAGCTGGCACTGGGGCGAGACGGCCGAAGCCACCTACCGCGACCTGATTCTAGAAGCTCCGGAGAAGGTGAGCACGGCGATTGAGGCGCTTCTCAAGCTCATCGACCGCAACCCGATGATGGCCTATCTGGTGATGATGACGCCGCGTCTGGTCGAACTGCACCGGGTACTAAAGCCGACCGCCAGTCTCTACCTGCATTGTGACCCGACAGCGAGCCATTATCTAAAGATTGTTTTGGATTCGATATTTGGCGTGGAGAACTTCCGAAATGAGATTGTTTGGAAGCGCAGCTATGCACACAGTGATGACGCTCAGGGCAATGTACTTCATATGGGAAGGATCCATGATGTAATACTTTTCTACACCAAGACAGAATTCGCAAGTCGTAACACCGTGTACATGCCTTATGACGAAGAGTATGTCAGAAAAACATACAATAATTTGGATGAACATGGTCGCCGATATGCATTAACTTCCGTAACGGGTCCCGGTGGTGGGTCGAAGGGCAATCCACACTATGAAGTCATGGGCGTTACACGCTATTGGCGATACTCGAAAGAGAAGATGAATCAGCTTATTGCAGAAGGCAGAGTTATTCAAACCAAACCCGGAAACGTCCCGCGTTACAAGCGCTTTTTGGACGAAATGCCGGGGACAACCTTGCAAGACGTCTGGTTTGACATCAAACGACTAAGCTCACACGCCAAGGAACGCCTCGGCTACCCGACGCAGAAGCCCGTCGCCCTGCTTGAGCGCATCATCCGCGCCTCATCGAACGAAGGCGATGTCGTGCTGGACCCCTTCTGCGGCTGCGGCACCGCCATCGCCGCCGCGCACAAGTTAAATCGCCGCTGGATTGGCATCGACATCACGCACCTCAGCGTCTCCCTGCAGAAGTATCGCCTGCTTGATATGTTCGGCCTGGTCTCGGGCGTGGACTACGAGGTCATCGGCGAGCCCACCACCGAAACCGGCGCCCGAGAACTGGCCGCCGATTCGGCCAACGAGGGCCGCTATCAATTTGAGTGGTGGGCGCTGTCGCTGGTGGGCGCGAAGCCGACAGGTGGCCAAGCCGGCTCCAGGCGCGGCAAGAAAGGCGCGGACAAGGGAATCGACGGAGTCATCAATTTCTTCGAGCGGGACGAGAAAGGCAAGCCGCAGGCGCGCAAGGTCATTGTGCAGGTGAAATCGGGCAAGGTGAGCAGCCCGGTCGTCAATGAACTGATCGGCGTGCTGGAGCAGGAGAAGGCGTCCATTGGCCTGCTCATCACACTGGAACCGCCGACGCAGCCCATGACCAGGGCGGCGCTGGCGGCCGGCTACTACGAATCAGACTTTTGGGGGAAGTCCTGTCGCCGCCTGCAGATCCTGACCATCGGCGATTTGCTGGGCGGCGCTGGTGTCGATATGCCTCCGCAGCACGGCACCTTCCGCCAGGCCCCCCGCGCCCGTGAGGAGCGGGACAAGGCGGGTCGGCTGTTGTGATGATTGTAAAGGCTATTCCGTCCGTTCAGTTCTTTTGATGCCGAAACACAACTTCAAGGCGATCCACCAAAGGTACACGACTTGTGCCAGTTCACGACTGTTCTTGCCATCTTCTGCCAAGAAGAAATTGCTGTCCGACATCAGCCCGTGTGATACACTATTGCGAAGGTTGAACCCGTCCTCCTCTTTGAGCAACAAGGTTTTCAGGTCAAACAAAAGATCTGCACCAAGTATTTTCCCAATTGCAGGATGGTCAAGATTCTCTCCCAAGGACTTTTCTTCCGAAACAAGGTCTTTGTCCAATCGCGAAGTGTTGATGCCCATGGATGCGAGTATCTCCCGGAAAGCGTTTTCCAGCATCGGGGGCAGGATATGTGCAACCGCTACGAATTCTCTTTTGATACCGACCGACAAACCATAAGCAAAAGTCCAATGTTGGCGTTGGGGGACAAAGTCACTCCGCTCCACGACCCTCACGAAGTCTTCCAGATTTACATCGTTATCTGAGATGATCTGGTTAATCGCGGGCATAACCACACCCGCCACATGATACACACGTCGAGTTTTCGCATACCACCCGGAGGAAATGGGCCAATTCCTGCCAACAACTTTTCCTGAATGACTTCTCTGCTGGAAACTTGCAACTTTGGCCGCAAGGCTATCACGCATGACTTCCTCAGTTACCTGCCGCGCCGTGTCAGCGTTTATGGGGTACGGATAAGCTGCCAAAGTTTCAAGTGCTTCCTCAAGTGACATCCCTTCAAGCACTTTTGCGGTTTTTACAGCTTGCTCATCAATTGCATCCAGCACCTCCTGTGACGGTGCTATTCTCTCCTCCTTCCAGTCCATATTTTCATTGGCCTTTTTGCCAAATTGTGCAAGACGCGCCCCCAGTTCGTTGCGGTGCTGCTTCATTTCTCGTGTGTTGGGAACAAGTGATATGGCATGTTCGATATGTCTTTCTGCCGTCCAGAAGTCGCCGGAGTCAGCTTCCCGCTCGGCATACGTGACCAGTTTCTCTGACAACTTCAACTGTGCCTCTTTGACACGGTCCGTGTTCCCAATCGCTCCGAAAACACTAATGGCATGCTCCCTGAAACGGATGGCATAGTCATACCCCTTCGCTTCTTCAACCTCATCAGCCCGTTGCCAGAATTGCTCAGCGTACCTGGTACGTTCTTTCTCTTCCTCGCTGTACGTAGCCAGCAATTCGGTTACATTGCTCCATAGCGTAAAGTGGTCAGTGTCCAATAGCGCATCCGCAAACTTTTTCGCTAATTCCAAAGCGTTTTCCCGTCTCGCATCATCACTCAGCAGTTCTGTGAGTTTCAGCGCTCGCGCGAGGCGCTCCCACATATAGAAACTTGGACTATCCAGACTGATCGACGCCAAATAGGAATCGTGGGCAAGAATGGCGAAATCGTATCCGCCGCGTTCGCCATGTTTACGCAGCCACAAAATGTCAGCGGTTTGCGCCTGAATGACCGGTTCTTTGATGTCGCACACGACTTCTGCAAGAAAATCAAGGTCTGCTCCAGAAAAATCTTCTGGCAAACACGAACGTTTATCTGGAATCAGATTTGTCCACATCGGGGCAAAAGGTTGCTTCGGGGTCGACTGCGTTCCCCAAAATCCCATTGACGAGACCTCAGCCAGTAGCCTGAACAAGCTGGCACCGGTTTCATCTCCATCATCCCTGTATCTTTTGCTTTCGTCTGACAAGTCAGTAAAGAATCCGGGAGCAAAATAGATCAACGGATCTAATTCCGACGCAATTCGCGCCAGAACCTCGTTCACACGGTACTTCTCATTCTCAAAGTCGCTCTTCGTCAGAGCCATGTTCACCTCGTTCTACTGCCCGACAACGCCCTTCAGCATAGGGCGAAACCGGCGCGGCACCGTGCTAGAGATGTGTTAGAAATCGCAGCGAAGCGATACTGTCGCCCGCGCGATTGACCCTGCGCCGGCGCGGCGGGGCGGGGGTATACTGGCGCGGGACGCACACGGGACAGGGCGGGGCATGACCACAGCGGACAAGAGCAAACGGGTGCTCTCCGGCATTCAGCCGACCGGCAACCTGCACATCGGCAACTACCTCGGCGCGCTGCTGCAATGGGTGCGCTTTCAGGAGCAGTACGACGCCTACTACTGCGTCGTCGACCTGCACGCCATCACCGTGCCGCATGACGCCAGCCAGCTGCGCGCGCACACGCTGGAGGTCACCGCGCTGTACATGGCGGCCGGCCTGGACCCGCAGCGGGCGACCATCTTCGCGCAATCGCACAACCCGGCGCACGCCGAGCTGGCCTGGTTGCTGACCTGCCTGACGCCGCTGGGCTGGCTGAACCGCATGACGCAGTACAAGGACAAGGCGTCCCGGCAGCAGGAGGACTCCGTCAACGCCGGCCTGCTGGGCTATCCGGTGCTGATGGCCGGCGACATCCTGCTCTACCAGGCGCACTACGTCCCCGTGGGCGACGACCAGCGTCAGCACGTCGAACTGACGCGCGACCTGGCGCAGCGCTTCAACAGCATGTTTGGCGCGACCTTCACGCTGCCCGAGGTGGTCAACCCCGAGACCGGCGCGCGCGTCATGGGCCTCGACGAGCCCACTGGCAAGATGAGCAAGAGCGCCAGCGGCGAGAACCACGCCATCTTCCTGCTGGACCCGCCGGACCTGATGCGGCGCAAGATCATGCGCGCCACCACCGACTCCGGGCGCGAGATCCGCTTCAGCGCGGACCCCGCAAAGGCCGGCGTCAACAACCTGTTGACCATTTACCAGGCGCTGACGGGTGGGGAGCGCGCGGCGGTCGAGGCGGAGTTCGCCGGCAAGGGCTACGGCGACCTGAAGAAGGCGGTCGTGGCGGTGGTGACGGACGCGCTGGCGCCGCTGCAGCAGCGCTACCGCGAGATCAGCGCCGAGCCCGGCCACGTGGAAGAGGTGCTGGCCGAGGGCGCCGAACGGGCCTCGGAAATCTCCGAGCGCACGCTGAAGTCGGTGAAGGAACACATGGGCTTTCTGGAACCGGCGCGGCGCTGGCCGGGCGCGGGCTGAGTCGTGGTCGCCTGGGCGCCGCCGTCAGACTGGCGACGCATCACCACCATTGACGCGCACGCGGCCGGCGAGCCGCTGCGCGTCATCTGCAGCGGCTTTCCGCTGCCGACCGGCGCGACCATTCTGGAACGGCGGGAGGCGGCGCGGCGCCAGTACGATCATTTGCGCCGCAGCCTGATGTGGGAACCGCGCGGCCACGCCGACATGTACGGCTGCCTGTTGACGCCGCCGGCCACGGCGGACGGCGACCTCGGCGTGCTCTTCCTGCACAACGAGGGCTACAGCACCATGTGCGGCCACGGCATCATCGGCCTGGTCAAGGTGGGCCTGGAGTGCGGCCTGTTTGCCATGCCGCCGGGTCGCAGCGAGTTGCGCATCGACACGCCCGCCGGGCGCGTGGTCGCCACGCCGCAGTGGCGGGAGGGGCGCGTGGCGGCGGTCAGCTTCCTGAACGTGCCCTCCTTCGCGCTCATGCAGGACTTACGCGTGCAGGTGCCCGGCCTGGGCGAGATCTGCTGCGACGTGGCCTTTGGCGGCGCCTTCTACGCGCTGGTGGACGTGGCGCAGACCGGTCTGACGCTGGAGCCGCGGCAGAGCGACGCGCTGATCGCTGCCGGGCGGGCCATCAAGCGCGCGATCATGGCGGCGCAGCGCATCGAACACCCCTCGGGCGACCCCGAGCTCAACTTTCTCTACGGCACGATTTTCACGCAGATGCTGCCGCCGGGCGGCGCGGTCCACAGCCGCAACGCCTGCGTCTTCGCCGAGGGCGAACTGGACCGCAGCCCGACCGGCACCGGCGTCAGCGCGCGCGCGGCGCTGTACCACGCGCGCGGCGAACTGGCCACAGGCGAGACGCTGCAGATCGAGAGCCTGATCGGCACGCGCTTCTCGGTGCGCGTGGTGGACTGCGCGCAGGTGGGCCGGCTGCCGGCCGTCATCCCGGAGGTGACGGGCAGCGCCTCGATCACCGGCCGGCACGAATTTCTGATCGACCCGGCCGACCCCCTGCGCGAGGGCTTCCTGCTGCGTTAGTCGATATGCCCTGGCGCGTCAGCCGCCGGGATCCATTAATTCCGCCGAACTGAAGACCACGTTGAAGGGCACGCAATAGATGACGGCGCTTTTGTATTCCGTCAGGTTCACGTCGGCCGGGATGTTGTAGTTCTGGTTGCCAACGTTGCCCTTGAGCGGGCCCAGATCGACGTAGTCGCCGCTCTCGCCGACGCCGGCGAAGATGCTGGTGGGCACGTTTTTGGTCAGCAGCACGTGCAGTTGGGGCCCGTTGGTAACGCGGAAGTCCTCGAAGCGCAGGACGCGTTCCTCGCCGGCCAGCCAGACGGTGGCGCTGCCCTCGGCGCGGTGCACCGGGTCGATTTCGATCCAGGTGCCGCTGAGCAGCGGATGCGGGTCCGGCGCGGCTTCGGGCATGTCATCCTGCATGTCCTTGTCGGGCTCCATCATCGCTCTGGCGGTGTCGGCAGCCATGGAAGCGCCGTCGTCGACCGACCCGACCATTTCAAGCAGGATTTCCAGCTGTTCATCCGGCATATCACGCACGCTCGCGCGCTCTTCGCCGCTCAACATGGGAAAGGCCTCGTCGACTTCATCATTGATGAAGAAGGTCCAGGGTCGTGTGACGAGGACCAAAACGACGGCGACCAGCACCACTGCGGAAATGACGAGACGTTTGCGATCCATGGTTTCCTCCTTCAGGCGTCGGCCTCAATGGCGAGCCGGCGACCGGCGAAATACTCGCGCCATTCCGGGGAGAGCCCGGGGAGTTGGCTGGCGCGTTCCGTGGCAGCGGGGTCGTCGGGTTGCAGCAGGCGCAGGCGAAAGATGGCGCGCACGCTCATGGCTTGCGTCTCCCGTTCCATCAGTGTGACGCTGTCACCGGCGCCCAGCACACCCCTGCGCAACACGCGCAGGTAGCAGCCACAGCGTTCGGACAGCGTGAAGGTCCTGACAAAATCGGGCAGGCCCATGCGATGCGCCAGCTTGTGGCAGGGAATGCGCGGCTGGCTGACCTGCAGCAGGGTCTCGCCGACGCGCCAGACGTCGCCGATGCAGACCTCGTCTTCCAGCAGGCCGCTGACGGTGAGGTTCTCGCCGAAGTTGCCCGGGACCAGGTCAGCGCGGCCCAGTTCACGCGCCCACCAGGCGTAGTGCTCCTGCGCGTAGGCGTAGACGGCCTGGTGCGGCCCGCCATGGTGCTGCAGGTCCGCCTGGCCGTCGCCCGCGAGGTTGTGCCAGTCCAGCTGCACCCGTCCCGCGACCGGGCGCTTGTAGATGCCGGTGCGCAGGAGGCCGCCGCGCGCCGGCACCGTGACCGGCTTGCCAACGTTGACGGAATGCAGTTTCATCCTGGCGCTCCCGGCTGCCCTCAGGCCAGCGCCACGGTCTCGATCTCGACGAGGGCGCCCAGCGGCAGGCCGGCGACCGCGACGGTGGAGCGGGCCGGCGGCTCATGCGCGAAAACCTGCGCGTAGATGCCGTTGACGGTGGCGAAGTCGTCCATGCTGGCGAGGAAGATGGTGGTCTTGACGACGCGTTCGGGGCCCGTGCCGGCGGCGCGCAGGACGGCGCCGATGTTTGCCAGCACCTGGCGCGTCTGCGCCTCAATGCCGCCTTCGGCCAGCGCGCCGGTGCCGGGCACGATGCCGACCTGGCCGGCGGTGAAGACGAGGCCGTTGGCGCTGACGGCGTGCGAATAGGGGCCGAGCGCGGCGGGGGCGTCCGGGGCCGAAATGATGGTTCTGGACATGAGAACTCCGGCTGTTGCCTGAGATGAACAGGCGCATTGTAGCGGTGGGGCGTGGCCGGCGCGAGTCCGGCGCCCGGCGACATGGTGTGCCGGCGGGCGACATTACATGATGGTGTGCGGATGTACGCGCGGGCGACATGATATGTCGTCCCTGCATCCGCAGCAACAAAACGCGGTAGGGGCGATTTATCAAATCGCCCGCCCCCACAAAACGCGGCAGGGGCGATTTATGGTGTACGCGCGGGCGACATGATATGTCGTCCCACGGGATGCCCGGCGACGTGGTGTGTCTGCGGGCGACATTACATGAGGGTGTATCCGCGGGCGACATGATATGTCGCCCCTACCTCACGCCCGGCGACATGATGGTGTACGCGCGGGCGACATGGTATGTCGTCCCTGCGGGATGCTGCGGGCTTGCGCCCTTGCTACCCCTACATCATGCCTGGCGACTGGGTGTGCCGGCGGGCGACATGATATGTCGCCCCTACACACTCGCCACTGTCGCCGTTTACAGCGCGGCCAGCAGTGTTTCCAGTTGCTCGACGCGCTGGTCGTAACGATGGTGGGCCAGCACGTGCTCGCGGGCGCGTCGGGCCAGCGCTTCACGCTCGTCGTCGTGCGTCAGGTAGTGCGCGACCTTGTCGCGCAGGTCCTGCTCATCGCGAAAGGTGAGGATGTTTTCGCCGGGGGTGAACCACTTATGGATGCCGGGCCGGTCGTCGGTGATTTGCAGGGTGCCCACGGCGGCGGCCTCAAAGAGGCGCATGTTGCCGCCGTACTGCATGGTCTGTCCGTGCGGATTGACGGTCAGTTTGGCGGCTGAAAGCACCTGCAGCATCGAATCGCCCAGCGCCGCGCCGCGCAGAAAGGGCCGCAACTCCGGTGGCACGTCGTGCACGCTCCAGATGCCGAGGTCGAAATCGCGCAGGGCGGCCAGCGCGCGCACGCGCTCGCTGTAAATTTCAGGCGGCAGGAGGGTGCCGACGAAGGCGACGTCACAGGCCAGGGCCGCGCGTTGCCCGTCATCCAGCTGACGCGGGCGATGAAAGTCGGGGTCCATGGCGGGCAGGGGCAGGCTGATGACGCGGCCGGCCCCCAGTTCCCGCATCTGCATGGCGTGGTAGCGGTCGTTGACCAGCACCAGGTCGACGTGAGGCAGGGTCTGGCGCAGGAAGGGGTAGGCGAAGATGAGCGGCGAGTCGTTGCTGGCGAGGACCAGGCGACAACCCCGTTCGCGGCGAATGGCCGCCAGGGTACCGGGCAGGATGACGCGGTTGCCACCGATCAACCAGAGCAGGTCGGGCCTGAAGTCCTCGACCTGTTGCAGGAGGCGGCGGTTGCGTTGTTGCAGCGCGGGGTTGACTGCCGGCGGCAGGCGTTGCATGAAGGCCTGCGCCAGCTTGCCGGGCGAGGGGCCGAAGCGAAAACGATAGCTGCGCGCGGGCCGCTCGCGCCAGAAAACGGCGAGCTGGTGGCCGCGTCGGCGCAGGGCCCGCTCGTAGAAATGCTCCTGCATGCTGGGCGGAAAGAGCGGCGGCGTCGCGCCGGGCGGCGTGTTGGCGATGGCCGCTTCGAGTTGTTCAACGTGTGAGAGGGAGGCGATGAAGAGGATGCGCAAGGCTATGAACCCCAGGCTTCGACGAGGATGCAGTCCGCCGCCTGGTTGTCCAGTCGTTGACGCTGACCGTTGATGCTGAGCGTCAGCGGGTCATCGGCCGCGCCGCGGGCCGTGATTTCGACGCGGGTATTGAGCGTGATGCCCTGGCTGACGATGTCGCGCAGCATGTCGTCGCTGCGCGTGCGGATGCGCGAGACGATGGCCGGCGTGAAGGGCGGCCAGGTACTCAATGGCTCCAGACGACGACGCAGGATGCTGCCGTCCGCCGCCGGGATGGGGTCGCCGTGCGGGTCCAGGCCGGGTTCGTGCAGGCGCCGGGCGATGGCCTCAATGAAGCGGTCCGAGACGGCGTGTTCGAGTCGTTCGGCCTCGGCATGGACCTCGGGCAGTTCGTAGCCCAGTTCCTCGACGAGGAACAGCTCTATCAGGCGGTGACGGCGCAGGATCATGAGCGCCTCGTTTTGGCCGTCCGGCGTGAGCCGGATGCCGCGCCACTTGTGCCAGGCGACGAGGCCGGCCTCCTCCAGGCGCTGGGTCATGTCCGTCACCGAGGGCGCGGAGATCTGCAGGATTTCGGCCATGGCGCTGGTCGCCACCAGGTCGCTGCCCTGCTGCAGGGTCAGCAGCGACTTGAGGAAATTCTGCACCGATTCGGATTGCAGGAGTCCGCGGCGAACTGCCATCTGTTTTCTGCCTGCCGGTCTGAAGACCAGCATAGCACATAAGGGGCCGGCATGGCGTGGCGCCGGTCGGGCGCTTACAATCGGGCGCCAGGTTGGCCGCAGGAACGAGGCAGAGGATGCAACGCATTGACGAGATTGACCGCAAGCATGATCAGCTGCGCGCGCTGCTGGCCCGCCACAACGCGCCGGCGCTGACGCTGACGCAGACGCGCAACCTCGCCTGGTTCACGGCCGGCGCCGACGCCAGTATCCCGGTCGACAGCGAGGCCGGCGTCTGGAGCGCGCTGGTCACGCCCGCCAGTCGCGCGATTGTGAGCAACAACATTGAGTTGACGCGCTTGCGCGCCGAGGAGGACTTTGAGGCCCTGGGCTTTGGCTACCTTGAGTACCCGTGGCAGGGGGCGGCGCCCGCCCTGCCCCCGGGGACGCTGGCGGACACGCAGCCGGAGCTGGCCGGGGCGCTGCTGCAGTTGCGCCTGGCGCTGGCTGAAGGCGAGCAGGAGCGTTGCCGCCGCCTGGGCGCGGAGACCGCCGCCGCGCTGGATGAGGCCATCCGCGCCGTTCGTCCCGGCGACAGCGAGCTGGAGATCGCCGCGCGCCTGGATGCCGCCTGTCGCCGGCGGGGCGGGCTGGCCGTCGTCAACCTGATCGCCACTGACGAGCGCATCGCGCAGTTCCGTCACCCGCTGGCGACGGAGAAGCGCATGGAACGCCTGGTCATGATGGTGGTCTGCAACCGCAAGTGGGGCCTGGTGCTCTCCGCCACGCGCCTGGCGCACATCGGCCCCGCGCCGGCCGCCCTGCGCGAAAAGGCGCAGAAGGTGGCGGAGATCGACGCCGCGGCCATGCTGGCCACGCGACCGGGCCGCCGTCACGCGGAGGTCTTGCGCGACATCCAGGCCGCCTACGCCGCCCGCGGGGAGGCCGACCAGTGGCGTTACCATCACCAGGGCGGCCCCGCCGGCTACAACGCGCGCGAGATCATCGTCACGCCGGGTGAGGACTCGCGGGTGGCGGCCGGCAGCATCTACGCCTGGAACCCCTCGATCGTCGGCTGCAAGTCCGAGGACACGATTCTCGTGAGTGACGAGGGCTTCGAGATCATCACCGCCGCCGGCGCCGACTGGCCGATGATCAGCGTCGAGGCGGAGGGCCGGACGATCGAACGACCGGGCATCCTGGAACTGTAGGGACGGTCAGTTGCAGCCCCTGACCATAAAGGCAGCGGCACGGCGCCTGCTGGTGCCGGCGTACTTTTGCCTGCTGGCGCTCATCGTCTTTGCCACGCAGTTTGCCGGCACGGGTTTCGACGTCAGCAATCCCCATTACGGCTGGGTGTCATCGCATGCCCTGGCTATCGTGAGCCGCGCCACAGCGGAGAACGGCTTCGTCGGCCACACGCACAACATCCTTGATAGCGACGGCGCGCCGGACTACAACTACCTCGATCGTTATCCGGTTTTCTTCAGCGCGCTGCTGGGCGCGCTCACCGGCCTGACGGAGGACCTGGCGACGAAAGTCTGGATCGCGCGCCAGGTGATGCACATTATTTTCATATTGACCATGCTTTTTGCCTGGCTGCTCTTGCGGCGGCTGGGGCTGGGCCGGCGCCTGGCGCTGGCGGGCGTCACGCTGGCCTTCAGCGGCCACTGGCTGATGTATTACCGGGAACTGATTCATTACGATCAGCCGGCGCTGGCGGGAATGATGCTCCTGCTCTACGTCATCGCGCGGGCGAAGCTGGACCGCGGGGAGCGCCGGGGCCGGCTGACACTGGCGACGCTGCTGGCCGTGAGCCTGGGCAGGGGCATTCTCTCACTGGGCGTGCTGGGGCTGTGGGCCGCCATCGAGGCGGCGGGGCTGCTGTGGCAGCGCGAGCGTCCCCTGGCGCAACGGCTGCAGGCCAGCGCGCGGCATGACGCCACGCGCGCGCTGTTGCTGGCCGTCGTCTGGGTGACGCTCATGCTGGGCTACAACGTCGCGCACGAGATGGCGCGGCGGCAGGTGTCCCTGAATGAAGCGGACATCGTCGTCAGCATGGCAAGGCGGCTGGTGCGGGACGATTTTTCGGCGGGTTACAGCCGGGACTTCGACGCCTTCGCGACGATGATGGAACGGAGGCTGCTGCAATGGTACCTGCCGCTGGATTATCGCAGCGGACAGGTCATTCACCAGTGGGCGCTGCTGCCGGCGCTGCTGGTTATCCTGCGCCATCTGGAGCGTCAGGGAGCGAAGCGCCGTATCGTGCTGTCGCTGACCGCCTTCTCCGGCATCGCCTGGCTCTTCGTGATGATCAATCTCGC
The DNA here is from genome assembly GCA_034422695.1 of Anaerolineae bacterium. Taxonomy (GTDB): domain Bacteria; phylum Chloroflexota; class Anaerolineae; order Aggregatilineales; family Phototrophicaceae; genus JAGWBD01. Next base: position 223,454 of record DAOUJM010000004.1, read on the forward strand.
CTGGCACCACGATTACACGACCATGCACGCCCTGGGGTTTGCGCTGGCGTTCTGGCTGGCCCTGCTGGTCCGGGTACGGCAGCGACGGCTCGTCAACGCGCTGTTGCTGCTGTCCCTGGCGCTCTTCCTGCGCGCGGCGCTGGAGGTGGAAGCGTCGTACAGCGCCAGTCACGCCCGGGCGGCCGCGCAAACCGACGATTACGACCGCATTCTGCAGCGGATTGGCAGGCGCGGGAACGTGATTTTCAGCGACCCGACCTTCCAGAACCGGTTGCTCAGCCGTGCCACAGTGGCGTTGGGCTTCTACCTTGGCGACAACGTCCTGGCGACCCGGCTGGACGACGCAGACTATATGGTCGCCGGCCAGAGATATCTGGCCCTGCCATGCGTCGCCGGGCGTGACGAGCTGTGTCTGTTCCATACGCAGACGCCGGAGCACCGGGACGGCTTCCTTTTTGACCTGCGGGGCGAGGCAGCGCGCGCGCCGGCAGACATGGTCCCGCGCCATAATTTCGGCGATGCACTGGCGCTGGGGCGCTGGAAGTTGCCGGACAGCGTGCAGGTACGGCCCTGCCAGCGCGTGCGCGTCGAAAGCTGGTGGCAGGCGCCGGCGCCGCCGCCGGCGAATTACCGTCTGCAGCTGTCGCTGACGGACGAAGGCGGCGGCTTTCTCGCCTCGGCGGACAGCGCCCCCCTCAGCGGCGACACGCAGGACTGGACCCCGGGCAACTGGTACCCGGACGGGCGTGTGCTGCAAGTCCCCTGTGACGCCGCCGCCGGGGCCTGGTCCCTGATCCTGAGCGTGTACGACCCGGCGTCGAATGAAGCGAGCGACAAGCTGGCGCTGGTCAACGCCGACGGCAGCGAGGGCGACACCTGGCTCTACCTGACCACGCTTTTTGTGAACTGACAGGCTGGCAGGAGGCAGGGAGACCGGCAGGCCAATGACGCGGCGCAGCGAATGGAACGTCCGTCTGCAGCGTACGCTGGCGCCGGCGTACTTCGGCCTGCTGGCCGTCATCGTCTTCGGCACGCAGTTTGCCGGCGCGGGCTTTGGCAACAGGGCGCACCACAGCTGGATAACCTCCCAGATCCTGGCCATCGTCAGCCGGGCCACGCCGGTCAATGGTTTCGTCGGGCACTCGCGTAGCGTCATGGACGCCGATGGCGTCGTTGACCATGAATACTTCACCCGCGCCCCGATTGTTTTCGACGCGCTGACCGGCACGCTGGTCAACCTGACGGACAACCTGACGCTGAAAGTCTGGATCGCGCGGCAGGTGATGCACGCCATATTCGTCCTGACGATGTTGCTGGCCTGGCGTCTGTTGCGACGTCTGGGGGCGCGGCCGGTACCGGCGCTGGTGATGGTCACGCTGGGGTTCAGCGGCTACATGCTGCTGTATTACCGGGAGATGTTCGATTACGCGCACGCTTCCCTGCTGGGCATGATGTTGCTGCTGACCGCCATCGCGGAGGAGAAGCAGGCGCGGCGACCGCGTTGGCGGCGGCTGACGCTGGTCGCCCTGCCGGCGCTGGCGCTGGGCAGGGGCTACGCGTCACTCAGCGTCCTGGGGCTGTGGGTCGCGCTGGAGGCAACGGGCATTCTGCTACGGGGCGGTCTGACTCCGACACAACGGCTGCGCGCAACCTTCGGCCATCCGGCAACGCGCCTGCTGGCGGTGGGTGCGGTCTGGACCCTGCTCCTGCTGTCCTGGAACGTCGCGCACGAGATGGCGCGGCGCGATCTGCCGTTGGCAGAGACCGGTATTGTCGGCAGCATTCCGGAAAGAGCCCCGGGGGGACAGAACGCCAGGGCGCTGCCGCCGCTGGCGGAGTTGGCGTCCATCATGGAGCGACGGCTTGTGGGCTGGTTTAGCCCGCTGGATGAAGCCGGCGACCGGCGCCTGCAGCAAGTGGCGCTGGCGGCGGCGCTGGCGCTGGTCGTGGTTTTCTGCGCGCGTCAGCGACCTGAACGCCGCGTCCTGTTGCTGCTGACGGCCTTTTCCGGTGCGTTATGGATCATCGTGATGATCAACCACAGCTGGCGCCATGACTTTACGACCATGTATGCCCTGGGGATCGCGCTGGTGTTCTGGCTGGCGTTGCTGGAGCGTGTGCGGCATTCGCTTGCGCTCCACGCGTTGCTGCTGCTGGCGCTGGCGCTGTTCCTGCGTAACAGCCTTGAGGTTGAGCGGCGCAACAGCGATCACTTCCGCGACACGGCGGTCTACACGGAGGACTTCAACCGCATCCGGCACAGGATCGGCCGCGGGCAGGCGGTCCATGCTGCACCCAACCTGCAGGACGAGGTCATCAACAGGGGTCGTTACACCCTGGGCTTTTACCTGGGCGACAACATCCTGGCGGAAGCAGCGGGCCATGCCGACTATTTTGTGGCGACCCGCGCGATGCTGGCCCTGCCGGCGGCGCTGTTTGACGACGGGGGTGAAGGCTGGCGTGTGTACCGGACGCTGACGCCGGAGAACCGGGTCGCCTTTCTTTTCGACACCACCCACGTCGAACAGGGGCCGCCGGAGGACATCGTTGCCACCTGGAATTTCGGCGACGCGGTGGCGCTGGGGCGCTGGGCGTTGCCGGACAGCGTGCAGGTACGGCCCTGTCAGCGCGTCAACGTCGAAAGCTGGTGGCAGGCCGGCCGTCCGCCCGCGGAGGACTACAGTATGCAACTGGCGCTGGTGAATCTGGCGGGAGAGCCGGTGAGCGCCAGCAACAGCCGGCTGACGCTGGTCGACAGCAGTGACTGGCAGCCGGGGGCCTGGTACCTTGACCTGCGCCCGCTCACGCTTCCCTGTGACGCGGCCGTCGGGGAATACCCGCTGGTGCTGAGCGTTTACGACCCGCCGGCCCTGGCGGAAGCGGGCCCGCTGCCCCTGATCAACGCCGACGGCAGCGAGGGCGACGCCTGGCTCTACCTGACCACGCTCTTCGTAAAATGAGGCAGCGGGAGAGAAGGAAGCAGACAACTTGCAGAATGACGTGATCAGCCCCGCACAAACATTCCGGCGTTTGTTGGTCCCGGCGTACTTCTGTCTGCTGGCCGTCATCGTCCTTGGCACACAGTTCGCCGGCACGGGCTTTGGCAACAAGGAGCATTACAGCTGGGTAAGCTCGCATAGTCTGGCCATTGTGAGTCATGTCACGCCGGCCAACGGCTTCGTCGGTCACTCACGCACAGTCATGGATGCCGGGGGCAGGCTGGATTACAGGTACTTCGATCGCTCTCCGATTCTGTTCGGCGCGCTGACCGGCGCCCTGATCAACCTGACGGACAACCTGACGCTGAAAGTCTGGATCGCGCGGCAGGTGATGCACGTCATTTTCATCCTGACGATGTTGCTGGCGTGGCGCCTGTTGCGACGTCTGGGAGCGCGGCCGGTACCGGCGCTGGCGATGGTCACCCTGGGGTTCAGCGGTTACATGCTGCTGTATTACCGGGAGATGTTCGATTACGAGCATGCCTCGTTACTGGGCATGATGTTGCTGCTGTACGCCATCGCGGGGTTCAGGCAGGCGCGGCGTCCGCGTTGGCGCCGGCTGGCGTTGATTACCCTGCTGGCGCTGGCGTTGGGCAGGGGCTACGCCTCGCTCGGCGTGCTGGGTCTGTGGACCGCGCTGGAAGCAGCGGACATTCTGAGGCAGGGCGGGCCGGGACCGGCGCAGCGGCTGCGCGCGATTGCCGGCCATCAGGCGACGCGCCTGCTGCTGGTGGGTGCGGTCTGGATCACGCTTTTGCTGGGGTGGAACATCGCGCATGAGATGGCGCGGCGCGATCTGCCGTTGGCAGAGACAAATATCGCGGCAAGTTTCCTGAACAGGATTCCCGGCGGGAAGCTGACGGACGATCGCACGGCTTATGCCCGATTTACACCGACGCTGGAACGACGGCTGCTGCGCTGGTTCCTCCCCCTGGATGAAAGCAGCGGTCGGGACATACACCATTGGGCCCTGTTACCGGCGCTGGTGCTCGTCGTGAGTTACAGCGTGAGTCAGAAACCGGCACGTCGCATTGCGCTGCTGTTGACGGCCTTCTCGGGTCTGGTGTGGATCCTCGGGATGATCAACCACACGAGGTATCACGACTTTACGACCATGTACGCGCTTGGGTTCGCGCTGGTGTTCTGGCTGGCGTTGCTGGAGCGGGTGCGTCAGCCGCGCATTGTCGCCGTCCTGCTGATCCTGAGTCTGGCGCTCTTTCTGCGCAACAGTCTGGAGATAGAGGCAGGTAACAACGAGCACTTTCGCGACACCGCCATCTACACGGAGGAGTATGATCGCATCCTGCGGCAGATCGGGCGCAGCGGGCAGGTGGTCTACAGCAGCCGTGACTTGCTGGATGCGGTCATGAACCGGGCCCCCGTCGTACTGGGCTTTTACCTGGGTGACAACATCCTGGCGGAGCGCGCGGAACAGGCGGACTATCTGGTGGCGGCGCGCGAGGTCCTGGCCCTGCCGGCGGCGCCGCCTGACGACGGGGGTGAAGGCTGGCGTCTGTACCGGACGCTGACGCCGGAGAACCGGGTCGCCTTTCTTTTCGACACCACCCACGTCGAACAGGGGCCACCGGAGGACATCGTTCCCAGCTGGAATTTCGGCGACGCGGTGGCACTCGGGCGCTGGGCGTTGCCGGACAGCGTGCAGGTACGGCCCTGCCAGCGCGTCAACGTCGAAAGCTGGTGGCAGGCGCTCGCCCCGCTGCAGGCGAATTACCGTCTGCAGTTGTCGCTGACGGATGCAGCAGGCCTGTTCCTGGTCTCCTCGGACAGCGGCCCGCCCGGCGGCGACACGCAGGACTGGCTTCCGGGGCGCTGGTATCCGGACGGACGCCTGCTGCAGATCCCCTGCGACGCGGCAGCCGGGGCGTACTCCCTGATCTTCAGCGTATACGATCCGGCATCGAATGCGGCGAGCGACAAGTTGCCGCTGATCAACGCCGACGGCAGCGAGGGCGACACCTGGCTCTACCTGACCACGCTCTTCGTTAACTGAGCGGGCGCGTATGCCATGCTTCGGGCTTGCGCTCTCGCTATGCTGCGGACTTGCGTCCTCGCTATCTCACGAGATGCTTCGTCCTTGCGTCCTTGCTATACTGACGCCGTCATCCATACCGGACGGCCTCCATGACCGAAGTGCCGCGGCCCTCGCCGCGCGACAAACCCGTTTCGCTCTTCGTCACCTGCATCATCGATGCGCTCTATCCAGCCACGGGCATCGCCGTGGTGGAGGTGCTGGAGCATCTGGGCCTGGAGTTGCGCTTCCCGCTGGCGCAGACCTGTTGCGGTCAACCCGGTTTCAACGCCGGCTTCCACGACGACGCCCGGCGCGTCGCGCGTCAGTTTCTGCGCGCCTTCGCGGACGCCGAGGTGATCGTCACGCCCTCCGGCAGTTGCGCCACCATGCTGCGCCACTACTATCCGCAGCTCTTCGCCGCCGACCCCGAATGGCGTGAACGCGCGCGCCGCATTGCCGCCGTCACCTGGGAATTCAGCGAATTCCTCGTCGACGGGCTGGGCATCAGCGACCTGGGCGCCCGTCTGGCGCCGACGCGTGCAGCCTTCCACGACGCCTGTCACGGGTTGCGCGGGCTGGGACTGCAGCAGCAGGCGCGTAGCCTGGCGGGCAACATTGAGGGCGTCACGCTGCTGGAGATGGAGGGCGCGCAACAGTGCTGCGGCTTCGGCGGCCTCTTCTCCATCAAGCTGGCCGATATCAGCAACGCGATGCTGCAGGAGAAAATCCAGGGCATTGGCAACACGCCGGCCGACGTCTACCTCACCGGCGACTGCAGCTGCCTGACGCACATCAACGGCGGGCTGGCCCGCCAGGGCGCGCCGCAACGGCTGCGCCACGTCGCCGACCTGCTGGCCGAGGGGCTGCGCCAGGGAAAGGCCGCTGCCGCGCCCGTCGCCATAACCGAAGCGGAGGAACGCTCATGAAACGCATGTTGCTCATCACACTCCTGCTGCTGACCCTGGTCAGCGCCATGCAGGCGCAGGACAATCCCGGCTCCCTGACCGTCACCGGGAGGGGCAGCGCCAGCGGCGCGCCCGACATGGCGCTGGTGCGGCTCGGCGTGCAGACCAGCGACGAGGACGTGCTGGCCGCCTTCAACCGCAGCAACGAGGTCACCGCGCGCATCATCGAGGCGCTGCTGGCGCTGGGCATCAAGCGCGTGGACATCCAGACCAGCGGGCTCTCGCTGCATCAGGACCGGCCCTACGATCCCTACAGCGACGCGGCCGACGGCAGAATCGTCTACTGGGCGCAGAACTCGCTGAGCGTGACGCTGCGCGACATCGCGCTGGTGGGCGAGGCGCTGGGGGCCGGCGTGGCAGCCGGCGCCAACTCCATCGACCGCCTGTCCTACGCCGTGGCCGACCCCACGGCGCTGCAGGACAGCGCGCGCGAACTGGCCGTGGCCGACGCGCGCGCGCGCGCCGAACACCTGGCCGCGCTCACCGGCACGCAGCCGGGGCGCGTGCTCAACATTGAGGAATACAGCAACGAAGCGCACCCGCATACTCCCCTGCGCGGCTTCGCCATGCTGGAGAGCGCCGACGCCGGCGGCGCCGCGACCGTGGAAGCCGGTCAGTTGAGCGTGAGCGTAGAGCTGCGCATCACCTGGGAACTGGAGTAACGCTCAACTATCCTGCTTGAAGGCGGCGAGGGCCTGCGCCTCCGGCCGGTCGCGATAAAAATCGTCGAGCGGGTAGCAGCCGGAGACGAGGTTGTTGCGCGGCGCCGTGGTGCAGTCGCTGAAGGTGCGGCAGAGCAGCTTGCGCTGCAGCGGGCGTCCGGCGAGGGTATCGGCCGGCAGTTCCGGGCAGGCCAGCGCCATGCGTCCCAGCCCGACGAAATCGACCATCTCCCGCTCCACGGCGGCCTGGGCGACGTGGGGCAACCACTCCTGCAGGTAGGAATAGCCGGAGCCGGTGAAGCGCAATTGCGGGTGCGCGCGTTTCAGTTGCGCGGTGGCCTGGAGCTGGCGCGCGACGCCCAGCAGCGGGTCCTCGGGCGGCAGGTAGCCATCCGAGGGCGGGAAGAGCGCGGGGCGCTGGATATGGGGCACGTAGTAAGGGCTGCCGGCGGTGATGCAGACCATCTGGATGCCTAACTCGACCAGCAGGTCGAGAAAACGACGCGGCTCGTTCAGCCAGTCGCCATCGTGCTGGTCATGGGCGCCGAAGACCCGCGGCCAGGGGTCATCGGCGGGCCAGTCGTCGGGGACGCCGACGCCGTCGGGGCCGGGCTTCCAGGGGAGCATGTCGAAGGCGCTGAGGCGCACCGCGATGCCGAGTCCCGGCGCCGCGCTGCGGATGCCGGCGACGATCTCGCGCAGGAAGCGGGTGCGGTTTGCGAAGCTCCCGCCGTAGCGGCCGGGGCGGCGGAAGGCGCTGAGGAACTCGTGGCCGAGGTAGCCGTGGCAGTGCTTGATATCGACCCAGGCGAAGCCGGCGCGCTGTGCGAGGCGGGCGGCGACGACGAAATCGTCGATGAGGCGGGCGACGTCGTCGTCCGTGAAGAGGACAGCGTCGTCATCGATTGCGATGCCGAACTTCGCGTCCAGCAGGGGGTGGCGGTAGAGGGTGCGCGGCTGCATGGGCTGGCCGGGCTCGGGGCGGCAGAAGCGGCCGGAGTGGGTCAGTTGCAGGCCGATACAGAGATCGTCGGCGTCGCCGAAGCGCTCCAGGTGGGCGTTGACGAGGGCCTGGCGCAGGGCAGCGACGGCGGGCAGGGTGGCTTCGTTGAGCAGCAGCTGGTTGGGGTTGGCGCGGCCCTCGTGGCGCACGGCGACGGCCTCCCCGCCCCAGATGAGTTTGGCGCCGCTGAGGCCGAAGCGTCGCCAGCGGCGAAAGGTCAGGTCCGAGGGCCGGCCGTCGAGCGTGCCGTCCCAGCCTTCCATGGGCAGGATGCACCAGCGGTTGCCGACGGGGCCGAGGTCGGTGTGGAGGGGCTGCGCCATGGGCGACTCGGGCGCGGTCAGCAGTTGGTCGGCGAGGGGCAGGTCGGCGCCGATGCGCTGCAGGTGCTCGCGGAACTGGTCGCTGCGGCGCAGGCGCGCGACGCGGGTGATGCGGTCGGCCGGCATGGTGTGGCGTGGCCCTCGGGTGGGGGTAGGTGGTTAAGTTGGTAGGGAGTATAGCGTGTGGGGGTGGGCGGGAACGGTTTGTGTCAATATATTTTTGGTCGCATTTACTCATCTTCTTCGTCGGGAAGCAAGGGATACAAATTTGGACGGCTCCAAAGCCCCTTATGCGCAGCCAATGAAAACCCTTCGCTAACCTTTTCGTCGGGGATATTTAGCTTGGAGTACAAGAAGTAACCGATGAAAGGCACAAGGTGGGAAATCGCATTGTAGAGGTCTAAACCCTTCATCGCTTTTTCATGGTCTCTGGAATTGTAGTGGGTATAGTAATTTCGAGAGTCCTTTACCAGTTGGAGAAAATTCTTGTTGAGCGAAGAGTCTAGTAAGAGAAAATCAGGCAAGTTCTCGAATAGTTCTTCTAGGCGGTCAATCAGATCTGGTCCTTTTCGTTTTACTTTTCCATTGGCGTATTTGTACCTCTGCTTCTTCTTCCCTTGTTCTTCGAAGTGGAGCCGATGATGGCTTTCTAAGGCTTGAACGAGTGCAAGGAATTCGAATCTGGAATACTTCTGCTCGTTGTAAATTACGTCCAAGCAAAGATCGAACGGAACCGTGGATTCTTCATCTCTCTGAAACCAAGCTTGAAATACAGAAGGTGTCAAGTTTCCCAGCATGGAATACTGAAATGGCATGCCATAGTTGTCTGTAGCATCTTCCTTTGGGGGATTTACGAAAAAATATATGTCTACACGACCAAGCAAGGAATCCACTTCGCCTGGCGGCACAACAATGCTTTTTCTTTGAATTGGCATGCCAGTGAGAAATGCAAGCAATTGACGAGTTTTTCCAATGAGCTTTACAAAACACTCAAGTGACTTTGGTGTTTCTGACTCGATTCGGATGAAACATTCTCTTTCCTGATGTCTCTCCGAATGGTCAGATTTCTCTTCAACAACATCACGCAAGACAATCTTTGATTCTATCGAAGGAACAAAAAACTCTTTCCTAGAAAGGATATACCGGCCATTCGTTGTATCGTCATACAGATTTCTTTCACGAAGGAATGGTGGTTGAGTCCACATCCAGCCCCGTAAGCTGGAGAACGTCAATTCCACTGAATTTAGCAGCACGGTTCTTGGTGATCGAAACCAATGCCCAACAAGGAGATATTGTGCTCGAAATTTATATCTGACCATTTCAGTTGGCGCCTCTGGGTATTTGACATCAGTTTCAGAACGCCATGCTCCCAACACGGTTATCCAGTAAGGTGAATCTGGCAAAGTGCCCAAAAGCACTTCTTCGTGTTCTGGAGGATCAAGTAAAGAGGCAAATTCCCCTTCTTCGGCAATCAGTTCCAGTTCAATCCCAGACTCTGGATCGTAGGATACACGCCCCGCCCATTTCTTCTTTCTGTCTTCTGGCCTACGCCAATAGCCCATGTAACTGAATTCTTCGTAGAGATTGTGTGTTTTGGCTTTTGCCATACCTTTTATCCTCAAGGGCACACTTCAGCTTCAAGAACAATCGATCCATTATAGCGGCAGCAAATACTTGTTGTGTGGACCATGGCTGCGGCATAGTCACAGTGTCCAATCAGTAGTGGCATTGTAGAGATTCACACAGAATTTTGGGCGTTGTTAGTACGCGGACTCGTGGCAAGGGTTACGCGCTCGGTAGGAGAAGCGGAACCTAAGTACAAGGGACTAGTTAGTGGTAAGTGTGGAATTCAAATGATGTGAGTGGTCAGGGAGCATCTCGAGCTTGTTCGTTTTCCTGCATGCGAGGTTTCCACAGACCGCGATAGCGTGTCGCTTCAAATCCTTCAAAAATTGTCTTGTCAGGTATTCCAAGTTCACGATATAGAAAATATGCAACAAAGGGAATCATTTGGGTGATTGCCTTGTAAAGCTCAATGCTCTTGAAGGCATGTTGGCGGTGCTTAGGAGCGTAATGCGTGTAGTAATTACGTGCTCGAACAATAGAGTTCAGAAAATCTTCCTCTATATCTGAACCCCGTGAGAGATTAGGTGGAAACAGTTCACGCAAATCCCTTAGTCGACCAATCAAATTTCGCCTAGTATTCTTGTCCACGGCTAAGGGCGTCTTGTTACTCTCGTTCTGATGATCATCTACTTGGTAAAACAGCCGATGGCAACTCTCCAAAGCCTGAACCAATGCCAGAAACTCAAATTGCCAAAACGGATGCGCGTTGTTAATTACATCAAGGCAAAGGTTGAAGGGTACAAGTTGGTCCTCTCCCAACTCGAACCATTTTTCGAATACGTCCTGAGCGCAATTTCCAAGGCGATAAAGGGGGAAAGGCATTCTGAAATCGTATGTTTCATCCGCTTTTGGCAGTCTCACTGAATGGTATATGTGTACGGTGTGATCTTTATCAGATCCATCGACATAGATAGGGTTGACAACAGCGTGCACCGATTTCGGTTCCACGGGAAGCCCTGCAAGGATTGAAAGCAGGTCACGGACTCTGTAAATCTGATCGAGATACCAATCTAGTGACTGTGCCGTTTCAGGAACGATTCGAATGAAGTGAGATTGCCGCCAGTGAATCTCTTGAGACGAAGTCTTTGATTGCAACCACGTAGTAAACATAACGTCAGCATCTATAGCAGAGATGTGGATCTCTACTGAGGGTGTCTTCTGATATGTTGCACCTAGCCGAGTCAAACTGTGGTCAGTATCGTCTCTTTGAAATTCACTCGTGATCGTTGCGACAGGTGGCATCCAGCCTGAAAGGCTGGAAAACTCAAAGTTCACCGATTCGAATACTATTTTCTCCGTCAGGGAATACCACAGGCCTCTAAGCACAAACCGCACCAAAAAGACGCTGCTGGAAATTCCATTCTGAACTCTTCCACCAAGTGACTCACATTCCAGAAGTGTGAAGATGTTTCTGGCAGCAATCTCCTCTTTTCCAACCAATACAATTCCCAATAGACGGGGGAACTTTTTTTCGAAATCCGGCCAAATCTGTCCTTTGACATCGATCAGTTCGAGTCTGGCACCTTCTTCAGGCTTGAATGAAAGTGTTCCCGCCCACTTGTCATCATCATGGTCTGGATGCCACCAATAACCCGTGTAACTGAATTCATCATGCAGAGTTGGAATCCTATCCATACTAATGAACCTCCATTACCGTGCAGCGCGGTGGACGGGCGACTTTGCAGAGTATGCAATTCGTTAAGGGCTGACCCGATTATACAACAGTCACAACAGGCGGCCCTGCGCGTCGCGGCGCTCGCGGGCGCGGGGGGCCTGGCGGAAGGTGCCGTGCGGCGGCGGCATCTGCACCGTCGCGCCGGCCAGCAGCGCCTCGATCGTCAGGATTTGAACGCGCGGGAAGCGGCCCCAGAGCTCCGTCTCGTAGTGGCCGGCGCTGATGGCCTCCTGTTGCATGGGCTGCGTCGGCGGCTCCAGGGTGATGAAGACGGCGATGGCCGCGCCCGCGTCGAGCAGGCCGCGCAGGTCGCCGATATCGGGGCGGCTGACCTTGCCGGACTTGACCTGCACGACGACCTGCTGCGCGCGTTCGCGCTCGTCGAGGAAGTGGATCACGCCGTCCACGCCGCCGTCGGCGCCCTTTCGCCCCCGCCTGCTGCTGCCCTGACTGCCGAGGGGCCGCGCGCCGACGAGGGAGAGCGCCCACCACTGGAACTGGTAGCGGCCGTCCTGCTCCTGTCGGGCGAGGTTGCGGGCGCCGGCGAGGTCCTGCGGCTCGCCGATGACGCGGTAGTCGTGGCCGGCGCGCAGGCCGTGGCGGTCGTGCAGGCGGTACTTCATGAGGGCGACGCTGAGGTGGGTGATGTCGATGCCGGACCAGCGGCGGCCGAGTCCCTGGGCGGCGTCGATGGCGGTGCCGCAGCCGCAGAAGGGGTCGAGCACGACGTCGCCGGGGTTGCTGCTGGCGCGGATGATGCGCTCCAGCAGGGCGAGCGGTTTTTGGGTTGGGTAGCCGAGGCGTTCGCTATGTTTTCCTGCCAGTGGCTTTACATCGACCCAAATGTTTTGCAAGGGAATTCCCGGTGATTCAGCAAGATATTGCTTGAATCGTGGCTGTCTATTTGTTGGGGGCCAGTAGATATAGCCGTGCTCGTGCAGCAGGTTCAGCCGTTCTTGAACTGACCATTCCAGAGCTTCAGGTCCGCCCAACTGACGGACTATTCTCTTTGGCACGCTCCAGTGCCGCGCATAGTCTGTCGGGTTGTAATCGCGCCACGGCTCGCCAGTTTCGCCGGTTCGTATTCCAGCTCCGGTCAAATTGTTCGCCTGAAATTTGCCACGCTCATCTTCTTGGCGGAAAAATTTATTGACATAATCGTCCGCATATTCGGTGCGCTGCACGTTCCATGTGAACTCATCGCTCATCGTGTAGAAGAAGATTGAGTCGCTAATTCGACCATAGCGCTTCGGGTCGTTGTGTGCTGAATGGCGTTTCCAGACGATTTCGTTACGAAAATTCCAGGCGCCGAAGATGCCGTCCAGCAGCATTTTGAGGTAGTGGCTGGCGGTGGGGTCGCAGTGGAGGTAGAGGCTGCCGGTGGGCTTGAGCACGCGCTGCAGTTCGACGAGGCGGGCGGCCATCATGACCAGGTAGGCGGACATCTGGTTGCGGCCCAGCAGGCCGGGCCGGTCGAGGTCGCCGACGAGGGCGGAGAGCAGGTTGACGAGGCGATGGTCGGCGCCGGTGACGAGGTCGCGGTAGAGGTCTTCGGTGCCGCGGCCCCAGTGCCAGCTGTCCTCGAAGGCGGTGATCTGGGCGTCGCTGTCGCGGCCGCTTTCGTCGCGGAAGAGGACGTTGTAGCTGCGGTTGGAGTTGAAGGGCGGGTCGAGGTAGACGAGGTCGACGGAGCGATCGGGGAAGTGGTCGCGGTCGCGGAGGAGGGTGAGGTTGTCGCCGTAGAAGAGGGTGTTGGGGAGGGTCATGCGGGGTCGGCCTGGGGCGCTTCGAGAGTGATTTCCCGATATTGCAGGAAGTCTTTCAGGTTCAGTGTGCAAAGCGTAGTGATGCCGTTCACCAACATGGTTGCTGCGATGTTGGCATCATGAATCTGATCGAAAGGAACATCGTAATTGCCGAGCAATGTCAGGAATTGCCTGCGTACGGCCGGTGTTTCGTCTGCGATGTTAAAACGCGACGGGAACGATTCCACCACAGGGACGACCTGTTGGCTGGTTAGTGGTTCTTCAAGGAATCTCTTGCGTCCGGTGGACGTCGCCTGTACGCAAAATTCACGAATAACCTGGGCGCTGATCCACAAGTCTGTTCTCATGTCGATGAGTCGATTTACGTGATCCTTGCATTCCTTTTCGTGTACGGGGTTCCTCAATCCGGAAAAAGCAAAACGAAGGAGAACGTTGGTGTCGACGAAAACGCTAGCGGCCATCGTCACCGTACCAGTCCGCCCGACGTACGGAAGGGTCATTTCTGACTTTCACGTGCATTCGCACGGCGTCTGACAGGCGAATCTTCTCGGCGGGGGAAAGGGGGCGGTGCTTGCCCACGCGAATCAGCAGGCGCGTGACCAGTTCGTTATCTTCCCTTTTGGTGACTTCCTCCGTCAGTTCGCTGATGCGCGCGTCGAGTTGCGCGGCCCGCTCCGCCAGTTGTGGTGGCAGGTCGGGCTCGATCAGGCCGGCGTCGGCCAGATGATGCCAGCCCTCAATGACCCTGGACAGGATGGCGGCACGTTCTTTCAGGCCGGGGACCACCATTTCCTCGTACATGGCGAGGGCCTGCGCCAGATCCAGGTCGTCGGTCCACTCGTCAAACTTGCGCGCCGCGTCGTCATCCTGCCCGGCCTGGCGGACGAACTCGACGAAGCCAACGAGGGCGAAATTGACCAGTTGCTCGCTTTCCTCAAGGTCTCTTTCAAAGCGGGAAATCTCTTGCTTCATTTGCCGCGCCTTGTGTTTCCGGCCGGGCAACCCGGTTGTTGTTTCAGCCAGCCACTCCCCGAACTGCGGCGGCAGTGCAGTCTCTTGCGTCGTCTGTTGCATAACCATCACCGGGCTCCTTGTCCAGACAACTGACAGTTTCATTGTACACGCAGAAAGAATGCCTGTGCGTGGCCAGAGGCGCTGCAGGTGCTGGCGGGAGTCGACGTTGATGAGGGCGCCGATCAGGTGGGGGTAGTCAGGGCGACGGCGAGCAGTGGGTCACTCGATGGGCCAGGCCCGTCAGGACAGTTCTGCTGCAGGTGCGCCAGTGCCGTGCATCACCACGTTGTACAACTCGATGATTTCGCTCTCGCTGAAGTCATCCAGTGCGTCGGGCAGCCATTTGGGGGAACTGAGCACTGCTGGCAAGAGCGTCTTCAGGGCCTTGCGCATGGCGAAGACGAACTCTCTTCTCGTGGGTACAGGTTCACGTGGCGGCGAAAGAGCGACCAATATAGTTGGCAACTCTCTTTGAGGCTCATTGATACGCCGGTGCATGTCATCAATCTGGTTCAACTGTTTCTGCAACTCAGGGCCACATTTGTCAAGAATGCCGGTAGAAACAACGTTGAAACGGATATCAATTCCGGCGACCCTCACATGGCGAACACGTGAAGCGCGCCATTCCTCGCGGGTGAGTTGGGCACTGGCGCTCATGTTGACCTCCCTCAAGCATCGTCAGCATACCATTTATTCAGGGCAAGGGGGTGAATGGCTGGAAATTAATCGAGTGATGCCCAGGGCCGGACTCCTGTGTCCACAGGCCGCGACCGGGAAAAGCAGGAATGGGACAGAGCATGGTTGGGCCGAGATCGTAGACTTTGCAGAGTTGAGAGAAATGCTCCAGGAGCGGAAATCGATTGCGCCATTGCGGCGCCGGTAGTTGCAGGTGAGGTTGCTTGCCCAGACGCAGCCAAACTTCATAGTCATCCGAGTTTTGGTGAGAATATGCAGCCAGCCCGGCAAGCAGGTCTGCCAGCTGGATTGAGTAATTCAAAGACTCCTTTACATCCTTTACCTCAATCGTAGAGGGTACGGCTGTCTCCGTATGGCTTCTCACTTCGCGCTGCAAGGCAGGAAAGTCCAGGCCAGAGTGTCGATCCGGTGCCAAGGTCCAGAATGGCGCAACTGACCCCTCAGCTGTTCTCCATCGGGATATGACTCGCGAAAACAGAATTCGATACATCATTTGCAGATGCATCGTTTCCCGGTTGCCAGAGCGGTCACGCAGGCGGTCCAGGTGAGTACGCCCCCGCTCGTCCCAGACCAGCACGTCAATGTGCAGTTTCTGGCTTGCTGCCAGCCTCACGGTTGATTTAAATACCGATGCCGCATCACGTTGACGTCTGTTGTCCTTCAACTCACTCCATTTGATCTCGGAAGCTATGGCGCAGGCACCGCAGCGCGATGTACAGAGGCGGCGTTCGACTTCGTGATAGTTCTTGTTGTCCGCCCGCGCCGACACACAGGCGACGGCGCGGAACTCTCCCTGGTCCCAGTAGGCCTCGTCAGCGAAGCCGACATGAGTGGTGTCCTTGTGGAAATTGAAGATGCTCATGTCGATGTGTCTGGATCGCGGCTAGAGGCGTTGCAGGTGCTGGCCGCCGTCGACGTTGATGACCTCGCCGGTGCTGAAGGGGAAATGGCCCTCCGCGATGGCGACGCAGGCCAGCGCCACGTCCTGCGGCCGGCCGAGGCGGCGGATGGGCGTGAAGCCCTGGCTGACGAGGCGGCGATAGCGATCCAGCACCACGGCGGTCATGTCGGTCTCGATGATGCCGGGGCGCAGTTCGTAGACGCGGACGTCGTGCTGCGCGAGGCGGTCGGCGTAGAGTTTGGTCATCATGCCCATGCCGGTCTTGGAGATGCAGTACTCGCCGCGGCTGGTGCTGGCGACGACGGCGCTCATCGAGCCGATGTTGATGATCGCGCCCGGGCGCTCCGTGGCCAGCATGTGGCGCGCGATGGCCTGGGTCAGGAAGAAGGGGCCGCGCAGGTTAACGCCCATGACCTCGTCGTAGCTGGCCTCCGTCATTTCGAGGATGTCGACGCGTTGGCGCGGCGCCATGCCGGCGTTGTTGACCAGCAGGTCGACCCCGCCCCAGGCGCCCAGCGCCGCGCGCAGGATGGCACTGCGTCCCTCTGACGCAGCGACGTCGCCCTGGATACTGCGGGCCTCAGAGCCGGACTGCTCAATTTCCTGCACGCAGGTGGCGGCCGAGGCGGCGTCACTGCGGTAGTTGACGAGGACGCGCCAGCCGCGCGCGCCGAGGGCGATGGCGATGCCGCGTCCGATGCCGCGTCCGCCGCCGGTGACGAGGGCGACGCGTCGGTCAGGCTGGTCAGTTGTCATGGTTGCCTCCGGGAGTCTCTGTGGCCGGGGAGTGTCCAGTTTACTGGATACAGGAACTGGATGCGTTGAGCGTCATCGTGCGGTTATTTGCGTCGCTACCGTTGTGGCTGGTTCCAGGCGCGGGCGACATGATATGTCGCCCCTACGGGATGCTTCGGGCTTGCGCCCTCGCTATGCTGCGGGCTTGCGCCCTTGCTATGCTGCGGGCTTGCGCCCTCGCTACCCCTACATCACCCGGCGCAGGGCTGCCGGCAGTCGGTCGCTGGCACGACCCCGTCGCCCGTGAGCGCCCGTTCATTCATTCAGATAGTGGCACAAGGCTTCCAGAAAGAAATGGTCGCCCCACATGACGCTCTGGTTGACGCCGAGGCCGCGGCGTTCGTGGTACATGGCGCGGCGCAGGATGCCCTCGTGGCCGTCGTCAGCGTCGATGAGGAAGGGCGGCACGCAGAGCGCGTAGAGGATGCGGCGCGCCTTGCCGCGATACAGTTGGGCGCGCAGCGGGTCGGCGGTGAGTTGCGCCAGTTGCTGGAAGCCGCTGGCGGCGATGGCGGCGGCCGAGCTTTCGTGGGGGTGCCGCGGCTCGGGTTCGAGCCAGTCGTTGGGCGGGACGCCGTAGGAGGGCGTGTGTTCGACGTAGCAGGCGGCGCAGGCCTCGGCGGTCTGCAGGAAGCGGGCGTCGCCGCTGAAGCGGTAGGCGGTGCCGAAGCCGTAGAGCGCCCAGGTGAGCCCGCGGGCCCAGAGCGAATCGCCGCGCCAGCCCTGGTGGGTGCTCTGGCGCAGGAACTCGCCGCTGTCGGTGTCGAAGATGCCCTCGTGGGCGGTGCTGCCGTCGCCGCGCACGAGGTAGCGGCGGGTGGTCAGGCAATGCTGGTTGACGCGGCGCAACAGGTCCGCGTCGCCGGTCTGCTGCGCTGCGTAGTAGATGATGCCGACGTTCATCATGATGTCGATGAAGAGGCTGTGCGGGCCGACGAAGGAGGGCAGGTAGCCGCCCTGTTCGCGGAAGCGCGAGCCGGCGCTCCGGCCGGCCTCGATGATCACCTGGCGGAGCGCGTCGTCGCCGTCCTGGTCGTACCAGCGCTTCCAGCTGGACCAGAAGAGGAAGCCGAGGTCGTGGACGCCGGTGTCGGTCTTGCGATGTTCGATCAGGCGGCAGTAGTGGATGGCGCGCTCGCGAAACCAGGGGTCGCCGGTCTGCTGGTGGATGAGCCAGAGCTGGCCGGGCAGGAAGCCCTCGCACCAGTTGGTCCAGGCATCGCCGCCGTGGAGCCATTTACCATTTTCGGTGTAAAGCGGGAAGTGGTCCGGGTGCCTGGTGACCAGCTGGCGCAACTGGCGCGCGGCGTAGTCGAGGGCGTTTTCGGCGCGGTCGCGCAGGGGTACGGGTGCGCTCATTCGGCCTCCCCGAATCGCTGGATGAGCGAATACATGACGTTCGTGCCGAAGTCCATGGCGGTGACCGGGATGCGCTCGTCGGCGGCGTGCAGGGCGGACATGAACTCAAGGTCGGGCGGCAGGTCCATGGGCAGGTAGCCGTAGGTCTGGATGCCGAGTTGCGAGAGCCAGCGGCCGTCGGTGCCGGCGGGCGTGATGGCGGGCACGGGGATGGCGTCGGGGTCGGCCTGGCGCAGGACGTCGGCGAGGGTGTCGAAGAGGCCCACGTCCGGGTGTTCGGGCGAGACGCCCTTGCCGCCCATGCGCTGCAGTTCCAGTTCGACGTCAGGACCGAGCAGGTCGCGCAGTTCGGCGTGGACGCTCTCGCAGTCCTGGCCGGGCAGGATGCGCACGTCGAGGCGCAGGCGCACTTCCGAGGGGACGACGTTGCTTTTGTGGCCGCCCTGGACGATGGTGGCGTTGACGGTGTTGTGCAGCAGCGGCTCGAGCCAGCGGCCGAAGTCACCCAGCTGGTCGAGCACCCGGTCGGTTTGCGCGGGATCGAGCAGGCGCAGCAGTTGCTCGCGTTCGTCGGCGGGCAGGGGCCCGGCGAGGGCCTCGATCATCAGGCGCACGCCGGGGGTGACGTGCACCGGCAGGCGGTTCCGGTCGAGCGCAGCCAGGGCGCGTCCCAGTCGGGCCATGGCGCCGCCGCGCAGGGGCATGGAGCCGTGTCCGCCGGGGCCGCGGAAGACGGCCATGGTGCCGCAGCCGGACTTTTCGGCGATCTGGATCGGGTAGTACCTGTGGCCGTTGAGGTAAGCGGTGTAGCCGCCGACCTCGCCGATGGCGTAACGCACATTCTCAAGCAGTTCCGGGCGTTCGTTGACGATATGGCCGGCGCCGAAGCGGCCGCCGACCTCCTCGTCGGCGAGGACGAGCAGCAGCACGTCGCCGGGGGGCGTGACGCCACGGGCTTTGGCGCGCAGGCAGGCGGCGATCATCATGGCGACGCCGCCCTTCATGTCGAGCGCGCCACGGCCCCAGACGAAGCCGTCGGCGATAACGCCGCTGAAGGGCGGATGCGTCCAGCGCTGGTCGGCGGCGGTGACGACGTCGACGTGGCCGTAGAGCAGCAGCGGCGGCGCCTGGCCGGCGCCTGGCAGACGCGCCAGCAGGTTGGGACGATTGTCGTCTCTGGCGATGATTTGATGGTCGATACCCGCCTCCTGCAGCAGGCCGGCGACGTAGTGCACGCAGGCGGCCTCGTTGCCGGGCGGGTTGGTGGTATCGAAGCGGATGAGCTGTTGCAGCAGCTCGGCCGGGCGCTCGTGGATCGCTGTCATGCGGATGGTCCTAATGTGAGCCAGGGAATTTCAGTGTACAGTGAGGTCATCGTGACTGCCAGTGATGGCGGCCGCAGGGCAGGACAGGGGGAGGGTTGAATGAGCAAGCAATACCCGACGGCGCCAGGCATGGTCATCGACGTCAGCAAGCGCTACGTGGCGCACTTTCACACCAGCCGGGGCGACTTCGAGGTGCAGTTGCATGCGGCCGAGGCGCCGCTGACGGTGAACAATTTCGTTTTTCTGGCCGGTGAAGGATTTTATGATGGCGTCAAATTTCATCGGGTTATCAAGAATCCCCCCTTCATGATTCAGGGAGGCGACCCCACGGGCACGGGTCGCGGCGGGCCGGGTTATCGCTTCCCGGACGAGCGGTCGGCGCTGGAACTGAAGCACGACGGCCCGGGCGTGCTGAGCATGGCCAACGCCGGCCCGAACACCAACGGCTCGCAGTTTTTCATCACGCACGTCGCCACGCCGCACCTGGACGGCAAGCACGCGGTCTTCGGCCGGGTGAAGGGCGAGGGGCAGCAGGTGGTGAATGCCATTGAGCAGGGCGACGTGATCGAGACGCTGACGATCAACGAACTGGACTGAGGCCGGCGATTCCGACAGGGTCGTGCCCGCGGGCGACATTGCGTTAAGGCGTGGCTGCGGGCGACATGATATGTCGCCCCTGCGGGATGCTTCGGGCTTACGCCCTCGCTACCCCTACAGCGCCCTCGCTACCCCTGCATCCGAACGCGCCACGCCCGGCGCCATGGTGTGCCCGCGGGCGACATGATATGTCGTCCCTGCGGGATGCTTCGGGCTTACGCCCTCGCTACCCCTACATCTACATCATCCGGCGCGGGGGCGATTTACCAAATCGCCCGCCACGGCTGCAAAACAATTTCTGAAATCCACCAAACGCGCCACGCCCGGCGCCATGGTGTGCCTGCGGGCGACATGATATGTCGTCCCTGCGGGATGCTGCGGGCTTGCGCCCTCGCTACCCCTGCGGGATGCTGCGGGCTTGCGCCCTTGCTACCCCTACATCTACATCAGCCGGCGCGGCGTCGCGTTGTTGAGGTCCAGCGTTCCGGCTGACTAGAGGATCTGGCTGAGGAAGAGTTTGGTGCGCGGGTGCTGGGCGCGCTCGAAAAAGTGGTCCGGGCTGCCCTGCTCGACGATGCGGCCCTCGTCCATGAAGATGACGCGGTCCGCCACCTCGCGCGCGAAGCCCATCTCGTGCGTGACGACCAGCAGGGTCATGAAGCTGTGGGCCAGTTCCTTCATGACGTCCAGCACTTCCTTGATCATCTCGGGGTCGAGCGCCGAGGTGGGCTCGTCGAAGAGCATGATCCTGGGCTCCATGGCGAGGGCGCGGGCGATGGCGACGCGCTGCTGCTGGCCGCCGGAGAGCTGGCCGGGGTACTTGTGGGCCTGCTCGGGGATGCCGACGCGTTCCAGCAGTTGCATGGCGTCGGCCTCGACCTCGGCGCGGGGGCGATGGCGCACGCGAATCGGGGCGAGGGTGATGTTCTGCATGGCCGTCAAATGCGGGAAGAGGTTGAACTGCTGGAAGACCATGCCGATCTCGCGGCGGATGGCGGCGATGTTGCGCACGTCATGGCCCATTTCCATGCCGTTGACGATGATCTGCCCTTCCTGGTGTTCCTCAAGGCGGTTGATGCAGCGGATGAGGGTGGACTTGCCGGAGCCGGAGGGGCCGATGATGACGACCACCTCCTGCGGCGCGACGCTCACGTTGATATCGCGCAGGACGTGAAACTCGCCGAACCACTTGTTCATGTCGCGGCAGATGATGATGGGTTCGTCATCCATCTGGCTGACGGCGGTCCCCTGGCTCAGGGGGTCATTCCCGGCAGTGGCCATGACGTTCCTCCGGTTCCGGCTCAGGCGCGGGCGGCGCCGGAGCCACTGGCCTCGATGCGGCGGCTGACATTGGACATGACGGAACTGAAGATGAAATAAATGATGGCGATGAAGATGTAGGTCTCGCGGCGCAGCCCCTGGAACTCGGTCTGGGAGGCGATGAGGTTGGCGACGCCGGTGAGGTCGATGAGGCCGACGATGGTCACCAGCGAGGTGTCCTTGAAGAGCGAGATGAACTGGCCGACCATGGCCGGGATGACGGCGCGCAGGGCCTGCGGCAGGGTGACGTGCAGCGTGATGCGCCAGCCGGGCAGGCCGAGGGCGCGGGCGGCTTCCGCCTGGCCCGGGGGCAGGCTCTGGAGGCCGCCGCGCACATCTTCGGCGAGGTAGGCGGCGCTGAAAAGGATCAGGGCCACCATGACGCGGTAGGGCGCGTTGTCCGGTCCGCCCAGGCCCGGCAGCACAAACTGCACCAGCAACATCGACATGAAGAGCAGGGTGATGAGCGGCACGCCGCGGAAGACCTCGATGTAGAGGGTGCTGGCGGCGCTGACGACCGGCAGCGCGCTGCGGCGTCCGAGGGCCAGCAGGATACCGATCGGGAAGGCGACGACGAGCGCCACGACGGTCAGCACCAGGGTGAGCAGCAGGCCGCCCCAGAGCTGGGGATCGCTGGCGCGCAGGGCGCCGCCCTCGCCGAAGCCGGCGATCAGGACGAAGGCCAGCGGGATGGTGACCAGCCAGAGCCAGACGGCGCTGCGGCGCACGCGCTTCAGGGGCATTTCCAGCTGCCGGTCGCGCTGTTTCAGCCACTGCGCCGCGACGTAGCCGGCGGCCATGAAGGCCGCGAAGAGCGTCAGGCCGAGGTTGAGTTGCTGCAGGAAGGGCGCCAGCATCAGGCGCAGAAAATCGGCCGGCGGGCGCTCGCCGCGGTACTGGTGGTCGATAATGCCCAGCATGGGCAGGTCGGCGCCGGCCGCGTCGCGCGGGCGGCCGCCCTCGACGAGCAGGCGGTCGGTGGCGCGCACGTACTGGAAGACGCGTTCACCCTCGCGGATGAAGCTGCGGTCGAAGATGGGGTAGAGACCGCTGGCGGCGAGCAGCGCGATGCTGTCATCGCTGTCGGGGACGCGCTTCTCCAGCACGTACCAGCCGTCCTGCGGCAGGGTCAGGCGCAACTCGTCGCCAGGCAGGACCGTCTGGCTGATCACTTCCGCATTGCCGTCGCCGCTGCGCAGGGTAAGCGTCACCGGGTGGGCGCCGAGCTCGTAAGCGCTGTGGACGGGCGGCGGGATATCGGCCCTTTCGAGTTCCGCCTCACGGGCCGCGCGCTGTCTGTCCGTCAGGCGATCGCCGGCCAGTTCCCTTTCAACGGTCGCGAGGCGCCGTTCGCCGGCGAGCCGGTTGGCGGCGGCATTGCGCAGGGTGTTGGCCATGCCATCGCTGAAGCTGTTGAGGC
Organism: Anaerolineae bacterium; assembly: GCA_034422695.1. Lineage (GTDB taxonomy): Bacteria > Chloroflexota > Anaerolineae > Aggregatilineales > Phototrophicaceae > JAGWBD01. The sequence continues at coordinate 245,932 of DAOUJM010000004.1, forward strand.
GCGCCAGTTCCGCGTCGTCGGCGGGCGTGGCGAGGCGAAAGGCGACTTCCTCACCGGCGCCGGCGATGAAGGCGACCCGTTGCAGGGGGCTGATGGTGATGGAGCCGCTGATGACCTCGCGCTGCCCGGCGCTGAGCCAGGTGGGCGGCAGGGAGATGGCGCTGGTGATGAGCCAGGGGATGATGAAGAGCAGCAGCAGGGAGGCGGCCAGGATGGCCCACAGGCGCCGGCGAATCCGCGACCAGGCGGCGAAATTGACACCGGCCAGCACAGCGATGAAAAGGAAGAGGAAGGCGATGCGCAGGTCCATAAAGGGCTCGACCCGGCCGACGAGGAAGAGGCGCAGGTTGAAGATGATGGCGTACCAGTTGGCGGCGCCGATGCTCCAGCTGAGCAGGAAGGAGAACGTTGCGATCAGGAAGAGCGCGCCGAGGAGGGTGAGCGCTGTATCCAGCGGCGAGCCAAAGAGGTTGGCGCGCACCCAGGCGAGCGCGCCGATCTCGGTGATGGGCGGGCGGCGCTCCGGCGGCTCCTCAAAGTAGGCGATGTTGCGCTCGAGGCGCCTGGGATGCTGTCCGCCTGCCATGCCGGTCTCCATCAGCGCGTCACCAGCTGGAAGCGTCGGTTGAGGGCGTTCATGACGAGGGAAATCAGGAGGCTGAGGGCCAGGAAGGTGACCATGACCATCAGGAAGCCGGTGACCGACTGGCCCGACTGGTTCATGATGGTCACCGTGGTCTGGAACATATCGGCATAGCCAATGCCGATGGCGAGGCTGGAGTTCTTGGAAAGGTTCAGGTACTGGTTGCCGAGGGGCGGGATGATGACGCGCAGGGCCTGGGGCAGGATGATGCGCTCCAGCAATTGCGCCTGGGAGAGACCGAGGGCGCGGCCGGCCTCAAGCTGGCCGTGGGGCACGGCCTGGATGCCGGCGCGCACGATCTCGGCGATGAAGGCCGAGGTGTAAATGATCAGCGCGATCAGCAGGGCCATCATCTCCGGCGTGAATTCAAGCCCGGTGAGGAAGCGGCCAAAACGATTCTGGCTGGGCAGCTGCACCAGCAGCGGTTGCGTGCTGGTGCGCAGGCGGTCTTCGGTGGAGAGCAGGCCGGCCTGCGCCGCCTCGGCGAGCGGTTGCAGGACGACCTCGCCACCGCTTTCGACGGCGACGTGCGCCGGCGGGGGTTCAAGGCCGACCAGCACCCAGCCCAGCGCGGCCGGCACGAGCAGGGCCAGCAGCATCAGTCGCCCGCGCGGGTAGGGGCGGCCGGTATCCTCGGTGCGCCGGCCGAGCCAGATCCAGACGAAACCGGCGATGAGGAGGCCGAGACCGACGTAGGCGAACCAGGGCGCGAAGCGGCCGGTGGCCAGCAAATCGGGCATGACGAAGCCGCGAATGCTGATAAAGAAGGCCGGCGAGGTCTCCACGCGCAGGCTGGCCATGGGCAGCAGCGCGACGCTGTAGAGCAGGCTGGCCGCCAGGCCGCCGAGGGCCAGCCCCTGGACGCGCGGCCGCAGCAGTGGCGGCAGCAGTTTGCCGCGCCCCAGCAGGAAGAGGTTGATGAAGACCAGCAGCGCGGCCAGGGTGGGGATCGTCAGGCCGGCGCCATGACGCCAGGGCCAGCCCGCGCCGCCCTCCCAATGCCCCCAGGCGAGCAGTTCCGAGATCAAGACGAGCGCGCCAAAGCCGTAACGCAGGGCCTCGCGCCTGGCAAAATCAACGGAAGGGCCGCCGAGGTAACGCCAGAGCAGCAGGCCGAGCAAGGCCCACAGCGCGATACGCACCGACAAAAAGGTCACGCCTTCGGCGGGGAAGGTGATGGCTTCGCGGATCTGGGGGAAGCTGAACATCACGATGAAGTACCAGACGAAGAGCTGCACCAGCAGGGGCGTGTTGCGCAGGAGTTCGACGTAGGCGCGGGCGATGTTGCGGATGAGCCAGTTGGTGCTGAGCAGGAAGACGCCGACGAAGAGGCCCAGCACCGACGCCGCCACCAGGCCGATACTGACGACGCGCAGGGTATTGAGCAGGCCGACGATGAAGGCCTCGCCGTAGGTGGATTCGCCGCTGTACCATTCCGGGCTTTCGCTGATGGCGAAGCCGGAACGCAACTCGAGAAAGCCAAAGGTGGGGACGAGGTTCTTGGCGCGCAACTGATCGGCGGCGGTATTGCCCAGGACCCAGAAGACAGTGATGGCCAGGATGACGAAGATGATCTGCCCCAGCACCTGCAGCACGCGCTGGTCGGCCAGGACGCGCAGCAGCAGGTTGCCCTGTGTCGGCAGGTTGGTTGGGGAAGTGTCGTCCTGCACGCGGTCAGCCCTTCAGGATCGCGGTGTTGCGGGCGCGCTAGCGGAAAGGTGGCGCGTAGAGCAGGCCGCCATCCGTCCACAATGCATTTATACCGCGTTCCAGGTTAAATGGGGAAACGCCCAGGTTGCGTTCGAAGATTTCGCCGTAATTGCCGACCTGGCGAATGACTTCCACCATGAAGTCGTTGGCGATGCCGAGGTACGAGCCCGAGGCGTTGCCGCCCTGGCCCAGCAGACGCTGGACGGCGGGGTCTTCGCTGTCGAGGAAGTCGTCGACGTTGGCGCTGGTGATGCCGTATTCCTCGGCGGTCAGCAGGCCGAAAACCGTCCAGGCGATGATTTCGGCGAACTGCGGGTCGGATTGCGGCGAGAGCGGCCCGAGCGGTTCCTTGCTCAGGGTGACGTCCAGCACCACGTGCGCGCCGGGGTCCGGGGCGGTGGTATGGCGCGCCAGCAGGGAGGACCTGTCGCTGGTCCAGGCCTCGCAGCGGCCCTCGAGGTGGGCCTGCCAGGCGAGGTTGGTATCCGGCAGGACGAGGATGGCGATTTCCAGGCCGCGCGCGGCGACGGCGTCGCTGATGTTGAGTTCGGTCGTGGAGCCCTGGCCGACGCAAATGGAGGCGCCGTCGAGTTCCTCAAGGGTGGAGATGCCGTAGTCGGCGCGGGTGCCGATGCCCTGGCCATCGTAAAAGGTGGTGGGGCCGAAGATCGCGCCCCAGACGGCGTCGCGGCTGAGCGTCCAGGTGGTGTTGCGCGAAATCAGGTCGACCTCGCCGCCCTGCAGCGCGGCCTGACGCTCGGCGCCGACGAGCGGCCGGAAGGCGACGGCGTTGGCGTCGCCCAGCAGGGCCACGGCCACGGCGCGGCAGATATCGACGTCAAAGCCCTGGTAGTCGCCGGCGCTGTTGACGGCGCCGAAGCCGACCAGTTGCGCGTTGGCGCCACAGACCAGCCGGCCGCGCGCGAGCACGGTCTGCGTGACGGGCCCGGTGAGCCGGCCGTCCTGCGCGAGGCTTCCGCCGCCGGGGAGCAACAGGGCCAGCAGCAGGGTCAGGACGCGCGCCGCGGCGTTCACCTCATGCAATCCCTAACGGAAGGGTGGCGCGTAGAGCAGGCCGCCGTCCGTCCACAGGGCATTCAGGCCGCGTTCCAGGTTAAAGGGCGGCACGCCCAGGTTGCGCGCGAAGATTTCGCCGTAATTGCCGACCTGGCGGATGACCTCCACCATGAAGTCGTTGGCGATGCCGAGGTAGGAGCCCGAGGCGTTGCCGCCCTGGCCCAGCAGACGCTGCACGGCGGGATGCTCGCTGTCGAGGAAGTCGTCGACGTTGGCGCTGGTGATGCCGAACTCCTCGGCGGTCAGCAGGCCGTAGACCGTCCAGGCGATGATTTCGGCGAACTGCGGGTCGGACTGCGACGAGAGCGGCGTGCCGGGTTCCTTGCTGAGCAGGACGTCGAGGATCACGTGGGCGGAAGGATCGCCGGAGGTGGCGTGCAGGCCGAGGATGCTGGCGCGGTTGGCCGTCCAGGCCTCGCAGCGACCATCGACGTAGGCCAGGAAGGTGGAGGTCAGGTCGGGATAGCCGAGAATGGCGATGTCGAGGCCGCGCGCTGACGTGACGTCGGTGATGTTGAGTTCGGTGGTCGTGCCGTGCTGCACGCAAATGGAGGCCCCGTCGAGTTCCTCGATGGTGGCGATGCCGTATTCAGCGCGGGTGCCGATGCCCTGGCCATCGTAGTAGGTGGTGGGGCCGTAGGTGATGCCCCAGGTCGTGTCGCGGCTGAGGGTCCAGCTGGTGAGGCGGGAAATCACGTCGACCTCGCCGCTCTGGATGGCCGCCTGACGCTCGACGCCGCGGAGGGGACGGAAGGAAATGGCGTCGGCGGCGCCGAAGAGCGCCACCGCGATGGCGCGGCAGACGTCGATATCGATGCCTTCGAAGACGCCGGCGTCGTCGATCGCGCCGAAGCCGGGGTATTCGAAGGGCACGCCGCAATTCAGGTGGCCGCGCTCAAGGACGGCCTGCGTGACAGGCCCCCGGACCCCGACGTCCTGTGCGAGGACGGCGGCGCCCGGGAGCAGTAGCGCCAGCAGCAGCGAGGCGCGCAGTACGCGTGCCACTGCGTTCAGTTCACCCTTGCGCCGCGATTAGCGGAAGGGAGGCCCGTAGAGCAGGCCACCGTCGGTCCACAGGGCGTTGATGCCGCGCCCGAGGTTGAAGGGCGGCACGCCGAGGTGACGGTGGAAGATTTCGCCATAGTTGCCCAGCTGGCGGACCACCGTGACCATGAAGTCGTTGGGGATGCCCAGGTAGGAACCGGAGGCGTTGTCGTTCTGGCCCAGCAGACGCTGGATGGTGGGGTCGTCGCTGCCCAGGAAGTCGTCGATGTTCTCGCTGGTGATGCCGGCTTCCTCGGCGTTGATGAGGCCGAAGACGGTCCAGGCGACGATATCGGCGAACTGCGGGTCCGACTGCGGCGAGAGCGGGCCGAGCGGCTCCTTGCTCAGCGTGACGTCCAGCACCATGTGGAGGCTGGGGTCAGCGGAGGTGGCGTGGAGGGCGGCGAGGCTGCTCTTGTCCGTCGTCCAGGCTTCGCAGCGACCGTCGAGATAGGCCTGCCAGGCGGCGGCGATGTCCGGCTGGGCCAGGATGACGATGTCGAGTCCGCGCGCGAGCACCGCGTCGGTGATGTTGAGCTCGGTGGTCGTGCCCTGGGTGACGCAGATGGAGGCGCCGTCCAGTTCTTCCATGGTGGTGACGCCCAGTTCAACGCGGGTGCCGATGCCCTGGCCATCGTAGAAAGTGGTCGGGCCGAAGGTCGCGCCCCAGACGACGTCACGGCTGAGCGTCCAGGTGGTGTTGCGCGACATCATGTCGATTTCGCCACCCTGGATGGCCGCCTGACGTTCGGCTGCCGCCAGCGGACGGAAGGAGACGGCGTTGGCATCGCCGAGCACGGCCGCCGCCACTGCGCGGCAGATATCGATGTCAAAGCCCTCGAATTCACCGGCGTCATTGACCACGCCGAAGCCGGCCAACTGCTGGTTCACACCGCAGATCAACTCACCGCGGTCCATAATTCGTTGTGTGACGGGGCCCAGCACGACGTCGTCCTGCGCAAGGACGCCGACGCCGGAGACCAGCAGGGACAGCAGCAGTACAAAAGCCAACACTTTAGCCATGGTTCCTTTCCTCTCTACAGATGAATTGTGAACGACAACGATATGCGTCGGGCCGCTACACAAGGCCGCAGCCGGCGCCTTCAGCGCGTACAGGATAACCCTTGCCTTGTCGAGTTTCCAGCGCGGGGCCACCAGAGGCCCGCAAGTCTGACTTAACCCGCGACGACCGCCTGGCCAGCCAGGTACTTTTCGAAGATGCCGCGGATCTCGCCCTCTTCGGCGTGGCGACCCGTTTCCTTCTTCGAATAAAGCAGGTCGCCGTTGACCTCGAACTCGAAGAGCCCGCCGCCGGCCGGAATCAGGTTCCAGGAGCGGACGTGCGCCAGTAACTCCCTCTCACCGAGCAATTCTGCCGCCAAACTGACGGCCTGGGGGGTGTAGTTTCAAGAGGCGCAGTAGGTCAGGGTGATGTCGAGCGTACCGTTCTGCATCACGAAGCTCCTTTCCTTAAGAAGGGGTCGGACAAATGCGCACACAGTCTGTATGCGACGAACGAAAGCGTTCATGACATGCAGTATACAGAATATGCGCGAAAGCGCGAATCGCGCGGTCTGGCGTGAGAGTCCGGTTTACCGGACAGGTGTGCCTGCGGGCGACATGATATGTCGCCCCTACATCGTCAAACTCGCCGCTCCCGGCCTGGCGTGCGGCTTTCGCCCTCACCCCCCGGCCCCCTTGTCTCGCCCTGGGGGGACGGGCCGGCCCTCACCCCCCGGCCCCCTTGTCCCGCCCTGGGGGGCGGGAGCCCTTCTCAGGGAGAGGGGGAGAACAAATGCCCTGTCGCGGTCGACGGCCCTCACCCCAAACCCCTCTCCCTCAGGGAGAGGGGCTTTAACTTCACTCTCACAGGAGCCCTTCCCGCTCAGTCGCGGGAGCCCTTCAGGGAGAGGGGGAGCAGTGGAGCGCGGGAGTTCAGGGAGAAGCGGCCGGGGGCGGCGTTGCTGTGGCCTGGGCGTCGTTCGGGTCGGCCAGCCAGGCGCGCAGGCGGCGTTGCAGCTCGTCGCGCACGCGGGCGAAGGCGGCCAGGCGCTGCATTTCGTCGCCCTGCCCTGCGGCGGGGTCGGGCAGGCTCCAGTGGACGCGCTGCACGTGGCCGGGGAACTGCGGGCAGGTTTCGGCGGCGCGGTCGCAGACCGTGATGACGGTATCGAAGGATTGCTGCAGGAACTCGTTGACGTGCTGTGAACGCTGATTGCGGATGTCCACGCCGATCTCGTCCATGGCACGAATGGCGAGGGGGTTGACGCTGGAGGGGGCCACGCCCGCGCTGCGCACGCTGACGCGTCCGCCGGAGAGCTGGCGCAACAGCCCCTCGGCCATCTGCGAGCGGGCGGAGTTGGCGGTGCAGAGGACCAGTACCCGCAAGGGTTCCCGGGAAGATGAAGACTTCATTTTGTCAGGCCTTTTCTGCGGGGACAAGGGGGACAGGATTGCAACAGAGCGTCGGTTTTGGCCGGCCCTCACCCCCCAACCCCCTTGTCCCGCCCTGGGGGGCGGGAGCCCTTCTCAGGGAGAGGGGGAGAAAGCCAGGGAGAGGGGGAGAACAAATGCCCTGTTGCGGTCGACGGCCCTCACCCCAAACCCCTTGTCCCGCCTTGGGGGGGCGGGAGCCCTTCTCAGGGAGAGGGGCTTTAACTTCACTCTCACAG